>JAXMOK010000001.1:0-1008306 GCA_034669965.1 Balneolaceae bacterium | reverse complement strand
CAACGCCGGAAGCATCAAACGTTTTGAAGGTATGAACCGCCATACTGCGGATGGTATCCGTTAACTCCGGCGAAATATCAGCGGGAATTACCCGATCAGCCGAAGCCATGCCTTTTTCTGCACCTCCGCCACTTTGGTATTTATCTTCAAAAGAGAGCGTTGCTGTACTGCCGAGTGGTCGTTCACATACACTTGCGCGACAGTTTTCTGAAGTGCCAAGTACAGAGCAGTTAATTTCCATGAGTGGATTAATAGCAACTTCCACCAATAAATGGGCATCATAACGGAAAGCAATTTCAACGGCTTCGATCAATTCAGCGGTAGTATCTACTTTTTTTACACCGATACTACTTCCCAGCGACGAAGGCTTCACAACCAATGGAAATCCAAGTAGTTCAGCTTCCTGTATGATAGTGTCCTGATGTTCGTCCCAGTCGCTTTCATAAAAATCGAGGCTGGAAGTAACCGGAATCTGATTGGCTTCGCACAACTGCTTGGCCTTTACTTTGTCCATCCCCACCGACGACGCGAGTACTCCGCTACCGGTATATGGGATGTTGTATTGCTCACAAATCCCTTGAAAAGCGCCGTTTTCACCTTCACTTCCATGAAACGCACACACAATAGCGTAAACTGGTACACTAATTGGCTTTTTAAAAAGTCCGGTTTTGCCTTGTTCGGTCAGATGAGTAATTCCCATCTCATTCTTCGAGAACGAAACCGGAATGCACTCGGCTTCAAGTTTGTTTAGGTCTTTGTAATTACTAAGATCTTTTAATGCATCACCGCCTAGCCAATGGCCAGATTTGGTGATGTAAAGTGGAATAAGTTGGTAGGTAGTTTCTTCTAACGCGGCAAATACCTGCATAGCCGTTAACACCGACACTTCATGTTCAGGGGAAACGCCACCAAAGGCAATTATCAGGTTTTTTTGAGTCATCCTTAATTTTTACAAAGTTAGAGCGAGGTCAAATATAGGGAGAAAGTGACTGCCATTGAATTTAGAGATGGAAAATCACGCGGAATTATTCGTATTCTTACAATCCTATCACTCCACTCTCTTCTTGTTCCGGAATCGGATCTAAAATTTTATCAATACGTACAATTAATTAAACTGAATGAGCAGAGTAATCACGCAATCAGATCAGCTGGATTTTACCCTCGCGGATCTTGAAGATATGCCGGCACCGGGCAAAGTAATGGTGGTGCATCCTAAATATTTTGATGTGAAATATGTGATCAATCCGCATATGGAAGGTCATATTGGCGACATTAACAAAGAAGAAGCTACCGCTGAATGGAATAGACTTCGGGACGCCTACAAGAATCTTGGGTTGTATGTGCACGAAGTTGGGCCACAAGAAGAATACCCTGATATGGTGTTTTGTGCCAATCAAAGCTTGCCGAATATAAAAGCGGATGGTACCAAAGAAGTGATCATGAGCGTGATGCATTCTCCTGAACGAAAGGGGGAGGTTCCGCACATTGAAAAAGTGTACGAAGAAAGTTCGTATAAAGTAATCCATTTGGATGAGTCACAATTCACCGATTTCGAAGGAATGGGCGATGCTATTTGGCATTACAAAAAGCGCCTGATTTGGGGCGGATTCGGTTATCGATCTTCAAAGGATGTGTATGATCATATCGCAGAAACACTCGACACTCCGGTAATCGCTCTTGAGCTAATCGACGAGAGATTCTACCACCTAGATACGTGCTTGTGCATTTTAAACGAAGATACGGTGTTGATTTACCCGAAAGCTTTTACCGAAGATGGATTGGCAAAAATTCGGAAGATATTTTCAACCGTTATTGAAGCGAATACATTCGAAGCGGAAGAGCTTTTTGCTTGTAACGCAACTTGTCCGGATGGCAAAAACGTGCTCATCCAAAAAGGTTGTACCGAAGTAAATGCTAGACTTGAAGAATTAGGGTTTATCGTTCACGAGTTTAACACCGAAGAATTCCTGAAAAGCGGCGGTAGTGTGTTCTGTATGAAGATGCTGCTCTGGTAATTTTGAAATTTAAATGTTAAGTGTTAAATGTTGAATGCATTTCTCACTTAACATTTAACACTTAACCCTCAGCATTAGAAATTTGATGCGATTTATTAGCCCATTCCTATCCGCTATTTTATTAGTAGCTTGCATTCTCGTTCTCAACACCAAATTCGGTTCTATTCCTCCTCTAGGGAAGTTCTTTGATCCGGATGCTGGCTTTTGGGCCAATGCAGAAACTTCGATTCCGGATAGCGAGATTCTGGAAATAGATGGATTGTTAGATGAAGTTTCGGTTGTGTTCGATGACCGACGTGTTCCACACATTTTTGCTCAAAATGAGCATGATTTATTCATGGCTCAGGGGTACATCACTGCGCAGCAACGGTTATTTCAGATGGAGATTCAAACCTATGATGCAGCAGGGCGATTATCAGAATTGATTGGGGAAAATTCCGGGGTGCAAAATCGGGATTTAACCACTCGTAGATGGGGCATGCCATGGGCAGCTGAAAAAAAGCTGGAAAAAGTGATGCAAGACTCAGAAAGTTCCAAAATAGTGCAAGCGTATGCTCATGGAGTAAATGCATTCATCGAAAGTTTATCGCCGGATGAGTACCCGGTAGAATATAAAGTGTTAAATGCCGCTCCGGAAGCCTGGACGCCATTAAAAACTTCTATTCTTCATATGAATATGCTTCGCACCTTAGCCGGTGGCAGTAGCGACGATCGTACTTCACGCACTAAAGCCTTTTTAGGGGAAGAATACATCAATACGTTTTTTAAAACGCGACCTGAGTCTGTGGATCCTATCATTCCGGAAAGCAGAATTTGGGATTTTGAATCGATTAAACCTGAAGTTCCTGAAACTGATTTCATCCCCAAAACCGCAGAACGTATACAATTTTGGGAGCCGGACGCCGGCGTTGGCTCAAACAATTGGGCGGTGGATGGTTCAAAAACTGCAAATGGCTACCCAATTTTAGCGGGCGATCCTCACCTTAGTTTGTCGATGCCTTCCATTTGGATGGAAATGCAATTACACGCTCCGGGCTATAATACTTATGGGGTAGGCTTTCAGGGGATTCCTGGAATCTTGATCGGCTTTAACGAAAAAGTAGCATTCTCTGTGACTAATACCGGATCGGATGTGCTCGATTGGTATGAAATTGAGTTTAAGGATGCATCAAAAGACGAATACTGGTACGACGGGAAGTGGAATCCTACCACAAAACGCATCGAAGAAATAAAAGTAAAAGGTGGAGAAACAATCATCGACACGTTGGTTTTTACGCACCACGGACCTGTGATGGTTGCCAATCCTGATGACACAACCCGTGAGCCTATTTATCATGCCATGCGATGGGTTGGACATGAACCCGGCAACAGTTTAAAGACATTTGTAGGCCTGAACAAAGCCGGTAATTATGACGATTTTGTAGCAGCGCTTGAGGCGTATGTAGGTCCGGCTCAGAATTTTGTGTTCGCATCAACCGAGGGTGACATTGCCATGTGGGTAAATGGGAAATTCCCGAATAAGTGGGATTTTCAAGGACAAGAAGTGAGCGATGGCAGCGACCCGGCTTTTGATTGGCAAGGCTGGATTCCGCATCAACACAATCCGCATGTTAAGAATCCACCGCGAGGATTTGTGAGTTCAGCAAATCAGGAATCGGCGGGTGAATCGTATCCTTATTATTTGGCCGATGAAAACGCGCCTTACGAAAGAGGTAAGCGCATTAATGATCTGTTGCGAGAAATGGATAACATTACCCCACAAGATATGATGAACATGCAGATGGACGATTACAGTTTGCATGCTGAAAGTATTGTACCTGAGATGATTGAATGGGTGATTCGCGACAGTTTGAATTTTAAAGAGACTGAGTTTTTGTCGCAGATGGCGAGCTGGAATTTTGAAATGGATGCCGATTTACAACAACCCGGCTTTTTCTACTACTGGTTTAGAGAGTTTTACCGCTCGATTTTTAGAGATGAATACAAACTGGTTGATGGTTCGCTACGATATCCTCATCGTGATCGTTTGATAGAAGTACTGAAATCAGATTCGAATTTCTTATTAATTGATAACATCGAAACCGAAGAAAAAGAAACCATCAAAGATTTGGCAACAGCTGCGTATAAGCATGCTTACGATTTACTGGACACCTATTACGGAACGATTGGTGAAGGATGGAATTGGGGATTTGTGATGAATAACGACATTGAGCATGTGGGGCAAATTCCCGGTTTTGGCGCCATGGATGTTTACACCGGAGGTTCATCGGAGGCGATTAATGCCACCCGATTTGGCTACGGCCCATCATGGCGAATGGTGGTAGAGCTTGGCCCCGAGGTAAAAGGTTGGGGCGTGTATCCGGGCGGGATATCCGGCAATCCCGGCTCACCAAACTACGATGCTTTTGTAGAAAACTGGCGGCTTGGAAACCACTTTGAGCTAAATTTCTACCGCGAAAAACCAGAAAATACACTCTATGAAATAACTTTTCTAAGTAACTAAATAAGGTTAAATGTTAAGTGCTCAATTTTAAATGAAGTCACTTATCATTTAACACTTAGCATTTAAAATCAATTTGCTATGCTATTATCTTTATTCATTTTAATCTTTGCCTTCATCCTAAACCTCTTCCTCCCATGGTGGAGTATCGCTATTCCCGGCGTGGTATTTGGATATCTGTTTAAAGAAAAAGCAGTGGCTTCTTTTTTATGGGGATTTTTAGCTCTATTCCTGCTTTGGGGTGGACAGGCGCTCTACATTCATGTTGCCAATGATGGAATAATGTCAGGGCGAATTGCCGAAATGCTAGGTGTAGGCTCACCACTGATTGTTGTATTGATAACCGCCGTACTTGGTGGTTTTGTAAGTGGATTAGCAACGATGACAGGGAGTTTGGCAAATCAGAAGAAAGGCGGATAACTTGTAATCCCGTACATCTTGCTGAATCTGGATAGTGAAATAATTCAGATATTTTAAAAATACCTAAGATTCCCGCCTTCGCAGGAATGACTGTTTAAAGGGTTATCAACCTACAAAAGATCCGTCATCCCTGCGAAGGCAGGGATCTAATATTGATTAGGGGACAAAAGTTTCTATCAATTTTCAGTGTTATGTCAACGCAATTGAAGAATAATCAAACAAACCTGTGGCTTCAAATTCACTTTAGATTTCCGCATACGCGGGAATCACTTTTAAATGGGTTGCCGATTAGCAAAGGTCTGGTCATCCCGCAACGAATGCCGCGATCTGTAGATTTGTATGGCAAGAATCTTTATTAACGTTCTAGATTCTCGCCACTGCTATGTTCTAAGCTTCGAACTGTTTACTCTGCGTTGCGTTTTTTATGTACTGAGATTCGATCCTTACTAGAGCCTTGGATCGAGAAAGAAAGTAGAAATAAGAGAGATATTTGGAAGTTCGCTTTCAGTGTGCTAATCCTTTCTAAAATCTCTCAATTCTAATAAGTATTTACCATTGGTAATATGCAAGGTATCCTGTTCTTGTTGTGGGAAAGCAGTTTCAATACGTTTTTTCAAATATACTGTCATTTCAAACGTGCCGGAAATGGTTTTTCGGCCATCATCAAGCTCCTCCAATTCAACGGTAACAAAGCCCTCACTATCGTCAGAAGCTTGATAGTCTGATATAATCACATCGCCATCATTTTCATAGTATGATACAAAAGGTACTGGGAAACCTAAACTTTCTGTAGCTACAGAATCAAATAAAAGTGGGTAAGTGATTTGTGAATTATTGTAGACATTATTAAAAGATATAATTTCATGATAAGGATAAATTTCATCGGGATGATGACTTCCGCTAAATGTTAAAATTGTGTAGCCTCGCCAACCATTGAGTACAGCATTTGCTCTATTCGCATCAAAACGTTCCCCATTAATTTCAGCGTAAAAAAAGGTTTGTATGGGTTCTAAGGGTTTGGGCTCCGTATCGAATAAACTGCAACCGGAAAAGATGAGTAGAAATGGAAGAGATATTTGGAATAACATATTCATAGTCAAAAATAGTATTCCGGCAGATAGATTTCATCTGCCGGATAGTTTAAGAATTTTATTTAACCAAGGTTATGGTTTGGGATTGAACAAAATCTCCGGCTTGCAAACGAACCAAATAATTTCCGCTGGAATAAGCCGATGCATCGAAAAATACCTGATGTTGCCCGGCTTGGTAAGTTTGGTTAGTTGAGTAAGCTCGCGCCCAGCCACATCAAACACTAAAATGGTAAATACCCCCCCCACACAACGCTTTACGGTTAGTTGAATTAAACATTGTACCTATTGTATATCTTGTTGGTTAGATGTATTGAGAACCCCTTAAAAAATCTCAACAAAATGAAGAGTTACTCCTTATGCATTTGTTACAGATTTATATTCTCTTAGGTCTAAAAAATCGCAATTAGGATATTGATCAAATAAAATATAAGTCTCATAGTGTGATGAATACATGATATAGAGACCGTGTAATAGTTAAGAGGGTCATTTAACATTTCAATTCCTACCATTCCGGGAAAGACATAATTAAAAATCGAAAAACACTCACGATTCAAATTGAATCCCTGCCCGCCCCTTTGTATCTTTGGAAAACCTCAACAAAGCTCACTTGAAAATACATTTGTTAGCATTACATAGCTTTGAACCATTGGCGAACCCTAAACTCAAATCGGCAGGGTGCTAATGGCATTTTTGGTTTACCACATATTTTTAGAATCCGACGCGTTGTTTCGTAGTCGGATTTTTTTTGATCCTCAAATTCCCAATCCAAACCAATAAGCATGTCTCTTCAACCCAGAAAAAAAGCAATCCTCGCATTGAGTGACGGCACGGTCGCGCACGGCTGGGCAGTTGGCCACGAAGGTATCACCGGCGGCGAATTGTGCTTTAATACCAGTATGACCGGATACCAGGAAATCTTCACCGATCCCAGTTATTACGGTCAACTTATGATGATGACTTATCCCCATATCGGAAACTACGGCACCATGGCTCGCGACGACGAGCACCGTAAGGTAATGGTAGCCGGGGTAATTGTTCGGGCCTTTTCGTGGGAGTACAGTAATCCCATGGCGGATGGCAGTCTGAACAATTATCTGGATGAAAATGAAGTTGTAGGCATATCAGGTGTAGATACGCGCGCATTGGTTCGTCATATTCGCGAAAAAGGAGTTATGAATGCCGTGATATCATCTACCGAACTGAATGAAGAAAAGCTGGTTCAGATGGCGAAAGACTGGGATGATATGAAAGGGCTGGAGCTGGCATCAAAAGTAACGCGCGATGAGGCACAAACCTATCAACCGGAAGGTGAGTCGCAATTCAAAGTGGCTGCTTTCGATTACGGAATTAAGCAAAATATTATCAACAGTTTGGTTGCTCGCGGATGTACACTTCGTGTATTTCCGGCACAAACATCTTTGGATGAAATCAGCGCATGGGATGCCGATGGCTTCTTTTTCTCGAACGGACCGGGTGATCCAAACCCAACCGGAGAGTATGCGCTTGAGGTTGTTGAGTTTGCCAAATCAACCGGGAAACCTTTGTTTGGGATTTGCCTTGGTCACCAACTGATGGCGATGAGCGAAGGAATCAAAGTAGGGAAAATGTTTGTAGGCCACCGCGGTGCTAACCATCCCGTAAAAAACCTGGAAACAGGGTTAGTAGAAATTTCAACGCAAAATCATGGATTCGGCGTGATTGAAGAAAGCGTAACCGAAGATGTTGCTTCAATCACGCACATAAACCTTAACGACGACACCGTGGAAGGGCTCAGATTCAAGAATTTCCCGGGATTTTCGGTGCAATACCATCCCGAAGCATCGCCGGGGCCACATGACTCTGCCTATTTGTTCGATCAGTTTGTGAATATGATGAATGAGCAAAAAGGAGTAGAAGCATGAGTTTTAGAATAAGAAGAGTTCTAACGCAGAGTATCGGAACAAGGTAAAATAGTCCCCTCTTGAGAGGGGATTCAGGGGTGTGCCGAAAACACCCCACTCCACGCCGACTGGCGCGGTATTCCCCTCTAGGGGAGACTTGAGTTTAAAACATAAAAATCGCTGAATTCACTTAAAGCATCACAAAAACCACCCATGCCTAGACGCGACGACATACACAAAATTCTAATTATCGGATCAGGACCAATCGTAATCGGTCAAGCTTGCGAGTTTGACTATTCCGGTTCCCAAGCGTGCCGTTCACTCCAAGAAGAAGGCTACGAAATTGTACTCATCAACTCGAATCCGGCTACCATTATGACGGATCCGATTATGGCAGATGCTATTTATATGCTGCCGATGACTACCGACTCGATCCGCGAAATCGTAGAAAAAGAAAAACCGGATGCCGTACTCCCAACTATGGGCGGTCAGACCGGTTTGAATCTTTGTCGGGATTTGGAAAAGCAAGGTTATTGGGATGAAAAAGGAATCAAAATCATCGGAGTAGACATTGCCGCTGTAGAATTAACTGAAGATCGCCAGTTGTTCCGCGATCGCATGGAAGAAATTGGGATCGAACAGTGTAGAAGTCGACAGGCAGAATCCCTGCTCGACGCCAAAGAAATCAAGGAAGAGTTAGGTGGGCTTCCGATCGTAATTCGTCCGTCGTTTACCATGGGTGGTGCCGGCGGTGGAATTGTGTGGAAGGAAGAGGATTTCGATAAGATGGTGCTTCGCGGATTGGAAATGAGTCCGGTACATTCGGTGTTGATCGAAGAATCCATTTTTGGATGGAAAGAGTACGAGTTGGAGCTGCTACGCGACGCCAACGACAATGTGGTTATTATTTGCGGGATCGAAAATATGGACCCGATGGGCGTCCATACAGGCGATTCGGTGACTGTTGCGCCAACCCAGACCCTAACCGACAAACAATATCAGATTTTACGGAATGCAGCCATAAAGATGATGCGCTCGATTGGTACGTTTGCCGGAGGTTGTAATGTGCAGTTTGCCGTTGAACCGGGCAGCGATCGTTTTGTGGCGATTGAGATCAATCCTAGGGTGAGTCGATCTTCAGCGTTGGCATCGAAAGCAACCGGTTATCCGATTGCGAAAGTGGCTACTAAATTAGCGGTTGGTTACACGTTGGATGAGTTGAAAAACCAGATCACGGGAACCACATCGGCCTGTTTTGAGCCAAGCATCGATTATGTTGTGTGTAAAGTGCCTCGATTCAATTTCGATAAATTCCCAGGCGCTGACGAAGAATTATCCACCCAGATGAAAGCGGTGGGAGAAGTGATGAGCATCGGGCGTAACTTTCCCGAAGCATTGAACAAAGCGTGGCAAAGTATGGAAATCGGTCGCTCTGGTTTAGGTGCCGATGGCTATGAAGAAATCAATCGAAAAGAAGTAAGCGAACGCCTGATGAAGCCTTATTGGGATCGTTCGCTTCAGGTGCGAAATGCTTTCAAATTAGGAGCTTCGGTAGAGGAAATTGCCGACATTACCAAAATTGACCCGTGGTTCTTGCAGCAAATCAGATACATGGTTTCTTTGGAAAATCGAACCGAAGGCCAATCGTTGGAAGAGATCACCAAAGAGGAGTTTTTCGAGCTCAAACAAGCGGGATTTTCTGACTCACAGATTGCTTGGTTAACCAGCAAAGGGGGAGAAAAAGTAAGCGATGACGAAGTTCGCGTCCGACGCTTAGAACTCGATTTAAAGCCGGCGTTTAAAGTGGTGGATACTTGTGCGGCAGAGTTTCCGGCGCAAACACCGTATTACTATTCTAGCTACGAAGGCGAGAACGAAAGCATCGTAACCGATCGCAAAAAAGTGATAATTCTTGGGTCAGGTCCAAACCGAATTGGGCAGGGCATTGAGTTTGATTACTCGTGCGTGCATGCAGTGCTGGCCACCAAAGAAATGGGCTACGAAGCCATTATGATTAACTGTAATCCCGAGACGGTATCCACCGATTTCGACATTGCTGATAAGTTGTATTTCGAGCCGGTGTACTGGGAACGAGTATTGGATATCATAGAGCACGAAAAACCGGAAGGCGTGATCATTCAGGTGGGCGGACAAACAGCTTTAAAACTTGGAAAACGCTTGGTGAAAGCGGGTATTAAAATATTTGGTACGGCTTTCGAGAATATTAATCTGGCGGAAGATCGCGGTGAATTTTCAGATCTGTTGATCGAAAATGAAATTCCTTTTCCGGCATATGGTATGGCAACCGAAGTAACCGGCGCTTTAGAGATTGCCGATCGAATCGGATATCCGGTGTTGATCCGTCCAAGTTATGTGCTGGGTGGACAAGGGATGCGGATTGCAGTAAAACGTTCTGAATTAGAACGCTTTGTGGATCGTATTTTGAAAACCCATCCCGAAAATGCCTTCCTAATTGACAAATATTTGGAGCACGCCATAGAGGTGGATGTGGATTCGGTGTTTGATGGCGATGAGCTTCATATATCTGGGATGATGCAACATATAGAGCCGGCTGGGGTGCACTCGGGTGATTCTACGGCGGTAATCCCACCCTATTCGTTGAGTGAGGAAGTGCAAGCCACCATTCGCGAATATCAAACAAAAATAGCCAAAGCACTGAATGTAATCGGTTTCCTGAATGTGCAGTATGCGGTGAAGGACGAAAAAGTGTATGTGATTGAAGCCAATCCACGTACCACACGAACCGTGCCTTTCTTAGCGAAAGCGAATCAGATTCCGGAAGCCGGAATAGGTGTAAAAGTGATGTTGGGTGCAAAGTTGAAAGAATTCGATACCAAATCGAAATTGACATGCTGGGCCATCAAGGAGCCGGTATTTCCGTTTGATAAATTCCCGGGTGTGAAGAAAGAGCTTGGTCCAGAGATGAAATCAACGGGCGAAAGCATTTACTTTGCCAAGGATTTTAATGATGAGCATTTCAGAAAGCCGTTCGAGTTCAAGAGCTTGTACTTGAGTAAGTAAAGCCAGGGAAGAGGATAAGAAATAGGTGAATATTGATTTACAGTACGGACGAAGCATGCTACGTCCGTACAACAAATGAATCCAGCGTCCGCGAATATAATACTTGCCCTGATGCTCTGCGTAGGAGCATTAATGCTGAAACCGAGTAGGTAAAACCTCACGGTTATTTTAGAATCCGCCTGTTTATTTAGATCGAAGAATTGCTTTATTATTATTTATTTATAATTAATGGTTTACGTTAAGTGAATAGGCGGTATTAGTTTATAAAAACTGTATCATTGATACCGTCAATTTTTCGGGTTATTCATCATTTTATTTTCGAGAGTTTTTATGTTCATTAAGAAAAATGTGCTGGCTTTGATGCTAGCTCTGTTTTGTGTTTCAGGTGGTTTCGCACAGGATTTGTGCCAGGTTGATAAATCAAAAATGATTCCGCTTCGAGATCCGGAATTTCGTGGGTACCAATATGTGGCAAAGTTAACGGGTAGCGCAATAAACGGTGATACCGATTACGAAATTCATTTCGATACCGGTTCATGGACAACCAGCATACCCGGTGGGGCTTTAGATTTTTCACAAATTTCAATAATTAAAAAAGATGTATACACCGATTGGGGGCAGCTTGCCGATTTAGTACAAGGGCAGCTGGCGGTAGAAAGTGAAGATGGGACAGTGTATTCCATTGATGACTTCATTTTTTATGCAACCAGAAATTCATCAACGGGTGAATATTTACCAGATGATAGAACAGCAATGTGGGGCGGAACTACCTCTATTTTAGGTGGTTTTCCGAGTGTATACTCTGTAAATAATAGAGGTTCATTTCCATATCAATTAGCCGAAAAATATGCAGCGGATAATATGGGGCTTGGTATTGTTTCAACGTGCGAAGAAGATATTTCTACTCAGTGGCACGAAATGAAATCATACCTTCAAGTGGGGAATACTTCAGAAATAAATGATCATCTAAAATGGAGATACGATGTGCCGAATTGGAGAGGGGGAAATGATTTTCAACCGGAAGCTGTACCCGGTTTTAAAATTAGTATTGATTTTCCAAATACCGATGAGCGTATAGAAACAGCAAATAATTTATTATCTACAGTAGATACTGGAGCTCCGGATTTAACTTTACGTTTAACAAGTGATGACCCACAGTACAAAGAGCCATTTAAATCACACTTTGTAAAAGAAGGACCTTGGGTAAATTGGAATGATTATTACAGAAGTGATGCAATGACACTAGTAAATGCAGATGTAACTGTGCAATTTACGGATGTTGAAGGCGATACATTCTCCTATTCATTTCCAGTAGGCGAAAATCCATATGAAACTCCCAATTCGCTATATGCAGGAAGATGGCAAGGCAATGTGCCATGGCCGTATGCTAATCCATCATTTACAAGAAATAGAATAAACTTAGGAAACACTGTTTATTTCAATTTTCCGGTGTACTACTGGGATATTAAATATAAACGAATAGGAATAGGCCCAAGACCAGATATTACAGAAACGTTTATTGAAGAAGAAATAATCAATAACGCTGAATCATTTAGTCTTTTACAAAATTATCCTAATCCTTTTAATCCAACCACAAATATCGGATTCGAGCTTGCAAGAGAATCTACAGTTTCACTTACTGTTTACGATTTAATGGGCAGGGAGGTAGCAGTTTTAATTAACAATAAGAGATATTCTTCGGGAAGTTATCAATCTGATTGGGATGGAAGTTCTGCACCAAGTGGCATTTATATTTACAAATTAACCGCGGGTGATTTTTATCAAACACGAAAAATGCTGTTGATTAAGTAGTGCCATTAATTTGATTCTTCTTAATTACAGTACGGATGTAGCATCCTACGTCTGTACAGAATTCGAATCAATCAGGTAGCAAAAACTGTTCACCCTCATCAGCAATTAACATAGCCCGAAAGGCATCTTGCATTGAAACTCGCATTTCTTCAATTAGATTGTCGCTCAATGTATCATTTAGTTTATGCTTATCAGCGAACTGGAGCCAAATGTCTAAGGTGACTTCAGTGATCTGAAAAGCATACTCGTTTAGAGGTCGCACTTGATTTTGTAAACCTAAACTTATGAGTTCATTTTCTACCGCAGCATAACCGCCTGCATAATTCTCGAACGAACGTGACCCATCAGTAGCTGAGCTGCTTACCAGTATATTTAACAAAAAGGCATCAGTTGTTTTGGCTACTTTGATGATGGATGAAGAAATCTGTGAATCATAGTTTTCAACCAATTTCATAGTGCATCCAGAGGTCGTCATCATTAGTATTCCAGCAATGATCAAAAATGAGTAATAGTTGGTTTGAGTTTTCATGCTGGATGATTTTAATAAGATGAGTGGATGTCGATTCGGTGGTATTCTTAGCCGATAATTCTCAGTATATTTGATCTGATATTTCCATCAAAATTAGAATCACAATTACACTATTCTGCTCAATAGAGAAAAGAATAATTTCAGAGACTCACACACTACATGATCGAACAAGCTAAAAGCATCCTTAAGAATACCTTTGGGTACGACGAATTTCGCCTGCAACAAGAGGCGGCCATTACCCAAGTTTTAAACAAAAAAGATGCTTTGGTAATTATGCCTACCGGTGGTGGTAAATCGTTGTGTTATCAAATACCAGCGATGATGTTCGAAGGGATGACCATCGTGATTTCCCCGCTAATTTCGTTAATGAAAGATCAGGTGGAGCAACTTCGGGAATATGATATTCCCTCGGTGTATTTGAACTCTTCGCTTCGGCCTGAAGCCTACGAATACAACGTAAAGAAAATTCTGAACGGAGAAGTTAAGCTATTGTACGTGGCACCTGAAACGTTGATGATGGATCGCACCAAAGAGATTCTCAAGAACATCAAAGTTGATTGTTTTACGATTGATGAGGCCCACTGTATTTCGGAATGGGGGCATGATTTCCGGCCTGAATATCGCCAACTAGCAAGCGTACGAAAAAGCTATCCCGATGCTGTTTGCGTGGCTTTAACAGCAACAGCAACGCCACGGGTTCAGCGAGATATTAAACGATCGCTTGAGTTTGATGAATCGGAATCGTTTGTATCTAGCTTTGATCGGCCAAACTTGTTTCTAAAAATTGTAGATAAGAAAGATCCCGAAAATCAGATTCTGGATTTCTTGTACACTCGAAAAAAACAATCAGGAATCATTTACTGTTTCTCACGCCGACAAGTAGACGAACTCACTGAATTACTGGTAGAAGAAGGCTACGATGCCAAGCCCTATCACGCCGGGTTGATGTCGCGGGAGCGGGCGATTAATCAACGGGCATTTATCCGTGATGATGCACGCATTATTGTAGCAACGGTTGCTTTCGGGATGGGGATTAACAAACCGAATGTTCGCTACGTGGTGCATTACGATATGCCGCAAAATATCGAGTCGTATTATCAGCAAATAGGGCGTGCAGGTCGTGATGGATTGCGTGCCGATTGTGTGTTGTTATTTAGCTACGCAGATACGCAAAAGATCAAGTATTTCATCAATCAAAAACAGGGAACGGAAAAAACGGTGGCGGAGCGTCATCTCGAAAAGTTGTTGAAATTCCTTGAATTCACCGGCTGCCGACGTAAGCCTTTGCTCGATTACTTCGGTGAAAGTTATGTCAAAGATCCGTGTGAAATGTGCGACAACGATCTTTCGGTGGAAGAAGATGTAGAAGATTTGACCCTTCAAGCGCAGAAATTCCTGAATTGTGTGTTAGAACTGGAAGAAGAATATGGATCGGGTCAGGTTATTGATGTACTGCGCGGATCGAAAAACCAAAAAGTACTCGAAAACGAGCACGACAAAGTTGAGCATTATGGTCAAGGTTTGGAGTGGTCGAAAAAGCAGTGGGAGCAGCTTTATCGATTGTTGATGCGGCAACGTTTTTTGAAACGAGGCACTTTTGGGGTGTTGGAAGTGGAAGACAAAGCCATGGCTGTTTTGAGCGGCAAAGAAAACGTGTACGGTATTCTGGATCGAACCGATGTGCAAACCGCTGAAGATGATGTAGTTCGGACTTCCAGCGAGATAGAGAATCAGTACAATGTTGAATTGTTCGAATTGCTACGAATTAAACGAAAAGAATTGGCAGATGCTGATGATGTGCCACCGTACGCAATTTTCCCGGATACTACCCTCATCGAAATGGCTTATTATTACCCGCAAAGTAAAGACTCGCTGGACGCTATTTACGGCGTTGGATCAGTAAAAAAAGGCAAATTTGGCGATTCTTTTATTGGGGTGATTAAGACCTACTCGAGAAACCACGATATTATGGAGCGCCAAAAAACGCTCATTAAAAAAGTGCGTGAGGTTAAGTCCGGTGAGAAGTACGAACAGGTTGGAAATGGTTTTAATGAAGGTAAGTCCATCAAAATACTTGCCGAAGAACACGGGGTAAAAGAAGTAACGATTTTAGGTCATTTAAAGAAGTTTTTGGATGAGGGCAACGATCTTCGTCTGGAAGGGCTGCTTCAAGCATCTAACCTGTCCGATCGACAACGAGACCAGGTACTTAAAGCCTTCAAAAAACGCGGACACGAAATGCTGCGATTTGTGTATGATGAATGCAAGAAGCAAATCGGCTACGACGAGCTACGCATTATGCAGTTGTATTTTATGGCAAGTATGAAGTGAGGAAGAAGTTACAGAGTTGCAGAGTGACAAAGGGACAGAGGCACAAAGTTGGGAGGCATTGATGTGGCTCCCGTATTGTCAATTCATGAATTGTCACCAATGTAAAGAATGTTCGCAACTATGATCCTAATTGTCCTATGTTAAGTATAGTTAATTAGTTAGGTAGCAGCGAATTATCCAAGCGGGTGAATTAAAATATTTAGAGCAAAGTTTAAATTAAAACTCATACCCAAATTGAATTCCACCCAGTAAAATGGCGCCTTGATGAACTTGTTCGCCACGGTTATTAAAGTTGAACTCACGACCCAAATTGATGGAGGTGTTAACAAAGAAAGCACCAACTATCGGAAGTTTATAGGCAATGCCAATGGTTGGTTGAAAAACATTCGTTTTTGTAATACCTGAACGGCTAAATGCCGGATCACATAATCCCGGTGGAATATTACGGCAGATTCTATCAATTTCTTCTCTTGTGATATACTGTGTCCATTCAACTTCCATGAACCAAAAATCTGCTCGTAGAATTATTGATAGATTCTCCCTTTTTTTACTATCTAATTCATACCCGAAGCCAAATCCTGAGCCTGAGCCAATCTCTTCATCCTTTTCCCCCCAATCCCAACGATTTGTATAATTAACGCCCCCTCGAATAAATAAGGTTAAATCTTCATTCATAGAGTAATCTAAACGAAGGCCATGACTCAAACCTGTAAGAAATGGTTGGGTTTCATGTGATATGCTGGTTTGAGCCTGACTTAACTCTGAAAAGCAACACAGAAAAAATAATACTGTTATTTTTTTCATAGTGATATTGCGAATAAATTAATCAATTTCAATAATCTGCGCCTTGCCTATAGCAGGGGCATCGAAAATTTTGTTGAGCTCTCCGGTTTCGGTATTCCAGAAATACAAAGTGGTGCCGTGATCATCATTCCAACTGTGAGATTCAGCGAGTAAGACGGTAGTCTGATCAACATATTCAATCAACCTATAACTAAAGTTAGTTTTTGATTTAAATGGGGTAAATGTTAGTTGGTAACTATCATTTGTGTTGAGATCAAAAATACGATTGACCCAGCGTGTAGTGCCATTGATTAAACTATCTCTGCTGTCATAAATCAATATGTTCTCTTCTATATCAAACCATCTGAAGCCGAAACCTTTTCTCTCAAAACTAATCTGCTCTTCTTTATTGTTGGTAATGTTCATTGAGAACAAGTTATAATCTCCATCTCTATCCGAATTAAAGTATACTTTTTCTCCATCCGAACTCCAGATTGGGAAAAAGTCCCAGTGCCAATTATCTGTAAGCTGAGTTATCCTCTTATTATTTATATGGTAGGTATAAATCTCTTCTTTCGAAAAATAACCGTAAACAGCCGGGCCAAATTGAAAGGTGATCGATTTCCCATCGGGGCTCCAATGAGCATAACTACCAAATACATTTTCCCCATCTTTAGTTTTTAATGTGTTAGAAAAAGCACCATCAAGTCCAACTGTTTTTAAAGCTATTGTTTGATTCTTATCCAAATTCGCGCCATAGACAATACGTTTTGCTTTCTTACTCCAATCAAAATAACGTACACCATACTTTTCGTTTGTGAGCTTATCGAATGCCCCACTTTCAACATCATAGATATACAGTTGATAGGGTTCATCATCAGAATAACGGGCGCTTAAAAGTAAAGTGGTCTCCGAATCATTATTCAAAATGTTGATCAGATCACAGCCGGAATTGAATAACGATAAAATAATCAGAAGTGAAAGTACCCGAATCATATGCCCCATTTATAAGAATGTTTAGCAGTCAACGAATTGATTATATGAATATTATACAGTAAGACAATTCACGAATTATCCCTAAAACTGGTCCGAATTGTCCCTTGTTAAGAATTGCTCTTTAGTAAATTGTTTGGGTTGATGGGAATTATCCAAGCGGGTGAAGAAATTTATTTTGAGCAAGGTTTAAATTAAAACTCATACCCAACTTGAATTCCACCCAATAAAATCGCGCCCTCGCCAACATCTTCACCTTGGGTATATATGTTAATCTCATAGCCTACATTTACAGAGGGTTTAATAAAGAAAGAGCCAAATAATGGAATTTGATACCCAACTCCTAGGGTGGGTTGAAGCACAGTTACCTTGCTTTCTCCATCAAATCGGTTTTCAAAACATGGCGGTGCAAATGGGCATATCGTTTCAAAATTGGTCCATTCGATATCCATAAACCAAAGATCAGATCTCAAAATAAGAGAGAGGTTTTTGATGTGTGAATTTGAAACCTCCACTCCGACGCCAAAGCCACTACCAGTCCCTTCTTCGTTATCTTTAACCCCCCAATTCCGCCGATCGGTTACATTCATTCCTCCTCTTGCAAAAAGCTGAATTTGATCAGATAAGGCATAATCAATTCTAAAACTGTTTATAAAACCGGCAGGATATGCCTGTGATTCGATCGAAAAGGAAGTTTGGCCAAAGGCTTGTTGCCCACACAAAATTAGCAGGGCAACGATGATAGATTGTTTCATGTTTTAGGCAACGTTAGTGAAAACACTTTAGTTTGCAATGGGCGATGTAAAAGTTGTTTTTTTAACTTTCAGAAAAGCGCTTTTTCATTGGTTTTACACAATAGTGTGATTTTGAACTAATCAGAATTATACGGAACTTTACGCCCCTGTTTATATGAATGAAAAATGCCGTTCAGGCGCTAAAAAACAAACATTTTATGGCAAAGGTAGAAGTAGTAATGCCCCAGATGGGAGAGTCGGTAATGGAAGGAACTGTTATCGAGTGGAGTAAGAGTGTGGGCGATACGGTTGAGGTAGACGAAACCTTGCTCGAAATTGCGACCGACAAAGTAGATAGCGAAGTGCCATCTCCTGAAGCCGGAAAGCTGGTTGAAATTCTTGTTGAAGAGGGCGATACCATCGAAGTGGGCAAGCCTATTGCCATAATCGAAACCGATGCAGATGCTGCTGGCGATGCAGGTAGCAATGAATCTTCTTCAACAGAAAAAGAAGAAGAGCCTGAAGCCGAAGAAGAAACGGCAGAAACAGAAAGCGCTGAAGAAGATATCGAAGAAGCAGACGATGACGGCGATGATGACGGGGAACGTATCGAAGTGGTGATGCCGCAAATGGGCGAGTCGGTAGTGGAAGCCACAGTAATTGAGTGGAGCAAAGAAGTGGGCGATTCAGTTGAAGAAGACGAGACGCTTCTTGAGATTTCTACTGATAAAGTTGATAGCGAAGTGCCATCACCAGCCAAAGGAACACTGATTGAAATCATGGCTCAAGCCGATGAAACCATCGAAGTTGGGCAAGTGATCGCCGTTATTTCTACGGGATCAGGAAGCGGTAAAGCAAAATCATCCGCAAAAAAGAGCGCGCCGAAGAATGAAAAGAAGAAAGCAGATTCCGGCAAGGGAATGACTAAAGACGATATTGCACAGATGACGCCGGAGCAGTTATTGGCCAACGGTGGATCACCAAATGGCGAAGATGGAATTCCCCGCAACAGCTCAGATGGAAAGTTCTTTTCTCCACTTGTTCGTTCTATTGCTAAAGAAGAAGGAATTTCTTTACAGGAATTGGAAAGTATTGAAGGTACCGGGCAAGGTGGACGTGTTTCTAAGAAAGATATTTTGAATTACGTTGAGAATCGAGGATCGGGTAAAGCTCAATCTGCCGGCGCAACATCAACTATGACGAAGCCTCAGCCTAAATCAGACGCCCCGAAAGACAGAGAAGCGATTTCTGCCGGGCAGCTAGATGTTTCGAGACAACCAACCGGCGATGTTGAAATTGTTAAGATGGATCGTATGCGCAAGATGATTGCAAAGCATATGGTGGAATCGAAGCAAACTTCGGCGCACGTTACCACTTTTGCCGAAGTGGATGTTACAAACATGGTGAACTGGAGAAATGCCAATAAAGTAGCGTTCCAGAAGAAAACGGGTGTAAAACTAACCTTCACTCCGCTATTTGTGGAAGCCATCATTAAAGCGATGCTTGAATTCCCAATGATGAACAGCTCGGTGGTTGGTGATGAAATTCACATCAAAAAAGACATCAATTTCGGAATTGCAGTAGCTCTTGGTAGCGGCGGCGAAGGAGGATTGATCGTACCGGTGATGAAAAAGGCGCAACAGAAAAATCTGGTTGGTCTTGCCGAATCGGTGAACGAAGTGGC
Organism: Balneolaceae bacterium; assembly: GCA_034669965.1. Lineage (GTDB taxonomy): Bacteria > Bacteroidota > Rhodothermia > Balneolales > Balneolaceae > HXMU1420-13. Next base: position 988,492 of record JAXMOK010000001.1, on the reverse strand, counting down.
TGCCAAAGCTCGTAGTAAGAAACTCAGCCCGGACGATTTAGTGGGTGGAACCATCACCTTAACCAATTACGGTAGTGTAGGAAACTTGATGGGAACGCCAATTATCAGCCAGCCTCAAGTGGCGATTCTTGGAACTGGCGCTATTGTTAAACGTCCTGTTGTGATGGAAACACCACAAGGCGATGTGATTGCCATCCGACAAATGATGTACCTGAGCATGAGCTATGATCACAGAATTATTGATGGGGCTCATGGTGGAGCGTTCGTAAATCGGGTGAAGGAAATCCTCGAAGATTTCGATATGGATCGATCGGTATAACTATCAGATTGATTCAGGCAAAACTAGTCTCAGCACAATCTAGCGCCAGCGTCCGCTGGTGCTTTTAGTCCAAGCGGACGCTTGAACTAGAGTTGTCAAATCGGACGCTTGAACTAGAGTTGTCAAATCAGACGCTTGAACTAGAGTTGTCAAATCGGACGCAAGAACAGTGTTGACCAACCGGATGTTTGAACTAGTACGAACCAAGTGGTTGCTTGAACTAGTGCTGACCAATCGGAGCTTGAACTAGCGTAGTAATCAGTCCAAGCGGACGCTTGAACTAGAGTTGATGTAAAGATCTGAAACGAATTAATGAAAGTGAGGCGCTGGATGCAGCGTCTCTTTTTTTGTGAACAATGAACGTATTCAATACCATATCAGAAATCAGAGCTACTGTAAAGCAGTTGCAACGTGAAGGCAAAAAAGTAGCTTTTGTGCCAACCATGGGTGCTTTACACGATGGTCACCTTTCGCTTATCCGAAGAGCAAAAAAGCACGCCGATCATATCGTAGTTTCGATTTATGTAAATCCCGAGCAATTTGGGCCAAACGAAGATTTTGGATCGTACCCGCGCACACTTGAACGCGATCTGGAGTTTTGCAGGCAAGAAGGAGTTGGCACGGTATTTACTCCCAACGATGAAATTATGTACGGTGCGGGTGAGAAGTTCTTCTGCATCGAGATTGATGTGCTGAACAAGCATCTGGATGGTGGTAGTCGCCCGGGGTATTTCCAGGGAATTGCGCTCGTGGTTAACAAGTTATTCAACATTGTACAGCCCGATATTGCGGTGTTTGGGCAGAAAGATTATCAGCAGTTTCAGATCATTCAGCAAATGGTGAATGAGTTTAATCACGATCTTGAGCTGGTGATGGCTCCCATTGAACGAGCAGAAGATGGATTGGCTTTAAGTAGCCGAAATGCTTATCTGAGCGAAGAAGAGCGAGTACTCGCACCTCTGTTGTTTAAGAAAATGCAGGAAAGTGTCGAAGAAATTCAAGCAGGATTGATGGAGCCTCAATCTTTGTTTAAAACAAAGCAGGACGAGTTGGAAGCAAAAGGCTTCAAAAATGATTATTTTAACACGTTCTCCATAAATCGAATGGAGCCGGTTGCCAAATTATCCAAGGGAGAAAGATATGTGCTGGCAACGGCTGTTTACCTGGGAAAAACCAGACTAATTGATAACATTATTTTTGAGTGTTGAGCAATGAAGCTAACCATGTTTAAATCGAAATTGCACCAGATGGTGGTAACTGAAGCAAACCTGAACTATGAGGGGAGCATTACTATTGATCAGGACCTGCTGGATGCAGCGCATTTGCTGCCGTACGAAAAAGTACAGGTGCTAAATATTACCAACGGATCACGCCTCGAAACGTACACCATTCCCGGTGAGCGTGGCAGTCGTGTTTGCTGCATGAACGGTGCTGCTGCCAGACTTACCCAAGTTGGTGATCGGGTAATAATTATTTCTTACGCAGAGATGACGCCCGAAGAAGCCGCCGAGTATAAACCTCGCACCGTAGTTGTTGATGAAAACAACGATCCGAAATCTATCATCGACTATTCGCAGCCCGAAACCACCTTTGATTTGGCCACAGGATTAGCATTGAAGTAATCGCATTTATGTCGATTTATTCTTAATCCTATCGTTTCAAAGCCCTACTTTGGGCACAATTAAATTTATCGCGCTTGGCAAAACTGAATCATAAACAGCAGGTAATTTCTGCAAAAGAAGGTGGTCTGGGTACATTTGGTGGAGTATTTACTCCTTCCATTCTCACTATTCTTGGGGTAATTATGTACCTCCGTTTTGGCTGGGTGGTTGCCAATGTTGGGCTGGTCGGCACATTGCTGATTGTTACGCTTTCAACCAGCATCACGTTTCTAACGGGGCTTTCTATCGCTTCCATCGCAACCGATCAACGAGTTCGAATAGGTGGCGCTTATTATATGATCAGTCGCTCGTTGGGCATTGAATCTGGCGGTGCGATCGGGATTCCATTGTATTTCGCGCAGGCTTTATCCGTGGCATTATACACTGTTGGTTTTGCAGAAAGTTTGGGACGGGTTTTTCCTGGAATCAGCGAAAAAATGATCGGAATTGTAACCACCATTCTGGTTTCGGTGTTAGCGCTCGCCTCAGCAAAAGCAGCTATTCGTGCTCAGTACGTAATCATGATCGGGATAGCAATAAGTTTGATCAGTTTGATTTTTGGAAGCCCACTTGAATCGGCTACCAGCAGTATAATGGACATCCAAACCGAGAATCCTGAAAATTTCTGGGTGGTGTTTGCAGTATTTTTCCCGGCGGTAACAGGTATCATGGCCGGCGTAAATATGTCGGGCGATCTGCAATCCCCAAACAAATCCATACCCACCGGAACATTCGCAGCAATTGGAACAGGCTACGTCATTTACATGGCTCTTCCTTTCATTTTGGCGATGCGTGCAGATACTGCCTCCTTGCTTAACGATCCATTGGTGATGCGCGATATTTCTTTTTGGAGCGATGCAATATTAGTAGGTGTTTGGGGAGCTACACTTTCCAGTGCAGTTGGTAGTATTCTTGGCGCACCACGGGTACTTCAGGCATTAGCAAAAGATCAAATTTTACCTTCTTTCTTAAGCTGGTTAGGCAAAGGTTCCGGCGAGGATGATACTCCACGACTTGGAACCATTTTTACCATGGTGATTGCTTTGGTTGCCGTTTGGTTTGGTGATTTGAACTTGATTGCTCCAGTACTCACCATGTTTTTCTTAACTACCTATGGCGTGTTAAACGTTGCTGCTGGGACTGAGCGATTTTTAGGTAGCCCATCGTTTCGCCCAACATTTCGAGTGCACTGGATTCTATCGCTGTTAGGTGCGGTTGGTTGTATTGCTGTGATGTTTTTGATCAACGCAGTGGCAACCATTGTCGCTTTTTTGTTCGTTGGGCTGATCTTTTTCTGGCTGAAGCGCCGCGAAATGCAGTCGGCTTGGGGCGATATTGGTCGTGGAATTTGGATGGCAGTTATCAGAGCCGGCTTGATGCGTTTGAGTGAAGATCAGGAGCCTAAAAACTGGCGACCAAATCCTTTAGTACTTGCAGGATCTCCCACAAAACGCTGGCACCTCATCGACTTTGCAAATACCATTACACACAACCGAGGACTGTTGAGTATTGCCTCATTGATTCCGGAAGGGGCGATGAGCATGGATCAAAAGCAAAGCATGACAATAAACATTCGTGAATTCTTATCGAAACGAGGGGTTCAAGGATTAGTGAAGGTGATTGCAGCTAACGATCGATTTCAAGGGGTGATAGATCTGGTGCAATCATATGGATTGGGTTCTTTAGCGCCAAACACCATCATTCTTGGTGATAGCGAGGATCCTAATTTTAGAGGTGATTTTTGTCGGATGATCTCAAAATTTCACGAGTTCCAACGTAATGTGCTTATTGTGCATAAGGTTGATGAAGGGAAGGCGTTCAAAAATAGAAAAAGAATTGATGTTTGGTGGGGTGGGTTAAAAGGCAACGGCGGGCTGATGATGATTTTAGCTTATCTGATGAACACCAGTCTTGATTGGCGGGATGCCGAAGTACACATCAAAATGATGGTGCAAGATGAAGACGCAGTTGATCCAACCAAAGAAAATATCCTAGCTCTGCTCGAGGAAATCCGCATTAGCGCCAAAGTGGATATTATTCCGGCACGCGCACGTTCTTTCGATGAAGTATTGAAAGCAAACTCGGGAAATGCTGATTTAGTGTTCTTAGGGCTGGCCGAACCCGATGAGAACTTTGAAGCCTATTACGAAAAAGTGCAGGAGCGCGTTGAAGGGCTTCCAACCACCATTCTTGCCTTAGCGGCTCAGGAAATATCATTTGGGGAAGTATTGATAAAAAAAGACACCATGGAATAGGCTAGACGGTGTTGAGCTAAAAGTTTGTACTGTTTTACAAATAAGTACATTTAAAAAAACAACTTTTTAAAACTTGGTAACGTCTTTAGTTGCAGAGCGTGTTAAACTTAGCATTAACCGTGTACTGGAATTACATGTTGTAATTCATATAGACTTTAGAAATATTCGGGAAATAAAAATACAAGTAAATTCTTACTTATTATGAAGAAACAGTTAATTGTAGCAATAGGGGTTGCCATTATCATCGTTGGGGTTTGGTTTGTGAATAGCTCTGGAGAAACCGGCACCTCTGATTTGTTTGTGAAACCGTCGGTTGGTGAATTTGTTGTTGATGTGGTAACCACCGGAGAGCTCCGGGCAAAGAATTCGAAAGAAATTATGGGGCCGCAAGGTATTCGTGAATTTCGCATAAATAACATGACCATTCAGCGCTTGATTCCGGAAGGAAGCCTCGTAAAAGAAGGCGACTTTATCGCCGAGTTGGATCGATCAGAGATTATGGGAAAAATGCAGGATGTTCAGCTCGATCTTCAATCTGCACAATCGCAGGTAACACAAGCTCAGCTCGATAGCACCTTAGAACTTTCGCAAGCTCGGGATAATCTTATCAACCTAACGTTCGCGTTAGAAGAGCGAGAAATAGCCGTAGATCAGTCAAAATATGAATCACCTGCTGTGCAACGGCAAGCCGAAATCGAATTAGACAGGGCTAAACGTCAGCTGGCTCAGGAAACCAAGAATTATCAAACCAAAGTAAAACAAGCGGAAGCCAAGCTCAGTGAAGTTGAAGCGGAACTGGCAAAACGCCAGAATGAGCTCACTAAAATTAGGGATCTGATGAATCAGTTTACGATTTATGCGCCAGATCAGGGGATGTTAATCTATCGCCGTAACTGGGATGGAGCTAAAGTAACCGAAGGCGGTCAAGTAAGTGCTTGGAATCCGGTAGTGGCCGAATTGCCTGATTTTTCGGTGATGGAATCGGTAACATACATTAACGAGGTTGATATACAGAAAATAGAAGTTGGGCAACATGTTGTGCTTGGGCTTGATGCTGTTGCTGATAAAAAACTAACAGGTTTTGTTGTTGATGTAGCCAATATTGGCGAGCAACGTAAAAATTACGATTCGAAAGTATTCGAAGTAGTAATAGAGGTGAATGAAAGTGATAGCCTGTTGCGACCTGCTATGACCACAAGCAATCGCATCATCATTGATACGTTTGAAGACGTTTTGTTTACACTACTTGAAGCTGTGCATACGGTAGATTCGCTTAACTATGTGTTTAAAAAGAGCGGAGTTTCAACCATTATGCAACAGGTTGAACTGGGAGCGATGAACGAAAATGCGGTAATTATACATCGTGGTGTAGCAGAAACCGATGAGCTATTTCTTACCGTTCCTGAAGACACTTCTGGAATTGAGCGAGCAATGCTTAGCGATTCATTTACAAACCGTTAAGTAAGGAGCTACTTTGCTGCAAAAGATATTCTACAACTATGAAATTGCAATCGAAGCAATTCAACGAAACAAACTAAGAGCTTTACTTACTTCTTTAGGGATTATTTTCGGGGTGGCTTCTGTAATTGCGATGCTCGCAATTGGTACTGGTGCACAACAAGAGATATTAGCCCAGATGGAATTGCTTGGCACCAATAATGTGATCATTCAACCTGTGATGGAACAGTTTGAAGCTGATCTATCCTCCGATTCTCCTTCTAATGGAGAGCAGTTGAAATACTCTCCGGGACTTAACCTACAAGACCTATATAGCATTAAAAATGTAATTCCTGAGATTGAGTTTATTAGTCCAGAAATTGTATTTGAAACTACATTTATCCGAAGTGGGAGAATTAGAACCGGTAAAGTGGTAGGTGTAACGGAAGATTATTTTCAGATCAATAATTTTAATCTGCAAAGTGGAACTACTTTTACTTCGCAGCAAGTCGAGAACTCAGCGTCGGTTTGTATTATCGGCTCAGATGTGCGGGCAAAATTTTTTGCCGGCGATGATCCCATTGGGCAACAAATTAAGGTGGGGAATATCTGGCTAACGGTTGTTGGTGTTCTGGAGCGAAAAGAGTTGAGTACCGAAAACATCGAAAGCTTGGGGATTCGAAATTATAACCTTGATATATTTTCTCCGGCTTCAACTATTTTACTCAGGTTTAAAAACCGTGGACTCATCACCAAAGATGATCTTGACCTGACAGCTGGTAGTGGGATGCGGGTGTTTATGTTTGGAGGAGGTGGTGAAGAAGAAGCCGTTGATGAAAACTATCATCAATTGGATAAGTTGATTGTAACAGTGACGGACACCAAATTCAGTGCATCTATCGCGGATGTTCTCGCGCGGATGCTTGCACGTCGACACAACGGCGTAATCGACTTCGAAATCATCGTGCCCGAGCAACTTCTCCAGCAGGAACAGCGCACCAAAAGAATTTTCAACATCGTGCTATCCTCCATTGCTTCCATTTCGTTGATTGTGGGCGGAATCGGAATTATGAATATCATGCTGGCTTCGGTGGTTGAACGCTATCGCGAAATCGGGGTTCGGATGGCTGTTGGTGCGCAGAAAAAAGACATCGAGCTTCAGTTTTTAACCGAGGCACTAACCATTAGCATTACGGGCGGCATACTGGGAATCATTTTGGGGATAGGCTTCGGGATTGCCATCGAATACACCGCCGATATCAAAACCATTGTAACACCCATGTCGATTTTCATTTCGTTCGGGGTTGCATCATTGATAGGCATAACATTCGGGTATTTCCCGGCGAAACGAGCAGCACAACAAGATCCGGTACACGCTTTACGCCATGAATAAATCTACACTTTACGTTTTACTAGGAATTCTCATTGGGGGATTTTCATCCCAAACATCGGCACAGTCTTCGGTATTTACTCTGGAATCGAGTATTGAATATGCCAAGCAAAATAGTCCGCTTTCGAGGGCTGCACGCTTTTCTGTACTATCGGCTAAATGGAGATACTCATCTTTTAGAGCTGATTTATATCCGAGTTTGAGCCTTTCCGGCGATGCTCCAAATTATAACAAATCTATTTTTTCGAATGTACTAGACGACGGTACCGTAACCTTTTCATCCAGAACACAATCCGAGGCTTCGGCGGCTTTGTCCATCGATCAGAATATTCTGCCAACGGGTGGACGGTTGTCACTTTCGTCAGGGATTACAAAGCTTGGAATATTTACCGGCGAAAATACGTATTTGTGGCAAAGCACTCCATTGGTGGCAAGCGTCAATCAACCGTTGTTTCAATTCAACAGCTTGAAATGGCAGAATAAAACGGAGCCACTACGCTTTAAGATTGCAAAAAAGCAATATGTGGAGGACATGGAGGAGTTGTCTACCACGGTTACCGAAAGCTATTTCAACTTGTTGCTCTCACGGATAAATGTGGAAGCGGCCGAGTTTAATGTTATGGTAAATGATTCCATTTTTAACATCTCGCAAGGTCGATTTCAGGTTGGAAGTATCGCTGAAAACGAATTGCTGCAAAGTGAATTGGAGTTTAGAAATGCACGGGCTTCGTTTACAACGGCTACTCTGAATTACGAACGTGCGATCGAGAACTTTAAAGCGCTACTTGGGCTGGATGACGCCGAAGACATCGAAATAACGGTTCCGGATGTAGCTCAACCTTTTGATGTAGACGTAGATAAAGCTCAGCGTTTGGCAACCGAAAATAACTCCACCAGTTTGTTGTTTGATTTGAATCGCATATTGGCAGATCAAGCCTATGATCAGGCGGTTAAAAACACAGGATTCTCAGCCAACGTAAGAGCCAGTTATGGATTGAATCAATCTTCCCCAGAGATATCGGAGCTTTACGAGGATCCTGAAAACAGACAATTCTTTACAGTGGGTTTCGAGATTCCGATTTTTAATTGGGGTAAAAATAAAGCCGAGATTCGATCAGCTAGAAATCAACAGCAGGAAACGGCCAATACAATAGCTTATCAAAAACTACAGTTCGAGTTGAGTGTGCGTAGTACCGTTCGGGAGTTTTTGCAGCTTCGGGATCAGGTGGAGTTGGCACGTATTTCGAATGATATTGCAGCCCGGCGTTACGATGTAGCAAAAAACAGGTACCTCATCGGCAAGATTGACATCACCAACTTGTTTATCGCCCAAAGTGAAAAAGATCGAGCCACTCAAAATTACATTCAGGCACTTCGCCGTTATTGGCAAGGATATTATAATCTACGCCAGCTAACTCTGTATGATTTCGAGGCGAATCGACCTATTGAATACGAGCAGGAGTTTTAGGGTTCGAGCTTTATTATGAGGATATGCTTCTTAATTAGAAAGCCATGTTATAGGAGAAAAGGGACAATTCATGAATTGTCCTTACTAAGATTGAAGTTGAGACTTCCTTAATACTTCTTTTTTTGCGGAGATTGGCGAGTATCAAATATGTTTAACACATAAATTCGGTTTTCATCAAATCGATAAAATAGAGTGTTATGTTTGCTCAATACAATAGCATGAATTTCTAATGCTTGGTTTTCTAATGTTCCTAAGGTCGGAAAGTCTGAAAGTTGTTTTAGAATTGTATCGGTACGTTTAACAAAAGCAATGCAGACCTTTTCACTCCATTCTGCTATTAAAAAGCGTTGAATAGCCTCAAATTTCTCTGAAGCTCGTTTCGTCCATACTATTTGTCGTCCCACTTTGTTGCTTTTTCCATTACAGAAGAATGGGAGACTAAATTATCGGAATTAAAACTTTCATCATAAGAGATCAAAAGCTCATCCAATTCTTCAGTATTTAATTTAGACCAGTTAGCACCTAAAGTTTGATCGTGCAATGGTTTTAATAATTGATAATACGATTCCAACACACGTTCATCTTGAACATCGTTTATTAATTCTATGAGCTTTTTTTTAACAGTCATTGAATTTTTTACTTTTTTCCCGCCGTTAAATAATCAAAGTGATAAATAAATCACCACTAATCAACAATTAGTATAAATCCGAATGTGTAGCGAGTTGCTTTCCTGTAAGTGCTAAAAGGAAGCTCACCCCATTGCGCTCATGTCCATCCAAACTAATTCCCAAATGTGTCCATCCAGATCAGCGAATGATCGTGAGTACATAAAACCATGATCTTGTGACTTGCCTTCAGTGCCACCGGCTTTCAATGCAGCATCAGCCATTCGATTTACTTCTTCTTTCGAATCGATAGATAAAGCATTCAGAACTTCGGCAGTTTTATGTGCATCAGAAATTTGTTTTGAAGTAAACTGACTGAATTTATCGTGAGTAAGTAACATCACAAAAATGTGATCGGAAATCACTACACAAGCAGCAGTTTCATCAGAAAATTGCTCGTTGATAGAAAAACCGAGAGTTTCATAAAAAGCTCTGGATTTTGATAAATCAGCTACGTGTACGTTTACAAAAATTTGATTGGCCATCGAGTGTATAATATGATTGTTTTAAAATGCATTCTCTCAGCTAACTATTTGGGAGAGAATTCATTATACAGATTTCAATTATTAATCAACATACTCAGGTAGCAACTCAAAAAACCTTGCTGAAGTCTTAATGCCACGGTGGAAATCTTGTATCGAGAATTTCTCGTTTGGCGAGTGAATCGCATCACTCGTCAATCCAAATCCCATAAGAATGGATTCTACACCAAGTATTTTCTTGAAATCAGCAACTATTGGAATGGAGCCGCCTTCTCGTGAAAACAGCACCTCTTTTTCGAACACATCCTCGAAAGCTTTAGCGGCTGCTTTAAGTCCGTAGAAGTCTAAATTGGTAATGGATGCATGTCCGCCATGATGCTCGGTTACCTTCACTTTTACTGTGTCAGGAGCAATCGAATGGAAATATTCGGTGAACAATTTCGCGATTTCTTTTGGGTCTTGATCAGGCACCAATCGCATACTGATTTTCGCGTTCGCTTTGGATGGAAGCACTGTCTTGGCGCCCTCGCCGGTGTAACCGCCCCAAATTCCATTCACATCAAGCGTTGGGCGTGCAGAAGCTCGTTCTAGAGTTGTATAGCCTTTTTCGCCGTGAACAGCATCAATATCGAGCGATTTTTTATAAGCTTCTTCATCGAATGGTAGAGCTGCAGATGCTTCTCGATCGGCTTTAGTCAATGGAATAACTGTATCATAAAAACCAGGAATTTGAATCACGCCGTTTTCGTCTTTCATCTTGGCGATCATCTCGCACAGCACATTCAACGGATTTTCAACCGCACCACCATACACGCCAGAGTGTAAATCACGATTTGGCCCAACCACTTCCACTTCCATATACGCAAGTCCGCGCAGGCCATAGGTGATCGAAGGCTGATCTTTACCAAACATAGAAGTGTCAGAAATCAACACCATATCGCAGGTAAGCATATCTTTATGCTGATTGATAAACGGTACCAAATTTGGTGATCCAATTTCTTCTTCCCCTTCCAGAATAATTTTTACGTTAACTGGAATTTCCTCGCCCGATTTTACAAACGATTCCAATGCTTTCACGTGGGTGTAGGCCTGACCTTTATCATCGCTGGCACCACGCGCATATATGTTTCCATCTTTTACTGTTGGCTCAAAAGCAGGGGTGTCCCAAAGATCATCGGGATCGGAAGGCTGCACATCGTAATGGCCATATATTAGTACCGTTGGCTTATCGTTGTGTGGACAATGCTCGCCGTAAACGATAGGATTGCCTGGCGTCTCAAACAACTCAACCCGACTCAAATTCAACGATTTCAACTGACCGAGCAAGAAATTCGCCGCTTTTTGGATATCACCTTTTTTAGAAGAGTCTGTACTTACGCTAGGGATGCGAAGCAATTCAAAAAGTTCGTCTAAAAATTTTTGCTGGTTGGCGTCGATGTAAACTTGCGACTTGCTCATGATAATTTGGTTTTAAAACGTTAAAGTAATTTCGAACCGGGTGTTTTTACCCACCCGAATTGCCCGTTTCCAAGACGAATGTAATACCATCCATCGGCTTTTTCACTACTAAAAGCATCCACAGTAATTGAATATCCTTCGTAGGCGATACTTACCAAATCGGCATTTTCGTTGGGTTCAGATCGAACCGGAATTTCTTTATCGATAATAACACCTTCTTTATAACGCTGGTCCACATAATCAACATAAAAAGCTAGAGAAACGATAAATATGCTTAATGCCGTGGCGGTTCCGATTACGGTGTTTTTACGCGGGATAGACACTTTGTTGAACCAGCTGAGTATGATCACAATCACTGAAATCGAAATCATACCAAAGCCTAGAATAAAAATTAAAGTAGCACCCACTTCTATTTTAAGTCGATCAACAGCCCGATCCCAAGGCAATTTTGGCAGAATGGCTGATTGCCTGCTAAACTGAGAGGATACGTAATCAAGAGCTTCGGCAGCTTTTTCTTCCGTTACCGAAAAACGCTGAGCTTTAAGAAAATAATATTTAGCAAGCCCCATCGAGTCGACTTCCATAGCTGCAATGCCCATGTTTAAAAATAACGGACCGGAAACTTCTCCGATTTCTACAATATTGCGATAGGAATCGAGTGCACCCATAAAATCATTTTCTTCGAGCAGGGTATTCGCCTGATCAAACATAATCTGTGCATTTTGTCGAGCCGAAGCGTCGGTTGATCCTACCAACCAAATCAAACAAAGTAGAAGTGCCGGTATTCTCATGCGATTTTACCCACTTTTTTGATGAGTGCTTTTGCCCGTTCGATATCGGCATTCAATCCTTCTTGCGAGGTGTTTGGCGCGTATGATATGGTCTCACATTTGTCTAGCAACCATTTTAATTCTTTTGCAGCCTCATGGTCGCCTTTTTCTTCGATGGCGTCGCTTAATTCATGAATCGACATACCAGCTTGAGGTAAATTCAATTTATCTGTCACGAACTGAACCAACGCTTTTTCTATAAAATGATATCCGGTTTTGATGTCGTCTGTTTTCTCAGCGTCACTTAATGTTTCGAACGCTTTCTCTTTAGCTTTTTGTGATCGTGCAAAAGCGGTGTCGTTATTCATTCGATCGGTATACGAACGGATAGCAAAGGCACCTGCTAAAGTTGCAATCGGCAACAATAGCAGCACCCAAACCCAGGTTTTGGTATGTAAATGGCTTTTAGAAGTAGGTACCCAATTTGCGAGTCCGCTCATCGGAGTTATTTCAAAGCGGTACTCTGTTGTAGTGGAATTCGCTAAACGGGGATCGCGCTTTACTTCGAGCGTAAGCATTGGTAATGTGATATTTCGATAGCGCTTTAAATCCGGGTCGTAGTAAGCAAAACGTTGCTCCGGAATTACATATTCACCTTCGTTGCGTGCAATTACAATGTCGGTAAATGTTTTGGTGCCGCCAATCTGCTGGTTATTTCTTGTTATGGATGAGCTTTCTTGTGGATCGTACAATTCTAAAGCTTCCGGATAATTATACTCCGGTTTTACGATTAGCGGGATATTGCCTTGTCCGGAAATCGAGGTCTTGATCTCCACACTTTCGCCAACAAAGGCTTCACTTGGCTCTAGCGTTCGTGTGATTTCGAACTTACCAACGGCGCCCGAAAATACGGCATTATCCACATCCGGTAGAGGACGAACGGTAACTTTTACTGGTAAGGAACTCAACTCCATGCGTTCCTGACCTAAGCCGAAACTAAAAATATCGCGTCTGCGATTTCGTTTTCGAACCTGAACAACAACTTCAAAAGGACTGAGTGTTAGTTCGCCCGATTTAGTTGGAAAAATAGCTTGCTGAAGCAACACTGCACGTTGATAGCGCACTCCGTTAATCAATGTAGAGGTAGTTCGGGCTTGCTGGCGATTCTCTAAATCTTCTTTCCAAAAACCTTCGGCTTTCCAGCCCGGCGAAGGTTGATAGGACGAAACTTCTACTTCGCTTTTAAAATAGAGAACAACGTTTGCGATCACCTGTTCACCAACCACAGGGTTATCGTTGCTGGGCTCTAATCGAACATAAATATCGGGAGAACGAGCAGCATTATTTTGATCGATATTTTCAGGATCGAGCACTTTAAAGGTAATTGTTTCGGTCTGAAACTGCTCGCCATTTACCTCAATATAAAGTGATGGAAAAGTATAAGTGCCCGGATTTTGTGCAATAAACGAGTATCCATACGTGTAAGAAACCGAAGGGCGCCCATTGATGTACGAATAATTTGTAGATTGGCTGGTGCTACCCGAAAGCCATCGAAGTCCGGGTGTTTCCGGGATCTGTGGACGATCGATCGAATTTAATGATTGACCGGAAATGGTCACATCAAGGCGTACCGACTCGCCGGCAAAGATATTCGTTTCGGTGAGTGCAGCGCTTACGGTAATATCCTGCGCTTTAACGCTAGACAGCAATCCAAAAGCAAAAATCAGCAAATAAATGAAACCGATACCTTTACCAGTCTTTATCATGCGTTGCAGATCCCTGTTTTTTTTGCTTTTTAAACTCCTTCAGCAATTCTTTTTCTTTTTGAGCCAACGCTTGTAGAATCTTCTGGGCTTCTTCTTTACTTATTTCGCGAGCATCACGAGGTTGAGCCTGTTGCTCTTCCGGATTCTGCTCTTCGTTTTCTTCACTTTGCTCATTTTCTTGCGGCTCTTGCTCTTCCTGATTTTCCTGTTCTTGATTTTGCTGATCCTGATTTTCGTTTTCCTGATCCTGCTCTTGATTTTCTTGCTGCTGATTTTGCTGTTGTTGCTGCTGCTGTTCTTGTTCTTCCTCAAGTTTAGCCAACAACTCGTTCAACTTTGGATCGTTCGGAAATTGATTAAGCCCTTCTTGCACACGTGCAATAGCAGATTCTAAACTGCCTGAAATAAAGTTTTGTGCTCCATCATGGAAATAGTCATCTGCATTTTGTGCCAAACCATGTTGGGGAAGCACAAAAAGGCTTATCAAGGCTAAACACCCAAATATTTTAAGAATCGATTTCACTAACTGCTCCTATTCGCTGTATAAATTGATTGTAGTTTTGCACGGTTTGATCGACCTGCAATGCTTGTTGCATTAACTGAAATGCCTCGCCATACTGCTGTTGGCGTACCAATTCTTCGGCCCGCTTTTTCATAGCTTTTGCATAATCGCTTGGAGGCTCTTGTTCTTGATTTTGATCTTGCTGCTGCTGTTGCTCTTCTTCTTCATTTTGGCTTTCAGCTAATGCGCGTTCAAAATTATGCTTGGTGTCGGCATCACTAGGATTATATTTAAGTGCATTTCGAAGGTGCTGAACGGCCGGTTTCCACTGCTGATTTTCGGATAACAATGTACCAATATTATATTCAGCTTGAGCAAGTTCTTCAGCACTTTCTACCATAGAACTATACTGTAAATACATTTGGATGGCGTCTTCAACTTTGCCCTGTTTGGCTAAGGCATTGCCCAGATTAAATACAATTTTGGCATTTTCAGGATCAGTATCCATTGCTGTACGATATAGTTCCTCAGCCAATTCATATTCTGCATTTTCATAGGCTTCGTTTGCCTTGCGGGCATCCTCGTTTGAAGCGCCAATCAACACAAATAATAAAAACAGATATGTAATGCTCTTTAGTCTCATAAAAATAGGTATGCAACGATAAGAGATTCCTCGTCCAATCGCATGCTAATAAACTCACTAATTACGAAGTGATTGTATCAAAAACCCATAAATTGATTAAAAGTTGAAAATTTGCTGAAGTTACATACCAAACCAAGCATGTCGAAGTTCAGTTCAGCAGTAACTGTAAAGCAGCGAACGATTTATCAATCCTTTGGCTTTGAATTACAAACTTTCCGGTATTTCTATATAGAACCTGAAGTTTCGCAATTTGTGCCTGCTGTTACAGAACCACAAATATAAAGAATAGCGGTATTCATCGAAATATTTGAGCGAAATGCTGGTGTTAAAGGATGTTTTGAAATGCGCGAGAATCCGGTACGATGAGTACCTTTGAGAAAATAAAAAAGAGATTATGAATATAGGTATTGTTTGTTACCCCACCTTTGGTGGAAGTGGCGTTGTAGCTACCGAGTTGGCAAAAGTATTAGCTTCTAAGGGACATAAAATTCACGTGCTAAGTTATCAAAGGCCGGCTCGACTCGATACGCTCGACTCCAACATTTCATATCATGAGGTTTCGATAAATTCCTATCCATTATTCGAGTATCCGCCCTATGCCCTTGCTCTAGCGTCACAAATGGTAAACCTGATTGAGTTTCAGAATCTTGATTTATTGCATGTGCACTATGCCTTGCCGCACGCAACAAGTGCATATCTTGCCAAACAAATAATGGCAGAACGGGGGATTTCGGTGCCGGTAGTAACCACTTTGCACGGAACAGATATTACCTTAGTTGGGCGTGATCCAAGCTACAAGCATGTGGTAGAGTTCTCGATTGATAAAAGTGATGGCGTGACGGCTGTTTCGGAATATTTAAAGCGTGAAACCTACTCTCATTTCGATATCAAACAGGATATAAAAGTAATCCCGAATTTTATCGATCTCGACCGCTTCAAAAAATCGAATAAAAGCCATTTTAAAAAGGCAATCTGCCCAAATGGTGAAAAAGTGGTTGTTCATGTTTCGAACTTCCGGAAAGTAAAGCGTGTGCCAGAAGTAGTTTCTGTTTTTGCGAAAATTTTAGAACATGGGATCGACGCTAAGCTTTTATTAGTGGGTGATGGACCCGATCGTCAAAAAGCCGAGCAACAATGCCGCGATTTAGGAATCTGCGAACACACCCGTTTTCTTGGCAAACTGGACGAAGTAGAAGAAGTGCTTTCAATCGCCGATTTATTCTTGATTCCTTCCGGTTCAGAGACCTTCGGTTTAGCCGCCCTGGAAGCAATGAGCTGTTCAGTTCCGGTGATATCCTCAAACATTGGAGGTTTACCCGAAGTAAATGTACAAGGCGAAACCGGCTATCTATGCGATTTGGATGACATCGAATGCATGGCTGATCATGCCAAAAACATTCTTACCGACGATGCCTTACATCAACGTTTATCTGATAATGCGCGCCGCCGTGCCGAATTATTTAATCAAGATAAAGTGGTTGGGGCTTACGAAAGATTTTATCAGGAAGTGAGCGCCGGTTTAGTAACGGCATAAAAAAAGGCACTAAGTAAAAACTCAGTGCCTTAAAAACTAGCTGATTCTTAATTAAGCAATAACCTTAGAAACTTCAGCGGCAGCTTCTTTCAACAATACTGCTGAAATCACGTTTAAGCCGGAGTTGTCGATAATCACTTTTGCTTCCTCGGCATTGGTACCTTGCAAACGAACGATAATCGGCACATTCTCAACTTTAGCTGCAATTTCCGGATCCTTTACTGCTTCAATTACACCATTGGCAACACGATCGCAACGAACGATTCCACCAAAGATGTTAATCAAAATCGCTTTCACGTTAGGGTCGTCCAGAATAATCTGGAAGCCATTCTTCACGGTCTCAACATTAGCTCCACCACCAACATCCAAGAAGTTAGCTGGCTCGCCACCGGATAGCTTGATGATATCCATCGTTGCCATTGCAAGTCCTGCACCGTTAACCATGCAACCTACGTTACCATCTAATTTAATGTAATTTAGGTTGAACTCGGCAGCACGAAGCTCAAACGGATCCTCTTCCGCTTCGTCTTTTAATCCGGCTAAATCTTTGTGGCGGTACAACGCGTTACCATCAAAAGTAACTTTGGCATCAAGTGCCATCACATCGTTATCAGGAGTTAAAATCATTGGATTGATTTCGAACATATCGGAATCGGTCTCAACATAAGCGTTGTAAATAGCCATGATGAATTTGATGCCTTTTTTGAGCGCATCGCCTTCTAAACCAAGTGCAAATGCTAGATGGCGAGCTTGATTAACTTGAAGTGGCATGCCCGGCTCAACCCACTCTTTGATGATTTTTTCAGGAGTATGCTCGGCTACTTCTTCAATCTCAACGCCACCTTCAGTCGAAACCATGATCACGTTTTTAGAAACAGCGCGATCAAGAAGAATCCCTAGATAAAATTCTTTTTCTATATCAACACCGTCGGTAACATATATTTTTTGAACCAACTGCCCGTCTTCGCCGGTTTGGATAGTTACCAATACATCGCCTAAAAGCGACTCGGCAGCTTCACGTACTTCCTCAATCGACTTACACAGAATAACACCCTTGGCGTTGTTCTTTTTGGTGCGACCTTTTCCTCGTCCACCTGCGTGAATTTGTGCTTTCACTACAAATAGTGTTGCTCCGTTAGCTTCCATTTTTTTAGCTGCTTCCACAGCTTCTTCAACGGAGGTTGCGGCGATACCATCTGGAACGGCGACGCCATATTTCTTGAGAATTTCTTTTGCTTGATACTCGTGGATTTTCATGGAAAAGTCCTAAAAATACGTTCAGTTATTGGCTTAATTTGGGAGCGCAATAATACCGAGAATGCCAACGAAAAGAAAGCAAGGGTACACCCTTTTTACCAGGCTTTAACTTTCTAGGGCAGCGACATAAGCTCGGTATACAATACGCCACCCCGAGTAAACCTGCCACGGCGAAATGTTGTGTAAACTTTTACTGCTCCGGCGGGGATCGAGGCACTGTCGATTATGCGCGTCCAAGTATCGGATTCAGCTTCAATTAATGACTCTTTATCAATAAAATCTTCCTGAATCACATTATTGGAGGCATCTGTCCACGTGATGGAGAAAGAGTTACTAGAAAAATAAGTGTTATAAATAGTTACCGGAAACGGCAGGCTTCCGCCATCATATGGAGTGCTATAAAAGTCGATAATGAGTTTATAATCGTTATCGTTTACTGCTTCGATAACCGTTGTTGCAGGAAGTGGAAAATCATTATCTAACCCAAAAGTACGTTCCCGAATAATGTCTCCGTTTACCGCCTGAAACTGAGCTGAGAACAATTTTCTATTTAGCTGATCAAACTTTCTAAGCTCCAAATTTTCAAAAATCAGGCTATTATTGTCTGGATTGTAAGCTTCTCTAACGGCAGTAGAATCGAAAGTCCAGCCTTCATTTTCATCATCAAGAATGGCAAACAACGGGATATCCAGATAATTTGTCTCAGCAGTTAATTCAAACTCAAAGGTAATTACAGCACTGTAAGCATTTTCCGGCGTTGTAAAGCTCCGGCCAAAGTGAGAATTATGAGTAAGACCCAGCGAGAAATTGATGTTTGAAAGTCTGAGTTCTACAGTATCTTCTGGTGAATTGGTGGTATTGCAACTTGCAAAAGCTAAGTAAATGAGAAGATATGAGATATAGCTCTTCATAAGATTTGATACAGATTGTTACACTCTACGATTTACTACGGGATATTAGTTCTTTAACTTGATTAGATGAACAAAAAAGGTGTTAAAAAAATACTTTTCATTTTTGGTACAAGGCCCGAAGCAATTAAACTGGCGCCGGTTATTCGATTGCTTAAGCAACAGCCACGTTTTAAAGTGCAGGTTTGTGTAACTGCTCAGCATCGGGAGATGCTGGATCAAGTGCTCGGTTTTTTCAAAATTACACCCGATTTCGATCTGGATGTAATGAATAAAGGCCAAGGGTTGATTTCTCTATCATCGGCAATTTTGGATGGACTTAATGAGATTTTCGTTGAAGCAAAACCGGATGTAATCCTTGTGCAGGGTGATACCACTACATCAACGATAGCCGCACTAGCAGCATTTTATTCGGGGATCAAAGTATGCCATGTTGAGGCAGGGTTACGAACACTCAATCGGTTTTCGCCTTATCCCGAAGAAGTTAACCGGCAAGTAACAGCTCGCTTGTCGGATCTACACTTTGCGCCTACCATTGCAGCTAAGAATAATTTACTAGATGAGGGCATAGAGCCCGATAAAATTTGGGTAACCGGAAACACAATAATCGATGCCTTGCTACTGGGAATTGATTTGTTGGCTGAATACGAATCTTCCGAATTAACAAGTTTAAAGACTCAAATTGATCCTGCAAAAAAAGTGATTCTGGTAACCGGTCACCGACGAGAAAGTTTTGGGGATGGATTCAAACAAATTTGCTTGGCATTAAAGAGGATCGCTCAAAGATCGAATGTTCAGATTATTTATCCTGTTCATCTCAATCCAAATGTGCAGGAACCGGTGTACTCACTGCTTGGGGATGAAGAGAAAATTACCTTAATGAAACCGCTAGGTTATCCTGAGTTTATTTGGTTGATGCAGAAATCGTATCTGATTTTAACTGATAGTGGCGGTGTGCAGGAAGAAGCGCCAAGTTTAGGGAAACCCGTTTTAGTAATGCGCAATCATACCGAACGCAATGAAGCGTTAGATGCAGGAACTGCCCAATTAGTAGGCACTGATCCCGGTTTAATTACACAAAGTGTGAATCGCTTATTAAATAACAAAGCGCTTTACCGCGAGATGAGTGCGAAAGAAAACCCATTTGGGGATGGAAGTGCATCAAAACAAATTTTGGAATGTTTAAATGAAAAAGAATTTTCTGATCCTAAATAAAGGATGAAAACCCTTATATTTGGCAAAATTAGCATTAAAAGGACTCCCTGGCTTGGATAAAGTTCAAATCATGAACGCCGAAGAACTCGATCGCACTTTTTTGCGATTCGCCCATCAATTTTTGGAGTCGTACGATGATCCGTCACGGCTAGCCATTATTGGAATGCAAACTCGTGGTGTGTTCCTAGGCAAGCGCATTGTAGAACAGATTAAAAAAGAATTTGGAGTCGATATTGACTTTGGTGTACTGGATGTGACTTTCTATCGCGATGATTTCCGAACCAAGTTGAAAATGCCTGAAGTGAAGGTGACCGAAATACCCTTCGATCTGTATGATCGTGATGTCATTCTAATCGATGATGTGTTGTATACCGGGCGCACAGTTCGTTCAGCCATGGATGCATTAATGGCTTATGGTCGCCCCAGAAAGATTCAATTCTGCTGTATGGTTGATCGGGGACACCGAGAGTTGCCTATCGCTCCGGATTTTACTGGATTGTATGTTCCTACCCACAGCAAAGAAGAGATACGGGTAAAAGTTGACGAACTGGATGGAGAAGACGCCGTGTATTTGGTAAATGTGGAGGAATTGAAGGATGAGTAGTATTCCAGAAGATTATCAATTCAATCAAAAGCATCTGCTTGGCCTAGCCGATTACTCGAAAGAAGATATTTTATATGTGTTGGAGCAGGCGAAAACCTTCCGTGAGATTCTTGATCGTCCGGTTCCAAAAATTCCAACCCTTCGCGATAAAACCATTGTAAACCTGTTTTACGAAAACAGCACACGTACAAGATTATCGTTTGAATTAGCCCAGAAGAGAATGGGTGCGGATGTAGTAAACTTTTCGGCTAGTACATCCAGCACAAAAAAGGGGGAGTCGCTAAAGGATACGATCCGCAATATTAGCTCGATGAAAATCGACATGGTGGTTTGCAGGCATGAAAGTCCGGGAGTACCTAATTTTTTAACCCAATGTGTGGATGCTTCAATATTAAATGCCGGCGATGGAGCCCACGAGCACCCAACACAGGCGTTGCTCGACATGTTTACGATGCAGCAAATTCACCCGGATTTAACAGGTAAGAAAATTGCCATAATCGGTGATATCTCGCACAGTCGGGTAGTTCGGTCTAACATCATGGGCCTGGTTAAAATTGGAGCAGAGGTTGTAATCTGTGGTCCGAAAACATTTATGCCAAAGTTTATCGAGCAAATGGGTTGCACCATTTCCTACAATTTAGAAGAAACTCTGGCCTGGTGCGATATAGCAATGGCGCTTCGAATCCAGCTAGAAAGGCAAGATCATACACCGGGGCTATTTCCTTCTCTTCGAGAGTATCACGACCTTTTTGGTATTCGCATGGAGCACCTCGAAAAATACCCAGATTTTAAAATCATGCATCCAGGCCCCATTAACCGCGGAGTTGAATTAGAAAGTGATGTAGCCGATAGCGATCGTGCGGTAATCCTCGATCAAGTGACGAATGGAGTGGCCGTTAGGATGGCGGTGCTGTATTTATTAAGTGGCGGAAATCGGGTGTAGAGAATTGGTTATTTTTAAGAACTTTTAGTTAGCTTTAGTACTTTGTTCGCAACGGAAGTAAAAACGATATCTATCACAGACCTTACCCACATAGATGAATTGCCCAGTGTAACTGTAGCAATACCGGTATTTAACGAAGAGAAGCACATCCGCAGAGTGGTTGAGGGATTTCTTGCAACCGGTTACCCGAATTTAGCTGAAATTTTAATAGCTGATGGGAGAAGTACGGACAAAACACGTGAAATTATTGCAGAGCTTTCAGAGAAAGATTCCAGAGTAAAGTTGGTTGATAATCCCGAAAAATATCAGTCCTACGGCTTGAATCATATGATTGAGGCAGCCGAAGGCGACATCTTTCTGCGTGCAGATGGGCATTGTCATTACAAAGAAGATTATATCGAAAAATGCGTTTCTGTAATGTTGAAAACCGGCGCACGAAACGTAGGTGGTGCTCAACGCTATATGGCCAAAAACCGTGTGCAAGCAGGTATTGCGCTTGCAGTTAAAAGTGTGCTCGGAAATGGCGGTGCCAAATACATGAACGATAATTATCTGGGCTACGCGGATACCGTTTTCTTGGGATGTTTTAGAACCAAAGACTTGAGAGAGATCGGTGGTTTTAATACTGAGAATGTGACAAATCAGGATTCTGAACTAAATCTTCGACTCATTGAAAAATATGGCGACACAGTGTATGTGAGCCCTGAAATTAAAAGCTGGTATTACCCACGCGATTCATTTATCAAACTTTTTAAGCAGTATTTCAGATATGGCAGAGGTCGGTTTTTAACCCGAATCCTTCACCCAAAAAGCAGTCCATTTCGAAGTATGGTGCCTTTTTTGAGTTTACTCACAATCACTCTATTCACACTAGCTGATATAATTTTTGATGCCAATTTATATTCCATTGAAATCTTAGGCGTATTAGCGCTAATAGTTGTCATTGAATCAATGAGAATTGTTTTTGCAAAACGAAACTGCTTCAAAGAAGAAGTGTGGAATAAAGAAGATGCCCGTCCAGGAATCATTTCGAATATTATTAGCACTTTAACCTCACTTGTGATTATGCAATTCGGGCACTTTTTTGGATATTTATTTCAGATGATTAAGAATGGCTTATCTGCGAAAAAGAATTGGTAACCATTGTGAGCGACCAACCGTTAGTAAGTGTAATTATTCCCACCTATAACAGGCCTGAATTATTAGTTAGAGCTGTTAATTCAGTAAAAAATCAAACTTACCCTAATATTGAAATTATTGTTGTTGATGACGCCCAAGACAGTGCTACTTCTGCGTTAGTAAGTAGAATGAGTAACGTAAGGTTGTTAGTAAATGAGACAAATAAAGGTGGAGGGTTTTCAAGAAACAGAGGAGTAAAAGAGGCTCAGGGATTATATATCAATTTTTTAGATGACGATGACATTCTATATCCAACAAAAATTGATAAACAAGTTTTTCAATCCATGGATAATCCTAATCGACTAAAAAATTTAGGGATGATAACATGCCATACCAATGACGGAAGAACGGGACAAGTAATTGTAAAAAAAAACAAGGTGAGAGGAGATATTCATCAAAAGCTTTTATCAAAGTTTTTAATAGATGGAATTGAAACGGTTTTGTACAAAAAGGAGGCCATCGAAAAAGTAGGGGGCTTCGATGAAGCTCTTGTTTCGAATCAAGAGTATGATCTACAAATCAGAGTTAGCGAATTTTATCAAGTAGATTATGTTGACGAAATACTAACCGAGGAATTTCAATCGGTTGGGCAGATTAGTATTAATTTTGATAAAAAACTCAAGGGAGCCCGTCAAATTTATACAAAACATAAAGCCAGATTTAAAATGCAAGGGCTTAGATTTTACATAAAGGTATCAATAAAGTATACGTTGCTTGAGGTGAAGTTTCGCTTAGCAAAATTAGTTGGCGTCAACGCCTATAATCGATTCTTACGCTAAGCTCGAATAAATAGCGTCTAACTTATCCAGTTTAGCCTGTGTACCAAAGCGATTCAAAATGGAATGGTGTAATTCAGTAGGAGAATATTCAGAAAAGTGATTGAGCATATAATTTAAGCCATTCGAAAGTGCAGTTATGCTATCAGTATCTACTAAGATTCCATTACATTCATCGACTATTTCTTGAGGGCCGCCAGACCTTGTTGCAAGTACGGGTAAGCCACACGCGATTGCTTCAGCAATGGCTAAGCCAAAACCTTCTTTTCTGCTTGGTGAAACTAAAAAATCTGCGGCTTGATATCTTTTAATAAGTTCAACTTCCGACATTGATGGATAAATTGAAACCTTATCATTCAGGTTGTTTTCTTTGATTAAATTAAGAATCGTCTTTTCAATATTACGATCACGCCGTGGGGCTACTAGATGTAAATGTGTTCGATCGAACTTGTTCTGTTTAACAAATGCCTTGACGAGCAACTCTACCCCTTTTGACTGATAAAAATTAGCAACACATAAAATATGTTTAAAGTCATCTCGCCACTTTAATTCTTTTTTAATTCCTAGCTTTTCTTTGTCAGAAACCGGAGTAAATTTTGTACAATTAATTCCATGTGGTACATGTTGGGTTTTATGGAGAAGGCTTGGGTAAGTATTTATAACATCGTTAGTTAATTGCTTTCCAACACAAATTATAGAATCCGCTTGTTCTAAAGCCTTTAGGATCATAGAATCATAGCCACGATTTTGATTTGAATACCAGTCACCACCATGCAATGTAAGTGCAATTGGTTTGTTTAGAATTCGTTTAATTTTTGGGATACAAAGTCCGGCAGGGAATAACCAATGTAAATGAACAATATTCGCTTCTGAAGAGCTTAAAGCCTGTATAAGTGCATTAGATAGGTTATTTATTGTAATAGAAGGGAGCAATCTTCGCGGAACCGACCAGTACTTAATGCGATTAACATCAAAAGACTCAGAAACCGGGTTGATTGATCTTTTTGATTGTTCTTGCCAGGGTAAAGCTCGAACGGCCGGAATCCAAACAGCTATTTCATGAATCGAAGCGAGCATATTGGCTTCTTTTTGTATGAAAATTCCACTACTTGGATCATGAGTGGTTGGGTAAATATGGGATACGATATCAACCTTCATTATTAATGGGAACTGAATCTAGTCTATTCTGATAGGAATTTACTTTAAATACCAAAACAAGGTTATAAATAATCAAAGCAAATACATGGAATAGAGCCATCAATTTAATTGCCAATAGAGAGTCGTTTGCGTAAAAACCGATTGTTAATCCAGATACTCTGCTTATAAGCACCAAAAAGGAAAGTGTAGGCATTATTTTTTGTTCACCTAGAGCCATCAATAGCTTTCCTGTTGGAGCACTAATAAAGCTAACAAAGATTAAGGGTGCTAAAAGTTTGGCTATTGTACCTGAAATAATCCATTCTTCTCCAAAAACGAACATAATAATTTGTTCACCTGAAACGTAAATAATTAATAAAGGAAGAAAAGATATTAAGGC
Organism: Balneolaceae bacterium; assembly: GCA_034669965.1. Taxonomy (GTDB): domain Bacteria; phylum Bacteroidota; class Rhodothermia; order Balneolales; family Balneolaceae; genus HXMU1420-13. The sequence continues at coordinate 963,723 of JAXMOK010000001.1, read as the reverse complement.
AAGACTAATCCACGTTTTTAGCAAAAAGCCAAGTATACGTTGTCTTTCTTGAACCAAGATTGTTGCTCTTTGATAAAAGACTTCTCCAACAGATGTGCCAATAAATGCACTCGGAACACTTAAAACCCGAAAGGATAAAGCATAAAATCCAAGGAAAATATCACCGAAAAACGCAGCAATGATGAATATTACCATTTCGGTGCTTCCAACACTAAAGAATGAGGATGGAAGAACTTGTAAAGGTTGTGCTTTATATTTTTTTAAAAGTGAAAGAGCGTCATAAAACTTAATTTTATTAATTTTAATAACAAGATCTTTACTAATAGTATTGAGAAAGTATAATAGGGTTAATAATCGCCCGACTACTAAACCTAATACAAGCCCTGGCTGTATTCGGGTAAAAAAAAGTCCAATTTGAGTAATTGCAGTACTTGATGAGCGAGTAATTTTTGATATAGAAAGAGTATTAAATCCTTCCTTTCTTAAAAACCAGTAATCACCTAAAAGTATTAGGTTGTTAAAAAGTAATGTTACTGGGAAAAGTATGATTAGAAATAATGTTATAGAATCTAGATAAGGAGTAAAGATTTTAATGAGTATTACTATTACGAATACTATTAGTGCAGATGAAATAGATAGTAACCAAATACCCTTCATCAGAGCTAAAGCTTTATTGTCTTCCAGAGGGTGGACTATCATATAATGATAGCAGCCAGTAGAAACTAGTGATGAAATAATAACTGCTGATTGAAAAAACTGTAATTCCCCGAAATCGCTTGCTGAATATAGCCTGGTTAATATCGGGCTTATCGCTATTGTAAATATATGAGCAAGTGAAGTTCCACTGCTTAACTTTAATACGTTTTTGAGAAAGGAATTATCCAGAACCTAGATATTTTGATTTTGTGTTGATAGATAATTTATCTGTTTTACAAAAGACAAAACTATTGCAAATGATACCTATATTCATTCTAAATATTGAATTAATATAATTGAAATATAAGTGGCGAAAGAATCATTTAAAATCTCTGATGTAGTTATCCCCTTTATTAAAAATGCCAAGTTAGTAGTCAGCACTGTTTTTTTGATTACAACTGTTTCACTTCTAATAAGTTTAGTTTTAACTAAAACTTATTTATCCACTTCTGAAGTCATACAAACGAATCAATCTTTAGGAAGTTTTGGAGGAATTTTACAAAGCATAGGTTCAATAAATGCGGGGCAAAGAAAGGTGGGTGGAGAAACAATATTAGTAATATTAAATAGCCAGTCGCTTAAAGATTCATTGATTACTGAATTTGATTTGTTCAATAGATATGAAGAAGAGTATAAAGAGAGTTTATACAAAAAATTGAATGAGCGTATTAATATTGAGGAAGTTAGAGAAGGGGGGCTAGGCTTTAATCCTATAGTAAGTGTAAAAATTGGGGTAATTGATGAGTCTCCCGAGCTTGCACAAGCTATGAATGAATATATACTCCAGTTTCTATCAAGCCGAATGGAGAGTATAAATAATGAAAATAGTAGATATAGCCTAGAATTAATTCGAAAGCGCTATCAAAAAAATCAGCTAGATTTGTTAAAAGCAGAACAAGCATTAAATGAATTTCAAAATACCTATGGGATTTTTGAAATAGATTCTCAGTTGTCAGTTTTAATTGAAAGCATAGCCCTTGTGAAGCAAAATTTAATTGAAAAAGAGATTCAGTTAGAATTGGTAAAAATAAATTTTGGTGAGTCTTCATCTCAATTTAAATCTATAAAGGCAGAAATTAATACTCTGGAAAATAAATATAATGAACTGATCGATAGGTCAAATTCTGTAGACGAGATAAATTTTGCATCACCAAACTTGATGGATGTACCTGATTTGTTTCTAAGTTATGCAAGATTGTATAGGGAGGTAGAGATCCAAAATACTATTTTTGAGTTTATTGTTCCTCAATTAGAACAACAGGAACTTTATTTGTTAAATAGTAACAGTGGATTAAAGATCATTGACGAGCCGGACCTTCCTACATATAAATATAAGCCTAAGAGAGCATATATAGTGATTGCAGGGTTTATGGTATCATTATTTCTTTCAGCATTAATGGTGTTATATATCGAGTCGTCAAAAAGGGATGATTCAGAAATAAATAAGATTAAGAGTTTGATTAACTCATAGAAGCTAAATGATACAATCGTTGGTTCTTGTTTATGCGATCGTGATTTCGATTGTTTGTACGTACTATTTTAGCAAAAGTATAATTGAAGTAGAATGGGCGTTAGTTTCAATATCCGCTGCAATAATAAGTTCAGGTGTATTATTAATAGTGTTTGGAGAGAGTTTTCCGATCTCACTGTTCCAAATAGTATTGACAGTATTCATTGGTTTAAGTTCGTTGAAATTTTTCTTTTTTGATCAAAAATTACGCTCTGCAGGTTACTACCCATCAATTATAGTATTCTTAGTGTTAATCTCTGTTTCACTTTTTTATTCAAAAGGTATTGAGGGTGGATTAATTAATCTATTGCGATTTACAGTACTATCTATTTTTGTGTTTTTTATTATTCAAATAAATGCATCAAAAAAGTCATTAAATGTTTTAATGAATGTTGTTATTTCTACAGCTGTATTTATATCAATTATTTCAATACTTGAAAATATTTTAAATCCTGAAATAGCAATACAAAATTTACTTAGCTCTGGATTAAAAATTGATAGAGCAAGCGCCGGAGGTTTATATGCTGATCCAAATAGGTTTGCTGCAGCACTCTTTTTACCAATGATATATTGTTTCATAAGTGTTTTAGAGCAAAAAGAAACTAAAACTAAAGTGTTATTTTCTTTAATATTAGTAGTTCTAATTATAGGCCTAGTCTCGTCGTATTCAAGAAGTGCATTTTTTTCACTCGGTATATCATTAATATTTATAACTATTTATTTGAGAAAAATACCACAGCTTACAGTAATATCTCTAATAGGTCTTGTTGTAATAACGCTCATCCCGTCGTTTAGAGATTCGTTTTTACTTTATGGTGGGCGAATACTAGAAGTGTTTAGTGGAAATATTGATACATCTTCAAATATAAGATTGATGCTTGGATCGGGTGCATTAGCAATGTTTATTGATTCAAATATGTTGGGGGTAGGATTTGGGGCCTTTTCTGAGAACTTTGTACAATATTTTAGTACTCAGGAATCTGTAGGGGTAGTCAAGCCACATAATATTTTTTATACAGTATTGGCTGAACTTGGTGTGATTGGCATCTTAATATTTTTGTTCATTTTATATAAGCTTTTTCGAGATGGGATTTACCTAATAAGCAATACAAGTAGGGATAATAAACATCTTAGCTTGGCATTAGTTGCCACTCTAATAGCATATTTAATATTTTATCAATTTTATGGTGGGGCTCTCTATGACGCCAACGTTTATTTGACTATCGGACTAATCTTATTGATGAAATTAAATCTTGATACCGATAGAACTAAGCCATCTCCTAATTCAATCTTCTTATCGCAACATAGGCAGTTATAATACTTGTAGCTGCGCTAATTCCTGCTAGGATTAATCTGGTTCTATCGGTTCTTAATCGTTGTAGATTAATGGCGTAATTCCTCCCAGTACTCACATCTTCGAATGGAATACGATCCACGAAGATAATATCGCCGGATTGAAGGTTAGTTTCTGCTGGTTTATACCAGGCTCGGCTTCCTGCTTTAATGATGAATATCCGTTCGGCATCGGCGGCAATGGTTAGCCCATTTGCAGCAGAAAGGTAATCCTGAACCGAAAAAGTGGGTTCAAAATTGTAGAATCCGGGAATATTAACCTGGCCAAGAATTGAAATGGTGTTTTCATCTTTAGGAATGAAAATACGATCGCCATTTCTAAGCTTAGTGTTTTCAAGTACGGTAGCCGAAGTTAAATCAACTGCCATACGATTTGGGTTCAAAGCTTGTTCAAATTCAAGATAATCGTAGCCTTCAAGGAACTGATCAGAGCTTCGACCTAATAACGATAGATTGATTGAACTAGCTGAGTTCACGCCACGGTTATCTTTTGCACTTCTAATTAAATACGCACCGTTTGGTAAGGCGTCATCGGTTAATCCGCCTGCCATTTCAAGTAGTTGAGCTATGTTAGTTTCAGAATTACGAATGGTGAAAGACCCCGGTAAATCCACTTCCCCTTCAATCGAGACCGATCCGGTTGTATTATCTGTTTGGCGATACCGAACGATATATTGATCGCCGGGCTGAACTTTATCTACGGCCGAAATTGGCAACTCAGTTCGAATAAAATCACCGTTTTCAGGGCGAATGCGAATTATGTTTGATGAATCTGCATCGGGGCTTAATCCACCTGCAATATCTAAGAGTTGCTCGATAGTGTCATCTACACGAAAAGAACCGTTAAACGGATTATTTACTGCGCCCGAAATGCTAACAGTGGCGCGGTCAGATGAGGCATTGATCAACGTGACGTGATCGCCATCCTGAATAAAAGGGGCAAAATCAGGATTCCCGCTGTTGAAATAACCAGCTAAATCTACAAAGTGCTCCTCGCCATAAAGCGGGGTTACCTTCACATATCGTAAATCATATTGCTGACTTATTTTTGTTAATTCATCGTTTTGAATTTCTGCCTCCGATTGTTCTTTCGCATCGAGTTTGTCGAAATTCAAGCCCGAATAAGAAGGGCGTTGAGCTGTGGCTTGCAAAATGGATTCAGCCGTTTGATTAATCAATGGCGTGATCACCATATCTTCTACTCTGATCCCAGTTACCAAGGCATCATATCGAGTACCGGCAGGGACAACATATCGGCCTGGGTTTGGAATATTACCACCAATATGCACGCTTACAGGGCGTGGTTGGTCTAACGTTATGGTTACTTCGGTGTCTTTAATTTGCCCGGCAAAAGCGTCTTTTATAATGTCTTTTGCTTCAGTAAGTGATTTCCCCTTTATAGAAACCGTGCCAATTAAAGGTGCATTGATGTCACCACTGGCATTAACCACTAATGCACGATAACTAAATTCTACCAATCCGTTACCTTGAATGGAAAGCACATCGTAAGGACCTAAATAATAATTATCAGGGTCGATGAATTGATCTAGAGGTGACGCAGTTTGAATTAAAGCTAGGCCAGCTTCATCTACATAAAACAAATTCCCCATGCCTGTTGGTTGGCTTTGTTGGGTCTGATTAGACTGAAATTGAGCAGTTAGCGTAGATGATAAAAGAAATAGAAATATAAAAAGTGCTCCGAAAGAACGGGCGAAATAGGACATTCTGCAGACTGATTTTTTAAGAATGAAAGCGAATATACGACTTTGCCGGTCGCTCATACAATTAAATTCGGGATAAATAGATGCCAACCAGTACGGAGCCTGAGCCCAGATATTGTAACAGGTTTAAACTTTCATTCAATAAAACCACGCCAAAGACCACGCCGAGTACTGGTACCAGGTTTTGATAAGCCGCCGTACGGACTGCACCAATTTTATGTACGCCTCGATTCCAAATGAGATAAGCGAGCCCCACAGAAAGGAATCCGCTATATAATATTCCGCCATAGCCCGCGAGTGAGATGCCGGAAAAATCCGTTTTTAGGAGATCCGGAATCCCACCTAACACTAGCGCAATTACTCCAATCAATGAAATGAAAGCAGAATACTGCGAGGAGTTATATTCTTTGAGATACTTTTTGGATAAGATGGTGTATGCAGCCCACGCGATTGCGGATAAAAGTACAATGACATCGCCTAAGGCACTTGTACCAGAGAAACTGAATCCCGAACTGCGACCGAAAATAATCAAACCAACTCCGATGAAAGCGAAAGTGATTCCAAGTGTTTTAATAGTGCTGAGCTTTTCATCCGTAAAAAGATGAGCCATCAGCGCAATCCAAACGGGAATAGTGCCTAAGATAACGGCCGAATTTGCTGCATTGGTGAGATTAACGCCCACGATAAACAACACTTGATATACCAAGTTGCCTACCAGTCCAATTCCGATTATGGGAATGAGATGTTCTTTTTTAACGATTACTTTAAATCCTCGCCATTTAGTAACCCCGATTAACAGAGCGGCGGCAAACACAAAGCGTAAGGCGTTAAATGCAAAGGGGCCAATTTCTTCGAGCGTTACTTTGATAATACTGAAGTTGAGCGCCCAAATAACGGCAACAATAATAAGACTGAGTTCGGTGAGGTATTTTCTGGCCAAGGAAATTTATTGGTGTTCCCAATAATACGCATTTAGCTTAAGTGGAACACAGATGGAATCAGGATTGTTTAGCAATCTCTTATTGGGAAAATGATAAAAAGGTGCGTACCTTTTGACCCGAATTCAAAAAATGACTCAAAGTCAGTATATGGGAATAACCGAAAGAAAAGAGCGCGAAAAGGAAATGAAGCGCGCAATGATTCTGGAAGAGGCGCAAAAGCTGATTCTGGAAAAAGGGCTGGATCAGCTTAATATGGATGAGGTGGCAGAACGTGCTGAAGTTAGCAAGGGTTCACTTTATTTGTACTTCAACAATAAAACCGATTTAGTACTGGGTATTTGCCATAAAGCATCAGAAATGATGAACGCAATGACTACCAAAGTGTTAACCGAAAATATATCGGGTTTAGAAATGGTGTATCAGATAGGTAGTAACTATCTGACGTTTGCCTCCGAGCATCCTGAATTTTTCAGAGCAATGCGATTCCTCGAAAATTATAAAGACACCGATCAAGCCAAAAACAGTAAGTATATTGGGTTGTGTGCGCAGAATCGGCAGGAAGGTTTTAGAGTGATGGTTCGAGCAATTCAGATTGGGATGCAAGATGGCTCGATCAACAATACCTATGATTCGAATGAACTTGCTATATTGCTTTGGGCAACATCACACGGTGTTGTGAATACAGCGTATATGCATCAAAATACCAGCCACTTTAAATTACTCGATAATCTGGGGATTGATCTGGAAACCATGTTCAAGAGTTACATGAAGCTAATTGGATGCGGAATACAATCAGAAAGGAAAAAAGTTGCTGACTCTCAGTCATTTATTGAAACACAATCACTAAACACTCGTAGTTGATCACCGAAAAAACCGATGACTAATACTAACATATTCAACATGACAAAAAAATTAGGGGTTTGGGTTACGGTGCTTCTGTTTAGCATCATTGTTGCTCCGGCTTCAAATGTTCAGGCTCAACAATCCGGCACTGATAATCTTACGTTATCGAAAGCAATTCAAATGGCGCTGGCAAATAACCCGGATGTTAAACGCGCTTTATTAGCTACCGAAGATTCTGACGAATTAGTAAAAATAGCTTACAGTAATATTTACCCGAATATTTCATCCTCTTTAAATTATACCAGAAACATCGAGATTCCGGTATCATTTTTACCGGGTGAGTTTTTTGGGGGGCAGCCAGGAACATTGGTTCCAGTCGCTTTCGGTACCGATAATAATTGGCAAGGTGGTTTTACGGTCACACAAACATTGTTTCGTGGCGAAACGATTATTGGATTAAGCTCAGCTACCGTTTACCGAACCGTTCAGGATGAGAATTTCCGAGCAGTAAGCCAGCAGATCGTTACACAAACAAGAATTGCCTATTACCAAGTATTGGTTGCCAAAGAACAACTGCGTTTGCAGCAATCTCAAATTAAACGGTTAGAGCAAAACCTTTCTGAAAATCAACGCCGGCGCGATGCAGGTTTGGTTGATGAATATGCCGTGCTTCAACTTCAGGTACAGCTGAGCAATCAAAAGCCTTTATTAATTGAGGCAGAATATGGCTTGATGGAAGCCTACCGTAACTTGAAATTCATAATCGGTGTGCCTTATGCATATGATTTTGAAGTAGAAGGGAATTTAAATGACTTTGATATACTTGCCGGTGAGGACGTTAATAAGAATAATGCCGATATCAAACGGGTAGACCAAATGAATCCATTTACCTACCAAGAGCAAATGATAAACGAAGCATTGCTTTCTGACAATCGCGGAGACTTACGTACAATTGACGCACAGCTTGACTTAAAAGATCAAGAAATTACAGCGATTCAGAGTAGATTTCTACCTACGCTAAATGCTACCTACAATTTGCAATGGAGTTCGGCGGAGCCTGATGCACCCACTTTTTTCGAAAACAAAGTTCGTTTTCAAACATTGGGGATTAATTTGAGTTTACCTCTTTTCGAAGGTTTTAAACGTGTTGCTGATGTGCAGCGAGCTCAGATTTCTCGAAAAGATTTAGAAGAACAATATCGAGCAGGACTATTAAGCGCTCAAAACGAAGTGGCATCAGCTAGTGAAGATTTAAACATGGCTTTTGAAACAGCCAATGCTCGAAAAATTGCCCTTGATCAAGCACAGGAAGGATATGAGCGAGCCAAACTTCGATTTGATAACGGACTGGGATCACAAATCGAAGTAACCGAGGCCGAAGTTCAGGTGCGCCAGGCGGAAGTAAACTATGCAGTTATGGTGTTCAATTACTTAACCGCTAAAGCACAATATGACCTTGCTACCGGTATTGTTCCTTTTATTGATATGGAGCCATCCAAATGAAATTAAACATACAGAATACAAACACACCCATGAAAACCAATTATCTAGCATCAATATTAAGTTTATTGATCTTTCTTTCGGCTTGCTCTGCTCCTGAAGAAATTCAACAGGAAACCGAAGAGCTTGTTAAAACCGTCAATGTGCGCACGCAAAGTATCAGCCCATCTGAATTTAATAGCTTTGTTCGAGTTGTGGGAATGGTAGAAACTTCCGACGATATCATGATTTCTGCTGAAGTAAGCGGGAAAGTATTGCGCTACAACATTGAAGAAGGTGAAGCAGTGCGTGCAGGACAAACCATCCTAAAAATCGACGATGCAAAGCTGAAACAAGAAGCGGCACGACTAGAGGCAATTACTGGCCAAGCCAGAGAAAATTATGAACGACTAGAAAAGATCTATACAGAAGAAGGAATTGGGTCGGAGATAGATTACCTGAATGCCAAATATGCGTACCAGCAAAGTGCTTCGGCGTTAGAATCGATAAAAGTTGATTTGGAAAATACCAGCATTAAAGCTCCATTTAGCGGTGTAGTTGAAGAAATTATGTTTGAAGTGGGCGAAATGGTGAGCCCCGGCGCTCCTGCTGTAAGATTGATTGGATCAGAAAACTTCAAAATAACAGCGGGTGTTCCTGCACGATATGCCAACGCTATTCAGCAGGGCAATCAGGTTGAAATTTGGTTCGACACGCAAGATGTAGACACGCTTTCGCAACGCATCACATTTGTTGGGAACTCCATCAACCCACAAAACCGAACATTCCGTATCGAGATCGACATGACCAAGCAAGCCGGGATGAAAGTAGATATGATTGCCAATATTCGATTAAACACACTACAACAAAACGATGTAATTGTGGTTAGCGAAGAATTTATTTACAGTAAAGACGGTCGTTATGTGTCGTATGTATTGGGTGAAAATGATGAAGGTAAAGAAGTGGCAATGGAAAAAGAAGTTACTCTGGGGCCATCCTATAAAAGCAATGTGGTTGTAAAGTCGGGACTAGAAACCGGAGATGAGTTGATCACCATTGGCTCGGCATTCCTCAACAATGGAATGAGAATTAATGTAGTAGAATCGCAAAGTGCATTAGCCGCACAATAGAGGATTTTGATGAATACAGATTTAAAAAATGGCTCTGCAAATAACGGAGCACCTAAAGCAAGTGGGGTTCGAAAAGAGTTCTGGATGAGTTCTTTTTCGATAAAGAACAGCATAAGTGTAATGGTGTTGGTTATGCTTATCGCTGTGATGGGAATTGTTTCATACCTCACCATTCCTAAAGAATCGTTCCCTAGTATTACGGTGCCGAATATTTTTGTGGTAACCGTGTATCCGGGGGTGTCGCCCGAGGATATGGAAAGCCTGGTTACCCGAAAGCTGGAAGATGAGCTGGGCAGCATTTCGGAAGTAAAAACCATGACTTCCACCTCTTCAGAGGGGTATTCAAGCATCAATCTCGAGTTCGATACCAACGTTGATATTGAAGATGCGCTGCAAAAAGTGCGAGAGAAAGTGGATTTGGCGAAACCAGAATTGCCGGAAGATGCAGAGGAGCCAACCGTTCAAGAAATCAACCTTTCCGAATTTCCGATCATGAACGTGAACCTTTCAGGAGATTACGATGAAGTAATATTGAAAGAAATAGCGGAAGATCTTCAGGAAAAAATTGAGGCGATCCCAACGGTGCTGGGCGTTGATCTAACCGGTGGTTTAGAGCGAGAAGTTCAAGTGAACGTAGATTTGCCTAAGATGAAGTATTACAATATCAGTTTTGGGGATATTATTGGGGCAATCAGCAACGAAAATGTAACGATCCCGGGTGGCGATATTACGGTTGGAACCAAGAAGTTTTTACTTCGTGTGCCCGGCCAGTACGAAGAAACTGCACCAATCGAAGAAGTAGTGGTGAAAGGTGAAAATCAAAACCCAATTTATGTGCGCGATGTTGCAGAGGTAAAATTTGGGTTTAAAGAACGCGCTACCTATTCTACATTAAATGGTTCGCCTGTTATCACATTGGGCGTTAAAAAACGATCCGGTGAAAACATTTTGGATACAGCCACCGAAGTTAAAGCCATTTTAGAGGCTGAGCTTCCAGTGCTACCTCCAACTACAACTTACACCATCACCAACGATCAAAGTAAAGATGTGGTGAGTATGGTGAGCAATCTGGAAAACAATATCATTTCTGGACTACTGTTAGTTGTGGGCGTTTTGTTATTCTTTCTTGGGGTAAGAAACTCTTCATTTGTCGGGATTTCCATCCCGATGTCGATGTTTTTGTCGTTCATTTTATTGAGCATCGTTGGCATTACCATGAACATGGTGGTATTGTTTTCACTCATTCTTGCTTTGGGGATGTTGGTTGATAACGCCATTGTGGTGGTCGAAAACATTTATCGTTACTTAGAAGAAGGCTACGATAATTTCGAGGCCGCTAAAAAAGGAACCGGCGAGGTTGCTGTGCCAATCATTACAGGAACATTTACAACTATTGCGGCTTTCGCTCCGATGGTTTTCTGGCCGGGAATTACGGGCGAATTTATGAGCTACCTGCCAAAGACGCTCATCATCACTTTAGGAAGTTCGTTGTTTGTTGGTCTGGTGATTAATCCCGTGATTTGTGCATTGTTTATGCGCGTTGATCATGAAGAAAATAAGAAACCGGGACTTAGCAAAACCGGGAAATACATTATTGGTGCCGGAGTTGGTTTTGTAGGCCTAATATTGATTGCTTCAAGTCCAATTACATGGACCATGCTTATTGTTTTGGGAATTATATTGTGGATTCTCAACAAATTTGTTTTACACCCGATTGGCCAATGGTGGCAGCTTGATGGGCTTAATAAAGTAATTGATATGTATGAAGGCGCAATCCGTTGGGCGTTAAGACACTGGGCGGTCGTTACCTTTTTCTTTGCTCCACTTGCATTTATTAGTGCTATTGGACTTTTAATTATTTTTCCGGTTGGCGTGGAGTTCTTCCCAGAAAATATCCCACCTCGCGATGTCTATGTTCAAGTAGAAGCTCCCGTTGGTTCCGATGTTGAATTCACAAAAGGAATTATCGATGAAATTCGTGGTGAGTTACCAACAATCATCAATAATACAAACGATTTAAACTCGGTGTTAGGCACATCCGGTGCAGCCATTAGCAGCGATCCTGGCGGTGGAGGTGGAAACTCGACCCACCTTGGAACAGTAGCACTGAATTTTAAAGACTTTCAACAACGCCAAGGCGATGTGTTCGCCTACATGGAGGCGATGCGTAATGCCCTAAGTGGAAAAATTGTAGGCGCAGAAATTGCGGTCGAAAAACCGGCCGACGGACCTCCAACAGGCAAGCCAATCAATTTGGAAATATCCGGTCCTAACATGGAGCAGTTAACAATGGCTTCGAACGACGTGCTTCGCATTTTGGAAGGCGATTCAATTTACATTAAAATGGATGGCTTAGAGTCAGATTTACCGGAAGCACGCCCTGAAATTAGGGTTACTGTTGATCGTGAAAAAGCGGCTCTCTACGAGCTTAACACGAATACCATTGGTTATACAATTCGCCAGGCCATAAATGGAGTTGAAGCATCGAAATATCGTGATGGAAAAGAAGAATACGATATCATTGTTCGGTTAAGTGACGAATACCGCGACGATATGAGTACGCTTGGTGATCTGACGATTTTCCACGAAGGTACCCAAATTCCGCTTTCTGAAGTTGCAACTTGGGAAGTGAGCGACGGTTTAGGTGGTATTAAGCATAAAGAGTCGGAACGAGTAATTACTGTTAGTGCGGATGTACGAGCAGGTAATCAAGCGAATGCAGTGTTAGCAGAGGCGCAAGAAGTGTTGAAAGATTATCTGGAAGGTTTGCCTCCGGGTTATTCTCACAATTGGACAGGGCAACAGCAAGAGCAGGATGAATCTTTCGATTTCTTAGGCCGGGCATTCTTGATTGCTGTATTCTTAATTGCGTTTATTCTGGTCTCTCAATTCAATTCGGTGGTAAAACCGCTCATTATTCTAAGTTCAGTAATAATGTCGACAGCAGGCGTATTCTACGGCTTAGTGTTTTTCCAAATGGCCTTTGGTTTGATGGCGTTCCTCGGGGTAATCTCACTAGCCGGTGTTGTTGTAAACAACGCCATTGTACTCATCGATTATGTAGACATTTTACGTGAGCGTGATGGGTATGGACTTAAAGAATCGTTGGTACAGGCCGGTAAAGTGCGTTTTCGTCCGGTAATTCTTACGGCAATTACAACCACGCTAGGTTTAGTTCCATTGGCAATTGGTTTCAACTTCGATTTTATCGTGTTAGTAGGAAGTCCGATCGAGTTCTTTTCGAACTTGGGCGATTACATCTACATGGGTGGCGAGCAAGCCGCTTGGTGGGGGCCAATGGCAATTGCTGTAATCGTTGGGTTACTGTTTGCGACTGCGCTAACATTGATTTTGGTGCCTGTACTTTATTTCATTTTCGAGCGTGCACGTGTTCGCCTTTCAGAAATGATGTACAAAAAACCAATTGAAGATCAGGATATGGAGATCAATTACACAACTCCAGAAACGGTTAATTAACACCGCCTAAAATTTGAAAAAAAAGAAGGGGGCCTCGTGCCCCTTTTTTGTTGTTCGAAACTCTTATCTTCTCACAAAATTATCCCAAAAAAAAATCAGTCTTAAGTGATACAACGAATTCAAACTGTTTTTTTAGCACTAGCAGCTATTGTAACCGGCGTTACTTTTTTTACGCCCATTTATCATCGAGCGATGGAAGATCCTCAAATGTGGATCGGCTACGGATTGGCCATTTCATTAACGCTATCGATGATAGGTTCGATTACTTGTATTTTTCTTTACAGCAACCGAAAAAACCAAATTACATGGGTTAAAAGAACCATGTTGGCCCAAATTATAGGTTTTGGTTTTTGCGTTGGTGTATTTTTCTCATTAGGTGGAATTGGAACGTACCTTTGGGATGAAGCACTTGGAACCGGGGCTGTAATGGCGGGATTTGTATTTCAATTACTTGCGCTGCGATTTATTCACAAAGATGAAAAACTTGTTCGGTCTATCGATCGCATTAGATAATGAGTAACCAAGATTCGGCAGTATTCTCAAAAGTTAAGGTATATGGCCTGCTCGCTTTTGGTATTTCTGCGATCGGCTTCTCACCAATTCTTGTAAAGCTAGCCACCGATTCCTCCCCATATTTAATAGCAGCAATTCGAACAGCTATTGCTTTTTTGATTTTGTTACCGGCATATGGCTACCAAAAGAAGGCCGGCGAATTCAAAAACGTTACCACTAAAGAACATCTGCTAGTAGCCTGCTCAGGCATAATGTTGGGTTTACACCTGATAACTTGGATCAGCTCGATCTATTACACATCTATTGCATCGGCTTCTGTCTTGGTAACCATCCACCCAATTTTGATTATTTTAATTGAGCGCTTCGCCTATAAAATTCGGTTTAAAGCATTGGTTTGGATTGGAGTAGTAGTGGCATTCACTGGCTCTGTTTTAATTGGCTATTCCGATTACGATGGTGAGACGGCATACACCAATCCGCTTCTTGGCAATAGTTTGGCAGTTTTGGCAGCAGTTATTTTTGCAGGATACTTTTTGATTGGTAACCGAATCCGACAAAAGAGAAACTGGTTCGAATATGTTTTTCCGGTGTATGGCTATGCAGCTTTAACTTGCGTAATCGCTCTATTTATCGTAGAGGGTTTTACCTTTGAGATTACTGCGTTTGTTATGTTGATAGGATTCGCACTAGCGGTAGGTCCTCAAATTGCCGGACATGGATCTCTAAATTTTGCAGTGAAATACATTTCACCAACATTGCTTTCTACGTTGATTCTTTTTGAGCCGGCTGTATCCTCGGTGTTTGCTTACCTAATATTTGGCGAGGTTCCGCTGTTCATGAGTTTTGTTGGCATGATGATTGTTTTAATTGGCATCATGCTCACATGGACGAAGTCGAAATGAGGAGAAGCTTAGTTAGCTTAGAATTTATAGCTAATTGAGATAGTGAAATTTCGTCCCATTCCGTCTAAGCCGCTTGCATGCTCGCGGTAAGCTTCATCCATAATATTATCTGCTACAAACTTGATAGTTACATCATCCTGTGGACGCATATTTATCAAAAGTTGGAGATTCATAAATCCATCGGTGCCATTTTGAGAAACTCGGTTATCGCTTTTTTCAGCCGGTGATATTCTTCGGTGGGCAAAAGCATATCGGGCTTGTGGACGGATGGTAATTTTTGGAGCGGGGGTATAATCTACATATAAAATGCCGTTAGCAGGCGGGATTCGATCAACAGGTTCGGTTGAGCGATCTAAGTTAATTAGATTGCCCCAAGTGTAGGTAAATGTTAAACCGGTTTTAATGAAATCGTTATTACTGTATTCTCCGGCAAACTCAACGCCAAGTAATTCCATGGAGGTTGCATTTTCGTTGCGCACTTCCCGAAAGGTATCCCAAATATACGTTACACTGTCTGCAGGGAGAACTTCTCCAAATTCGTTTACAAAATTCCCTGTTTCTTCGCGGTTGATTTTGTTGGAATAATGAAGCCAAAACGCATAAAATTCAAAGGAATAGTTTTCGGTATCGTACATAGTTCCGATATCCAAATTACGAGATGTTTCTGGCTTTAGATCGGTGTTTGGTGTCTGGAACTGATCACTACTTCGGGTTCCAATTTCTGCTAAATCGGAAACGTTTGGCGCTCTAAATCCCGTAGATAAATTGCTTACCAATGCTAGATCGTCGGTAAGATTATAGCTGAGGCCTAAAGCATGGGTAAACTGTCCGAATGAATCGGAATAAGGATTAAATTTTCGATTGGTATTTACTCCTTCGAACGGAATGGAAGCGTGAGCTCGTGAATATCGAACGCCGTACTCAATACTAAAACGGTTTGATGGAGCATAATCAACCTGTGCAAAAATACCACCAAGCATATACTCCGATCCATCAGGGTATCGAGGTAAACGCACTTGACCAAAGTTTGAAACACGTTCACTGTTCACATGGTCAAAAGATAAATCTCCTCCCCATTTCAAATACAGGTCTGGAGAGATTCGAGAAAGAACATCGATGGAAGCTAAAAACTGATTGCTGGTACTACGGTCGAAATTAGTAGTATCAGATATCGTAAAAGAATAATCTCTGTCTTCTTGATTAATTGAAAACGCAGGAGGATTGTTGATGTCGAAATCCTGTTGTTTTCTGAAATCTTTTAGTTTAAAAAAACCAGCTTTGATTCCTAAGTTCTGGAAAGCAGCTTTTTCGGAAATCAAACGATATTCAGCCGTGTTCCCCCAAAAAACCAGTGGCGATGTATTCGAATAATATCCATTTCGGGGACGTATTCCATCATCAGCGCTTTCAATGCTATAACCTAAGGTTGTGCGATCGATTCTTGGGGCATCAGGTATGCGCCCATTGTAACTAATCAATGATAGATTTGAACGGTCAGAAATTTTAATATTTGAAGAGATTTGGTACGATTTAAACTGATAATCAGCGTTCGAGAGGGTTTCATCATATGGGAACCAAAGCGCTTCATTCGATTGCTCACTCATGTTGTAGTAATCGTAATCTCGAAAACTGCCACCGGCAAACAACGTAAATGTTGGGCCTTGATAAGCGAGTTTTCCATGAATACTTTTTTCACCATTGCCTTGAAAGTTGAGAAATGAAGCAACTTCCCCGGTTAGCTCTTTTTCGAAGGAAAATTTCTTTACGATGGGCGAAATATTTACGCCACCCGAGAGGGCATCGCTACCATAATACACCGAAACCGGGCCACGATAAACATCAAGCTTGCTAATCAAAAATGGATCGATAGCACCAAAGTATTGATTCTGCCCCGATCGTACAAAACTAGGATTCATTCTGAATCCATTAAAAAGATAAAGTACATCGCGCCCTGCACGCCCACGAATGTATAACGAGCCTTGCCCAACACTGGTTTGTTGCACAAATACTCCAGTCTCGGCTCGCAATAATTCAACTGCAGTTGTTACCGCTTTATCAGATAGCTGCTCAATACTTACGGTACTTCGTGCAATAGGTGAAGAATTTGTTATGGGATTTATAGTACGATCCGGCATCACAACAATTTCTTCCAAACTCATTACCGATGGTTTTAAATAAACAATCAGATTGGTATCGGCAGAACTATAAAATTGATCAATATGCTCATGCCCAAGTGCCGAATAGGTGACCTTAACGGGGTATACTTTCCAATTAATATAGAAAGTTCCATCTTCTGCACTGCTAGTTCCTTCGTTATGGTCGGGAAAGCTGATATTAACAGCTGGAATGGGCTGAAGAGTTTCTGAGTTAATAATAATGCCACTCAATTGCGCCGAAGCAACGGTTGAGAGTGCAAAAACAGAAAATAAGACAAGTAGAATGCGTGGTAACACTGATGTCATGAAAGGTGTTAAATACTTGAATTAATTAAAGATGATATTTATAATAAGTGTTTAAAGTTTTTAATGAATTACTAAAAACACCGAAAAAACCTTAAACTAAGGTAGATAGTAACGTACGTGAGGGGAAGATAATTTTATTTCAATTTAAACGGAGAGTCGATTTAAAAAGCCATGAAAACTTTACAAGATATATTATCTGTTAAAAAGTGTTGTATTTGGCTCTTGGCAATCGGAATAGCATTATCAGTATCATGCACCAAACAAACCAAGAACGAAAATACAGTCCGAAGTGAACTTCTGGGTGTTTCTGTAGAGAAACCCGTAGATCGTGATTTAGCTGAGATCAAACGAAGTGGGGTTCTTAGAATGATAACCAGCTATAGTTCTGGAGCGTACTTTCTTCATCGCGGAATTCAGGTTGGCTTCGAATACGAGCTGGTGAGAGAGTTTGCTCAACAAAATGATCTTGCCTTAGAAGTAGTAATCACTGCACCGGATGAAAGCCCTTATGATTTGCTATATAATGGTGAGGGCGACTTAATTGCCGCAAATTATACGATTACTGAAGAACGGACGGAAATTGTAGAATTTACGCGTCCATATAATTTAGTGAATCAAATTGTAGTGCTTTCAGAGGAGCTTGATATGGCACCAGAAAGCATAAGTGAGCTAGAGGGTATCCCTATCACCATTCGAAGAAACAGTTCGTATTATAAATCCCTAGAGAGTTTGCAAGAGCAAGGGTTTAATTTGCAGATAAATGTTGTAAGTGAAGATATGGACACCGAGTCGCTATTATTTCAAGTGGCAAATGGTACAATAGCTGCAACCGTAGCTGATGATAATATTTTCTTTGCCACCAGCAAATATATGCCGGGTTTGGTGGCAGGGCCACAAATTGCCGAGAGAGATGAAATTGCATGGGCAATTCGTCCAAATTCGCAAGATTTGAAAACAAGAATGGATCGATTTTTAAGAAGCCATTTTAGATATGACGAAGAGGGCATCCCAAAGCGATCTGCATTTCTAAATATATTGCGTAAGAAATATTACGAAGGAAGCTCGCAAATCGCCGAATATTTTAATCCCGAGTTTCAAGAGGGCCCAATCGGAATAATATCTCCATATGATAGCTTGTTACAACAAATAGCAGCCGAATTCGACTTGGATTGGCTGATGTTAACAGCTATTGCTGCACAGGAATCGAAATTCGACCCAACCTCAATAAGTTGGGCCGGCGCTGTTGGTTTAATGCAGGTATTACCGAGATTTTCGGAGATTCCTGAAGATTCCTTGTTTGTGCCAGAAATAAATGCACGCGAAGGAGCTCGCATCATAAAAGAGCATCTGGATCATTATTCTTACATAGACTCAACCAATCAATGGCGATTGGCATTGGCAACTTATAACGCCGGAATGGGGCATGTGGCTGATGCCCGGCGTTTAACCATCGACCAAAACAAGAATCCGAATAGTTGGGATGATATTTCAGGCTCGTTGTTAAAGCTAATGCAGCGCAGATACTATCAAAATGCTCGATACGGCTTTTGCAGAGGGATAGAGACCGTACGATATGTTAACGAGATTATGAACCGCTACGAGACTTATGAGGCAATCTTGGCAATGAGTGAGTTTCGGAGCAATGGTATTCCCGGAATAATGGGAATTAAGACTCTGAACTAACTTTCAAAATAATCATCGTGATATCGTCGTACTGAATGTTATTCGAAAAGTGATTGATATCACGAATAATAGCATTCATAATTCCTTTCGCGTCTTTGTCACGATTTGCATTTACGCAGTCGATTAATCTGTGCTCTTCGTATTCTTCGGTTTGTTCCGGGTTCATAGCTTCTGTAACCCCATCGGTAAAGAATACGAGTAAATCACCATCCTCAATGTTATACTCGGCACTGCTATATGGCAACATAGTAGGAATAGCCCCGAGAATCACTCCCCCATCTTCCAGTAAAATCGGATCCTTTTGATCCTTTTTAAATACCATAGGCGGGTTATGCCCTGCATTGGTGTATTTAAATGTTTTTCCGTCATCGGTAATTTTACCCCAGAAAAAGGTAATAAACTTATCAGGTGGAGTATTCTCGTATATGATGTCATTTATTCGACCGGTGGCATCTTCGAGTGTTACATCCAAAGGGGCTAAGGCGTGCAACATCGATTGGAGGTTGGCCATTAAAAGTGACGCAGGTATGCCTTTACCGGTAACATCGGCAATTGCTAATAAATGCCCATTATCATCTAGCTTTAGAACATCAAAGTAATCGCCACCAACTTGTCGTGATGATACGTTCACCGCCGCCATGTCCATTCCCGGTATTTTTGGAATCGGTGATGGTAATAAGCCTTCTTGAATCGTTTTCGCAAGATTGAGTTCTTCTTCTAGGCGTTTTTTAACAATCTGCTCTTCCAACAATAATGTTTTTTGGATAGTGAGCAAAGCAAGGTTGCCTAGCGATTGTAAGAAATTGATCTCAGCGTCGCCGTACCCTTCCATAGTTGCACGCGGGCCAACCCCAACTACTCCAATTTTTTCATTTTGGAAGCGAAGGCCAATAAGCAGGTTAATGTTATTATCGGCTAAAAATGCACAGTCTTTCACATCGTCGGTTCTGGCGATGTCTTCCATCCCAAAAAGCTTATCAAGATCTTCATCGGTAGGAGCATCTTTTATCCCGCTTATTGATATGATTGAGCGTTTACCGTCAATATCTAGTGCAAAGAAGAACGTTCTGATGAGCATCTGTCCAAGCATCGCAAATTTAAATACGCGAGCTATTTCATCACGATCAACCATCATGTTAAAATCTTTGCTAAGCTCTAACAACGTATTTAAATCATGAACTTTTCGATCAAGTCGCCGATTTATATGGCGGAGTTCTTTGAACATTCTCGAATTAGCTATTGCTACCGACGAGATTATGCTCAGGCTTTCAATAAATTCAATTTCGCCACCGGTTAGTGGCTGTTTAGTACCCTTCGGGCCAAGGCATAGAAATCCTAGATGGTGATTGCTTGTCTTTAAATTGAACAGAGTGCTCTCTTTTTCGATGCCAATTGCATCAAAAACTGCAGCGTATTTTTTTCCATGAATTACAGAGGTATCAAGCAATTTTTGATCAAATTCTGCTTTTAAATCAGACCCTTCGGCCAGCCAATCTCTACCTTTAGATTTCGATACAAGATAAGAGGCGTCACCAGGTTTGTGAATCAAAATCATGCCTTTTGGAACCAACAATTTGCCCATTGTGATAAGCAGGAGATTGTTGAGTACAAAATCTGGGTCTTGAGATTCGATGAGTAGCCGGCTGGTTTCAAGAAGTGTGCGCAGTTCAAACCGGCTTCTGCGCTCGTCGTTAGATTGTAGGGAGTAGTCCATAGGATCTCAAAGGTTTTTAACCATTCGGATCTCGTTCATCTTACCTTTGCGGTTGTATTGCACCTGATCCATAAGCTTTTGAATCAAAAAAACGCCCATACCACCACGTTGTTTATTCTTAATACGTTTTAAAATGTCCGGGGCTTTGTACTCATCGGGTTTAAAACTTTCCCCTTCATCCATAATCGAAATCCAGAGTTTTTTTGAATCGACACCAATTTCAATCTTTACCGGTTTTGAAGGGCTGTTTTTATAAGCGTGTTTTATGATGTTCGTGTACGCTTCATCAACAGCAAGGCGGATTTCAGAAATATCTTTCTCCGTTAAACCAACATTTTGAGCATGTTCGGCTACAAAGTCTCGAACCTCGCTCAGGTGTTTAGTTGAGGAGTCGACGGAGAGTGTATATTTATTTTTGCCTGCCACTTCTTCTTTTTTAAAATGCTTTTACTGCATCACGCTCATCGTCTACAATGTCATATAAAGTTGGAAATCCTAATAAATCGAAAACGTTATAAACTCTGTCGTTCATGTTAGAGAGTTTAATATCGCCACCTAACCCCCTTACATCTTCGATGTAAGCCATAAATACCCCGAGTCCGGCACTGGCAATATAATCCAGTTTTGCACAATTAACGATTATCTTGATGTTTTTTGATTCGATCAGGGCTTTAAGAGAATTCTCAAGCTGCGATGCTGTATGGGCATCAAGTTCTCCGCTTATATCAAGCACACTTATTTGGTCGACCTGCCGTTTTGCGATGCTGAAATTTTTCATTTCGCTTATGTTAAAAAGTTTGTGGTGTCGTATCTGCGGATTATAACGTTATCCCGAGAATTAGAAAAATAAATCACGGACACGCCTTGTACGAGCTCGTAAAAAAAAGATTCAAAAAAAATAGCCCCGCACATTTTTCGAATGTACGGGGCTGACTATTCATCAAGAGAGACGCTACTTGAGCGTATTTTTAATTACGTAAATGCATGGCACACTTACAACTATAAATTTTAAATGCTTTTAGCTTCTAATTTTTACTAGCAACCCAGTATCCTGAGTTTATTTCACGTGCTAATTCTGCCCCAAAATTTTCGGCTTCCATTTTATTGGTAAAGTCGCCTACACGAACACGAAACCAAACATCACCTGTGGCTTCATCACCAATTTTTACAACGTAAGCATTCGGGTAGTTTCGATCGGACCAGCGATTTACAAATGATTGAGCTTTTTCCTCAGACCGCCAAGCGCCTACTTGCACTACAAAGCTGCCATCTTCAACCATTCCGGTGGCATTCATTGGTGGTTCCTCTACTTCTTCTGCAAGCATTTGTTCTGCTTCAGCTGCATCGATCGAATCTTGCATTTGAGCCATCATTTCGGCTACTTTAGCTTGTTCTACTGCTCGCAATGAATCTTGATAAGCTTGCAAGCGAGCTTGTTTTTCTTCTTCACTTTCACCGCACGAAGCCAATGAAAATAAGAGTACCACTAACGTGAGTGAGAAGATGTGTACGTTCTTCATAATTCCAGGTAATTAATTTGATATAGAGCTGTCTGAGACTTAATGATAACTTACATTTTACCTATGGTTTTAACAAATAGTGAATGATGGAAAAGGAATTGTGGAACCCAACAACATTTGTTACGTTAAACCTACAGGATTATCTATTTTAGCGTTATGGGAATATTTGATTTTTTAGTACTTGTATTAATTGCTTCTATTTGTGGTGGAATTGGCCAAAGTATTGGTGGTTTTAAATTAGGTAGTGGGGGATGTTTAATGTCGGCCGTAGTTGGGTTTATCGGTGCGATTATTGGTAAGTGGATTGCAGTAGAATTAGAGTTTCCACAGCTTTGGACTATCACTATCGAAGGCCAACCTTTTCCGGTTATTTGGTCGATCGTTGGGGCGGCACTATTTACAGCACTTCTTGGCCTCATTTTTAATAAGAGCGATAAATTAAAAGAGTGAGTTGAATTAGAATTCAATTTATCTGAAACATTTGCGTATTAAATTAGTAGTGAGTTCGTTAGTTCCAACGAATTAAATCATACACATGCAACGACTTTTAGGGATCGCGTTAACGATAATTTTGTTAACAAATTCAGCAAGCGCTCAAAAAATAATAACAGGTAAGATTGTAGACGCTCAAACACTTGAGCCATTGGCCGCTGCTCATATCATAATTAAAGACACTTACAAAGGCACCATTGCAAATGCTGATGGTGAATTCACATTAAGAGTAGAGACATTTCCTTCCACAATTGTAGTTCGTTATTTAGGCTATCAAACCAAAGAAATTGAGCTATCTGCAGATCACGAAGGTCCCTTAGATTTTTTAATGGAAGAGGCATTTCTAGAAATGCAAGAAATTACA
This sequence comes from Balneolaceae bacterium, assembly GCA_034669965.1. Taxonomy (GTDB): domain Bacteria; phylum Bacteroidota; class Rhodothermia; order Balneolales; family Balneolaceae; genus HXMU1420-13. The sequence continues at coordinate 940,923 of JAXMOK010000001.1, read as the reverse complement.
GTAACTGGTGAAGATCCTGCAATTTCGATTATGAAAGAGGTTATTCGCAGGAAACAGATCTGGAGAGAAAATTTGCAAAATTATACTGTTGATGCGTACAGCAGGCAGCAACTGAGAACCGATACCTCCATTGTATCTATAACAGAAAGTATTTCTCAGGCCTATTGGGATAAGGAGTTAGGAAATCGTGAGATTTTAAAATCTCGAAGACAAACAGCAAATATAGAAGGCAGCGACAATTTTGCCGGAGTAAGTTATTTGCCAAATTTTTACGATGATAATTTAGATATCGTAGAATTTGAAGTAGTTGGTGTGACCCACCCGAATGCACTTAAGTTTTATAATTTCGAGCTAGTTGATTTTTCGAAAATTGATGACAAAGTGATTTTTGAAATTGAAGTTTCATCAAAAAGAAAACTACAACCTTTGTTTGAGGGTACAATTTTTGTGCAAGATGAAGATTACGCACTTATTGCCGTTCGATTAAAACCAAACTCTGTAATTGTATTTCCACCACCGATTCAGGATTTCAATATGTACTACGAGCAGCAATTCAGCAATTTTGGAGGGGAGTTTTGGTTGCCTGTAGACTTTAGAATGGAAGGTACAATTGAAGTAGGCGTGCCCGGGTTGAGATTTCCACCTATTGGTTTTAAGCAAGTATCTAAGCTAAATGATTATTTAGTGAATACGGAGTTACCGGATTCTATTTTCACTGATACCGACTGGTTTAAGATTGATTCTACAAGCATTAATAAAACAGATTCTTTATTTACTGCAACAGTAGATGTAGTCCCTTTGTCAAAAGTTGAGCTTGAAGCTTATGATACCTTAGATAGTACAGCCACCTTAGAAAAAGCATTTCGCCCCAAAGGATTTCTTACTCGCTTTATTGATATGGATGACGATGATGATGGCGATAGTGAGGTGACTGTGCGTGTAGAAACAAGTTCCGATGGAACTCAAACAACCTATCGCGAGCGAAAAGAGCCGACTGCTTTTGAAAGGTTGAGGCAAAATACATCTATTGATGCAAGATTTAACAGAGTAGATGCTATTTATGCAGGTATCGAACATCAAAAAAGATATTTGGATCGAAGATTTCGATCACGGCTGAGGCTAGGTTATAGCTTAGGTTATGAGGAGGTTTCACATGGTGCTGATGTGAGCTGGTGGCCACTGAAAACAACTCGCCGCTTTGCATTAATTGCAGGATATGATTTTAAAACTGAAACGAGATATAGTTCAGATCTCTTTAAAAAAGAAACATTAAGTACGATGCCATTGTTTGGCTATTCCGACTATTTTGATTATTACCGCAGCGAAGGGATTTTTGTGGGTGGTGCCTATGCTTTGAAAGGATATAATAGATCGCTAAATGCTCGCTATAAGTACGAACAGCATTCCAGTATAGATTATAAAACCAGTTACGATTTATTTGGGTCAAGTTTTGTTCAGCGGTTTAATCCGGCGGTACAGGAAGGTACCTTAAGCTTACTTTCGGTTTCCTACGAATCAGGTGAGGGGGCTGAAGCTTGGGGTGTGATTGGTGCCGACAATATCAAACTTAGTGTAGAACAATCGTTGAAGGCGATTGGAAGCGATTGGAACTTCACTCGATTCAATATTGATATCTACCGTCGATACTCTACGTTCTATCAGCGAAGGTTTATTCCAAACACATTAGACATTCGTATTAATGCAGGGACATTCATAGGTGAGTTACCTGTTCAAAAAAACGGAGCTATTGATGCTGCCCTTGGGTATTTCACGCCTTTTGGTGCCTTTCGCTCGAAACGATATGTCCCATACGAAGGTGCTTCTTTTGCTGCTATCCATGCAGAGCACAACTTCCGTTCAACACCATTTGAGTTGCTTGGCATCCCTAATGCTGCTAAAAGTGGGATAAGCTTAATAACATTTGGTGGTATTGGGAAAACGTGGTTACCTGAAAAGCAGAAGCAATTTTTCTTATCAAACCTAGGCTATCTACCATCAAACGCCGAGACTCCACACGCTGAAGTAGGCGTTTCTATTAGTAATATCTTTAGCCTTTTCAGAATTGATTTAGCTTATCGACTAGATGAACCGGGTTTCTATCCGGGTATTGCACTCTCGAGATTATTTTAAGGGCATAAAAAAACCAGCTCAGTTTGGCTGAGCTGGTTTTAAATCTTTTCTAAGTATCAGGATTACATATCCGGAGTATACTTCAAAGTGCTGATTGGGTTAGACTCAGCGCGTCTGTTTTTCTCGCAACCATCGTTTGGCTCTTTTTCAGAAGTAGAGCACTCAACAGGGGCTTTACCTAATCCGCGAGATTCAATTCTGTCTTCAGCTATTCCGTTACTCTTGTAGAAATCAACTACAGAAGCTGCACGGCGCAGGCTCAAGCGTAAGTTGTATTGATCGCCACCAACATGATCGGTGTAAGCGTCAACACGTACACGGAAAGCAGGAGCATTCATAAGAACTTCTACGTTATCAGCAAGAACTTGTGCTGCTTTGTCAGTGATATTAGAACGGTCGAAATCAAAGTTGATCGTTCCTAAATCATCGCCAGTTACAAAAACAGGATCGCTACCGTTGTTTGGGTTAGTTCCCATGTCAATTTCTTGGCCATCGGTAAAACCGTCGCCATCAGAATCGGCATTGGTAGGGTCTGTATTGTAGCGATTGATTTCATCTACATCAGAAACACCGTCGCCATCAGCATCGCCGTTAGCATCGTTTGGATTTGTTTTGTAGGTGATAATTTCGTCGTAATCACTTAAACCATCGCCATCAGTGTCAACATTGTTTGGGTCAGTTCCATAAGTGTTTACTTCGTCACCGTCAGATAGACCATCGCCATCAGTGTCTGCGTTTTTAGGGTCAGTGTTGTATTCGTTTATTTCTTCGCCATCAGTAAGGCCATCGTCATCAAAATCAGCCGACATCGGGTCAAGCCCTAATTCGATTTCTTCTGCGTCTGTTATGCCGTCTCCATCTGTATCAACAGGTACAGTTGGGGTAGGCTCGCTAGACCCGCAACCATACTGTGTAAGAACACCAGCTGATAAGAATAGAGCTAAGAAAAGAAGGTGGAATGTGCGTTTCATGTTAGGAGGACTCCTATTCTTTAAGTTTTGAATGAGTTTTTTTAAATATTGATCGTGAAAATAGTGATACTGAGCTCTCTATCAAACAAAAAAGAAAAACAAACTAGGATTAATTTTAAAACGAGTTTATATTTGGCACTCTTTGTTTTGGGGCTATAGCTCAGCTGGCTAGAGCGTCGCGCTGGCAGCGCGAAGGTCTGGGGTTCGAATCCCCATAGCTCCACAAAAAGCCCTTATTGTAATAATAAGGGCTTTTTTTGTTTGTATAATTCTAATTGTTTGTAAAAAAACATCGTTTCATATTTAGGTCTCACTTATAATAAACGAGAGTCATATGATTTCTACTTTCAGATCGGGTACAGTTTTCTCTTGGTTTTTAGCATTTCTTATCATAATTGTTCCTGTTAATTCTGCGCACGCTCAAACCGATTGTAATGCTAACGGAGTTCTTTCTTTAGATATCATGTTAACTCCAATTCTTGAAAATGCGCAAGTTTTAGGCTTAACAAGTTTAGGGATTAATACAAAAGGATCCGGGCCGATGTTAGTGTCCGGGACAATGACAAATAATACGAATGAGCTACTGACGAACTTATTTTTTGAATTTAGAATAAGTGCGGGAAAGGTTGGGACTATTGCAGAATTAACACAACAAGCTGCCTACCCGTTTACATTAGATCCGGGCCAATCTGTTTATGCCACCAACAATCATATTGAAACTGAACAGTTACCCGGCGTTACTGAAAAAATGAAATTTGATGGTGGATTGACTGTCGAGGGAGAGGATTTTCTTGAAAATTTAGATGGTACTACTCTACCTAATGATATTTACACCATAAACGCTAAAGTATTTAGAGTAACCAACGCTTGTGGTAAACAATTGCTTTCAAGTGTAACTGTAGAACTAGGAGGTACAGAATCCGGTGCTGTGGTTGATGAATTATCAATATTTTTAAAAACCCCGGGCGATGAAGTTGGATCGGATGTTTCTATTACGAATCAATATCCACAGTTAAGCTGGGAGGGCGATGCCAATAATACTTATCGCGTAATTGTTGTATACGATAATGACCAAGATAGTCCCGAATCGCTTATAGAGGGGGCCAAAAGTACAGCCGCAGGAAGTTCAGACTTTTTACAATTCGAATATCTTGATGTAAATGTGGAGGGGAATAACTTACAGTATCCTTCCAGTGGGGCTCAGGCACTTGTAACAGGTGCAAAATATTATTGGCAAGTTTCAACAACGGTTCAAACTGCATTGGGTACCGAAGAATATGTTTCAGATATATGGAATTTTTCGTTGGTTGATCCTGCAACAGAAACTTCAGTTACTACTCAGGAAATAGATGAAGAGACCCTGAATGCATTGATTACTTTGATTGGAGATGAAGAATATAATACGATGTTAAGTGACGGATTTTATTTTGAAAGCATTGAGCTAGATCAACAAGTGTTTAGTGGAATAACTGGCATTCAAAAGTTGACAGAATTGCTTCAAAAATTAGAAGACGGGGATATAATAATTAGCGATAATTAGGTACAATAGTCATGAAGAAAATTACATCAATAGCAGTATCAATGATTCTCTTTGTTGTGCTGGGCAGTATGCTTGCCAGCGATTTTTACGTTCCGGAACCGATTCTTGCACAAGAACGCCCGCTTGCAATTGTTCGCCGATTTAAGCCAAACGTTGAACTGGCAAGTTTAGATAAAGAAACCATTTTGTTAAGCCTTGAAGAAAACATAGGTGAACAGTTATTTCATGGTGACACTTTACAAACCGATGATGAAGGGTACGCGCTTGTTGTTTTTATGGATAACAGTATCGCAAAAGTAAAGCCGACTTCTCAGTTGATTGTGCGAGGTGAGGAGCAGCCAAACTCTCGAAATACTACCCGACGAATAGATTTAAATAATGGTGAAATATTTCTTGAGGTAGAGCCACAGGGTTCTGGTACGTTTGAGGTTTCTACTTCAAGATCGCTAGCCTCTGTAAAAGGAACGCGGTTTGGATCAACAGCCCAAGGGTACGTTTGGGTAGAGGAAGGGCAGGTTGATGTAACGGCAACCAATTCTGGCGAAACGGTATCATTGTTTCAACAAATGTTCGCAGAAGTTGATGAGACCGGTAATTCAATAGATTCCGGTACACTTACAACCAATGAAGTTGAAGATTTGCAAGAAGGTTACGAAACGTTAGACGAAGATATGATCGAGAAAACGATCATCATAAGATTTAGAGATGTAAATGGACAAATCCGGGAAGTGCCAATTACAATTTTCGAAAAAGGAAATTAATAACGTTCTTTATTAGAATTTCCAAAACACGTTAGGCTATTACATGTTAAAGAATTTTGTATGAATACTGGGGGTTCTAGATTAGCTTTTATACTTACGCTTGTATTGATTGGTTCAAATCAACTTTTTGCACAATATAGTGTTCAGCATCAAGCTCCAACACTCATCAATGCGGATGACCTTACCCAACTGGAGTTTCTTGTTCCCGGCGTAAACCCTTCTGATGTTTTAGAAGCATATTTATTCTTTCGATCTGAAGGTGATTTGGGCTATGCTCAAAAAGATGTCCAATTTCAAAATGGCATATTCGAAGTAACACTTGGGCCCGATGAATTAAGCGGAAGCGCAGTTGAATATTATTTTCAGCTGAGTTTAAATAGTATAAGTCAGGATGTGTTTTACCCGGACAATGTGCCTGCTGAAAACCCAATAAAAGTTGAATTAGTACAAGACTCTGAAGCAACCCCTATCATCGACGATATGAAACGTGCAGAAGGCATCGACTATACAATTCTGTCACCAAAACCGGGTAATGGTTTATCACCTACCGATGCATATATCGCTATTGCTCTTTACTATGATGTGAATGTCATCCCAAAAGGAGATTTTAAACTGTATTTGAATAACCTTGATGTTACTAGCTTCGCAGATACAAGTGATTATTTTATCTCGTACGTGCCTAAAGATTTGGATCGTGGCGATTACAAAATTAGGCTAGAATATCATACTGAAACGGAAGAGTTATTTGTAACCGAGTGGGACTTTCGAATCGTACGACCGGGCCAATCAGAAATCATATCTTTGGGGCCAAGCTTGCGGCCAAATGGTAGGTTAGAATTAACAGCGCGTAACCAAGTCATCTCAGGAAATAATAACAATGCTTATACCGGTCGATCGTCTATTAATGGTTCTATCGGAAAGTTTAAATATAATTTTAGCGGGTTTTTAACATCGCAGGAGTCTGCTCGACTTCAACCACAAAATAGATACAGCGCGAAACTAAGTTTAGGTAAATGGTGGAAATTTGAGGCAGGTCATATTTTTCCACAGTTAAGTAAGTTCACGATTTCCGGCCGTCGTATTGAAGGGATTAATACCTCGCTTCACCTTTTGTGGGAAAATATCAATGTGCAAGTTTTATATGGCGAGTTAAGTAGAGAAATAACAAATTTGTATACAACAATCGATGAAGAATTTGTCTATACAGATTCAACTCAAACTGAAGTTGTTGATACAACCTATACGTTAGGTTTTGAAAGTGGCGGAAGAGGTACTTTTAAAAGAAATGTTATGGGTGCTCGGGTAGCACTTGGAAATCCACGATACATTCAATTAGGTGTGTCTGCTTTGAAAGTGGAAGATGATACTACTTCTATTTTCAATGTAATTGATTACAACGATGTGCTTCGACAACCGGGGGCTTTGCTAAATAATGTTTCGGTTGCAGGGCAGCAACGTCTTCGAGAAAACCCAGACTTTTTGCGAGTTGAAGGCGGTGGTGTCCGACCAAAAGGGAACATTGTAGCCGGGGTAGATTTTCGTTTTGCTTTCGATAAAAATAGAATCCGATTTCAAACAGAAACCGTTGCCAGTGCCTTAAATAACGATATTTACGGTGGGCCATTAACGGCAGAACAAGCTGCTGATCTCGGTTTTGAAGACATTGAACAAAAGGATTTAGATATCTTACAAGAGATTTCACAAATCATTATTGTTAACGAAAACATTAATGTATTGCCACTTAGGCTTTCTGGAATTGGTACTGATTCAACAGAAACTGAAATCTACTTTCCAACCAGTATTTTAGGATCAAATTCTGAGTTTGCAATGGTATATCCAAAAAACACATTCAGAATTCAATATCGATGGGTAGGTCCTGATTTTGTATCATTGGCAAATTCAACTATCCGAAAAGATATCGCCGGGTATACCGTTTCTGATAGATTCAGAATGTTTAAAAATCAGGTATACGTAACTCTGGGATACGAACGGCTAACGGATAATGTAACCGACACAAAAGAAGCCACTACTGTAACAACCTCCATCAGAAGTAATTTAAGTTGGTATCCGGTAAATCAGTCATTACCAAGAATAAGCATGGGCTTTAGGTTGCGAAACAGAGATAATGGAATTGAACGCTTTAACCCGTTAGTGCCATCAGAATTTGAAAATGCTGCAGTGCAAAATGTGCGTATTATCCGCGGAGATACCCTAACCACAACTACTCCGCGTAAAAATGAAACGCTTAATTTAAACGTATCACTAACACAGCAAATTGAATTATCAAGCTCTGTGCATGATGCTACAATTTCACTGGCATCGCTAAATACTACTGATGAAGTTTTCGCATTCGGTGATGTACAAAACAGTGCATATTCTTTCAATTTGGCTTCACGATTCTCTACAACGCCACTGCGGACACAGCTTAGTTTTTCTTATAACCAAACAGAGTCGGGTGCGGGACAATTAAACATCGATATTTTGGGAATCTCGGCAGGTGCTACCTACTTCATGTTTGATGGTGCGCTAAGGATTAATGGACGTGTGGCATATACATCAAATACATCCAAATCCAGAACATTAGACATTGAAAACACCGAGGATGAAAGTTTTCTTAACGATTACTACTCCTTAAGTGCTAACAGAGATGTATCTGAATTTAATACGTATGTATTTTTAGCTGGTGCAGAATATAAACTAGGGGAAAAGCACTCATTAATTTTTGATTCTAACTTTACGAATGTATCAGGCAGTAATGGATTAAACGATCGCTTGATGCAACTTCGATACATTTATCGTTTCTGAGTTATGAGTGCGCCAAAGGGTAAAAAACGACCTATTTGGGTGTATATACTTATCGCTGTTGTTAGCTTAGTTGTTTCGTTTCTGCTTTCGATAACCGAAGTTGTAAACAAAGTAGAGCTCTCGATTCGTGATTATATGTTTGAAATCAGAGGCCCATTACCTGCCGATAATTCGCCGATTGTGTTGGTTGCAATAAGTGAAGAAGCAGATGCAGAAATACCGGAAAAATGGCCGTGGCCTACAAGTGTTCATGCAAAATTAGTAGAAAACTTGAACCGTGCAGGAGCTAAAGCCATTTTATTTGATGTGCTTTTTAGCCAAAATGATGAATTTGATCTTTCGAACGATACGCTGTTTGCAAAAGCAATTGCTGATGCCGGGAATGTAATTCTTGCCGGTGAAATTGAACGAATAGAAAGTAAAGACGGTACCGAGCTTGAACCAATATTCCCAATTCGGGTTCTTCGGGAGAATAGCCCGAATCCTTTTGGCTTGGTGAGTACAAATCCGCACATCGATGGATATGTTCGAACGTATAATTTCGGCCGCAAATATTTAGACGAAAGCTACTTTATGTTAGGCATCGAAGGGTTGAAAGTGTATGAGAATATCCCCGATTCTCTGGTAAGTAAACTCGACCCAAACTCAGCCGACCCATATTTTCATGTAGGCGATTATTCTATTCTAAGGGATAATTTGAACTCATTTATCATAAATTTTTATGGGGCAGAAACCGATGAGATATTTCCTTTATATAGCTACGAGCAGGTAATCGATGATCCGGAGTATACCACAGTGATGGAAGCTGAAGCCTTCGAAATGAATCTTTTCGATGATCCGGATTTTCAGGCAGGGCTTTTATACGATGAAGTATTCAAAGATAAAATTATCATTGTGGGCTCAACGATGCCCGTTTTACAGGATTTTCATCCTACACCATTTGCCTCCGGCGATTTCCCTCGACCCGGTTACGAAATCCATGCTCATGCATTGCAAACTATTTTAGATGGAAATTATATCAGCAAGCATAGCGAGTTTTCGCAACTCTTTTTTATGACTCTAGGTGCATTTTTAGTCGTATTTCTGGTTTCATTCTTAAACCAGAATTATGGTGCCGGGTGGGGGTTCCTAGTAACTCTTATTGGAATGGGGGGCTATTACGGTCTCGCAATTTACTTGTTCTTAAGTGTTCAATTATTTGTAAATGTGAGCAGCATTTTAATCACCATGTTTTTAGCACAAGTAGCTACAATTGGTTATGAATATTTGAATGAACAGCGTGAGAAACGAAGAATTAAAGGGATGTTTTCTTCGTATGTGTCTCCCACTTTGGTGGATCAAATGATTGATTCAGGCGAAGAGCCAAAGTTAGGTGGAGAAGACACATACATGACGGCATTCTTCAGCGATATCGTGTCGTTTTCAACCTTTTCAGAAAAGTTGGAGCCGAAACAATTAGTAACGCTGATAAACGAATATTTAACAGCGATGACTGATATACTGAACGATCAGGGTGGGACACTCGACAAGTTTATTGGGGATGCAATCGTGGCCTTTTTTGGAGCGCCGGTTTATATCGAAGACCATGCGCTGCGAGCTTGTATTTCGTCGCAACTGATGGAAAAGCAACTTGCTGAACTTCGCGTAAAATGGAAGCAAGATGGGAATTGGCCAGATATCGTTCATCAGATGCAGCACCGAATGGGCATGAACACCGGCGAAATGGTTACCGGAAATATGGGTTCTGAACGGCGATTTAATTACACCATGATGGGCGATAATGTAAACCTAGCTGCTCGTTGCGAAAGTGGTGCAAAGGCCTATCACGTGTTTACTATGGTAACCGAAACAACTAAAGTTGATGCCGAAAAACATGGCGATGATTGCTTGTTCAGAAAACTAGACACCATTGTGGTAAAAGGAAGATCGAAACCGGTAACCATGTTCGAAATTGCGGGATTAAGAGCCGACGCTCAACAACAGCTGTTCGATTGTATTGGTTTGTACGAGCAAGGTATGGAGGCGTATTACAAGCAAGAATGGGATAAAGCGCTTGATTATTTCAACCAATCAATGCCTATTGAGGCGCATCTGCAAAACCCCTCTCAAATTTTTATTGAACGCTGCCAGATGATGAAGGCTAATCCACCCGGCGATGATTGGAATGGCGTTTTTATAATGACCAGTAAATAAAAAAATGCTTTCAGATTTGGTTGGATGTTCATCAGATTCACCTTATCTTTACCGTTCTAAGGGCAAGTCCTATACAGTCAGCTCCCTTTGAACTCCGCCAGGGCAGGAATGCAGCAACGGTAATTTGGTCGTAGCGACGTGATATAGGTCGCTTGCCCTTTTTTTTATTTTAATGAGTTGGCTACATGTTCCGCAATCTGATCCGCGTGAACTCTCGAATTTTCGATAAATAACCGGCTGGTATCCATCCCTCCACACACAACACCGGCTACATACATTCCTTTGCGATTGGTTTCCAACGAATCTTCTTTGTGGATAGGCATACATTTTTCATCGTCGGTTAATTCTATACCCAAAGCATCCATAAGTGCATAATTTGGGTGATAACCGGTCATCGCCAGCACGAAATCATTATCGATTGTTACTTCGCCTTCAGGAGTTGTAAGTACTACGTCCGTTTCTCTGATTTCTTTGATTTCTGAATTGAAGTAGGCCTTAATTTCGCCATTTTTAATTCGGTTTTCTATATCAGGCTTCACCCAGTATTTTACCGACTTCTTAATCTCTCCGTAGCGGACTACCATGGTAACATTAGCGTTCGATCGATAGCATTCAAGAGCCACATCAACACCGGAATTACCGGCACCTACAACAAGCACATTTTGCCATGCATAAGGATGGGGTTCATCGTAGTAGTGTTTAACTTTTGGCAAATCCTCACCCGGTACATTCATCCTATTTGCAGTTCCATAAAACCCTGTTGCCACTACTACTTTACTAGCTTTGTATTCTGCTTTATCCGTCACTACCGTAAAACTGCCGTCCTCACCATCCACGCGAACTACCGACTCATACATATTAATGGGTAAATCGTAATGTTCAGCTGCCCGGCGATAATATTCCAAAGCTTCGCTACGAGTGGGCTTAGGACCATGAGAAATAAACGGAATGTCCCCAATTTCGAGCCGATCCGAGGTCGAGAAAAACGTCATATTGGTGGGGTATTTAAACAGCGAATGAACAAGGCTACCCCGTTCAATAATCCTAAAAGGGATACCTTTTCTCTTGAGCTGAATACCTGTCGCCAAGCCTATTGGGCCAGCTCCTATGATGATTACCATCGTTAATCTACTTTTTGTTATCAATTCTGTGAAAGATACAGTTCTAGTACTGCATTAACCATTCAACAATGGTTTGATTCAGCCAGTTTCGAGGAGAAGATATAAACCCAACATGGCCGCCTCGCTTGGTAAAAATAGTTGAGATGTTTGGATTACTTTCGATCACAGAAAACGGAGCATATTCCAGTGGTGTAAGGGTATCTTGTTTGCTATGAATAATTAGCAATGGCGTTTTCACATCACCTAAAAAACCTTTCGATGAACAAGACTCGTAATAATGATCTGCATTGTCGAATCCATGAACTGGCGCGGTGATTTGATCGTCAAAATCATAGAGTGTAGATCCGTGGAAATTAGGTATGTTGGGGAATTGGTCTTGTTTTAATTGAAGTTTATTACGTAGAGTACGCATGAATCGAAATTCATATACCCGGTTAAAACCTGTCTGTAGGTTTATTGATCCACGTTTTAAATCGTAAGGTGGCGAAACAGCAACCGCTTTTGTTACGGGATGATTCTTTAGAGTTTCACCGAGCGATTTTATGAGCGCATTAGCACCGAGTGAAAACCCAACTGCATAAATCCTTCGATCGGGATATTGATGTTGAATCCAATCGAACAGTGTAAAGTAATCGCTGGTTTCACCGGAATGATAAAACCGAGGTTTTTCGTTGATTCGGCTTCCACATCCACGAAAATTCATGGCTATTGAAGTTAAACCATGGAGGCTCAACTCTGCCATCAAGTTACGCACGTAAAAGCGTTCTGAGCTACCTTCTAGCCCATGGAAAATGGTAACTACCGGTTTATCAGTATCCCCATCAGCAATGTCAAGTTCAAGAAAATCTTCGTCGGGAGTTGGAATCTCAACTCTGTTGCAATCCACCTCAGCAATGGGGAGAAACTGCGAAGAAGCCACAGTATGAACATGCCCATTAAACGCCCATTTAGCACTTTTAAAAGTAGCTTTAATAGGCGTTTTTAACTTTGAATGGGTATCGGTAGACACTGTTATTTGATGAGTGTCATCTTTATGGTTTTGGATGTGTTGGCAGTTTTTAAAACAGCAAAATAAATACCACTGTTCAAAGAAGAGGCATCGAAATCCAGAACGTATTTACCGACAGATCGAACTTCATTTACTAAGGTTTGAACCTCTTGACCAAGTACGTTATAAATAGATAATTGCGTCATCCCCGTCTCAGCTAGCTCAAATGTTAGTTGAGTTGAAGGGTTAAATGGATTCGGATAATTCTGTTGCAAATTGGTGCTTAACGGAACTTCTGATTCAAATTCACTACTTGTATACACGCCCGGTTCATCTACTTCGAACACAAAGCGATCTTTGCTTGCAATTACATTGTCTCGTAATGACGGGTAATCTGCTCCATACACGTACATAAAGCCTAACTTGATGGTAACATCCGGGTTAAACTCGTAAGGACCCGAAGATACGACTGTAGATACATCGGAACTGTTTACACCGGTATTATTAAGGCCAGCTTTTAATGAATTTTCTTTCTCTTTGTCGTCATAACCATCATAAATATTGAATCTGTAGTCCGACTCGTTGCCCTCATAGCCGTTATTAATTGCAATATTCCCTGAGGCTGTTTGCATAGGAATTACTGCTACAAACGGATAATTTGCTTGTGAGGATGGATCATAAATATACATGAACTCATTTTTTGGATCGAATAGGACACTATTGTTCGCGTAATTGTCTACATCCCAATCTGTAAAAATACCAAGGTAAAAATCTTCAAATGTATCCGAAGTGATATTCTTTATGGCATATTGCGTGTACACAGTGTTTTCAATACCCGTTTCATTAAATGCATAGCTGTTAATTTGAACAGCAACGCCGTCTAAGTCGGCAAAACTATTTGGAACAAATGTACCAGTGCCTGCTACGGTAGCAATTTCACCACTATTATCAACCGCAAAGGGAATGTCTGGATCGAAGTCTGAATCGTAAAAACCGGATGCGTTTCTGACGTTATTTGAAATTTTTGGCTCCTCATTCATAAATGGATTTCCGCCTTCCATCATAATAATACCGGCTTCGTACAAAATATTGGTAAAGCCATTAGGTATAAATCCAACGCCGCCTGTAGCCGCCGATGGATCAGAAAAGCCTATGGTGCCATTTGCACCAAACGACATGGTAACATTGTTGCCATTCATCACGCCGAAGTTTAAATCATCAAATTGTATAACGTCGAAATCGGTATATCCACTGGCTTCATCAGAAAAACGAACAACAAATGTAGGTGGATCGCTCAAGTCATATCCTTCCGGAATGTCGAATGTAAACTCAATTTGAGTAGAATCGTCGGAGGCTAATGCTCCGGCAGAAACTTCACCATTAGTGATGACCAGATCTTCTTGAAATGCTTCTAAAGTTATATTCAGGGCTGTAGTGGCTTCCCCATAGTTAGCTACAGTAAGCTCAATAACGCCACTTTCACCAACACTTAACGAATTACCTTCGGTATCTGAAATAGCGAGTGCTCTGATTGAAAGACCGGGTAATGGTGTAGTAAGTGAAGCTTTTGCGTTCATAATGCCTTTGCCGTATAACAGTGGGTCACTTACGTTATCAAAAGCATCAGAGGATGATCTGATCTGGTGAATAATCCTGCGAGGCGACCAGCTCGGGTTTTGTGCTTTGATCAATCCTGCAAGACCAGCAACTACGGGTGAAGCCATTGATGTGCCACTTTTGATTAGATAAGTGGTAGAATCGAAGCCGGCGGTACTAAGCACGCCTGAACCAACGGCGAAAACATCAACGGTATAACCGTAATTAGAGAACGATGAACGTTGGGATGTGCTGGTTATGCTACCAACCGATAGAACACCATCATAAGAGGCCGGCGAACTCATTTCAGTAGTATTATCGTTGCCACTAGCGGCAACAATTACAAGGCCTGCATCAACCGCAAAGGTGATAATGTCCTGTTCGGCGTTCGCTAAACCGGGGCCACCCCAGCTTAAGTTTACAATATCGGCACCATTTGCTACTGCATAAAGGATGCCGTCGTAACCGAAACCAACTAAACGAGATTCATCTACTTCAGAACTAGGATCATCCTCTATACCACCGGCTTTGATTGCCATATACCGGCTGTTGTAACCTGTTCCGGTTATTCCAATTCCGTTATTCGCTTCGGCTGTAGCAATTCCTGCAACGTGCGTACCGTGATCACTATGTGCAGCCATTGGGTCGTTATCTTCTTCAAGATTAAAAATGGTAGTACCACTTTCCCAAAAATCCCAACCTAAATAATCATCAACGAAGCCATTTTCGTCATCATCAATACCGTTGTCAGGAATTTCGTCTTCGTTAAACCATTGTTTATTCTTAAGATCGACGTTTTTGTAGTTCACACCGCTATCAATTATACCAATAATTACTTCTTCGCTTCCGGTGCTCACATCCCAAGCTTCTGGGAAATTATGAACTGTAGTGTATGCATTATCCATTGGATCGTTTGGCACAAGGCTGGTCATTCTCAAATAGCGAGGCTCGGCATATTCTACGCCCGGCATGTTTGATATTTTTCGAGCCAGCATTAACGGGTCGATCTGTGAAGTGTATTTGTATTCCACAATACGGCTGATGGATCGTGTGATCTCAGAGCTAGGTGCTAATTTCCGTTTTTCGATAGTTGTTCGGCGAAATGCTTGGTTTAGTTGGTCGCTCCAAAGCTGTTTTTCTGATATTAACCCATGTTTGGCTAATGCATTCGTAACATTCGTCTGAACAACTTCCTTAGTCATTGCCGGATTAAGTTTTTGTACATTGTCGAAGTCTTCGAATTTTACAATCAATGTACCATCGAAATAGGATGGAGCGGTTGATTGAGACTGAGCTGAAACAGTGAAAATGACTACTAATAGAGTCGATAAAGTTAAAAGGCGCATAAAATCTAAAGTGTGCTTGATGAATTTGGTAGAAAAGTAGGTTATTCGTGATATTAAAAACAGAGCTACTTCACTATTTAGTACATTAAATGACAAGTTAAAGTATATGGATATTATCGGATCAGACGATTCACAGCCTAAATTTGTTAAACGCATAGCAGCCATCGATTTGGGAACCAATTCTTTTCATGCTGTAATTGCAGATTTATATACTGATGGCAGTTTCAGGCGATTAGATGATCTTAAAGAAATGGTAGAATTAGCAAAAGGTGGGTTAGGAACTCGGCTTGCTGATGATGCATTTGCACGTGGAATAGAGGCCTTAAAAAAAATTAAAGTGCTTTGCGATAGCTACGAAGTAGAAAAGATATTGGCGTATGCAACCAGCGCTATTCGAGAAGCTGAAAATGGAGGCGAGTTTATTCAAGCCAGCATCGATCAAGTTGGGATAAAAATAAATGCAATTCCGGGCACTGTTGAGGCTGAGCTCATCGGTTATGCGGTGCAACATGGCTTAATGTTGAAAGACCAAGCTGAAATGGTTGTTGATATCGGTGGGGGTAGCGTAGAGTTTATCATATTGAATAGATATGAGTTTCACTTTTTGATGAGTAAAAAAATCGGGGTTTCCAGAATGACCGATATTTTTGCCCCCGACGATCCTATCACTGAAAAAGATATAACCCGACTCGAGGAGCACTATGCTGGGGTACTTGAAGGTTTAAAACCGGAGATTGATAAATATAATGTTCAAACGATTATCGGATCATCGGGTACCATGCAGGCCATAGCGTTAATTATAGCTGCCAGAAAGGGGCTCCCGGTAGATATTACACTCAACGAGTTTAGCTACACGCGCGATGATTTCATGGCTTTTTATCAGGAATTCATACATCTAGATGAAGCTGCTCGATTGAATGTGAAAGGGTTGGATGCAAAAAGAGTTCGTTTTATAAATACTGGGGTAGTACTTGTAAAATGGCTACTCACTGCCTTTGATATTGAGCAGGTTAAGATTTCAACTCAAGCGCTTCGAGAAGGAATCATTATTCGATATCTCAAAAACGAAATGATTGGGTTGCCATCGGGTGAAGAATTTGCAGACCCAAGAACCCGAAGTGTATTTGAGCTCCTTCGAAAGTGCAACTGGCATGAGAAACATTCGCGCCATGTGGCCGATTTGGCGGATACAATTTTTGATCACTTAAAAGAAGAACTCAATTTATCGGATGGAGACAAGGAGTTACTTCAATTGGCGTGTTATCTGCACGATATCGGTTATTATATTTCGCATAAAGCTCATCACAAGCATGCACTTTATCTAATAAGAAATGCCGACCTCAAAGGCTTTTCGGAAGACGAAATCGAGATAATGGCGCACGTAGCACGTTATCACCGGCGATCAACCCCCAAAAAGCGCCACCTTGATTTCTGGAAATTACCCAAGCCATTGAAAGATCGGATAAGAAAACTTTCGGGGATATTGAGAGTGGCCGATGGTCTGGATCGAAGCCATTACCAGAATGTTCAACATCTTGAAGTTGAACAGAGTGATGAAGAATTAAAGCTCACCATCACCACCATCGACGAACCCCAGCTGGAAATCTGGGGCGCGATGCGAAAGTCGAATTTACTGGAAGAAGTGACCGGAAGAAAACTAAAGATTGTTTCAAAATCTAAATCAGCGGAAGCCTGAGCCTTCCGGATTATTCGCCGAAACTGCCGTTTGGTCCCGGAAATACTACCGGGCTTTCAAATCCTTCCTTTGAAACAGCGGCTACACCAAATAGGTAGTTATCAATAACTACGTTTTCAAGGGTATGCTCGGTTTGATCAGCCGGCACAAACACACTCCATTGCCATTGGTTATGGTCGGTTAATCGCCAGTAAATTTTATAGCCCGAGAGCTGAGGATTTTGCTCTTCATCTAACGCGTCCCAACTCAAAGTTGTACTTGGGCGTACTGCACCTCGAATCTGTACATTTGCTGGTGGACTTGGAGCCCACGCCATTCCTGCCAGAACAACGGCATTCAGATTAGTAAGCTTTGCTGCATAATCGAAGTCAACTCCATCGATGGTGTCGCCATATTTAATGCCATCTTCTACCCGAATGTCTTGGTGCTGCATCACATAATTTTCGTTGGTTTCCATAATTCGAACTCCGGGAATTCCGACCGCGTTGAATGGACGGTGATGCCCACCACGTCCAAATCGATCCAAACGATAAACCATCATAATGTCGAGGTTGGGGATGTATTTATCGGCCATCGTATCTACATATCTGGCAATATTTCGAGAAGGAGAATCCACTTCTCCACCGGTAAATCTGCGGATGCGACCTTCACGCTCGGTTTCAACAGCACGGGTGCCTTCCGAGAAAACACGAGCTGTGGTGTTATTGATCACCCCATTAATTCCTTTGATGTTTCCAATCATGTCGTTATTTAGCACGGCTTTAATTTTCCAGCCTTGCTCAAGGGCATAATCTGCTAAAATTTGACCACCAAAAAGTCCCTGTTCTTCGCCACTCAATCCGGCGTAAATTATAGAACCTGGGAACTCATACTGAGTTAGAATTCTTGCGGCTTCAATTGCTCCGGCCATTCCTGAAGCATTATCATTAGCCCCTGGTGAATCGGAAGTGCCATCTAATGGATCAGAAACTCTTGAGTCGATATCGCCACTCATCATCACAAATCGGTTTGGATCGGCGGTACCACGTTGTATTGCTACCACATTTACAATTTTGGTTGTTACCGGGATGCGCGAATTTTCATCGCCTTCGATGTAATCGCTCACATAAAACACTTCCAAACATCCACCACATTCTTCTGAAATTTTCTCAAATTCTGCTTTAATCCATCTGCGAGCAGCACCAATTCCTCGGGTGTTCGAAACGGTATCGGATAAAGTATGGCGAGTTCCAAAATCTGCTAACGTTCTGATATCGTTCTCAAGGCGATCAGGACTTCCGGCAGTACCAATTGTATGCAGAATTTCTGGTGTAACCTGAGCGCTTGTGTTCATAGAAAAAGAAAGCGCAAAAACGAAAAGCAGAGTAAATAGTAGCGATTGTTTCATGATCTAGTTTTTATTGAGATTATCGTGTGGCCGTTTAAGTTCATCAGGGAGTTGCCCAGATTGCTTTAAATATTCATACAGCTGTTCTTTGAATTTTGCTTGAGCTTTAATGCCGGTGCGCTGGCCAAAGTAGCCGCCTAGGGCACATCCGAAAACTAACGTAATTAAATACACGGTTTCAATTGTACCGAACAGGCCAGTTTCGTGGATAAAGGACCAGGCAAATGGTGGCAATGCGACAAGAAATGCAAATAAATAAGGGATATTGCTGGTGCCTTCTAATCGGCGCATAAAACGGCGACTTACAACAAAAGTGATGTTCATATACACTAAGCCAAAAGCGAGAAGAAAAAGAGTGCCTGTAACGCCCGGATCAGCAATTTTTATTAAGAAATCGGTGGTAAAAAGCGTGAATGCTGCTGATACAATTAGAATGCCCGAAAGGTAAAATGAGAGTCGTGGAAGGTTGTCCAATGCGATAAATGGTTAGATTGAATTCAGGATTTGAGCCTTAAATTACAAAAGAAAGAAGTAAATGGTGTATAGCAGGAAAAACGGGTTGAAGAATTTAACGTTCCAACCACTCTTCAGGGTTTAAGTCGGTATTATTTTTTCGCACCATAAAAAACACGGTTTCCCCTAATTCAGAAGACTCAGTACCTGATAAGCCTACAATTTGTCCGGCACGAAGAATGCTTGAATTCTGAACATTAACCTGACTTAAATTCCCATAAACGGTAAAATAAGAGCCATGCTTTACAAAAACTGTATTCCCATATCCTGGAGTTGGCTGTATCGCAAAAACGTACCCATCGGCAACAACACGAACTTCCGAGCCGGGATCGGTTACAATGTTGATTCCGGGATGTTCAGTTCTGGTACCATAAAGAGGGTTTCGTGTTATCCCAAATTTCTTAGATACGGTTTTGGAGTCAACCGGCCATTTCAGACTACCTTTAGAAGCAGTAAATGTGCGTTCGTAGGCGGCTAAAGTTTCGTTCGATACAAACGAACTAGTAGTTGGGGTGGAGTATTTTGCAATTTCTTCAGCTCTACGGGCAGCATCGGCAATATTGCGAGCTGCAGCGAGACGTTCTAAACGTTCATTATTAGCTTTACGCAATTCATCTTCCATCGAAATTAACGTTGAAATTGTAGTTTCTAAATTCTCACGTTGTTGTCTGATTTTGCGTAACTCCGAGAGCAAATCAGTGCTTTCTTCTTTAATCTTTTCCACGTTATTGCGCTGAATTGCCTGCTGAGAGCTTAAAGTCACTTTCTCATCTTTGATTTCATCAAGGACTAATTCGTTTTTAACTAAACTTTCCTGAAGGTCCTCTTTTACACCTTCCAGCTCTCGTTGGCGAACACGAATCTGTTCCGCTTGCTTTTCTTTCTGCTCTTCCAGCTTTTGTAAGTAATAACTCCGAATCACCATTTGGTTGATGGAACCCGCTGTAACAATGAGTTCTAAGTTTGAGGCGCGACCATTTTTATAGGTGTAAAGTAAAATTTCGCGGAGGTTTTGTTTGAGCTGCTCTAAATCTTTTTCTCGAAGTGAAATTTCACTTTCGGTAAGCTCGATTTCTTCTTGAATTTGACGTTGTTCAAGCTCGAGCGTCGATATTTTATCATCCTGTAAAGAAATAAGCCTATTTACATTTTGATACTTCTTGTATAGCTCTTCGTATCGGTTTTCAGTGTCTTGAATCCGCTGCTGGTATGTTCTGATACGGGCATCCAGTACATTAATCTCGGCACGAGTGTTGGTTTGCCGGGTTAATATCTCCTTGCGCTTCTCTTCATAGGTTTGAGCTGATACTAAGGGCGCAAGTACGAGTAAAATCAATAAGAATGTAGCAAAAATTCTCATAATCGATCGATGATAATATTGGCGGGGATGTCTAATTGTAGATCAACATTTTCAGGGTTTATCTGAAGTGAACGGATTTGAAAAACTACTTTCGAATTTCCATCAGCACTTAATATGGTGATTTTTCGAGGTAAAGTGTAGCCGTTCAATTCGCCGTAATTTTCATAAGTCAATTTAGAGTATGGTAATCCGGTTCCGTAAGGTTGACGAACCTCGCGAATCAAATGCTCGGCTTTGTCTACCGTGGCTCCTCCATCGGTAGTAAGTCGAAGTAAAAAGGTTTCTTCAGATTCATACACTTCCACAACGGCCTCTTCCTCAAGATGGAAATGAAGCAGGTCAATCAGGTTGATGGAAGCAAGTTCGTTCAAGCTGGTAAGTCTACCATCAGTGATCGATACCTTTTGCGCAATTTTATCAAGTTTGTAATAAATCAAAATCGAATCCTGATCTACCAACATAGCTCCGCCCTCAATTCCAATACGATTTTTTACAGTAAGCAGGCTTAGAGAGGTATCAGCACTAAAATCGATGGTGACTCGCTCGCTATTTCCCGGTTCGCTAACAATAGCGCGCCCCTTTCCGGTTATGGAGGTTATCTGGTTAGTATAATCAGGGAGTTGATCAAGGATTTCTTCTACAGTTTTCTCAGAAAGTGAGTAGTTACTTACATCTGTATTTGCTACGGGTGCAATTGACTTACAGGCGGTAAATATCAAGCAAAAACATAGAATAGGAGTAAATCGAAGCATTAGATTTTTTCGTTAAGGTGCGTTCTTGTAGCATCTAATTCGAGTGCTTGTTTCCACCATTTTTTTGCTTCATCCAGATTGTCTAACGCTTCGTATACATCGCCAAGATGCTCCAAAACTTCTGCACTTGCTTCGCCAGTATCGATGGAGGCTCGGATAAATCTTCGAGCACGATCAAAATCACCTAATTTAAAATACACCCAGCCAACAGTATCGAGATAAGCGGCGTTTTCAGGTGCCAGATCAATGGCGCGCAGGGCAAGTTCTTTTGCACGTTCCAGATTGCTTTCGCGAACCGATAGGCTGTAAGCATAATTGTTCATCGCATTGTGATTGTTTGGATCATAACGAAGGGCCAATTCATAAACGCGATCGGCATTTTCAACTTTCTCTTGATCGGCGTAAGCATCGCCCAGTGAACTATAAATTACCGACTTGAAAGGTCGGCGAGCAGGAGCGCGAGAGGCTCGCTCTAACCAAGTGATTGCCTCTGTTGAGTTATCATCCAAAAGATAAGCGGTACCTAAAAAGAACTGGATAAAAGCATCTTCTGGTACTTTAGTGTCGGCTTCAAGTCCAACAGAAATCACTTCTTCATAGCGTTGTTCTTGTAACAGCAACTGCATTCTTTGGCGCCATGCGATATCGTCTTGAGGGAGAAGAACGTTCGCTTGTTCTAGTTTTTCAAGCGCTTTTTCGTTGTCACCAATTACAGAAAAGAATTGCCCCGCCAGAGTAAATGCCGGTCCATATTCAGGAGCTGATTCCGTATATAATTCCAGCAAACGAGCAGTTTCAACCTCGAGTTGAATGTTTCGGGGATCATCCTGCTGGCGCGCATACATAAACTGAGCAATGGATAATTTTTGTTCTGCGTCTATTATCGGATCAGTGATGAAGTTACCAAGCAAAGTTCCGGCGCTATCCCACTTTTGTTCATCAATATAGATTCCTGAAAGGTTAATCAACGACTCTGGATCGCGTGCATTTCTGCTCAAAGCATCTTTCAAAACGTATTTGGCATTATTAGATTTGCCCTGGCGTTTATAGTAATCTGCAAGAAGATTTAGAGTATTCAAATTGTCAGGTTCAATAATCCGTAATTGTTCTAATTGAGATAGTGCAGAATCGGCTATACCAAGAGCCTCGAAGTTCTGAAACTTTCGAATCAACACAATTGGGTTGGGCCCGGTGAGTAATTCGATTTTATCTAATGTGCTAATTGATGATAAATATTCACCATAATCACTTTGAGTGTCAGCCAACATAAATAGGGCGTCATAATCCGTTGGGTGAATTTCGAGTAACTCATTCAATTGTTCTAGGGTTGCTTGATTTTGCCCGGCGCTACGATAGATTTCCGCTAATCGAAAGCGATACCATTTATTAGCGGGTTCAAGTTCAACCGCTTCTTTTCCAAATAAGGCGGCGTTGGGTAAATCATCCTGCAAAAAGTAAACGTCAGCCAAAGCAAAGGAAATTCCCGATTGAGGAGAAAGTGCTTCATAAGCTTCCAGCAACAAGGTTGTGGCGCGATCATACTCTTCATTCACAAATGCTTCGAGTCCTTCGATGTATGCTGTTTTAGCCTCTCGTTCCTCAACAGTTTGCACCTGAGCCAGTCCCGAAAATGGAGCCAGTAGCATTGTAAGGAGTAATATTTGAATTGGTTTTATCATAGAATGCACAACGGCTATGATAGGGATAAATTGGGTTTTTTATCGAGCTATTGAATTAGTTTTTAAGTGATTCTCGATATCAGATTTAGTGATTTTTTTGGTGATAAAATCGACAACTAAATCAGCTAATTCCTCATCGTGAGATTCATTAATTGAATATCCATTTACGAATAGAAATGTTAAAGACGATGCCAATGCAGTTCGTTTATTTCCGTCAATAAAAGGATGTCTCATCGTGATACAAGTAATATATGTGGCAGCCATTCCGAATAAATCATGCAAATATTCGCCCCCGAAACTAGATTTAGGTGAATCAACACATGCTTTAATACCTTCTAAATCTCGGATACTAGGCTCACCACCTGCTAATAGTATTTCTTGTTCATGGATGTGAAGAATTTCATCCAAAGACAAAAAAATGGTTTCATTACTCATTGCCCAAGCTTATCAAGTGATTTTCGATGCTTTTTTGAAATTTCTGAATAGGCAGCATGGATGTCTACTTTTCTTATTAGTAATCCTTCGTTATGTGGCACAATTTCAACAGAATCATCTTCTTCAACTTTCAGCAATTTAAGAAGTGCCTTTTCTAAAACTATGCCTTTGCTGTTTCCGATATTTTGAATTTTCTTGATCATAATGTTCTTACAATGTTATAACGTGATTGGCTAATGTAACAAACTTAGATCTTACTTTATTACCTGATAATAAAATTTTAAACTCCTGTTGGATTTAAAATTTGTTCTGCTTTTCTTTTGTGTCATGCAAAGCATTGTTGCACATAGTATTGATTTTCTACCGGTTTTCCGGATTCCGCGGCGGCGGTAATGCCATTCTTATGTCGATGAATTTTCGACAGCCCTCGCCCTTATTCAATACTGTACACTTACTATCACTCACACTCTTTCAACAATGTCCGTTCAAATTCAATATGCAAATACCACACATATAGCTTATGCCGAAGCTGTTTGTTCGCTCATTGAGCATGCTGCTAAACAACGAGGTACCGGAATTGCTAAACGCGATCCGGAGTACATCAAAACCAAAATGAATAACGGTAATGCCGTAATAGCCTTAGATGGCGATACACTGGCAGGTTTCTGTTATATAGAGATTTGGGAAAGCAAAAAATACGTTGCTAATTCCGGCTTAATCGTACATCCCGATTTTAGAGGACAAGGACTTGCTAAAAAAATTAAAGCCGCAGCTTTTGAGCTTTCCAAAGAAAAGTATCCGAACTCTAAACTGTTTGGGATTACAACTAGTTTGCCTGTGATGAAAATCAATTCTGACCTGGGATATCGCCCGGTTACTTTTTCGGAATTAACGCAAGACGAAACCTTCTGGAAAGGATGCGAAAGTTGCCCGAATTACGACATCCTGCAACGCAATGAGCGTAAAAATTGCCTGTGCACGGGCATGCTCTACGATCCTGAGCATCCAAATAACAATCCCAAAAAACAGCGACAGAAAAACATTTCCAAATTCTATCGCTGGGTACAACTCAAAAAAGCGAGCTTTATGTCAGCAGTTAATAACACCAAAATCTTTTTATCATGAAAAAAGTAGTTCTCGCCTTTAGCGGTGGATTAGATACCAGTTATTGCGCCATTCATTTGGCCAAAGATCTTGGTTACGAAGTGTACTCAGCTGCCGTTAATACCGGTGGTTTTGATGCAGACGAGCAAAAAGAACTCGCTAGTAAAGCCAAAGAACTTGGCATCAAAAATCATGTATGTTTAGATGTTGAGCATCAATTTTACCAAGAAGGTATCAAGTTTCTGATTTTTGGGAATGTGCTTAAGAATCACACCTATCCGCTTTCGGTGAGTGCTGAGCGTGTTTTCCAAGCTATGGCTATAGCGTCATATGCTAAAGAAATTGGCGCGGATGCCATTGCACATGGGAGCACCGGAGCGGGTAACGATCAAGTGCGTTTCGATCTGGTGTTTAATGTGATGGCGCCCGATATGGAAATCATCACGCCGATCAGGGATCAACGATTAAGCCGAGAAGAGGAAGTGGAGTATTTAAAAAGTCATGGCATCGACAAAGATTGGAAAAAGGCAAAGTATTCGATTAACCAAGGGCTGTGGGGAACGTCGGTGGGTGGCGCCGAAACGCTGACGTCGCACAAAAATCTGCCCGAAGAAGCTTGGCCAATTCAGGCTCAAAATCTTGAACCAAAGACTATTGAAATCAATTTTAAGCAGGGTGAACCGGTTGGAATTGATGGGGTAGAAAAGAGTCCTGTATCAGCCATAAAACATTTGGAAGCTTTGGCGGCGCCATACGGGATTGGTCGCGACGTCCACATTGGTGATACCATCATTGGGATAAAAGGCAGAGTTGGATTCGAAGCTGCTGCTCCATTGATTATTATCGAAGCACATCGTTTACTCGAAAAGCATGTGCTTGGAAAATGGCAGTTATATTGGAAAGATCAACTTGGCGATTTTTACGGGATGCTCATGCATGAAGGTCAGTTTTTAGATCCCGTTATGCGTGATATTGAATCATTTTTAAAGCATGCACAAAAGAGAGTGGAAGGAAAAGTAATCGTAAAATTAGAACCAAAACGATTTGAACTACAAGGCATTGAATCGAAGTACGATTTGATGCAATCTAAAGCCGGACAATACGGCGAAATGAACGCGGGCTGGTCGGGAGAGGACGTAAAAGGCTTCACGAAAATTCTAAGTAATTCGTTGTTGATTCAACAAGGATTACAGGATGATTAAAGCGAGCATAATTGGAGGGGCAGGCTACACCGCCGGTGAACTTATCCGTTTGTTGATACTTCATCCCGAAGTTGAAATAGCATCAGTGGTAAGTTCGTCACATGCCAACAAGTCAGTTGCTGAAGCCCATCCGGATTTAGCTGGTTGGCTGGAATTAAACTTTACGGATTCCGTTCATCCCGACTCTGACGTGATTTTTCTGTGCAGTGGGCATGGAAAATCGAAAGCAGTTCTTGAGAAATACGAGATTCCTGAATCAGCAAAAATCATAGATTTAAGTGCCGATTTTAGGCATAACGCCAAAGGAAATGAGTTTGTGTATGGCTTGCCCGAACTGAACAGAGCTTACATCAAACCGGCAAAAAAAGTAGCCAATCCGGGTTGTTTTGCTACCTGCATTCAACTGGCGTTGCTGCCATTGGCATCGCATTCGCTAATTCAGGAGGCGGTACATATTTCTGCAATAACCGGAAGTACAGGTGCAGGTCAGAAGCCGTCGGAAACGACTCATTTCAGCTGGCGGAGCAATAACGCTTCAGTGTACAAAGCATTTACCCATCAACATTTGAAGGAAATCAAAGAAAGTATGGGGCAGCTTCAAGCAGGTTATAACGAGCCGATACATTTCATACCAATGCGTGGGGCGTTCACTCGCGGGATCCTATCGGCGGTATATCTCAAATCCGATATTAGTGCAAAAGATGCGAATTCCATATTCAACGATTATTACTTCGAGCATCCGTTTGTGGATGTAGTTGATCAGGAGGTAGACCTCAAGCAAGTGGTAAACACAAACCGAGCCTTGATCAACATAAAGAAAGAGGGCGATCAATTGTTGATGACTTCCGTAATCGACAATCTACTGAAAGGGGCCTCCGGACAGGCGGTGCAAAACATGAATCTGATGTTCGGTTTGGAAGAAACCACCGGACTTTTCCTTAAACCAAGTGCGTTTTAGTTATGAAAGAATTTGAAATTGCGATAATTGGTGCCGGAAACTTAGGCGTTGCGCTTGCACGCGGATTTTCTAAGCACATCCCAAAAGAGAAAATTGTGCTCACACGTAGGCATTTATCAAGAATTGAGCACCTGGCAAACGAAGGTTTTGTAACCACCGACAACAACGTGTCGGCCGTGGAACGTGCTAAATTCATCGTGCTTTGTGTGCAACCGAAACAAGTTGAGGCTGTACTTAGTGAGCTGGATCACAGCGTTGACATTATGAGTCATGTACTCATTTCCACCGTTACAGGTGTTTCACTCGATCGACTTCAGAAAGCGACTTCCCAATCGTTGCCAATCATCCGCGCGATGCCAAATACAGCAGCGGCCATTTCGGAATCTATGACTTGTATTTGTGGGAATGAGCTAGCCGATGCTCACCTCAAAAAAGTGGAAACTTTGTTTACCTCGATTGGAGAGACAATGATCATCGAAGAGCGATTAATGAAAGCGGCAACTGTGCTGGCAGCAAGTGGAATTGCCTTTTTCCTTCGATACATTCGAGCGGCAACCCAGGGTGGAATTGAATTGGGATTTGAAGCCGAAGAGGCTCAGAAACTGGCCATGCAAACGGCTCGTGGAGCGGCCTCTTTATTGGTTGAAGGAACCGCTCACCCTGAACGTGAAATCGACAAAGTTACCACACCAATGGGCTGTACAATCGCCGGTTTAAACGAAATGGAGCATCAAGGATTAAGCTCAGCGTTGATCAAAGGAATCGTAGCTTCGTACAACAAAATTAATACCATATCAGAATGAAGATTTTTGAAGTGTATTCTTTATTCGATGTAGAGCCCGTTAAAGCAGATGGGGCTTTGTTATTCGATCGACAAGGAAATAAATACCTGGATTTTTATGGTGGTCACGCCGTGATTTCGATTGGTCATGGTCATCCGCATTTTGTAGAACGCATCACCGACCAGCTTGGGAAGCTGGCTTTTTACTCGAACTCGGTTCCTATCAGCATACAAAAAGACTTAGCCTACAAGTTGGGCGAATTAAGTGGCTACGCTAGCTGGAATCTGTTTTTATGTAATTCCGGCGCAGAGGCTAACGAAAATGCGATGAAGCTCGCTTCAGCACATAACGGCCGAAAGAAAGTGATGGCTTTTAACGGTGGATTTCATGGTCGAACTTCGCTTGCGGTAGCAGCTACTGATAATCCAAACATCGTGTTTCCGGTAAACGAAGGGGCTGAAATTCTGCGCTTTACATTCGAAGATTTTGAAGGTACACGATCAGCATTAGAACAAGGAGATGTTTGTTGTGTGATCATCGAGGGAATTCAAGGAGTGGGAGGAGTACGGGAACCATCGGCAGAGTTTTTACATCACCTTCGAGACAAGTGCGATGAAAGTGGAACCGTTCTCATCTTAGATGAAGTGCAGTCCGGATTTGGACGTTCAGGTCGATTTTTCGCACATCAACATGCGGATGTAGAACCGGATATAATTTCAATTGCAAAGGGAATGGGTAATGGATTTCCTGTAGGTGGGATTATGATTCATCCCGATTTAAAACCTACACTTGGTATGTTGGGTACCACATTTGGCGGAAATCATCTGGCTTGTGCGGCCGGTTTAGCAGTGTTGGAAGTCATCGAAAATGAGAAGCTCATCCAAAACGCTGCAACCATGGGCAAAATGCTGATGGCTGAGCTTGAAACGATTCCAGAAATAAAAGAGGTACGCGGTAAAGGCTTAATGATAGGGGCGGAATTTGATTTTGCAGTAGCAGATTTAAGAAAGAAAATACTTTATGAGCAAAAAGTGTTCACCGGATCATCATCCAACAAAAATACCCTTCGTTTACTACCACCATTGAATATTGGAGAGAAGGAAGTTGAGCAATGTATCACTGCGATAAAACAGGCATTGAAATGAAACAGTTTTTAAGCATTAATGATGTACCGGATTTGAGTGTGTTACTTGAAAAAGCGTTGAACATTAAAGCGAATTTGAATGGTAAGCGAGATATCGGGAAGCATAAATCAGTTGGTTTAATATTTCTAAACCCTAGTTTGCGAACGCGACTAAGTTCACAGCGAGCGGCCATGAATTTGGGAATGGATGCCATTGTTTTGGATGTAAATTCAGGCGGTTGGAAGCTCGAATTTGACGATGGTGTGATAATGAATGGCGATTCTGCTGAACATGTAAAAGAAGCGGCCGGTGTACTGGGTAAATATTTTGATGTGCTGGCAATTCGATCGTTTGCTGCCTTAGTGGATCGTGAGAAAGATTACGAAGATACGGTTTTGAATGCTTTTGCAGAATACTCAGGCGTGCCAATCATCAATATGGAATCGGCTACTGGTCATCCGCTTCAAGCCTTTGCCGATTTGATTACAATCACTGAGCATCAGAAAAAAAGCCGACCGAAAGTAGTGCTAAGTTGGGCTCCTCATCCCAAAGCTTTGCCGCAAGCAGTTGCCAATTCATTTGTTCGATGGATGAAAGAATCAGATGTTGATTTGGTGGTTACCCAACCCAAAGGATACGAACTAGCTGAATCCATCATGGAAGGAGTTTCGGTTGAATACGATCAAAACAACGCTTTTGAAAATGCGGATTTTATTTACGCAAAAAACTGGAGCAGTTACACGAATTATGGGAAAGTGTTAAGCAATGATCCTTCTTGGATGATCACCCAGGAGAAGATGAGCCAAACAAATAACGGAAAATTTATGCATTGTTTGCCGGTTCGCCGAAATGTGGTGGTAGAGGATGCGGTATTGGATAGTGCATCGAGCATTGTGTTAGATCAGGCAGAAAACCGAATTGTTTCCATGCAAACTGTTCTTGAAAGTTTGTTGGGGGAGGTGAGATGAACACCATAAAAGTAATTAAAATTGGTGGGAAAATAGCAGAGAATGAAGAATGGCTAGCTGAGTTTTTAAATGTATTTCATCAGCTGAAAGGTTCGAAAATTCTAGTGCATGGCGGCGGCGTTTTGGCATCTAAGATTTCCGATAAACTAGGAATCAAAACACAGATGATTGATGGAAGAAGAGTTACCGATAGCGATACGCTGGATGTTGTTACGATGGTGTATGGCGGGCTCATCAATAAGAAATTGGTTGCAAAATTGCAGGCAATGGGGCAAGATGCCATCGGGCTAACCGGCGCTGATTTAAACATCATTCAATCGGATAAAAGAAACCCAGTACCGATCGATTTTGGTTGGGTTGGTGACATAAACACAGTGGAAGTGGATTGGCTAAAAACGTTTATGGAGCACGGTGTGGTTCCTGTAATCGCACCTCTCACACATAACAAACAGGGTGATTTACTCAACACGAATGCAGATAATATCGCCGGATATTTGGCCATTGAGCTGGCAAAACGCTACGACGTTGAACTGACTTTCTGTTTTGATCGCCCCGGTGTAATGTTCGGTAAAAACTTACTAACGATGCTTACTTATGAAGAATATGATCAATTTAAACAGGAAGATGTAATTGTTGATGGTATGATTCCCAAACTAGATTTAGGGTTTTACGCGCTTCAGAATGAGGTGAAAATGGTTAGAGTGTCTCACTTTAGCGACCTGCTTTTACAAAATGAAGGAACGGACTTAGCACTATGATAAATCTGGAAAAATACAGCGATAGTGCGATAGAACTATTGAAGCGTTTAATTGAAACTCGTTCATACAGTGGCGAAGAAAATGTTACTGCTCAAATACTGACTGATGCATTAGTAAGTTATGGGTTCGAGCCTCTTCGAAAGAAAAATAACGTGTGGGCATTCTCAAAAGAGTTTGATTCGTCAAAACCTACGCTGTTATTGAACTCACACCACGACACAGTGAAAGCAACAGATTCATGGACTTTCAATCCATTTAAAGCGAACTTATCTGAAGGTAAGTTGACAGGTTTGGGCAGCAATGATGCCGGTGGCCCTTTGGTAAGCTTGTTGCATGTATTCGTAGCGTTGCAGGAAAAACCGCAGAATTATAACCTGGTATTTTTAGCAAGTGCAGAAGAAGAATCATCCGGCAAAAATGGAGTGCCAATAGTGTTAAATGAAATTGGGCCTATTGATGTGGGCGTAGTTGGAGAACCCACTTCTATGGATATGGCCATTGCTGAACGAGGTTTGATTGTGCTGGATTGTTCGGCTAAAGGGCAAAGCGGCCATGCAGCCCGAGGCGAAGGAGAAAATGCAATTTATAAAGCCATTAAAGACATTAAATGGTTTCAGAGCTTTCAGTTTGAAAAAACCTCTGAAGTATTAGGCTCCATCAACATGACGGTGACTCAAATTGAAGCGGGCAGTTTACACAATGTTGTGCCGGATAAATGCTCGTTTGTGGTGGATGTTCGTCCGAATGAGCATTACAGCAATGCAGAGGTTGTAAAGGTGATCAGAAACCATGTGCAAAGTGAAGTGAAGCCAAGATCGTTAAATCTTAATGCCTCGGGTATTGAGGAGAATCATCCGATTGTACAAAAAGGTAAAGCATTGGGAATTCGAAAGTATGGATCACAAACGATGAGCGATCAGGTGCATATGCCGTTTCCATGTATTAAAATAGGTCCTGGTGATACAAGAAGATCTCACACCGCAGATGAGTATATTTATCTGGATGAAATTCGAGATGGAATTCGAATATACCTTGAATTACTCGATGGGTTGGAGATTTGAACCAATACCCTCACAAGAGGGGCTACCAATTAGAATAATATTTTAAAGACCATGTCAAAAAAACTGTGGGAAAAGGGAATTAACACCGATGAATTCATCGAAAAATTCACTATAGGTCGGGATAAAGAATTTGATTTACTGTTGGCAGAATTTGATGTACAAGGCACACTGGCACATATCGAAATGCTGCAAAAAGTTGGGCTGCTTAGCAGTGGTGAATACGATTTGTTAGCGAAAGAATTGCATCGAATTTTGGAAGAAGTGATTGCCCCCCAATTGTTTGAAATAGAAGACGGAGTTGAGGATGTGCATTCCCAAATTGAATTGATGCTGGTGCGAGCGTTAGGAGATGTTGGAAAGAAAGTGCATGCCGGGCGTTCACGAAACGACCAAGTGTTGGTCGACCTAAAATTATTTTTGCGATCAGAGCTTTTTACGCTTGTTTCTTTGGTAAAAAAATTGTTTGATTCAATACTATTACGGAGCGAAGAGCATAAACAAGTATTGATTCCTGGATATACTCATACCCAGGCCGCCATGCCTTCCAGTTTTGGGATTTGGTTTGCCATGTATGCAGAAAGCTTGGTGGATGACCTCGTACTGATGCAATCAGTGCATACAATTGTCAATCGTAATCCTCTAGGGTCTGCGGCCGGGTATGGTTCTTCGTTTCCACTTGATCGTGAATTGACAAAAAGGCTTCTCAACTTCGACTCTCCCGCGGTAAATGTTGGCTACGCCCAAATGGGGCGTGGTAAGACAG
This sequence comes from Balneolaceae bacterium, assembly GCA_034669965.1. Classification (GTDB taxonomy): domain Bacteria; phylum Bacteroidota; class Rhodothermia; order Balneolales; family Balneolaceae; genus HXMU1420-13. The sequence goes on along the minus strand of JAXMOK010000001.1, from coordinate 908,930 downwards.
AGCAAATTTTTGCCTTTGGTTTAGCCGCTCTGGCGGGCACTTTAAACAAACTGGCTTCGGATATTTGCTTATATAACAGCCAAAACTTTTCATTTATAAAATTACCGGATGAGTTAACCACTGGCTCAAGCATAATGCCGCATAAGAAAAATCCGGATGTATTCGAGTTAATCCGCGCTAAAACGAATACCATGCTGGCCCTTCCTAATTCCATTTCGATGTTGATGTCGAATCTAACATCCGGCTATCACCGTGATTTCCAGATTTTGAAAGAGCAACTATTCCCTGCAATTTCTGAAATGAAAGCTTGCCTCGAAATGACAGAATACGCGATTTCAAAAATCCAGGTAAACAAGGAAGTGCTCAAAGACCCGAAATACGATTTGATCTTTTCGGTAGAGGTTGTGAATCAATTGGTATTGGATGGTGTGCCTTTCCGTGACGCCTACTTATCAGTAGCTAAGCAAATTGATGAAGGAACTTTTAAGCCACCTAAAGTGCTGAATCACACCCATCTTGGCAGTATCGGAAACCTGGGCAATGATGTGATTAAAGAGAGGATGGAGAAAGTGCTAATTGTTTTCTCGTAATGTATGTGATAAGATTGAAATCATTTAGACAGCTGATTTCTCCATTCGCGCAGCGCTTTAAAAGAAGGCAACATTCGGCTACCATACCAACTGAACCACTCGCCATCAACAAGTTGAATATTTGAGTTAGGTAGAATTCCTTTGAGTACAGCAATGTGTTTTACTTTGAATGGATAAGGTTCGCTGCTCAACAGAATCAACTCGGGATTTGCCTCTTTAAGTTGATCTAAAGTAATAGTTGGATATCGCTCTGACTGCTGAAAAACATTTCGAAGTCCGAAGGTCTGCATGACATCGTGGATATAGGTATCACCACCAACACTCATCCATGGATCTTTCCAGATGAAATAAGCGGTATTGATTTCAGAAAAGTGACTAGGCTCAGGTAGTACCGAAATAATCTGCTCAATGAGTTTGGCTCCCGGCTCTTCAGCGTATACACTTTTTGCAATATGATACATCGCAAAAAGTGCATCCTCAACCGTGCTGATATCCGTAACAAGTACTTCGCTAAACTCCTGAATAGCTTCCACGTCTTCTTTACGGTTTTCCACTTTATTAGCGATAACTAAATCCGGTTTCAGGTTTCGGATTTTGTCAATATTCGGATTCTTGGTACCTCCTATTATTTCGATGTTTTTTACTGAATAAGCAGGATGGATACAAAAGCGAGTTCTGCCGATTAAACGGTCAGAAACTTCCAACTCTAAAAGTAGTTCTGTTAAACTAGGGACAAGGCAGATAATGCGATTTGGCATACACCAAAACTAAAACGATTCGAATTCAAAAGGAATGATACATTGCTTGAAATCAGTTCAAAAAAGAAAAATCGATGGAATTAGGAATCTTCTCATTTGTTGAAAACACTGTTAATGATGCAGGCATTAAACGAAGTCCCACTCAGCGAATTCAAGATTTGTTGGAAGAAGTAAAGCTTGCGGATGAACTGGGTTTGGATGTTTATGGAATTGGAGAGCATCATAGGGAAGAATATGTGGCTTCTAATCCGGCAATTTTATTGGCCGCCGCTTCGGCAATCACTAAAAATATAAAGCTAACCAGCACAGTCACGGTTTTGGGTAGTGATGATCCGGTTCGAGTATATCAGCAATTTTCTTCGGTGGATTTGATTTCTAGGGGACGAGCTGAAATTACCGTAGGGCGAGGCTCATTTATCGAATCTTTTCCTTTGTTCGGATATGACTTATCCGATTATGAAGCTTTGTTTGAGGAAAAGCTGGGATTGTTGCTTCAAATCAATGAAAAAGAACGGGTAACTTGGGAAGGGAAACATCGACCAGCCATAATCGATTTGCCAGTATATCCACGCGCGCACCAAGAAAAATTACCGATATGGCGAGCGGTTGGTGGAACTCCGAAATCGGCCTATATAACCGGTGCCTTAGGTTTACCGATGGCATTGGCCATTATCGGAGGTTACCCGAAGCAGTTCAAACAAATGGCAGATATTCACAAGCAAGGTGCGAGTGATCATAAACAAGAACCACCAAAATTAAGTATCAATTCGCACGGGTTGATAACCGAAGATTCGAAATCTGCACGCGATATTGCATTTCCATCTTTTAAGCGAATGATGGATAAAATCGGTAGCGAACGAGGTTGGCCTCCGATGAGTCGTGCGCAGTTTGATGCCTCCACCGAATTAGAAGGGGCGAATTTCATCGGAAGCCCGCAGGAGATCATCGACAAAATTATGTATCAATATGAAATATTTCAACATGATCGATTTTTACTACAGATGAGTGTTGGTAGTGTTCCACAGGATGTTATGCTGAAATCGATAGAGTTGTTTGCCACCAAGGTTGCACCTGTGATTAGGGAAGCTACGAAAAGAACTGCCTCAAAAGATTCTTAGCTTGATTCACATATCCACCGCCGAAGAGATTAGCGTGCACTAGAATTGGGTAAAGATTACAAAGTTTGAACCGCTCTTCATAGCCTTTTTGGAGAGGATATATATCGTTATAACCGTGGTAAAACTCCTCGCTGAATCCGCCAAACAATCGAGTCATTGCTAGGTCCATTTCTCTATGACCAAAATATACCGCAGGATCGTAAATGGCTGTATCACCGCCTGAGGTCCACATATAATTTCCATTCCAGAGATCGCCATGTAATAAAGCCGGTGGTTCATCCGGGAAAATGACATAGGTATAGTTAAAAGCTCGTTCAAAAATGGAATGAAAACTGTTAGCTAGCTTCCCTGAATCGATTGCCATTTTTGCCTGAGGCTCAAGTCGTTCCCGAATAAAAAACTCGAGCCAATCAGCATGATATTTATTCGATTGTGGTAACCTACCAATATAATTAGGCTTATCTAGACCAAAGAGTTCATTAGAAGTTCTATGTAACTGTGCTAACTGACTTCCAAATAAGTAAGCATTTCCATAATTACTTTCCTCAATGTATTCCATCAGAAGAAATTCTTTTCCAACGAAATGAACCTGAGGAATGATTAATCCGCTTTCAGCCGAAGCTAGAAGTTCTAAGCCTCGAGCTTCAGTTTGAAACATATTCTCAGGAGTTCGGAGATTCCATTTAACAAAAAAGCGCTCGCCGGAATCTATATCCAGACGAGCGCTGTAATTAATATCGCCACCGGTTATTGCCACTTGATTGATAACATGAGCATCAATGCGATGCTCAATAGCAGATTTTATGGCTTCGGGAAGCATATCACTGTAATTTGCCGAGAATTACAATGGTGTTATGTCCTCCAAATCCGAACGTGTCGCTCATTACATAATTGATTTCACGTTTTTTCGGTTCGTTTATTACAATGTCTAAACCTTCTGTTGCAGGATCAAGATTATCAACATTAATGGTAGGAGGAACGAGATTGTGCTCCATTGCTTTGATACCGGCAATAGCTTCAACTGCACCTGCAGCTCCAAGTAAATGCCCGGTCATCGATTTAGTGCCGCTAATACTAGGGCTAGCTCCAGAATCGCCAATAACGGCGCGAATAGCTTTCAATTCGCTGATGTCGCCAACGGGAGTGCTGGTTGCATGCGCGTTGATATAATCGATATCAGAAATAGTAAGGTTAGCCTCTTCAAGAGCAAGGTTGATTGCATTTTTTGCACCCAATCCTTCAGGATGAGTGGCAGAAAGGTGATAAGCATCTGCCGTACTTGCGGCGCCTAAAACTTCACAAATGATGTTAGCTCCACGTGCTTTGGCGTGATCATAGTCTTCCAAAATCAATGCTCCGGCACCTTCGCCCATCACAAATCCGTCGCGATCTACATCGAACGGACGTGAAGCTGCTTTTGGATTGTCATTATTGGTTGAAAGGGCACGCATGGCGGAAAACCCACCTACAGAAGCGTTTGTAATCGCGGCTTCCGAACCACCGGTTACTATGATGTCTGCCTTGCCAAGACGGATGTAATTAAAGGCATCCATTATCGCGTTATTAGATGACGCACAGGCTGAAGTAACCGTCTGATTGATGCCCATAAACCCAAACTTAATGGCTACAATACCTGATGCCATATTTGGGATGGTTTTGGGCGTGTAATACGGTGAAAACCTTGGAACACGTCCCCGGTCGGCGAAGTCTAGCAATTCTTCTTCGAAAGTTTCAAATCCGCCAACTCCGGTTGCCCAAATAACACCGGTTCTTTCTTTGTTAATGGAGTCAAGATCTAAGCCTGAATGCTCTATCGCTTGTAAAGAACTAGCGAGTGCATACACAACATAAGAGTCGTTTTTGCGGACTTCTTTTCGGTCTAGGGTTTCTTCAGGTTTGAAATCTTTAAGTTCGCAGGCAAAACGGGTTTTAAATTTCTCTGCTTCGAATTTGGTGATTGGCCCCGCTCCACTCACTCCTTTTATGAGTGATGCCCAGAATGATTCTACATCATTTCCAATAGGGGTTAACGCTCCGATGCCTGTTACAACTACTCTTTTCATAGTACTTAGTGATAGGTAAGTTATTGTGTGATTCTTGTAAGAATATTTTGTTTAATGGCCGCAAAGTGATCGCTACCTGTAATTCTGCTTAATTGAGTTGCGGCAAATATGTTTGTTAATATACTCAATGCTTCTGATTCAGCAGAATCTGATAATTCAATGGTTCTACTACTATTTCCTTCGTTTAAAGTGGAAGTAAGCCAGTTAATTACGTTGTCGGTAAAGGTCGACATTGCTTCCTGAATTTCCTCATTCATCGCGTTCCAATCGGTAGCGAAGGCGCCGATTACGCAAATTCTTCCGGTAAGTTGTATGGAAGTATAAAAATTGAGAAAAAACTTAATCTTAGATAACGCTTCTTTTTCGTTAACCCGTTCAGTAAATCGGTCGAAACTGTCGGAGTGATACTTCACAATTGCCAGCGCGAGATCCGGTTTTGTAGGAAAGTGATAATGAACAGCTGCGTTCTTTATCCCCATAGGTTTCGAGATATCCGAATAGCTGAAAGCATTGTAGCCTTTCGAGCGCATCAGCTCGTCGGCGAGTACGGTAATTTGATCTTTTGTTGAGCTCATAAACTTATCAATGAATAAGCAAAGGTACTGACTGGTAAGTAGGTAATCAACCTAATCTTTGATTAATGGTTTTAACTCATCCAGTATGGCTTTACTTGAGCGTGCCAGTATTTGATAAACATTTTCGAAACCTTGCATTCCGCCATAGTAAGGATCGGGAACGTTGCCGTCACCCGGTTGTGGATCGAAATCTCGCATCATTACAATCTTATCAGCAAAGCGATTTTTACGATCGAGTTCTTTCAAATTTCGAAAGTTCGAAGAGTCCATCGGTAGAATGAGATCAAATTCTTCGAAGTCGGTGTACTCAAATCGACGTGCCCTTGAAGGTAAATTTACACCATGCTGATTCGCTGTAAACTGGCTCTTACTATTCGCTGGTTCGCCAACATGATACGCTGCCGTTCCAGCCGAATCGATATAAAAATAACTCTGAAGCTGAGCATCTTTTACATGATGGATAAATAATCCCTCGGCAGTTGGGCTCCTGCAAATATTTCCTAAACACACAAACATGAGTTTGTATGGGTTTTCAGTAGTTATTTCTCGGTGATAAGATTTTTTCATTGGGTATGATACTCTTGATTAAAACGAAAGATCGATGCTCGAATGAACAATTATTTTTTTGGCTAACAAATCTCAAGCTTTCCGAAAGATTGATTATATTTCGAGCTTTAATTTAATAGGCCGGATACTCCGCATTTATGGCAAAAAAATTTAAGGAAATAAAGCAACTCAATTATCCTAAAACTGAAGTTGAGATTCTTGGCTGGTGGAAGGATAATGAAATTTTTAAAAAGAGCCTTCAGAGCAGAGAGGAAGGTATTCCGTTTACTTTTTTTGAAGGTCCGCCCACAGCAAATGGAAAGCCCGGTATTCATCACGTGATGGGCCGTACGGTAAAAGATCTATTCTGTAGATATAAAACGCTGAAAGGTTTTCGAGTTGATAGAAAAGCCGGTTGGGACACACACGGCCTTCCCGTTGAAATAGAAGTTGAAAAAGAGTTGGGCCTTGAAGGGCGCCATCAAGTTGAAGAATATGGCATTGCCGAATACAATGCCCGTTGCCGTGAAAGTGTTCTCAAATACAAGAATTTGTGGGATGATCTCACCGACCGAATGGGGTATTGGGTGGATCAGGAAAACCCGTATGTAACCTTCGAGAATAATTACATCGAATCGGTTTGGTGGGCGCTGAATAGACTTTTTGAAAAAGGTTTGTTGTACAAAGGCTATAAGATTCAATGGTACTCGCCGGGTAACGGAACAGTGCTTTCGTCGCATGAAGTGAGTCTGGGTTACAAAGAAACACAGGATCCGTCGATTTATGTGAAATTTCCTGTTCATGGAGAGGAAAACACCTTCTTTCTTGCATGGACAACTACGCCTTGGACTACCATTTCGAATATGGCGTTAACGATCAACCCGAAGCTGACCTATGCTAAAATCCGATACGAGGAGGAACAGTATATTGTAGCAAAGGATGCCATTACAAGAGTTTTTGGGGATGAAACAGAGTTTTTAGAAGAATATACTGGCGAGAGCTTACTGGGACGAACTTACGAGCCAATCTTCGATTACGCACAACGAGAAATAGATCCGTCTGAAGCTTGGAAAGTAATTGCCGCTGATTACGTAACAACCGAAGATGGTACCGGTATTGTGCACACTGCACCCGCTTTTGGTGCCGATGATTACGATGCGGGACAGAAGTATAACATCCCGATGTTCAACCCGATCGACAAAGATGGAAAGTTCACCGACCAGGTGCCCGAGTTTGCAGGTTTGTGGTTTAAAGAAGCAGACAAGGAAATTGCGAGAGCCATCAAAGAAAGAGGTTTGATGTTCCGCCACGAGACGTGTGTTCACAACTATCCGTTTGATTGGCGAAAAGGAACTCCGTTGATGAGTTATCCGGTAGAATCGTGGTTTATCAAAACTACCGATGTGAAAGATCGCATGGTGGAGTTGAATAAGACCATCAATTGGAAGCCTGAAGCAACCGGATCCGGGCGATTTGGAACTTGGCTAGAAAACAATGTGGATTGGGCGATTTCTAGACAGCGTTATTGGGGAACCCCGCTTCCAATTTGGCAAAGCGATAAAGATCCCGAGTATGTTGAATGCATTGGAAGTATTGCAGAATTACGCGAAAAAGCAGGGATTTCCAAAGATGTGGAGTTGGATTTACACCGTCCTTACATCGATGATATTACATGGCCTGCACCAGATGGAGGCACAATGCGCCGAATTCCAGATTTATTGGATGTTTGGTTCGATTCCGGTTCAATGCCGTTTGCACAATGGCACCATCCGTTCGAAAACGAACATGAGTTTAGTTACAGTTTTCCGGCTGATTTTATTGCCGAAGGAGTAGATCAAACCCGAGGTTGGTTCTATACACTCCATGCACTCGGTACCATGCTGTTTGATGACGTTGCATTCAAAAATGTGGTTTCGAACGGACTTGTTCTCGACGAGAAAGGCGAGAAGATGAGTAAGTCGAAAGGCAACACGGTTGATCCGTTTGAGGTGATCAATCAATATGGCGCCGATACTGTGCGTTGGTACATGATGAGCAACTCTGCGCCGTGGGAAAATCTCAAATTCAGCATCGACGGGCTAAAAGAAGTTCAACGTAAATTCTTCAACACCATTGTAAATACGTATTCGTTTTTTGCAATGTATGCAAACATCGATGGATTTACCTATTCGGGCGCACAAATTCCGGTTAGTGATCGTCCTGAAATTGATCAGTGGATAATCTCAAGATTGAATACCACGGTAAAAATGATGGAGGAGTATTTCGAGGAATATGAACCCACTAAAGCCGCTCGTGAAATGGAGCAGTTTACCGAGGAATTAAGTAACTGGTATGTACGTCGGAACCGTCGCCGTTTCTGGAAATCAGGAAATACCATCGACAAAACAGCGGCTTACCAAACCTTGTACGAGTGCTTGAAAAATGTAAGCCGAATGATGAGTCCAATTGCACCTTATATGGGCGAGTGGATTTATCAACGATTGAATGAAGTATCGAAATTAGACGAACAATCGGTGCATCTGTCGTTCTATCCTACTGTGGAAGAAACGGCAATTATCAAAACGCTGGAACACAAAATGGATATGGCACGGCTCATTTCTTCAATCGTGCTGCGTATCCGTAATCAAATTGACGTGAATGTTCGTCAGCCTTTGGCGCGTATAATCCTTCCGATTAAAGATGAAGCAGAGCGTCAGGCCATCCTTTCGGTTAAGGATATTATTCTGGATGAGGTGAATGTGAAAGAAATTCAGTTTGTAGACGACGACTCAGGAATCGTGCATAAAACTGCTAAGCCAAATTACCCGCTACTTGGTAAACGCCTTGGACCAAAGATGAAATCTGTAGCGGCAAAAGTAAATCAGTTTGATACGGAAACAATTACTAATTTCGAGCGTCAAGGTTATATCGATTTGACCCTCGACGATGGTGAGACTGTTCGCCTTGATGCTAATGAATTGGATATCATCCGTACCGGCTTAGAAGGCTGGCAAGTTGAGACAGAACGTGGTTTAAGCGTAGCTGTGGATATGGAAATTTCGCATGAACTTCGAATAGAAGGAATTACCCGTGAATTTGTAAATCGGGTGCAATCTATGCGAAAAGAAGCTGATTTTGATGTGGTAGATCGCATTTCAATTGGATTCAGCGGCGATGAAACTCTTAAAGAAGCTGTGGTTTCTATGAGTGATTATATCAAAGAAGAGACGTTAGCAGAAGAAATTCAATTAACAGAGCTGGAAGTTTCCGACTTTGTGAAAACCTGGGAAATTGGTGACGGAGAGTGCACCATTTCTGTACGAAGAAACATTAACTCGTAAGTAGTAGAACGATGGCAGACAAACCAGCAGAAGAAAACACAAGAGTCTCCCCGTATAACGATGAGGAGCTGGAGTACTTCCGTCAGATTATCATTAAAAAACGTGATGCAGCAGAAGAAGAATTAGAAACCTTGCAGCGCAGTTTGCGCGAAAGCATGGAAAATTCCTCCGATGAATCTGCATACTCGTTTCATATGGCTGATGCAGGAACCGACGCACAAGAGCGCGAGAAAACATACATGTTGTTCAATCGAACGCGGAAATTCGTAAAATACCTCGACGACGCAATCAATCGCATCGACAACAAAACCTACGGTGTTTGTAAGGTTACAGGTGCTAAAATCTCGAAAGGGAGATTGGAAGCCGTGCCACACACACAGTTAAGTATCGAAGCGAAACTGAAACGTCGTTAATCCAGAGTCTTTGACCCGAAATAAACTTTTAGCCCTATTTACGCCGGCGGTAATTGTTATTGCCCTCGATCAATGGTCGAAATGGGTGGTGAGAACCACACCCGAGCTTCATCGTTTTGATGTCATCGATGGATGGTTGATGTTTTATTATACCAAAAATGATGGTATGGCGCTGGGTATTGATATTTTTGATACCTATGTAGTTAGCTTGATCTCTATCACTGCCACTATTGGTATTATCGCTTATATTTTGTTCACGATGAAGCAATCGCCCTTAAGTTATCTGGTGCTGATGGGTTTAGTGATCGGCGGTGCGCTCGGTAATATTATCGACCGTTTAACCATGGCGTACGTTGGCGGTTACGGCGGCTTACTAGATGGTCATGTGGTTGATTTCATATTCTTTAAACTCGAATTGTTCGAACGAACGGTGTTCCCCTACATTTTTAACGTGGCCGATATCGCCATCTCGGTTTCCATTATTTCGCTGCTGGTTTTCAATAAAAAATTCTTCCCGAATGATGAAGAAGAGTTAGTAGCGGAAGAAGAATCACCAGCCACACCTGTTGTAGATGCTGTGCCCCCGACCACGGAAACGCCGGATTCCGAGAAATAAAGTGTAAGGGCAACACATGAATTGCCCTACCAGTATTTATCGTTGGAGAATAGTAAAAAAATCTTTCGATCAATATTACATAATCATAATTAGGTTTGTGGCTAAAATAACACGATATTGAGAATCTACAAGTTAAAGGTCAGGACTCGGTATTTAGTACAGTATTTTGTTTCCCTTCTCTAGTTTGTACTTAATAACAATAACGCAGCCGATAAGAACGCAAATCACATGTTTAACTATGTGATACAACTGTACCTGTGATAGCAAAGATTTATAAATAATGGAAAACGGTAAAGTAAAGTGGTTTAATGACGAAAAAGGTTTCGGATTTATAACCCCTGAAACTGGTGGCAAAGATATTTTTGTACACCGCAATAATGTAGAAAATTTAGCAAGCAACGAAAGCTTAAAGGATGGCGACGAAGTTGAATACAGCATCGCAGAAACTCCTAAAGGCATGAATGCAGTTGAAGTTTATGTGCTTGAGTGATTTGATTCACTCCTGAAATTGCAACCCGGGCTCTTTTACGAGTACCGGGTTTTTTTATGTTGATAAATCAGTAACTGTAAGGGTCAATTCATGAATTGACCCAATTAGTAAAAGTGCGAGGTTGTTGAGTAGTTTAGACTACTCTTCTAGCGAAGTATTCTTTCTGGGTGAAAAAATATCCAGGTCATCTTCGAAAGTAACCTGATCCACAATTTCTAAGCCAAAGCTTTTAATACCGATGCGTTTAACGGGGTTGTTGGTGAGAAGCTTTAGTTTTCGAATTCCCAGTGCTTTTAGGATTTGAGCTCCAACGCCATAATCGCGGGAATCACTTTTCTTAGGATTGTTATTTTCTTCTTCAGGCTGATCAGAAGCTCCTTCTTGCATGTACTTTAGCGTACGCAATTGATTCACTAACACCGAACCGCGTTGATTGCGATTCATATATAAAACAACGCCTGCACCTTCGCGCTCTACTTGTAACATAGCTTGGTGCAAAAGTTCGCTGGTATCCGCATTTCTTGCCCCAAAAATATCACCTATCAAATCGGATGAATGAACACGCGTCAGAACTGCGTCTTCTTTGGTCCAACGACCTTTGGTTAAAGCAAGGTGAACATCGCCTGTAGTAGTTTCCTCAAAAGCATGAAGCCTGAAATCGCCATACATGGTTGGCATGTTGATTTCCATCACCTCTTTAACAAGGCTTTCAGTCTCATTACGGTAAGCGATGAGATCTTTGATGGTGATGAATTTCATATCGAATTTCTTCGCCATTTTAGCGAGCTCAGGTACGCGAGCCATCTCGCCATCTTCGCGCATAATTTCGCAGATGATTCCAACGGGCTGCAGACCTGCAAGCCGAGCAAGATCGAGAGCGGCTTCGGTGTGGCCGGCACGCCGCAGTACACCACCTTCAACACCAATCAAAGGGAAAACATGTCCGGGTCGTCGGAAATCACCCGGTTTTGCTTCAGGATTCGTTAGCTCTCGGATAGTATTGGCACGATCTGCGGCAGAAATTCCGGTAGTAGTAAGGCGTTTATGGTCGATGGAAATAGTAAAGTTCGCCTCATCCGGATCAGCGCCTTCCATCACCATATTGTTGAGCTTAAATCGTTCAGCCACTGCTTTTGTAACCGGAGCGCACACAAGTCCGCGCCCTTCCTTCACCATAAAATTGATGGCTTCGGTTGATACATTTTCAGCGGCCATTAAAAAATCGCCTTCGTTTTCCCGATCCTCATCGTCAACAACGATGATCATTTTACCGGCTTTGATGTCCTCAATAGCCTCGGGAATGGTGTTAAACCGGATATTATCCAACTTACTTGTCTTTCTTTTCTTGTTTGTTTGGGTTCACGTCGGTGATGGCTGATTTAAGATATCTCAGCTTTGTTCCGCCGCCCACTTCGATAAGAACAGAGTCATCGTCAATAGAGTTCAATACGCCGATTAATCCCGAAGATGTAACTACTTTGTCGCCTTTTTTCATGCCTTCAACTTTGCGTTGAATTTCTTTCTGGCGTTGGCTTTGTGGGCGAATAATGAAAAAGTAGAATACAAGAAAAATGGCACCCAAAAATACCAAGTTGATGATCCCGCCATTAGGATCGTTTGGGTTGCCCATAAACATAAAAACAGATTGCATACTGATTATTTAAGATTCAGAATTGGCTCCAAAGATAGCAGTATTTCAATTAATAATTGGGAATAAAGAATTAGGAATAATCTTTCATTTCGTACTCCATATTCCTAATTAACCTATTCCTAATTTCTAATTCTCGTCCTTTACAATTACGAGCTTTGCCCTTGGCTGATGAGCCGAAAAATACCCAACGCCATTATTGATATTGGTAGGATGATTCACCGGTTCATTGGCAAGTGATGAAATGAAATTTCCTGCTCGACCTCGTGCTTCCAGAAAGTTGTAATATCCTTCTTCGATGTTGGTTAATACAACCAAAGCTGAATCAACAGGAGAGCTGAAACTCATAAAATCTTTGCGACGGATTCGGTCGTCTTCATCTGCTCCTCGATCGGTGAAAATACGTTCGAAAATCAGAAAGTTATTATTCTGGAAAAATAAACCATTTGAAGTGGTAGAATCCCTTGATGTTGTATCGGGTGGGGTGAACTGATAAATATGTAGAACGTAATAATTATCGATGTTTGGTGGATCATCAAAAGCCATTTCTACTTCGATGATTGAACTGAACACTGAATCGACACGGGTAATGGCTATGGAATCAATTTCTACTGGTGGTTGTAAAACGCTGGCAGAACTGACTCTTGTAGAAGTGGTTGAATCGAAAACGGCAAGTTCCATCAATTGATAATCATCAAAAATCTTTAGCTGAGTTGCATACAGCCCTTTAATATCACCAATGGTTTCTAGCGTATCAGTGATACCTTGATAGTTTAAAGTAACAAGTGCTCTGTCTAAGAGTAAACGTTGTGCAAAATCTTCAGAAATATCGTTGATGTCTTCAGCAGAAAGTGCTGAAAAGCTTTTTGACAGCGACACCAACATGATTTCTTCAGGACCGACAAGAGATGCGACAGCCACTTTTGAGTCATCAGGTTGAACAGAAATAGGAAGGTTTTGTGGTAAACAGGCTGTGATTGTTAGCATTAGTAGTGCTAACAAAAATGATGAGGTTTTAGCAGGCGATGCAATCTCCTGAAATAGAGACATTTGCGAGCGGAGCGAAGCAATCTCAGAAATCCGATAAACGAACTCTGTAATCGTTGAAAATATGTAGCTCAAAATCATCATTTCGATGAAAAATTAAAGTTATAAGCGATACTCGGGATGAACCCAAACAAGCCTTGCTGCACGTACTCGTAAGCTGTGCCATTATTATGCACATCTACCCGAAAAGGAGCTGCTCGGTTGTAGAAGTTATAGGCTCCAATATGCCATTCTCCACCAAATCTGCGTTTCCCACGTGGTTTGAGGATAAAATTGATATCGAGGCGATGCGAAGCTCCGAGAGTTGTTCCGTTTCTGTCGTCATAAATTGGAATTAACTCAACTGCAGTGAGCGAAGAATTCGGCATCAAATATTGCCCGGTTAAAGGAGTAAAATTAGCACCAGATTGGTAAGTCCAAACCGCCGAAAACGAAACGCGATCGTTAAACTCAAAAAGTGAAACAATATTGGCAACATGTCGCCGATCATACTTTGCAGGATAGATTTGGCCACGGTTTAGTTCATCAAATAAGCGTGAGGTTTTAGAAATTGAATAGCTTGCCCAGCCGGAAAAACGACCACTATTTTTGCGGACCAAAAGCTCTAATCCAAAGGATTCTCCAGCTCCTGCCAGCAGTTCATTTTCGAAATTATCGTTTAAGATCAGGGAGGCACCTTCGCGGTATTCGATCAGATTTTCCAGCGATTTATAATAGGTTTCAACAGTTAAGCTTACCTGTTCATCCGGAAAAATTCGTGTGTAACCTGTACTTATTTGATGAGAATATAGCGGCCTGATAGATTCTGTTACCGGATACCATAAATCGGTGGGTAACGCAATACTCGACGATGACACTCGATGCATGTACTGTCTCATCAAACTATAACTCGCTTTTACCGAATGTCGATCGTTGAACTTATAACGGGCGGCAATTCGTGGCTCAGTACCTGAATACACTTTGTTTTTAGTAATCGTATAGGAATAGCGTAGGCCAATGTTAATTTTTAGCTGATCAGATAGATCCCGCTCGTTACCTCCATAAAAAGCACCTTCCAAATTCTGGATAAGTTGTCCTTTGCGGTTTTCGATAAAGTCGCCGATTTCACCGGAAGTTGAGATTACATTTGGCCGAAAGAAATGGCTCACAGCTTGCGCTCCAAAAACGAACTTATTGTCTGGGCTTTCGAAATATTCCCAATCGCCGGTGAGGCCCACATCCTGAATTTGTGAACGTATGAGAATGTCGTTATTGATAAAATTCCCGGCTATATCGTATTTAAATCGCGTTTGATGTAAGGTGATGTTGCTAAAGGTTTTCTTGTTTTTGTAGATGTGATTCCAGCGAATGGTTGAGGTGAAATTCCCCAGATTAAACCCAAAACCAAGGTCCTCACTTCCTTCATTTGTTTGGGTTGTTTCATCGAAAGCTAGAACATCATCCCCAAAATAAGTACTCACGTAAATTCGGTCGTTTTCACTGATTTTATAATTCAGTTTCGCATTGTAATCGTAAAAATAATAGGGCAAAGGGATGCCCACAGTCTGCAAAACTTTATCGATATACGTACGGCGAGCAGCAACCATAAAACTCATTTTTTCAGGGATGATTGGGCCATCGATAGTGAGCCGTGAGGTTAACAACCCAATTCCTCCACGAACATTATAGCGCTGCGAGCTCCCCTCATTCATTCGAACATCCATCACCGAAGAAAGACGACCACCAACATCTGCAGGAAAAGCGCCTTTCACCAACTCCACATTTTTGATGGCATCGGAATTGAAGACGGAGAAAAATCCAAATAAATGACCGATGTTATACACCACAGCGTCATCGAGAATCACCAGATTTTGATCATCGGTTCCACCGCGAACAAACATTCCGGTAGTCCCTTCATTTCCACTAGTAACACCCGGCAAAAGTTGCGCAACTTTGATCAAATCCGATTCCCCACCTAAGGTAGGAATTGAACTGATTTCGCGCGGTTGAAGCTTGATGGTGCCCATCCGAGTTGAGTTCACTTGCTCCTGCAATTCGATGGGTGTTGCGGTTACTTCAATCTCTTCCAGCTGACCAACATCTTCGAACAGAAAGAAATTCACGGTTTTATTTTCGGATAATATGATTAGCGTGTCGATGGTTTGGTAGCCCAGATAAGAAACTTGCACTCGGAATCTATTTGTTGACGGCGAAACAGAATAGAAACCATAGGAATTGGTTGCCGTGCCTGACTTTATTTCGGGGAGGTACAGTGTTGCGCCCGGTAGAGATTCACCATCAGATTTGTCGTATACATGTCCACTGAGAGTGAATTGCGCTTGCACGTTTCCAACGAACAAAAATAACCCAATTAACAGCAGTTTTTTCATTAATCGCGCAGTTTAAAGTGAAAGGCTAAATTGGTTCCTCTAAATAGGGTAGAAGAGAAGTTTCCATCCACACCATGCACCAACAATGTTGGTCTGCTGGTCAGACTAAGAGAAACATTATTAATCACTTTCAGGCGCGCAGAAAGGGGGAGGGAAAAACCGAGTGCCACCGATTTTTTCCCAAAGAAAACAAAGGAGTCGGTGCCGAACGAAGTTACAATTTGTTGTGTGGTCATTGAAGAAATAGGAATGCCTACAACCAATAATCCACCAACAGTGAATTTCAGTTTTTTATCTGATCGGAAAAGCCGTTGGTAGCCCGCTTTTAGTTTAAAATATTCACTCACATTAGTAATAGAAGTGGTTGTGGTCAACGAATCATAAACGATAGAAGCTGTAGTCGTGAAATCGGTTTCAATAGTTCCGGATTGAATCCCAAGTATATATTCGTGAACTACAATTCCCTTTCTGGTAATGTGAAAATCGATTGCAAACGCATTGGTTCTTTGGGCGGATGCTTCTCCTAACTCGGTAAGCCCGTCGGTCCTAAACAAAATAGGGCTTCGGGTATTGTTTATTGTCGAGCTTAGATCACCGAAATCGCTGGTCCCGTTCAGGCTCTGTCCATAAATCTCGATGGCTTTTACCTGAATGCCTTGTGCAGAAATGGTAATAGGGATTACTGCTGTTAAAGCGACTAAGAGATATTTTATTCCGGTAGGCATAAACTGCCTAAATATAGAAGCATTTGGACAAAGGGCATATCAAAAAATCGTAATGATTTATCGATCAACACAACATTACACCCTTCTTTGTTTCTTTAAAATGCTAGTGGGAGACCCCGGATCAAGTCCGGGGTGACGGTAATTAGTTAGTTCGAAATTATAAATTCCCCTCCACTGGAGGGGTGTCCACCTAACGGTGGACGGGGTGGTTACACCACTCCGAGCATATTACAACAAAGCCTTTCTAGCTATCAATAAAAAGTCTTTCCTTCTTTTGCCATATCAACTAAAATTGGAGCTGGTGTAAATCGAACGCCAAATCGATCGGTGAATTGATGCATACGATCCACCACATTCTCGATGCCGGCATAATCCACGTAGCGAAACGGTCCGCCGGTAAAGGGTGGGAATCCTAAACCCAGAATCGCGCCTAAGTCGCCATCGGTGGGCGATTTGAGGATACCTTCTTGCAAGCAATAGGCCGCTTCGTTCACCATCATTAATGCCATACGAAGTTGGGTGTAATCGGCATCGGAATTAATACGATTTGAGCCTCCAAAATGCTGGTAAATTTCAGAATTCACCTGCTTCTTTTTGGATTCGTAGGTGTACAATCCTTTTTTATTTTTTCGACCGAGGTAGCCAGCTTCCATCAATTCTTTTGCTTTGGTGGATGACTTTCCACCGCGAGCATCGAACATCGGAGCCATCGTTTCGCCCACATGCGCGCCTACATCCATACCCACCTCATCAAGCAGTGCCATTGGTCCAACGGGATAACCAAATTTCTTCATCACAGAATCCAAAAACTCGATCGATGAGCCTTCTTCCAACAATAACAGTGCTTCATTCATATATGGAGCGAGGATTCTCGTGGTGTAAAAACCGGGACCGTCACCCACCACAATCACGGTTTTGCCTTGCTTCACGCCAATGTCGTAAGCGGTGGCAGTTACCCAATCGGCCGTCTTATCGCTAGTGATAATTTCAAGCAGAGGCATTTTTTGAACGGGGGAGAAGTAGTGCATCCCTATAATATTTTCTGGACGTTTAGCCCCTTTTGCAATTTCCGAAATCGGTAAGGAGGAAGTGTTCGTTGCAAAAATACAATCGTCGTTGGTGTTCGCTTCCACTTCTGCAACAATTCGTCGTTTCAGGTCCAGATCTTCAAAAACAGCTTCGATCACCACCTCCGCTTTACCAAACGCATCATACGAATCAGTTCCCGTGACTCTGCTGAATATCTGATCCCGTTCGAAATCGGTGAGTATGCGTTTTATGGTCTTTTTATTGAGGTCATCCCAAATGGCTTTCTCGCCTTTTGCGGCATCTTCCATAGTGCGATCTTTTAGCAGCACCGAGAATTTCCCCTTATTGATGCTCACATCTGCAATTCCTGCTCCCATCAGTCCTGCACCTAATATTCCAATGGTTTTTACGGGCTTGATCTCTGGTTCTAGCGGGTTTTTCTTGGCGTCGGTCATCCCAAAAAAAAGATTTACCAATGCACGTGATTCAGGTGTTGCACCGGCTTCGCCAAAAATTTTGGCTTCGTTTTCCAGCCCTTTTTTAAGTCCGTTTTTGTATCCGTACTCCACCGAATCGATGATATACATTGGCGCCGGATAATTCCCCTTGGTTTGTCCAAGCGTTTTTTTGCGAGCTTGTGAAAAAATGATGCTTCGACCAATTGGGTTTCCTTCCAACATTTTCTCAACCATTGAACGACGATCTTTTCGCTCAGCTTTACCCGATATTGACAGTTTCTTTACTGCTTTAATCGCCACATCTTCGAGCGCATCTTTGTGGATGAGTTCATCAACCAAACCAATTTTCTTGGCACTGTAAGAGTAAATATTCCTTCCGGTAAGCATGTATGCAAGTGCTTTTTGGATGCCGACCAATCGAGGGAGTCGCTGTGTTCCTCCGGTGCCTGGTATCACGCCGAGTTTCACCTCCGGCAACGCTAACACCGTCTTTTTGTGATTGGATGCAATCCTGTAATGACACGCCAGTGAGAGCTCTAATCCACCACCCATACAACTTCCATGAATCGCTACCACGACCGGTTTTTTGAAATCGGAAATTCGATTAAGTATGGTATGCCCATCCAAACTCAGTTGTTCCAAGTCCTTTGCACTTTCCCGAGTTTTAAACATCTCGATATCGGCACCGGCAATAAAATTGTCCTTTTTCTTGCTGATGAGAACGATCCCGGTAACAGCATCATCCTGCTCAACAGAATCAAGTAGCTCACTAAATTGCTGCATCATGGCTTCATCCAGTGTGTTTACTTTCTCGCCGGGTTTGTCGAGGCTGAAGATCGCCACAGAATCTATTATTTCTTGTTGGATGTAGCTCATGGTTGTATGCTTGTTATTCCGCATTTGAAGCAGAATCTGGTTAAAAGTTGAATGAATTTTTTGATGACGACCTCACCCCGACCCTCTCCTTCGCAAGGAGAGGGAGCTTAATAATTTTACTCATCATCATATCAACGAGTCCTTCTTCTTGATAAGGAGTAGACATAAGAGGTCGAGACTTTTTACGATTCATACTTCTCCAATACGATCGCGTGACCTTGGCCGCCGGCAGCGCAAGCAGTAACCAGAGCGTACCTTCCATCTTCGCGAATCAATCGATTGGCAGCGGTAGTAACCAAACGAACACCGGTGGCTCCAAATGGATGCCCTAAAGAAAGTGAGCCACCTAGAGTGTTCATTTTGTCCATCGGGATTCGCCCGACTTTCTGGTTTTTACCCAACGATTTTTTGGCAAAATCATCCGAATCAAGTGCATTCAACACCGCGAGAACTTGTCCGGCAAATGCTTCGTGTACTTCAAACACGTCAATATCTTCTAAGCTCAAATCCATCCGATCCAACACTTTTGGTGTGGCATAGGCAGGGCCGAGCAATAGTTCATCACCGGGATCTTGGCTCACATATACATATTCCCGTAAGTAAGCCTTCGGTTTCAATCCCAGATCGAGCGCAGTTTGTTCATCCATAATCAGCGAGGCTGAAGCGCCATCCGTAAGAAAAGAGGCATTTCCCGCTGTGATTGTACCATATGGTTTGATGAAAGCCGGGCGAAGCTTTCCAAGTTTCTCCATGGTGGTGTCGGCCCGGAAACCATTGTCAGTTTTTATACACTCAAATTTTGGTGGGATGGGCACTTCAAGAACTTCATCACTAAGCAATCCTTCCTCGGTTGCTTTCGCTGCTAAGTGATGCGAACGCATAGCAAATTCATCTTGATCGCTGCGCGACACTCCAAAACGAGCCGCCATTCGATCGGCCGATTTCCCCATGGTTTCTCCGGTAGAAAACTCAGCGATAGCAGGGAGCTCGGGTAGAAAATCTTTGATCCCCAATCCCTTAAAAAACTTTAGGAACTCAAGCGGCGACTTATACTTTCGGGCATCCAACACTTTTTGGCGGAATTTCTTTTTGAAGCGAACAGGGATATCCGACATCGTTTCGGTGCCGCCGGCCAATACTATTTTAGCCTGACCGGATCGAATCATTTCCATGCCCGAAGTAATCGCTTGATTAGAAGAAATACACGCCATCGACACCGTGTGAGCTGGAACGGTATTTGGAATTCCGGCTCCAAGAGCACTTTCACGTGCAACATTACTCGTTTTCACTTCCTGAATTACCGTACCCATTATTATCTGATCGATGGTACTCGGATCAAGATCATTTCGAGCCAATAAACCGGAGATTGCGATTCGACCGAGGTCGTAGGCCATCAAATGTTTGTATTGAGTAGAAGATTTTAGAAATGGAATACGTGCTCCATCAACTAAAACAGGAACACCTGCTTGTTTCGACTTATTTGGCATAGGGGTTGAATTAATTCGAAGGTAAGTTAACAGTGTTAACCAAATAATCAATATCTACTTAACTTTTTCTTTTGATGAGGTTGAAATACTCGTATATTTGCCTCCCTTCAACAATGGGGCGATTAGCTCAGTTGGTTTAGAGCACCTCGTTTACACCGAGGGGGTCGGGGGTTCGAGTCCCTCATCGCCCACATTTTAAAGCCTTACCGTATTTACGGTGAGGCTTTTTTTATGGGATAAATCAAGAATGGTTTACACTTTTGGGGGTCAGGTGGTTCTTCCTAAGGAATGCCTATGGCAGAGTCCCTCATTGCCCACACAAAATGCAAAGCTTCTCAGATTTTTCTGGGGAGCTTTTTTTTTAGGGGGGGGGAAGGGCCAATTCATGAATTGGCCTTACGTGAATTGGGCTCACATGAATGGCAAAGAGAGTTCTTGTATAATCGGTCTGACGAATTTCTCGTCTGACCGATGAGAGAATATTGTCACGATGCAATTCAAAGAAGGAGATTTTTATCTCTTATGTCAAAACAAAGGGGCTGGAACAATAGAAGATTTATGCTCTTTTGTGTACTGGGCCAATTCATGAATTGGCCGTACAGGATATTGGTTTACAAATTCCATTTTCCATCAAATATGAATGATCCGAAATTTGTTTTACATAATGATTGTAATGATCAGAAAGTAATATGCCCTTGCCTTCATTTTTCTTGTTAATTAACAGTTGAATTATGGCTTCAATCCTGAGTGGTTCGAGACCTGTAAACGGCTCGTCAAGTAAATAGTATTCCCGATCAAGTGAAAGAATCAATATAGCTTCGAGATATCTACGATCACCAAATGAGAGTTTTTTTATTTCATGTTTCCTAACTGAGTCAATAAATCTATCATAGATATTCACTTTATCGAAATGTGTCAGATAAGCACTCACTTTTTGGTGTTTGTTTAAAAACGACTTCTGAGGCAAGTATCCAAGAAATATGTAACGGCTGGATTTGTGAGGCTTATGATATCTAGCATTATCAATTACAGTTAAGCCTTCATCGGAAGAAATTTGCCCTGCTGCGATTTTAAATAGAGTAGTTTTACCGCTGCCATTATTGCCTACTAATGAAGTGATATTCCCTTTCTCAAACTTTATGTAACAACCATTAAGAATAGTTTTTTGGCCAATTTTCTTTCGAATAGAATCTAAAACAAACATGACTTTGAACTTTCGATCATAGTATAGTTAAAACTAACGTTACCAGTTTAATTGTCGGTCCTATTGCGGCAAATAATAGCAGATGCTTTTTTAAATCGATTTGAAAATTATCAAATATTGGAATTTCATTTCGTCTCTTAAGCTCTAAAAAAGTTATTAATGAGGAATATAATGTGCCCCAGAATAAAGCAGATAAGCCAACCTTAGAATTTAATACAGTTGAAAAAGCATTATTCAGATTAGAATTTGGATTAAAAATGAAAAGTGCTAGTAGAAGAAATGAAACAGCAATTAAGTTGATGCATAATTTTCTGTATAAATACTTGATCATATAATTGACAATATGCAATGTAACATGTAATCTCAACTAAAACAGGTATATAAGATTAATATTGTCTTTGGTTATACAATGATTGAATTTCTATTCCGGTTAAGTAATGTCATTTCTGTAGATTATTAGGTAATTCTGTATCAAAGAAGTGGGGATCAATTTTCAAAAATAAAGGAAAAGCATGGATATAGGGGTATTAAAAAAAATGACCATAATTTTTATGGTTTTGGTATTTGGACAAACAGTAGAGGCTCAAACGTTACCGGATTCGATATTTGTAAATATCCCGGGAGGGTCATTCACAATGGGTGAGCTAGAATCGGAATATCAAGGGCCACCAAATTCTTTCGATGCACCCGAACATCAGGTTACTGTTAGTGATTTTCGAATGAGTGTAACAGAAATCACAAATGAGCTGTATCTCGACTTTCTAAATTCAGCATATACTGAAGGGTTATTAAAAGTCGAACTTTCGAATAACGCGGGGCCAGATATGGGGTTTACTCTTATTTATGGATCAGATACGGCACCAGAAATTTATAGAAATCAAGCGATTTATAATTTAAGCGGTACTCGAGTGATGAAAGATCATGACGATGCTGATGGTGATGGCGATCCGTTTACCGGGGTTATCGAACCTGAAAACCCATTGAATATTGCCTTTATTGGATTTAATGAAGAGAATGCAGATGGAGAGAAATTTTATTTAAAAGATCCTAGAAATAGTAGTGATTTTGATTGGCAAACATTGACTAATTACTACAATTATACCTCAAACTCTCGACAGGAAGACACCTCAGTACTGTTAAATGATTATTCTTCATGGCCACAATTAGAAGACTATCCCAATAATCTTCCGACTCTTAAGGAAATAAAATCATGGCCAGCTACCTTCATTCGTTGGTATGGAGCCAAAGCTTTTGCAATGTACTATTCGGTTGACTTACCAACGGAAGCACAGTGGGAATACGCAGCAAAAGCGGGTAATGAATTTACATATGCAACATCAGATGGAAATGTGGCTGAAGATGGCTCTAGCGCTAACTGGAATTATGCCAGTGAAAATCCTGCGTTACATCACGTTTATAATGTGAAACTAAATGAACCTAACTCATTTGGTGTTTATAATTTGGCAGGTAATGTTTGGGAATGGTGTGAAGACTGGTATTCTAAAGATTTCTACACTAGCAATGTAAATGATCCAGTTAACCTAGACAGTTCTTCAAATAAGAAAGTAAGAAGAGGTGGTTCGTGGAATTATCATAAAAGCACACTTAAGTCAGCTGCACGTGCTTCGGATGAGCAATTCAAAGGAAATGATCATTTTGGGTTTAGAATTGTAGAGAATACTCAATCGACAAATCGTGTTGAGGAACAATATGAAACACCAATAGAATTTAAATTAGAGCAGAATTACCCAAATCCGTTTAATCCTTCAACTCATATAAGTTTCTCAATTCCTACAACTAGCTTTGTTAAACTTGAAATCGTTAACGCACTCGGCCAAAAAGTTGCTACTCTGGTAAATGAGAATAAGACCTATGGTAATTACACGGTGAATTTTGATGCTTCACATCTTACTAGTGGAGTCTATCTATACATTATAACTACTGGTGATTTCACACAGACCAAGAAGATGTTACTAATTAAATAATGGTTGATTAGAAAAGCTTTCTTGCCTCTTTCATTTTAATTGATTGCCCATATATAAAATTAGATTTCACAAATATTCTAAACAATATTAAATCAATTGTTGAAGTTAGATTATTCGAATTCATATTTTTTTGTATGCAATCGTATATCCAATCGTACATTAATATTTTTTAAGTTTGTACTGTTATTTATAAAAAAAGTATAGATTTGGAGTAATAACTCTAGAGTATAGTATTGTGGAAATAAAATTTGTTAAGCGGTCGAACATTAAATCTTCTAAGAAACGGTCATCTAAATTCCGTCCTCTATTAGAAGCTATTGAAAAACTAAAACCTAATGGGCAGGCTATTGAAGTTTCGTACACCAACGAAAAAGGTGTAAACTCAATGCGTACGGCAGTGTATCAGTTTTGTCGCCAAAAAGATTTTACGGTTAAAAGCCGAAGAGATAGTGCGAATAAGAAAATTTATTTTTACCGCGAATAAAACGTCGGAAAATTGAATAGTAATATTTCTTAGCTCCTTTATTTTTTTCCTTTGATTTCGTTTCGGTACATTGGCGCAGATACTATTTTAAAATCTACCGACCGATGAATTCTATTGCCGAGAGTGTTAGTTCAAAAAGACTGAGCAGAGAGTATATACTCGAACAATTTCTGAAAATCCGTTCCTTTACCCATTATTTGGTTGAGCCCCTCGAAACCGAAGATTTTGTAATTCAGCCCATGGAAAGTGCAAGCCCGGCTAAGTGGCATTTGGCACATACAAGCTGGTTTTTCGAGACTTTTGTGCTTGGCAAATTCGACTCCTCTTTTGAAAGCATGCATCCTCAGTATGCGTATTTCTTTAACTCCTATTATCTGCAAACAGGAGTGCCTTTTAGCCGTGCTAAACGAGGATTACTTTCGCGACCAACCGTAGCTGAAGTGTTTGAATATCGAGCTTACGTAAACGATCAAGTTCAGAAATTTATCGAAAATTGTGATGAAGCCACATGGGAGGAAGCAGCAAAAGTACTTGAAATCGGGAACCATCACGAGCAACAACATCAGGAACTGATTCTTACGGATATCAAATATTTACTTGCTCAAAATCCGTTGTTGCCTACCTATCGGGAAATTAGCGTACCCAAAAATAATTCGATTTCAGCGATAGATTGGGTTTCGTTTGAAGAAGGCATTGTTGAGATTGGAAATAAAGGCAATGAGTTTACTTACGATAATGAACATCCCATTCACCAAACTTTTGTACAGCAGTTTAAGCTGGCGAACCGCCTAATTACAAATGGTGAATATCTGGAATTTATGAATGACGGCGGATACGAGCGGTCTGAGTTTTGGCTGGATGAGGGTTGGTCGACGGTGCAACAAGAAGAATGGAAAGCACCTTTGTATTGGTTTAAGCGTGATGGGGAATGGATGAATTTTACACTTACCGGCACCAAAAAAGTGAATCAAAATGAACCGGCAACGCATGTAAGTTACTTTGAAGCAGATGCCTTTGCCCGTTGGAAAGGATGCCGATTACCCACCGAGCAAGAGTGGGAGCACGCGTGTGGCGATCAGAAGATCGAAGGCAATTTTGTTGATAACAATCAATTTCATCCTGTTTCACTCGAATCTACAAATGGCAACTTGGCACAAATGTACGGGGATGTTTGGGAGTGGACGATGAGCAGCTATTCACCCTATCCAAATTATAAACCGCTACCGGGTGCTTTAGGCGAGTACAACGGAAAATTTATGGCTAATCAATATGTACTGCGTGGTGGCTCATGTGCCACATCGAAATCTCACATCAGAAAAACGTATCGCAATTTCTTCCATGCCAATGCACGGTGGCAATTTAGTGGTATTCGGCTGGCACGCTAATTATGGAAGAAACATTGACGAAAACGAATACAATCATCCAAGAAATTGTAACGGGGATGATGAGCACCCCTAAGCAGTTACCGAGTAAATATTTCTACGACGAAAAAGGCTCACAACTATTTGATGAAATCACGCGGTTAGAAGAATATTATCCTACCCGAACAGAACGCAAGATTCTGGAATCGAATCTGGAAGACATGGCTAATAAGCTCGGTGCTAATATCGAATTGATTGAGCCCGGTAGTGGAAGCAGTGAGAAAACCCGAATTCTACTCGACAGGATGGATTCGATAAAATGCTACGTGCCTATCGATATATCGAAAGAATATTTGTTTAAAGTAGCGGATCAGTTGCGAGAGGAATATCCTAACATCGACATTGAACCGCTGGCCACGGATTATACTCGACCGTTTGAGTTGCCTGATACCCACCCGGATGCGCGCCGAATTGTGTTCTTTCCGGGATCGACTATCGGGAATTTTAAGCTTAATACCGTGCAACGCTTTTTTTCGGTGATTGCCGATATTGTTGGAAAGAAAGGAGGAGTGCTCATTGGTGTTGATCTGAAAAAAGACATTGGCATTCTTGAAGCCGCCTATAACGATTCGAAAGGGATTACGGCTGCATTCAACAAGAATTTGTTGATCCATTTGAATCGGAAAATTGGGACGGATTTCAATCCGGATTTATTTGAGCATAAAGCGCTTTGGGTTGAGGAAAGAGGTCGAATAGAAATGCGTTTGTATGCAAAAACGACGCATCAAGTTAAGATTGATGAACACACCTTTACGGTTGAAAAGGAGGAATACATCCACACCGAAAATTCGCATAAATACACGCTCGAAGAGTTCTCCAGTATCGTTTCGCCTTGGTTCGATGTGCAAAAAGTATGGACAGATAAAGACGAACTATTTAGCGTTCAATTCCTCGTACCTAGAATTTGATTCTTCCGTAACTCCCGCCCAGCCTAAATAGAGATCACGAACTTCTTTAATGTGATCGTTAATGGTATCCAAACTCCAATCGGAAGTATCGATGGGTGGATGAATATGAGCGGTAAGTTCTCCACCTCGGGTCATCATTGATCCACCAAAACTCAACGTTCGATTTCCTTCAAAATAGATGGGTACAATTGGATAATTTAAATCAATGGCCATGCGAAAAGCCCCTTTTTTAAATGGTCCGATAATTCCTTCGTGCTTACGAGATCCTTCGGGCGCAACCATTACCGAAAGCTGCTGTTTTTTTAGGCGGTTGTAGGTGCTTTTTAACGTTTTTATTGCTTGTTCTCTTTCTTGGCGTTTTATGAAAACCTGTCCGGTAAGCCGGCCAACAATAAAGAAAAATGGGAAATATTGGAGCTCCCATTTTGCCACAAATCTTATATTATCCATTCCAATAGCCATCATAGTTAGGATGTCGAGGGTGGATGAATGGTTTATGATTACCACCGCAGGGCCATCGAAATGTTTACCGTGATGTTTTACTCTAAATTTAATACCACTAACCCAAAGAACTGGGCGGGCTATTGCTGGAGCTAAATTGCGAATTATAAAATCGGTCGCATTTCCGAATGAGAGCAGTATGATGATTAATGTAAATGGAACAGCTACTATAAATAGTATCACAAACAGTATGATACCTATACTACTACGGATGTAATCATTAAGTGTCATTGGCTCAGACATCGGCACAAAGTCGCGTTAATTGAAAAGAGTTGCTACCTGTAATTCTATCTGTACGCATCTAATAGGTGTGTGATTTCGGGTTGATTTCCTTTTTTATTGAGAATACCGATTACATCAAATCGCAAACTTCGATTAAAGGATTGGGTTTGTTGAACCCAATGCTCGGCTGCGTTGTACACATGTTCTACCTTAGCTTCGTTTACAAACTCGATAGGTGATCCAAATACTTTACTAGATCGCATTTTAACTTCGATAAAAACTACGATTTCGCCGTCTTCAGCTATAATATCAATTTCGGAATGGCCGGCGTAATAATTGCGCTCCAGAATGATGAACCCCTTTTCGATGAGAAACTCGCAAGCCAGATCTTCAGCCTCGTTGCCTAGAGCTCGTTTTGATTTAGTTGCCACTTTTGAAACTATCTTTTAAAGATTCTTTCACTTCAACCAGCTTTATCAATTGTTTTAGAAACCCTAGATTCTTTTTGTTTATGTATGGAAGCAAAGCATCAGTAAAACGCTCGAACATCTCCAAAAAATCATAATAGTTCTCGATGCGTTGCTTAAAATCTTTGCTGTCTTGATCCTGAAGTCCATCTTTTTCAAGTGTTTTTATACACTCGAGTAATTCTGCTCTGATTGGGGCAATTTCCCGTTGTTGGCGTTCCCTGATTATGGTAGATACAATTTTCCAGATGTCCGTTTCTGCCGAGTAGTAATCCTTGCGATCACGTGGGTAGTTTACTTTTTTGATGAGTTCCCATTCAAGTAACCGATGCAAGTTCATATTTGCATTACCACGGCTGATATCCAGCTTTTCCATTATGGAATCAGTGTCCATCGGGTGCGACTCGGCATAAAGCAATGCATGGATTTGCGACATCGTTTTATTGATGCCCCACGATGAGGCCATTTCGCCCCAAAGCTCAACGAACTGATCTACGGCTTGTTGGTAGGATGTACTCATGCCTGCATAGTAATGAGTTTATTCGAAAGTTAGTTGGCTAAAATTAAATCCGCCTGAAAGTATTTCAACTCGTATTAACACTGTGCCGGCTTCGAAGTCATCGGTGCCTAGTGTAATTTCTTGCCAATTTTGAAAACCGCCGGTGTTAGGAATTCGGGCATCTGCACCAACCGGTTTGTCATTTACTCGAACTCGAAAACGCCCATCTGAATTTCCGCTTGCGATTCGTGCTCTTACGGTATATTCACCTGCCGTTTTAACTTCGGCTGTATATTCTAACCATTCGCCGGTTTCAATCCAGCCAATGTTATAGCCCGATGGATTTGCTGCACTCTCTTCAATATCCACACCGTCATTCCTCATCGACCAGCCGTTGTTTCCATTATTTTGGCTGTCGTCGCTACTCACACGTTTGTATTCGGTATCGTAATACGAAACTCCATTATTACCAATATCATAATGAACAGCAGCAATAGTACCGGGTATGGTTAACTCGGTATAGGGTTGATTACGCGAGCCGAAATCCGGTGAGAATAAGGCTGCAACAACGTCAGGTCGTAACTCAGTTTTATCGATGGCTAAATCTGCGGCCATTTGGAATAACCCGTCTTTTGCTTCTTCAGCAGAGGGGCGCGGACCATTACCTTTCCAAAACTCTACCACTTTGTAATAATTATCGTTGCCTTTTGCTGATAGCGGTGCCGTAATGGTACCAAGTTTTTTATGTGTCCACCAATTCCAACCGATGTTATTGTTTTCAACCATTCGGGTTGTTTCATAAAACCATGGGTTCGAATTTTCGCCCGATTCACCCAACCAAAGTGGAGTGTCAGTTCGATTTCTTAGATCTAGTAAATAATTGATGGTACCTTGATCGGTTTCGTTCCAGTATTTATGAAACGAATACGCAACATTATCTACTTGCGATGGAATTTGATCCAGCATATCGAAGGTGGTAGAGAAGTAGTTTCCATTTATGAAAAGAATATGATTCTGGTCTACTTCCCGAATTTCGGGGATGATATCAGTATGAAATCGCAATACATCTTCAGTACCATATCCATCGGGTGTAACCGGTTCATTTAGCAGATCGTAGCCTATAATGATGGTTTCATCTTTGTAACGGCGAGCAATTTCTTTCCAGATTTTAATAGTGATTGGCATATAGGTTTCGTATTCCGTCCAGAGCCGAGCTTCTCCATCGCTGTCGGCAATTTCCTTATTGCTTTGCCCACCGGGAGCGCCATGCATATCCAAAATCACATCCAGTCGATGGCGTTTGCACCAAATCAGCACTTGATCCAGCCGATCGAACTTGCGCTCGTTAAATTCTTGCGAATCAATATCATAAAACACTTTGTGATTGAATGGTATTCGGATGTGATCGGCTCCCCATTCTTTCATGGCAATGATATCTGCTTCTTGTACATAGTTCGTTCTAAACTCTTCAAACCAACGTTCGGTTTCAGCCGGTCCGATTAAATCTTCGATCGAATTTCTAAGTTTGGTTGGGCCAAAGTCGCCGGGCATATTAAACATGTAGCCTTCGGGCATCAGCCACCCGCCCAAACCAAAACCTTTTATAACAACGGCCTCTCCTTGTCGGTTTAGGATTTCAGTGCCATCGGTTTTAAAAAAAGTTGTTTCGTTATACCCGTTTAGGTCAGTGTCGTCAATCTCATCGGGCCCATTGGTAGATGACTTGCATTGAGTGAAAATCAGTAACAATCCTAAAAAATAAAGAGACTTTTTCATGAGTCAGAAATATGTTGAATAGTCTGGATTAAAATATAAAAGCCTATTCGATTTTTCATGATCAAAATGGGAGATAGATACTAAAATTGATTGTTTTTACGATGAATAAACTTCATCATGATAACTGTAAGTACGGCAACTAACTATCCTACTTGAAGTTAAAAACTGAATGCTTATTTAACTTTTTTTTGTGAGATACGAAAAGAAATTTCGTAATTAATCCGTCGAAGTGGATGACTCTTTGGGTGCTTTTTGTTCAGCTTTAGGAGCTGAATTTTTTGAGTTTGAATCGCCTGAACTTTCTTTCTCTTTGGCCTTTTCTGATTTTTTCCCTCCATTTTTGTAATCGGTAACGTACCAGCCTTCGCCTTTGTAAACTACTCCGCCGCCGCCCGAAACAACCCGGCGAACTTTTTGTCCGGTAGTAGGGCATTCAGTTAGCGGATTTTCGCTCATTTTTTGGATGATCTCGAATGTGCTCCCATCTTCTCTTTTATACTCGTAAGTAGGCATATTAGTGGAAATCTTTTTCTGTTTGTTGATGTAATTAAAGCTAACAATTTGTGTGCCAATAGAGATTTTTAAATCATAGTCCTGAAATATTTACAAGCACAAAATCGGCACAAATTAGCCAAAACTAATTCAAGTTATGGTGATCAATTACTGAATGCTTTTATGGCAATGACAATAATTTAGAAGTTAAAAGGCTAAAAAATCGCTTTCACTACTCTAGATGTGGCAATACTTGATCGAAATATAATTCTAACAAAAAAGTCATATACCCGTTTCGGAATGCGTATCTTTAGGGCTTTGCAAAAATTCAATACACAATATCTCAAGAGCAGAAGCTAATAATGGATCGTATTCTAAACCTCTTCGACTTTTCACAACCCATCAACTATAAGACCGAAATACTCTCGGGCTTAACAGTAGCGATGGCATTAATTCCGGAGGCCGTGGCCTTTGCCCTTATCGCAGGATTATCACCACTAACCGGTTTGTATGCCGCATTTATGATGGGCTTAGTTACTTCGTTAATCGGTGGCCGCCCGGGCATGATTTCCGGCGCAACTGGAGCTGTGGCTGTAGTTTTGGTAGTACTCGCTAAATCACACGGGGTTGAATACATTTTTGCGACCGTTGTGTTGGCAGGACTTATGCAAGTTACAGCAGGTGCACTTAAACTCGGTAAGTTGATGCGATTAGTACCTCATCCGGTGATTTTCGGGTTCGTTAACGGGCTGGCGATTATCATTTTTATGTCGCAGTTAGATCAGTTTAAGGGAGCTGACGGAAACTGGTTATCCGGAGAGCCGTTGTATATGTTAGTTGGTTTAGTTTCCTTAACCATGCTCATCATTTGGGGATTGCCTAAAATCAGTAAAGCCATTCCTGCTTCGTTAGTGGCTATTTTAAGTGTATTTGGGATTGTTGTTGCGTTCGGAATCGATACCAAAACTGTGGGCGATATCGCCTCTATTTCAGGTGGATTTCCACCATTCCATATTCCGCAAGTTCCTTTCACTATGGAAACTCTGATGTTGATTCTGCCTTACGCTTCTATCATGGCGGGGGTTGGTTTGATCGAAAGCTTGTTAACACTGAACATCATCGATGAGATTACTGAGACACGTGGGAGTGGTAATCAAGAAGCGGCAGCTCAGGGAATCGCGAATATTCTATCCGGTTTCTTTTCGGGGATGGGTGGTTGTGCTATGATCGGTCAAAGTTTGATCAACGTTTCTGCGGGTGCCCGAGCGCGTTTATCCGGAATTGTTGCAGCGGTGATGTTGCTTGTTTTCATCATGTTTGGAGCCTCACTCATCGAGCGAATGCCAATGGCCGCGCTAACCGGACTTATGATCATGGTTGCCATCGGAACCTTCGAATGGGCAAGTTTGAGAACCTTCAACAAAATGCCTGTTTCTGATATTTTTGTGATGGTGCTGGTAACCTTAGTTACAGCAGTTCTGCATAACCTGGCTCTTGCCGTGTTGATAGGCGTGATTATAGCAGCCTTAGTGTTTGCTTGGGATAACGCAAAACGTATTCGTGCCCGAAAGCACATCGACGAAAATGGAATTAAGCATTACGAAATTTACGGTCCGCTTTTCTTTGGCTCGGTAAGCATGTTCAATTCAAAATTTGATGTTCAGAATGATCCGGAAGAAATCATTATCGACTTTGCTGAGAGCCGCGTGGTGGATATGTCGGCTATTGAAGCATTGAATAAAATCACCGAGCGGTATCAAAAAGTTGGGAAGAAAGTGCATTTACGTCACTTAAGTAAAGACTGCGTTCGATTGCTCAAAAACGCCAATGAAATTATCGACATCAACGTGATGGAAGATCCAACTTACAAGCTGGTGGTAGATAAGGTTTAGGTCTTAGCTTGATCTAAACGATATTGAAACTGCGAAAGTAGCTCGTTTTTTATAGAGATTGGGGAGATTTTTTCGAAGCCCAATTTCTGAATGAGTTTGATAGAACGCTCGTTTTCTGACTTAGTGATAGCAAGCACATTGTTAGTTTTCAGGTTCATTTCAGCCCAATTAAGAATCACACTCGCTGCTTCGTAGGCGTATCCTTGGCCCTGATACTCAGGAAGAAATGCGAAACCCAAATCAGGGTAGGGCAGCATATCTCGTTTAAGGAACCCGCACATTCCAATCGGCTCGTTGGTTTCTTTCAAAGCCACCCGAAACAGCCCAAAGCCATGAATTTTATAACTCGACTTTGGTCCTGTTTCCAGGTATTTGATGGCATCCTGATCCGAATGAATATTCCGATCTCCTATATACTCAAGCCAACCGGGAGAGTTGGTTAATGCACGAATGAAGGTGATGTCTTGAAGTTTTAGTTCGGTAATACTCAGAATTCTAGTTTCGATTAGCATATTAAAACTGCTGGTTACAATCTGATGTGTTCTTAAAATTGATTTCTAACACTATCTCTTTGGATTCGTGTTTAGAAATAGGACAATTAAACATTCAATTAAAAGAAAATTATCTAGCCGAATAGAAGTAACTGTATAGACAGTGAAAAGAAACCGAATTAAATATCTACAATTTGAAAAGAATTTTTTAATTCAACAATAAAAAATAATTTATAGTTATAGTGCTAAATATTAGCATATTAAATACTAACTAATTCGAATTGTCATGATGAACAAAATTCTGAAAATTTGATTTCTTTCCATTCTCTTAATGAATGTAAACTTACTATCCAATGACAAAAATGTAGCTATAATAAATGAAGCTGAAGCACTGCAATGGTCTGCTAAGGATTTTACAATGGTTGAAGAGACTTGTTGGGTAACAGGCAGGCCAATACTAATTTGTAGATCTACGCCTGATTGGTATTGTGTAATTTCATCACAGGATTCATGCAGTGGTAATGATCTGTAACCTTATTTATCCATAATGAGATTGTTCTTTATTGTAATCCTTCTTCTTTTTATATCATGTGAAATTAAAGAAGAAGGTTTAATTTATAAACCGGTTTCAATATCTATTGATGTTGAATCCTCCTCAAATTTAAAGATGTCAGAATTTTTTTCAGACATCGAATATATTGAATTAGTTACACCACCGAATAAGTTTGTTGGAAATGTATTTAAGATTATAAGCAAGAATGAGAAGCTCTTTCTTTATGATAGATCGAATAACAACGTATGGGTTTTTAATGAAGAAGGGTATTATCTAAACGACATACAAATTCCGATTGGCAGAGGCCCAGCTGATCTGGAACATTTAACGGATATTTATATTACCGATTCGGAAGAAATACATGCGTTGGGGCAATTTAAAATTGTAGTTTATGACGTCAAAGGGAATTTTCTTCGCAATATTAGCCTTGAATTTAACCCATTCAATATTTTCTATCTTGAAGATTTGCAGTTATACGGTGGTTACACAGCTACAATGTTAAATTCCCGAATTGACGATCAATACAAAGACTCGCACGTACTCTATTTCGATAATAAAGGTGAAATTTTCGAAAAAGACATAACAATTCGAAAAGGTTCGGAAGGTATCAGATATAATATTCCAAATTACTTTTCGGAGTTTAATGGTGATACATTCTTTTCTCCTCATTTAGACGATACGATTTACAAATTCGAGGATGGCCAATTTGTACCATACTATTCATTAGATTTTAAAGAGTTTAAAGTCACTGATGAAGTGCTCGCTAAAAGAGATTCTTACAGCGAAATAATTTGGGATTGGCGAGATTTTTGGGAATCAGAAATTCTGAATAATGGACTAATATCAAACATTACATTCTATGAATTCACCGATGAGTTTTTATTCCTAAAAGTTGGTAATCGTTATAGCCAGCATTTAGCAGTTTATAACAGGGTTACAAATGAAGTTAAAGTCGGTAATGATAGATTTATCAATGATATAGATAAAGGTCCTTCACCTTTCATTTACTTAAGTTCCGACACTGATTTATTCACGATAATTGATGAAAATACATTAATTCAACATGCACAGGAGCTAGATTTATCAGTGGAAGATTTTAATGAGCAAACTAAAAAGTTTGTCGAATTTGCAAAGGCAAAAAATCAAGATGGTAATCCGGTTATTGTTAAGTATGTAATTCAGGAATGATTGCAATGTCGGATTTGATTAAGATCAATGCAGACTCCCAATACCCTTCCGAAAACGATCCATCGCCTCTTCCAGATCTTTCATGCCGGCAGCATAGCTCATGCGTAAGCCGTTAGGCTCACCAAAGGCATCGCCCGGAACAACCGCCAAGCCGAATTCATCTAGTAAATAAAGGCAGAGGTCGGTAGAAGTCTCGAGCTTATTTCCATCCGGCGTTGACTTACCCAAATGTGCTGAAATATCCGGGAATACGTAAAAGGCACCACCGGGCGTGAAGCAATCCACTCCATCAATAGCGTTCAAGTTATCCACCATATAATCGCGACGCTTTTTAAATTCATCGCGCATCGCAAGCACTTCACTCAAATCGTTCGAGTAGGCGGCGAGTCCGGCAGCCTGCGAAATCGAGGATGGTGCCGAAGTTTCCTGACTTTGAATTTTACTCACAGCTTTCACGATATCCGGATGCGCAGCTAGGTATCCCAATCGCCAGCCGGTCATGGCAAATCCTTTCGAAAATCCGTTAATCAAAATCACTCGATCTTTTAAATCCGGCGCTGCGTTAATCAAGCTCACATGCTCTTCTTCAAATACGATGTACTCGTAAATTTCATCCGAAATCACTAAAATATCCGGGTATTTTCTCAGTACTTCAGCTAACGCTTTCAGATCTGATTCGCTGTAACAAGAGCCCGTTGGATTAGAAGGGGAACAGAGAATCAACACTTTCGTTTTGGGTGTGATGGCCTCCTCAAGCTGATCGGCTGTGAGTCGAAAGTTGTTCTCGAAAGAAGTGCGAACTGTAATCGGAGTTCCCTCTGCTAAGCGTGTCATCTCGGGATAAGAAACCCAATATGGAGCAGGGATAATTATTTCGTCGCCTGCATCC
Organism: Balneolaceae bacterium; assembly: GCA_034669965.1. Classification (GTDB taxonomy): domain Bacteria; phylum Bacteroidota; class Rhodothermia; order Balneolales; family Balneolaceae; genus HXMU1420-13. The sequence continues at coordinate 873,830 of JAXMOK010000001.1, read as the reverse complement.
ACCGTTGCCAAAAGTGCAAAACCAACCGATTGCTTGGCTCCGTTAGAACAAATGATTTGTGACGGGTCGTAGTTCAGGCTATTTTCGCGCTGCAATTTTGCCGAAATAGCTTCTCTAAGTTCCGGCGTGCCCGGATTCATGGTGTAGCCGTGCTGACCATTGTTGATGGCATCGATGGCGGCATCACAAATGTAACGCGGTGTTTTAAAATCGGGTTCTCCGGCGCTTAACGAAACGATGGATTTGCCTTCTCTTTTTAATTCTTTTGCTCGGCCGGTTACTTTTAAAGTGGCAGAGGGCTGTACGTTTTGTGCGCGTTGTGAAATCATGGATTCAAAAAATGTTGGAATGAGTGAATCGGGAAATTCGGATAAAAAGGACTAAGGAACAAGGTTTAACCAACCGGCAAGAAAGTTTATTTCGCGTACTTTTTGCGAAGTGCAACGGCTACATTTTCCGGTACAAACGAAGACAAATCGCCATCCCAATAAGCGATTTCTTTAACAAGGGATGCTGAGATAAAAGTGAACTCTTCGTCGGGCATTAAAAAGATGGTATCCACTTCTGGTGCGAGGCGTTTGTTGGTGAGCGCCATTCTGAACTCGTACTCAAAATCTGAGATTTGACGAACGCCCCGAACAAGCGTTTTTGCCTTCAGTTTTTTGGCGTGATTTACCAATAGCCCTGTAAATTGATCAACCTCAATGCTTTTAGCCCATTCTTTTCCTTTCAAGCATTCGTTGATCAAAGCAACCCGTTCATCGCCGGTAAACACACCACTTTTTTCTTTATTTACAGCAACGGTAACTACTACTCGTTCGAAAAGGTTAGCTGCTCGTTCTAAAATATCGAGGTGACCGAAAGTGATTGGATCGAAAGACCCGGGATAAAGCGCTAATGTGTTCATATCTCAATTAAGAATGATCAATAAATTTATGATTGTCATTTCGACCAAAGGGAGAAATCTTAAAAATTAACTGCGAATGACAAACTAGATTTCTCGTTTCACTCGATATGACAAGGTAGTAATAAATAGGCGTTACTCAGCAGAATCTACCGGATGCTTTTCAAAAATACTAACGGTGGTACGTCCGTAGGCTTTACTGAAAAAACAATGTGGATGCTCTTTATAGTTATGATATTTGTCGTGCTCTAGAATAAACCAACCGTCTTCTTTCAGCCAATTGTTTTCCAAAATCTGAGCAATCATTTCTTCCATCCATTCATAATTGTATGGTGGGTCGCAAAAAATGAAATCGTAAGGAATAGGCATGCCGCTTAGAAAGCGTTGTACATCCGAAACAATGGGGCGAACCTGTGCATCTACTCCAAAATCTTTGGCCGTTTTCTCGATTAAATCTACATTTCTGGGATTCATTTCGACGAAAGTCACGTTTTTTACGCCCCTGGAAATAGCCTCGAAACCAAGATTCCCCGATCCCCCAAAAAGATCCAAAACGGTAGCTCCATCCAAGAATTTATACACTTCAATTTTATTGAAAATGCTCTCTTTGGTGCGATCGGTAGTGGGGCGCACATCCAATCCTTTAGGGATAGTGATTCTGCGACCTTTTAATTTTCCTGTGATGATCCGCATGGCGGTGAATTGTCTGTTAAATGGATTAAAGCCCAAAGGTAAGGGTTTGAAGCGAGCTTTTTTTAATCAGAAACGATTACTGATCTAAGCTCAGTAAAATTGCAGGAAAAGCTTCAGCCAGATCAAAGCCATAGGTGGTTTCTTCGGACATTACACCCATTTGATCGAGGGTATTTAGTGTTGAAACCTCAGAAGACTTATCCCAAAAATGAGTAAGTATTTTCTCGATCTCATGGCAATCCTTTCCAAACAAGTAAGTATGCTCGTGTAAGCCTTTCAGCCATTTAGAGTGCGCAGATTGTTGCAGCCAATGATAGGGCAAATCTTGTGCTTGATCGTATTTGATATACGTTGCTGCTCTAAATCTACCCAGCATAAAGGAGGTGACGGAAATCACGTTATTATGGCACCCAATCATTAAAAAAGACCCGCCGGGTTTATGAAAAGCCGACCATTGCGCTGCTATTTCAAAGTCGCTAGAGAATTCTGTTAACCCTACTTTTTGGGAAAGTTGAGCAAAACCATCCATTATTGAACGACGCCTGATACACAAGAACTTGCGCTGGCTTTTTGATACCGAGTGCCAAGTAGGCTCGATTTCTTCCCTCGATACCCCTTTCATTAATATTGAAAGGTGGTCTTCGCGTTCATCGGCATTATCGTAAACAACCTTTGGAAGGGCAGTCCAGCATTCATCGCTGGGAATGGTAAGGGCATGCACCGATCCAATGGAGTACTCTTTTACCAAACCTTCAATCGTGTTTTGGATATGAGGGTATTGATCGGGGTGCTGTGTACGAATTGCACTCGCAATGTTAAAATTGAAGTTAAAACTTCCAATTTCTGTTAATACAGCATCCCCAGTTGGATCATTAATGGCGTAATACAGCTGGTCTGAAAAAAATGAGACTCCTAAATTAGGGGCAGACTCATTCATTAATTCCAGTTAGGCGCGTTACGCATTGTAGTTCTGCTCAAACTACCAATTGCATCATCAGTGTCAGGATCTTCGAGCAAGTATAACGGTGGTCGTGTAGAATCTACGTGCGTATACATAAAACGTTCACCGGATTCTCGCGGAGTAACGATCATGGTTTCTGGTGAATACATAAGTGGTGGAGCCTGGCGGAATAAGGTATCACCCATAGCAACCATCATAGAATCGGTTTGCAAATAAACAACGATGCTGTCTAAACCGCCTTCAGTTGGAGGGAAATGCCCGTAACGGCTGTCGTACTGTACGAGCGCATCTTTAAGGGTAAGCATGCGCGTACGAACCCGCTCAGTTTCCGCTTCTCTTTCCTTAACTTCTTGGTAAGGAGTTACAATTGAATCGTATAGTAACCACGAAAGTGCAATAATTACAATTCCAAGAACCACACTTAAAATTTTATTACGGGTATCGATATCCATTTGAGAAGCAGATTATTAGTTAAATTGTATGCTTTGTTTAAGTGGCATGAAAATACATGCACCCCTTTATAGATGCAACCTACACCATCAACCAAATAGTAACACTATATTAAATTAATGGTAAAGTTTGTACAAGCTTACCTAAAGCCGAAAAATGAAGAGTAAATTTTGAATAGAAGAATCTTACGTCTGGCAATTCCTAATATTATTAGCAATTTGTCGGTTCCATTATTGGGTGCGGTTGATACCGCTGTTATCGGGCATTTAGATGCTGTGTACTATTTAGGGGCTATAGCGGTTGGCAGTATCATTTTCGATTTTATTTTCTGGGGATTTGGATTTCTGCGTATGGGAACTACCGGTTTAGTAGCTCAGGCGTTTGGGGCAAACCAATTAAAAGAGACCAGAATTATTTTGGCAAGAGTACTTTTGGTTGCACTTTCTTTCAGCGTGCTGATCGTTCTTGTGCAGATTCCAGTCTTGAAAATGTCGTTGTGGCTGGTAAATGCTTCGCCCGAAGTAGAACACTATGTACAGGTATATTTTTCGATCCGCATTTTTGCCGCGCCTGCAACACTTGCTCTTTTTGGCCTTAATGGATGGTTTCTGGGGATGCAAAATGCTCGATTCCCGATGTATGTAACTATTTTGCTTAACGCATTGAACATTGTACTCAATCTCGTTTTTGTACTTATTTATGATATGAACGTAGCCGGTGTTGCCTGGGGAAGTTTAATTGCCAGTTATGTGGCAGTTGGCTTTGCAATCTGGTTGTACAGTCGTCGATATCATCAACCTTTGGGTGATATTAGTTTCGATGAGCTTATCCAATTAGATGCGCTGAAAAAATTCTTCTCAGTAAACTCCGACATTTTTATCAGAACATTATGCCTGGTAACATCCTATGCGTTTTTTACGGCAAAATCAGCCGAAACTGGAGATGTTGTTCTTGCTGCGAACACAATATTACTTCAACTTTGGTACATAAGCGCCTACGGAATTGATGGTTTTGCCTTTGCAGCCGAGAGTTTAGTTGGGAAATATTTTGGTGCAAAAGATCGCGAACAGTTGCTTAAAGCAATAAAAGGCTGCATGGTATGGGGCTTGGGTATTGGTGTAGTAGGCAGTGCTATATACGCAATATTCGGGGCGCAAATTGTAGCTGTTTTTACAGATCAGACCATGGTACTTGACGCTATTCAAATAGTATTAATCTGGACTGTGTTTGCCCCTATTGTGAATAGTGTTTGTTTTATTTGGGATGGTGTTTACATTGGTGCAACAGCAACTCCGCCTATGCGCAACTCTATGTTGGTTGCTACATTGTTTATTTTTATTCCTGTATACTATTTAACACAAAATATAGTAGGAGTACACGCAATCTGGCTGGCAATGATAACATTTATGCTGGCTCGGGGCGTCCTCCTTACGTTGTTGGCCAAGAGGCATATCATTCTACCATCAAAATAAAGGAACAAAACGGATGAAATTTATACTGTTGCTTCGACATGCAAAATCAAGTTGGGATAACCCTCAACTGGAAGATTTCGATCGGCCATTGGCAGACCGGGGTTTGAACGACGCGCCAAGAATGGGAAGATTTTTAAAGAAAACAGGGTATCGGCCGGAATATATAGTTTCTTCAACAGCACAAAGAGCAAAGCAAACAACAAAACTTTGCATTGAAGGGATGAAACGAGACGAAAGCATTGTGAAATGGGATAGCGATTTATACTTCGAATCGGTGGGTAAATATCTCGAAGCCATCCAAAATGCACCTGAAAAATCAGAAACAATCATGTTAGTTGGGCATAATCCATTGATTGAAGCCACCGCTACCCTATTAAGTGGTGGGCGTGATAAAACAGCAGTTCGTGTACCTACAGCCGGCTTAGTGTGCCTCGAAAGTTATGCAGTTCGTTGGGATGATATTAATCCAGGAACTTGCCAGATTAAGTGGATGATGATACCCAAGGTACTTCGGGAAATTATTGATTGATTCTACTCAAATAATTCTGAGCTAAATGAAGCTTGTTCCTTTTTAAGTAACTCCGAAATTTTTCGAACATCCAAACTGTAGAAATAGGCATTTTCTTTATTAAAAATATAGTTCGGAATTAAGTTTTTGGGTACATGGTGATCTGAGAGCCCTAATATTTCACCCTTATCGTTAAAGATGATACTTCCCGGCGACCTTGCATGGAAATCATTGTAAGTAAGTAAATATTCTGAATCTGTATTGTTCAATGCAGCTCTAAAGTATCCTTTGTTATACCGCAGAGTGCCATTCCCATCAGGAAAAACGTGCCCATTTTTAGTAGCCTTAGCTTGCAAAAACACTTGTTGGGCTGGGCGATTGTAAGCCAAGTATATAGCATGATTGTTTCTATTCATGTCGTTCACAAAGAGAATCTCATCAAGCAAAGTAAATAATGAATCTTGATATATAACATCGTTGGCAATGGCTTTCTGAGTTTCCTCCACATCAAATAAGACCGAAGTTGAAGTCTGGCGTTCTAGAAAATTCTTCGCCGCATCATAATATTCACTTTCATCAATATCCATAAACAGTAGCTGAACACTTGGGATACTCTGCGCATCGGGTAAGGAATTAATCGTGATTAGAACATCACTCAGAAAGCTAATTTCGGATTGAAGGTCAATTACACTTAACAACTGTTGTTGATTTTCAGCAATCTGAGCCCGCAATGCTTCAATTTCAGCGTCGGATTTTGGTAGAAGAATTTCTTCATTATAATTTTTAATTAGGTTTGCTAAATCATCAAGTTTGCCAAATTGTAAAGAGTAACTGGTAATATAGAAGCTGGAACCATTTTGTTCGGCAATATCAAAAGCTTGATCGATGTACGAAAAAATATCTCTGAATTTAGGCTCAATGGTAGTGTCGGTTGTTGCCCATAATCTCAGATCAAATTCGGTGTCATTTTTTAATTTAAGAATGTCTTTCGTTTTAAATTCATCCTGAATTTCTTTGTAAAGTTGCACCTGTAATGCCACATTAAATCGATCGTAAATGGTTTGATAGGAAAAGGTAGTATTGTTTTCAGCGGCTTCATCCAAACGGGTTTGGTATGCTGAATATGAATTGATGATTGCCGGATTAACTATGCTATTGTAAAACTTAAAAGCTCTGAATGCATCGTTACGAAACGTGCGATTGGCAAACCCAATCATGTACACATTCTGATCAGGTTGCTCCGGAGTAGGAAGGCTAAAATGAGTGCTAACGGTGTATGGTTTACTGCTTTGGTTGAACCCCGTTGAAATTCCGTTTTCAGGAATGTATGCTCTAATTAAACTCGATTTACTTGAAGCAATATCCCGAAGCTCATTACTTTTTGCGAAGGGTGAAACAGTGTCTGTAATCGAATCGGACCACACCAAGCGGAGATCGTTGATGATTTTATACACACTTAATATCTGACGGTTACCGGCCAATAATTCTGTCACCTGAGCAATAACATCAGAGCGACCGCCTTTAGCTTCTTCGGTTAAGCTCTGTGTAATTTGTTGCTTAATTCTATTGATTTGATTGTTGCGTATGCTATCCGGAATTTGTTGGTTATAAAGTTCCGTTACCTCTTTTTCTTCGATCAAAACTAACAGAGACATTCCGGGTATCGGGATTTCGTCTAAGTTACTATCAGCAGAGAAGCCGGTCATTATTTCATTTCTGGCGGGCTCATTTGTAATCAAATTCAGCACCGGATCGTAGGTAGTAAGAAAAAGGCCGCTTTCAGAAATAAATGCACCGGAAGCTACAAATGAATTACCCCGATATAATTTTGCCACTGCACGTGTATATGAACTATCGAATGGTGTTGGGTGGATAGTGAGTGGAAACCCCTGATGAACAAAATCGTTTTTTACTAAATCTGAGGTAAAGTTTTGCCTACTGATGCATGCCGAGAAAAGCAGTATAAATCCAACTAAAAACCAAAATATTCGCATTGCGTATTCACCGAATGAAATTGTATGAAGGGTTTGTGTATATTGGGGCAAAAGATGCGAACTAATTCAATCAGATAAAAAACAGTTCATGAATTATACATTTAATCAGTTTTATCTCTGCAAAACCCCACTAAGTGCAGAAGGTCCTTCAGACGTGGAAATTATTACAAAAGCTGAAAACAGCGAAGACTTCCCACGAGTGTTCAAAAAATTCGAAGAATTACGCTCTCATGCGTTTAATAGTGATAATATTTACAGCGTTGTTCGGGCTGATGATATTTACGAACTCATTCGAACTTCAAATGAAAAGAAAGCAAAAGAAGAAGCCTACGAAAAAGCTCAAGCTGAGATTGTAACCAATTTGCAGCATCGTGTGATGCAAGGTAAAGATGCTAACGCGAAAGCCATTCTTAAAGAAGTGTATGATATCGAGTCATAGATTTCTGTGTCCTTTAAAAAGCCTGATAGCCAATGAGTTATCAGGCTTTTTTTTATTTGGGAACATTTTATGTGTTATATAGTTAATAATGTAGAACAAAGACTAATAAAAATTATCACATACAATGAACGATTTACAGATAAAAGGAAACTGGAACGAGATTAAAGGTAAACTAAAACAAGAGTACTCGGAACTTACCGATGACGATGTAACCATGGTTGAAGGTAAAGAAGATGAGCTGTTTGGTCGTCTCCAAAAGAAACTTGGTAAGACCAAAGAAGAGCTTGTAAACGAAATTAAAAACCTATAAAAAGTATTTACGATATGATCTAAGTATTAGATCGTCGTAATAAAGCCTTAAAAAGATGAATTTACGCCAGTGAGCCCCTATCATTGGCGTGATTTTTATAATTAATAAATTAACTATGGAAAATTTCGAATTTAACACAGAAATGCTTTGGGACTTTGTGCTTACCTACGGTCCTAATCTTGTAAAAGCCATTCTTGTACTAGTGGTAGGTTTATCAATAGTGAATATTGTAACAAGAATGTTTAAAAAAGTACTTAATAAAAGCCATGTTGATGAGTCATTAGCAGGGTTTTTAAAAGGAATTGCTTCAATCGCGCTAAAGATCTTGGTGTACATCACTGCTTTAGGCATGCTTGGAGTAAAGATGACGTCTTTTATCGCAATTCTTGGTGCTGCAGGTTTAGCTGTTGGATTGGCACTGCAAGGAAGCTTGGCTAATTTCGCCGGTGGAGTACTCATTCTATTCTTTAAACCATTTAAAGTGGGCGATTATATCGAAGCAGGTTCAGAATCTGGTACGGTAGAACAAATTGATATTTTGCACACAAAACTTAAAACGCCGAACAATCAAATGATTGTAATTCCGAATGGTGATTTATCCAACTCGGCAGTAACCAATTACTCGGCACAAGAAAACAGACGAGCAGTATTTGCTGTTGGCATTAGTTATGATGATGACATCAAAAAAGCTAGGAAAGTAATTCTAGATGTAATTAATAAAGACGAACGCACGCTCAATGACCCGGAACCTGTAGTAGTATTAAATGGGTTGGGCGATAGCTCCTTAAATTTATCAGTGAGAGCATGGTCTAAAACAAGCGACCACTGGAGTTATTACTGGGATAATTTAGAAGCAATTAAAGAGGCATTAGATGAAAATGATATCGAGATGCCTTACCCACAGCGCGATATTCATATTATCAAAGAAGATTGATACCTGATTTTCTAAGACTTTACATAAAAAAAAGCCGGTTTTCTGCCGGCTTTTTCTTTTTTGTAGTAGTAGTGATGTTAAGTTGCTTAAACCAATCTAGTTCTCTTATCTTGGCGTGATATTATTTAGTAGGCATTAGCCGTACAATTAACGAACCAAGTGGAAAGGAAGGTAGCAGTGACTAACCTGGAGCAAAACGATACACCCAAAGAATCAGAACTCAAACAGGAACCCGAAGAAAATAAAACCCCTGAAGTTTCAGAACCCACATCCGATGAAACTACAAGTGAAGATTCAAGCTCATCTCAAACCGACGTAGCACAATCTGATATTGAAGCAGAGGAAGCGTCAAATACAGAAGAAGAAACTACTACTGTTGATGCTGAAACAGATTCAGATACAACTGAAAATGTGGTAAGTGAAGAACTTGCAAATGAAGATGCATCTGTTGATACTGATACCGCTGAATCTGAAGGAGATGAGGAAGTTGATGCAGTTGGTTTCTACGAAGAAATTGCAGCCAAAGCGGAAGCTTTCGCAAATAATGATGATTGGGCATTCGTAAGTAATGAATTTGCAAATCTAGCATTGCACCTTTCCGACGGGCCTGATTCTAATGATGAAAAGGCAAAAGAAGCGATTGCAAAGTTTAATTCACTTCGTGCTGATTTTGAAGCTAGAAAAAGAGCGCATTACGAAGAGTTAAACAAGAGAAAAGAAGCAAACCTGGCGGCAAAAAAAGAATTGTTGCAGCAATTAAATACGATTATTTCGGAAGAAAAATGGACCGAAACAAAACAGGTTAGCCAGATTAAGGGCAGGTGGGAATCGATAAAATTATTGCCACATGGAGAAATTGATGCTTTAAACGAACGTTTTGAACATTTGTTGAACGAGTTCGAAAGCCATAAAGTAGATCGGCTAGTAAAGAAGCTGGAAAAAGAAGAAGAGAACTTCACGCTTAAATTAGTCATCCTCGAAAAAATGGATGCGCTGAACGCAAAAGCTGAGTCGGATGAAGTAGATTTTGAAGAACTCAATCACAAATTTCAGGATTTACTAATTCAATGGAGAAAAATTGGGCGTGTTCCGGCTGAGAAAAATCAACAAACTTGGGATCATTTCAACAATGCTCAAGACACGTTTAACGCACTCCGATTTAAGAATGATAAAAAATATCGCCAGAGTGTAGAACGTGCTCTCGAAAAGAAAAAGAAGTTAATTGCCGAAGCAGAGTCGTTGATAGATGACGACAGTATTGCTGATGCTGCTCGCCGAGTAAATAAGTTGCACAAGGCTTGGAAGAAAACAGGCAATCTTCCTCAAAAAGAGGAAAATGAATTATGGGATCAGTTTAAGGCTGCAACCGATGCTTTTAATGAGAAGAAAGCAGAAAACCTAGATCGTTTACGCGAAGAAGAACAAAAGAATTACGACGCTAAGTTAGTTCTTATTCAGCGTGCTAAAGACGCACAGGATCTCGAAAACTACGACGAAGGGCATAAAAAACTGCAGCAATTGATGGACGATTGGAAAGCCATAGGGCCGGTTCCAAGAAAGAAATCCTCAAAAATCTGGAAACAGTTTAAAGAGGCAATGGATGCATTTTATAATCAGCGCCGGGAGCACTATAAAAGCGTTCGTAAAGATCAAAAACAGAATTTTAACGAGAAGAAAGAAATTATCAGCAAGCTGAAAGATTTAGGTGATGCTGACGACCCCGCAAAAGCAGTTGAAGAAGCGAAAAAACTGCAGGCTGAATTCAAAAATATCGGCCACGTACCGCTTAAATTTAAAAATAAGGTATGGAAAGAATATCGTGAAGTGTGCGACGCTATTTACGATAATTTCAGGTCATCCGGTGCCGATCTTGGTATGGAGCGGAGACTTGCAAGTGAAGGCATTGAGCCGGAAGCGCGAAAAGAAATCATTCAATATCAGAAGCAGCTAGAGCACCTAAGAAAAGATGTATCGAAACTTGAATCTGAAATGATTCAATTCGAAGAAGCAAAAACCTATTTTAAGCCGACCAATAAAGGCAATAAGTTGCGCGATGAATTACAGGGCAAAGTGGACGATGCTGCCGAGAAAATAGCAGCAAAGAAAATAAAAATTTCAGAGTTAGTTCGTAAAATCAATGATTTAAAGGAGGAATCTAGCCAGTAGAATATATGGAGTGGTAAATTCTGGCAGTATACTTTTTTACATCGATTTGGTTCTGTACTTTGATTTAAAAATCATCAAGCATTAGAACGTCATAATTTTTCTTTTATCAAAAGTTAATCATTTTGGCGCCAAGGCTATGACCATTAAATAACACATGCATTTGTGGCGGAATCAGTAAAAATAAAATTTTGGGGTGTAAGGGGTTCTACACCATGTGCGAACTCTGAAAACATGATTTTCGGAGGGAATACTACGTGTTTTCAAATCGAATCAGATTCGTTAAAGGAGTTGCTGATTATAGATTGCGGAACCGGAATCAGAAACCTGGGTAATCATCTGTTGAATGGGTCTTCAAAGATTTGTGGTAGAATTTTTATAACTCACCCGCATTGGGATCACTTACAGGGCTTTCCATTTTTTAAACCTTTTTATCAAGAAAATTCTTGGTTCAGGGTGTATTTACCTCCACAAGATCAATCCGGCTGTAAAGAGATTTTACAGGGTCATATGTCGAACACCTTTTTTCCGGTTACCATGGACATGTTGGATGCAGATATGGATTGCGAAACTTTTCATCCGGGCAAATTAAATCTGGAAGGGTATTCGGTTGATTATATGTGGGCAAAGCATACGGTGCAGACTGCAATTTTTCGCTTCACAATTAACGGGAAAACAATAATCATCGCCCCTGATAATGAACTTCCTCATGATGATTCACAGGATTCTAAAGATTTTATCAAAGAATTTTGTGCTTTTGTTGATGGAGCTGATGTGTTGATTCACGATGCGCAGTTCGATAATAAGCAATATAAAGAGCGGGAAGGTTGGGGGCATTCGTCGTACGAGAAGGTGTTAGAAATAACTGCAGGGTGCAATGTTAAGCATATGGTGCTTACCCATCACGACCCTGACAGTGACGATGATTATCTAACTAATCTTGACAGTAAAATAAAAGCTTCTCACAGCCAGTATTTTGAATCTGTTTGCTTTGCCAAAGAAGGGCAAAACATTATTCTTTAACTCAGATTATCAGAAATAAAATCTTGTACCAAATACACCGGATACATCTCCATCGGTATTAGGGATTAAGTTAATGGTTGGCGCAATTTCAACGAAAATATCCATTGGTGCCTTTTCAGGATAGAAGTTTAATCCTAAAGGTAAGCGAACGCCAAAATCAGTATCGTTATCAGTAAAAATTGCACGTGCACCTAAACCATACGAAAATGCAAAATGTTCGGTATCGGTGTCTAAAGGTGTATGCCATAAGTGATCACCATGTACATAAACTGCATCGGCACCTTCAAGGCTCCAAGCAAGACCAAAGCTATAGGCAGTAGCGTTGTTTTTCCATAACTTAAGTGAAATACCTGTGGGTTCACCAATCATAACACCTAAACCGGTGTCTTTGCCATCAGATTGGGCATAAGAAAGACTTAAAAAGCTAGTAATTATAAGTACAGTTAGCAGAGATAATGTTTGTTTTAAAAGCTTCATAGTTACATTTGTTTTATGTTATTTTTCAATGTCTTATATCAATTTTAGCTTAGATAGTTCCAAATCAATTAAATATGCAGCGCGATCTTATCATTTTTGTAAAAAACCCGGTACTTGGAACAGCGAAAACACGTTTAGCCGCTAGTATTGGTGATGAAGCTGCGCTTGAAGTTTATCATCAACTATTGGCGTATACCAAAGACGTGGCTTCATCCATTCAGGTAGATAGAAGCGTATGGTATTCTTCAGACATTGATGAACATGATATATGGCTCAATGAGAATTTCACGAAAAGACTACAGTTTGGCGAAGACTTGGGAGAAAAGATGAAGAATGCTTTTCGCCAAACATTTGAAGAGCATGGCTCAAAGGCAGTTGTAATAATCGGAAGCGACTGTGCCGAACTGGAGCCTTATCACATAAAACAGGCGTTTAATGAACTCTCGACTTCAGATGTAGTAATCGGTCCGGCAAAAGATGGAGGTTATTATTTATTAGGTATGAGCAAGTTTCAGTCTCAATTATTTGAATCAATATCCTGGAGTACGTCATCCGTTGCTGAACAAACAATTGATAAAGTTAAAACGCTTGGGTTGTCTTTCAGGCTGCTGGAAAAGTTAAACGATGTGGATACTATTGAAGATTGGAAACAGGTTAAACATCGGTTGCCGAAGTTATGATAAGCGTTATTATTCCCGTGTTAAATGAAGCGGAAGGAATTGTGAGGCAGCTTCAATATTTAAAAAATACCGCTGGCAGCCATGTTGAGTTATTGATAGTTGATGGCGGTAGTACAGATCAAACGCGAGAATTGGCAATCGCTGAAAATGCTAGAGTTATCGAGTCGCCCAGGGGGCGTGCTAAACAAATGAATAATGGGGCAAAAGCCGCGCGCGGAGAAATCTTATATTTTTTACATGCCGATACCATCCCGCCTAAGACCTGGTACTCGGATATTTTGAAGGTAGTTGAAAAAGGGTTCGATGCCGGCTGCTACCAACTTGCATTTGATGACAATCACCCGGCATTAAAATTTTATGCATGGTTCACTCGTTTCGATATCGACATTTTTAGATTCGGTGATCAAAGTCTGTTTGTTACCCAGAAACTGTTTAGGGATGCGCATGGATTTGACGAAAAGCTGATTGTAATGGAAGATCAAGAAATCGTAAAGACCCTGAAAAAGTCCGGCACCTTTGTTATTTTAAATTCGAAAGTAACTACATCAGCGCGTAAGTACAGAATGGTTGGCGTTTATAAGCTACAATTAATATTTACAGTTGTACTTACTATGTATTACTTGGGAATTGATCAGCAAAAAATTGTAGACTTTTATTTCGCTCGCATTCAATAATCGAATGTTATGCTATTGTAAAAATGACCTCAATAAGGTTGGGTAAGGTTGAATTACTCACTATCTTTAACGCTCAATATAAAGCCTGTTTTTTTGAAGTATATTTTAGTTTTTGTTGTACTAGTATTAGCAACAAGTGGAGCACATGCACAAGCTCCTTTTGAAAGAGAAGAAACCAGCGCCGGTATTTTTGGGCTGTCAATTACTAATTTTGGAACCCTCGGTAAACCCGATGTTAGAAATAACCCGGAAGGCGGTCCCAGTATGCGATATCCTATCGATACGGGAACCGAGCATTTGTTCGAAGGCGGTATTTGGATTGGAGCCAAGTATAACAACGCTGCAATTCGTGTATCTACAGCATCGGTTACAACCAGTGGTGGCTACGCACGTGGTGCTGCAGGTTTTGAATTTACCGCAGATGGTCAACTTTTACGTCGAAGCTCTGATCGAAATTCAGATTTCTTCGATTTTCAATCGGTGGGTGAGCAAGACATTATCGCCAATTTTACCGATCGCCGACGTGACGTAAACGGTACACCAATTAGTAGCCACGACACACCTTTGTATGCAGATGTTCGCTTGGAAAGCTATAACTGGGGATTTCCGTTTACAGAGAACTTCACCATCATTCGTTACGATATTACAAACAATACAGAGTTGTATGCCGCTCCTTCAACTTGGGATAGTGTATTTGTGGGTATGTATGCTGATTTGGTTGTACGTAATGTAAATTCAGTAACCGAAACCGGGGGCGAATTTTTCAACAAAAATGGCCTCGGCTTTTTAGATTCTCTATACACAGCGTACGCTTTTGATGCTGGCTCGCCGGATGATCCTGCAGTAAACACATATGGCGCCATGTCGATTATTGGTGCGGAATACCGAGGTGAGTTTTTTCACCCATCCAACCCTGATACGGTTAGAAATCAAGAGACTGGGGTAACCACCTTTAGAGATTCAGGGCATCGAGTTCCTTTTGTTGATCCAAGTTATTGGTTATTTAGTTCGGGAACAGGTTTGTATGTGCGCCCGGCTAATGATTTGCAGCGATATGAACGAATGGCAACGGAGTTTCCGCTTGATTCTGTTGTAGCCGGTGAAACAGTGCGTGAGCAGTTAAGAACGGATGGGCAAACCGGAAATGGTAATTATATTTCGATGTTGTCGATGGGGCCATTTCCAACAGTTGATCCAGGTGAAACCATTTCTATTTATTTCGCATTTTCGGCTGCTTTAAAACCCCAAGAATTTCAAGGCCAAAACGGTAAAAGTGTTGATAACGACGAATCGAGATCGGAGCTTTATCAAACACTAAATTCTGTCAATCGTGTGTTTAGAGGCGAAGATCAAAACGGTAATGGTAAGTTAGATAATGGTGAAGACACTAATAATGATGGGGAATTAACTCGATATCAGTTTCCAACACCGCCTGATAGCCCTAAAATGCGTGTTGAGCTTGAAGCAGGTAAAGCGATCATTTATTGGGATAGATTGGCCGAGTCGTCGGTAGATCCCGTATCGAAAGAAGAAGATTTTGAAGGGTATAGAGTGTATCGATCTGAGCTTGGTGATGATTTAAATCCGCAATCGCGAATGATTCGAGAGTTTGATGTGCCGGGCAACGATAAAGGATTTAACACAGGCTTTGAGGAAATCAGATTAGACCAACCGGTTCAATTTGAGGGCGATACTACCGAATATCATTATGCTTTTGAAATAAGTGATTTGTTAAGTGGTTGGCAATACGAGCTTTCGGTAACTGCATTTGACAGGGGTAGTGATGAATTTGAAATTGAAGGGCTGGAAACAAGTGCAAATGTAAATGCAGTGCGGGTTTTTCCAGGTACTCCTGTTAACGAAAATTTTTCAAGTTCTGCGAAAGAGTACAAGGTTGGAGTATATCCAAATCCATATCGTGTAAACGCTGCATGGGATGGCTCTCTAGAGAGCGAGCGTAAACTTTATTTTTATAATCTGCCGGCACGAGCTGAAGTGCGCATTTATACTGTAGCCGGAGATATTGTTGGAGAATTTACTCACGATTCGGATACGTACAATGGCGACATTGGATGGTTTTCCAATTTCAGCGATGATCCACGTGTACTTGCCGGTGGCGAGCATGCATGGGATCTGCAATCAAATGCCAATCAAATCCTAACTACGGGGTTATACCTGTACACCGTAAAGGATGTGGCGTCAGGAGAGGTTCAAACAGGTAAAATCGTAATCATTAAATAAATCAATCAATATGAAAAGACTGATACCATATTTAACAGTAGTACTATTAAGCGTAGTATCTACTGGTGTATTTGCTCAATCAGGGGGTGTATTCATTTCTGAGTATATCGAAGGATCGAGCAGCAACAAAGCGCTAGAAATTTATAATGCAACCGGCAGCGATGTCGATTTATCTAACTACATCATGCTTCGTTCTAACAACGGTGCAGATGGTTGGGTTTCTGATACTCTACGTATGGAAGGGATGCTTGCAGCAGGAGATGTATTTGTTATTGCAAATTCATCTGCAGATGCAGCTATCTTAGCAGAAGCTGATACCACGCATTCTATGACATTTTATAATGGAGATGATGCACTTGGGCTTTTCGAAGTAACTGCTACCGATACTGTGCTTATCGATATGTTTGGTGAACTTGGTGTTGATCCGGGTAGTGGCTGGGAAGTTGCTGGTGTTTCTACTGGTACTAAAGAACATACCTTAGTTCGTAAAGCTGCTTGGGATACTGGAAACAGTACTACTTTAGGTTCATTTGGAACTAACGACTTTAACTCTGAGTGGATGGTTAAAGAACAGAATGACTTTAGCGGAATTGGCTCTCACACTGTTGGTGTAGACTTCTCCATCCGTGAACTTAACCGTTACAGAAATGCTGCTACATTAACTACCGACGATTTAGGATCACATCCATTAGTTGGCCAAGAAGTAACTTTTACGGCAGTAATTGTTTCTTACCCAAAAAGTTCTGGATTGTCAACTCCTCGCGATGACGATGGCGACGGTACGATAGATAGAATTAGTCGAGTTCACGTTTTTGTAACTGATACTTCAGCAATGTCGCAAGGCCGTGCAGGTATGTCTATCCAAATTGTAGAAGATGACAACCGTGAAATCATCGAAAACTATGTACGTGGTGATGTTGTCACTATTACTGGTTCATCTAGTTTCTTCAACTCAACCGTTCAAGTTTCAGCAGAAACTGTACAATTGTTAGGTAATGTAAACTCTGAGTTCCCTGAATATGCATCTTTAGTAGATCCTTGGGAAATATCTGTTTCAGAATTAAACACCTTAAATGGTGATGGTACACACGAAATTAACATCGCAAACTACGGTAAGTATAATGGTGCATACGTAAAGGTTAATGGTGCTACTGTAACCAACGTATCTGTTGGTGATCGTCCAAACTGGGCAATTACAGAAAATAGCTCACGTATTTACATTTACGATACTTCGCTTCGTTACAGAAACGACCGTGTAGCTTATCTTGAGTCATACAACTACCGAAGAGGTGATGATCCGGAATTTATTCCTCCGTCTCCAGGCGCTGTTGTTAATATTAGTGGATTTGTTAATGTTGTTGGTGACGATCCGGATGGAAACGTTGCTGCCGGAACCGAAGCTTTCAGTATTAACCCATTCGAAGATGGCGTTGTATGGTTGAATGGTACTCGCTACGAAGATGGCGATGATTTAGGTGGCGGAGCTATCTTAAACTGGCCAAACGATGTTGAGATTCTAGGTTTACCTCCGGTTTTCTCAAACGTTACCTTATCTGATTCATCAGCAACATCGAGCGATGACATTACTGTATCTGCTACAGTTGTTGGTGTTGAAGGCGCTACTATTAATAAAGTAGATCTTATTTACACTGCTGCAGGTGCAACTGATACATTAGCTATGACAGCAAATGGCGATGTTTATACAGCTACTATCCCTGCTCAGGCAAACTTCACTGCAGTAACTTTCTTTTTACTAGCTACCGATAGCAAAGGCTTAGAAGGTAGAGACCCAATCGCTGATGCATACAGCTATTTTGTACAAGATGGCCCAATCGATAAAATTTCACTTCTTCAGGAAACTGGTAATGGTGGTCCTGGAGCAAGCCCTCTTGCAGGTGCAGGTGTACAAAGCATGAACATTACAGGTACCATCGTATCTGATGCAACTGATGGTGTTATTGTATTTCAAGATGCAGCAGCAGCTTGGAGTGGTATTTTCTTAGAGCAATCATCAGCTACTACTGCTCTTTCTCGTGGCGATGAAATTACGATCACTTCTGGTGAAGTAATCGAAGCGTCTGTTGCTTCAAACTCATTAACGCTTACTCAATTAGTAAACGTTGAGTTTACAGCGGGTTCTACCGGTAACGATCTTGATGCTGTTATTCCTGTAATTCATACCGACAGCATTCCGGCTTGGTCGATGAACGGTGAGCTAGAAGCGTACGAAGGTATGGTTGTTAAATTCGAAGACGTACAGGTTGTAGACCGTGGCATCTTTGGTGAGTATACTGTAAAAAATGTTGATGCTGATTCTGCCGATGGTGCTCAGTTTAACGAAGATATTCGTTCTGATGCTCAGGTTGGTTCTGTAGGCGTTCCTTACGATATCAACCACAGTATTCGTTTGAATAAAACAATGGATGCTTACGCAATTGTAGCCGCTTCATTCGGTGCTCCAAAATTCCATCCTAGAGATGTAAATGACTTCATCACTGTAGATGGAAACGCATTTACTCCGGTACTAGACTTTAGTTTAGTATCTCCTGCGGATGAAGCTACTGTTGAAGTAACCGGCGATGTTGAAGTTACCTGGACAGGTACCGAAGATTTCGATGGTGATGATGTTACTTACGCTTGGAGACTTTATACCGCTGACACTGCTTCTGTAGTTGTTGAATTGCCGTCAAACAACAATGGCGAAGATGCAACTCTTACTATTGCAGGAACAGCTATAGATGCAATACTTGCTGATGCAGGTCTTGCTGTTGGTGAGTCTAAAAGCTATGTGTGGAATGTTGTTGTAAGCGACGGTTCGGATACCTTAATGGTACATGGGTCATACGGTAACTTTGGTGACGACTTCGCACATATCTACAATTCGTTAACACTAACTCGTGGTGTAGTTACATCCGATGAGATTGTAAATGGTGTTCCAACTAATTTTGCTCTAGAGCAAAATTACCCGAATCCATTTAACCCTTCTACTAATATCAACTTTGCACTTCCACAAGCAAGCAAAGTATCACTAACAGTGTATGATATGTTAGGTAGAAAGGTTGCAACTTTGATAAATGGTGAGCAACTACAAGCAGCAAATCACAGCGTTAAATTCGACGCAAGTGCGCTAGCTAGTGGTATGTACATTTATCGCATTGAAGCAGGTTCTTTTATAAGCACCCGCAAAATGATGCTTATTAAATAAATCAGATCATTGCAGATCGGGGGCAACTCCGATCTGCTTTTTTAATTTTTTATCCTGTTGAAAATCATAAAATCAATATTTGTCGCTGCTTGTTTAATGTTGTTGTTCACAGTTTGTGAAACAGCACCAACAGGCGACTTCTTAGAAAACAA
Source organism: Balneolaceae bacterium (assembly GCA_034669965.1). Classification (GTDB taxonomy): domain Bacteria; phylum Bacteroidota; class Rhodothermia; order Balneolales; family Balneolaceae; genus HXMU1420-13. The sequence continues at coordinate 854,550 of JAXMOK010000001.1, read as the reverse complement.
TCCGCCGAGTACCTATCTAACGGTGGAAAAAATTAACAGAGAGGGCGATTTCAGGCTGTCGAGCCAAATTAATATTTCGTGGTGGGGAACCGATGAAGACGGTTACATTGTAGGCTACGAATACGCCATAAACGACACCTCAGAAGGTGCCTGGAATTTTACTACAAAAACAGATTCTACTTTTATCCTTCCAATCGAGGAAGGTCAATCAGAAGACAACGTGCTTTTTAAAATCCGTGCTATTGATAACGACGGAGCCAAAGATGAAAATGGTGCACGCCTTGTTTATCCGATTGTAAACTCAGCGCCATTGGTAACCTTAAGTGCTACCGAGTTACCCGCTGATACTATGTTCGCAATTGCAAGTTTTGGATGGGCCATCGACGATCCTGATGGACTAGGAAATATCAGCCGAACCGAAATTGCTGTAAATGACACATTAGCTGGTTGGTTTTCAATTCCAATACCACAAGATGAAAACAGACTTTTTATTAGCCTTCAATTCGATAATTCCATCGAAGGCACTACAACAGCAAATGTATTTCAAGGGCGTAGTTTTTCAACCTTACCGGGTTTAACAATTCCCGGAATCGAAGTTGGAAGCAAAAACACATTTTATGTACGTACGGTGGATAATGCCGGTGCAACCAGCATTATTGATTCAACAAGTTGGTATGTTAAGCCCAAACTTTCTAATGTATTATTCTTAAACGACTTCACAGGTTCAAATTCGGGTGAGGTTGCTGGTTTCCATAAAAATTTACTAGCTCAAAATGGAATTACACCTGATCAATGGATTATCACCGATGGGGAAACTACCCAAGGAAAAGTGCCATTATCAGCTGCGTTTCCTGCGGTAATCGATCCAACACTAAAAAAGACCTTAGCACAATGGGATCACATTTATTGGGTATCTAACGATATCAATAGAAACATTACCTATGCCTTAGATATTACCTCTGAGTTTTTCGACAATAATGGAACCATGTTTGTAAATATTCCGATGAAAGGAATCAGCCAGAACGATGAGATTTTTAATTTCCTGCCGGTTGATTCAATTGGTGTGTTATCGGGCATTCAAACTAACTTCCTTATTAACGGTAATACTGCCGTTGAAGCAGGTGAAGGAACCGGGCTTGATGAGCTTACTATCAGCCGAAGAATTGTTGGTAATTTCCCACTAAAACCAAGTGCTGGGTCTACATTACTTTATTCAACCGATTATAAAGCAACCACTTTAATCGGTGCCAATCAAGATTATGTGGGCGACGAAGCAATTGCTATCGAAAATGCAGAAGGCAACACCGTGTATGTTAGTGTTGATTTAAGAGACATGGATGGCAGCAATAATGTAGCTACTCTCATCGAAGATGTGCTCATTAACCGTTTAAATTTTAAGCAATAGAAGTATGATTAAAAGACATCTATCTGCATTTTTACTAATAATTTTTCTGTTTTCGATTACTGCAGCAGCCCAATCAACAGGACGAATTAGTGGTAAAATTACTGAAGCAGGCATTAATGAGCCATTACCCGCTGTAAACGTTAGAATTGTAGGTTCTAATTTAGGTGCTGCAACCGATATCGATGGAAATTATACCATTCGAGGCATTCGACCGGGTGAATATATTGTTGAAATATCTTTTTTAGGATTTAAGAAAGTTCAGGTAACCGGAGTAAAAGTAGTAGCCGGTGAAACAACCGAAGTAAATCAGACTTTAGAAGAAGAAGTTTTTGAAGCCGATGGCGAAGTGGTAGTAATTGGAGAAGCCCCAATTTTTGATGTAGAAAAATCAAATACATCGGTTAACATTTCACGGAAAGATTTAGAAGCCGCACCCATCCAGCGTGTTGAGGATGCAGTTTCACTACAATCGGGTGTAGTTAAAGATCCAACAGGTCTTTACATCAAAGGTGGGCGAGCATACGAAACCGGTTTTGTGGTTGATGGTGTTTCAGCTCAGGATCCTTTGGCAGGTACCGGATTTGGCCTCGATTTAGGTTCCAATTCATTTTCGAATGTGGAGGTAATTACCGGAGGGGTTGGTGCCGAATACGGGGATGTAACCTCTGGAGTTGTTGCTGTACAAACGCAAAATGGGGGCGATCGCTATGAAGGTACATTCACGCACAAACGTGATAACCTGGGTTCTAACAACATGGATAATCAAGCGAATTTCTTTGAGGATGTATACGAATTTACCTTAGGCGGACCCGGCATTATCACCGAAAAACTACTGCCTTCATTAGGGCTGAATCTGCCAGGAACATTCACCTTCTTTTTAACTGGTCAGGTTGGATTTACCGATGGCTACACAAAATTGTCTGCCAATCAAATCAGGTCTTCAATTGTTGACAGCGATGTTTGGTCGCCAAGGCAGGGAAACCGCTGGAATGGGATGATGAAATTAACGTACAACGTTCGTCCCGGTTTGAGAGTTCAAGGCGCATATCAGCGTTCACTTACCATCAACCAGAACACAAGGATGTTGCAAATTACCGGCGCTGATACTCAGATCCGTCCCGGTTTCCAGTTTGCGTTTTCGAATGGTTTTTTGGATAACGCCAATACCTACACACACGATAGTAACCTAAGTTATTTAAAGTGGACTCAAACTATCGACCAATCGTCATATTTTGAAGTTCAATTAAGCCGATTGTTTACGCAATTGCGTGCTGATGCGAATGGTCGGAAATGGCGTCCGGATAATGTTGACAGCGAATTCGATCCCGAAAGTATCGTTACCCGTCCGGCAGAAGAGTTTCAAGGAACTGATGACTTCACTTACGTTCTTGCTGGCCCCGGTTACTATAACAACGGTGGAATTGCACGCTTGTGGCATGATCACTTTGCTGAAGAAATCACACTAAAATCTTCATTTACTAAGTATTTCGGTGAGCGAGTTAATCAAATTGTAGTTGGTTTCGAGGCCAAGTTCAACGATTACCAATGGATCGACATCACCCGACCATGGATCGGAGCACCAATCCAAATTGATGAAGACACTTTTTCTGAGACATTTCGTGTTGGAGAAACATTTGATGCATGGCGTGTTAAGCCAAAACGTGGTGCACTTTTCATTACCGATAAAGTGCGTTACAATGGCTTGATTGCCAATATCGGTGCGCGAATAGAATATTGGGCGCCCGGGAATTATGTTGATAACGCTGTAGAAGATGCACTTGCTGATAACTCGGTGTCTACAATTCCGCGATTCGTAGCAGAACAGTATCAGGAGAGCACCACGGAAATTCTAGGACTGCGCTACAAATTCAGATTTTTGCCTAAAGTAAACGTCTCGTTCCCTGTTAAAGATAATCAGGTTCTATTTTTCAACTACGGGCATTCGGCTCGTGTGCCCCACCCAAGTTTTATTTATGCCGGTTTAGATCCGTTTTATCAAGATCAATCAGATTTACCTGATTTAGGTAACCCAAATCTAAATCCTGAGATAGATATTTCCTACGAAATAGGTTTCAGAAATCAGATTACATCAAACGATGCCTTCAATATTTCAGCGTTCTGGCGAGATAAGTACGACTTTGTTACCTCACAGCTTATTCGAGTTAAAGATGTTGACGGACGTGACGTAACCAAAGCATTTCGAATTAATGGCGACTATGCTCGTGCTCGTGGTGTTGAGATGTCGTACCTGAAGCGATATAAAGACTTAATTCGTGGACAGGTCTCATTTACGTATTCCCGCGCAGAGGGGTTAAGTTCAACCAACGACGATAATTTAAATAGTATAAATGCTCGCCAAAATATTGGTAGTAATGTTGAAACGCCATTGGCTTGGGATCGCCCTTTTGATATTAAAGGAAATGTGACTTTTACTTACGACCGAAATGATCCGCTTTTGGATTTAGGTATTCTTAATCAATTCCAGATGTTCTTTTCTGCAGTTTGGAGAAGCGGAACCCGTTACACTCCAACCGAATTTGTAGGCTTCCAACGAAATCCTGTTACAGGTGAACAAGACTGGCGACCGATTTATGAAACAGTTGATGACCCGGCAAAACGATACAGCGAAGTTGGCCCGGCTTGGTTTACTGTTGACTTCAACTTCAGAAAATGGTTCGAAATTAACGGTACTCAAATCTCAACCTTTGTTGAAATCACAAACTTACTAAATAACAGAAGTTCAGTAATTGTGAATCAGGTAACCGGCGAGGGGTATAAGCAATATCCATCCGATCCGGCAACACTAATTGCTTTGCGTGATGATCGCAGTTACGACGTTCCTAACAGTGTTCGTGATCCGCGCTATCTCGATCCAACCGATAATAATCTCCCTTCCTACGATAACCCTGCCAATTACATTCAGCAGAGACATATTCTGGTTGGCTTATCCGTACGATTCTAATGCATATGAAGAAATTTTTACTCCCCATTTGTTTTCTGGTAGTACTGGGCTCGCCTTTGTTTGCGCAAGGTAGTTTTGGCGAAGACCGTGCCGGTACCGAAGGTTTTCAGTTCACCAAAATTGCCGTTGACCCACGTAGTGCTGCTATGGGAAATTCTAATATGGCGGATGCTTACGATGCTTCAAGCTTATACTGGAACCCGGCACTCTCAGCACGTTTGGAAGGCAGCAATGTGATGTTAAGCCACACACGGTATTTCGCAGGTATTAATCTCGATTACTTTAGTGTAGTGCAAAAAGTTGGTGACTTTGCCTTTGGTGGATCAGTACAATACTTAAGTTCTGGGGACATTACCGAGACCACCGAATTTCAGCCATTCGGTACCGGGAGAACGTTTGCCACCCATCATTTGTCAGCCGGTGCAACGGTGTCGCATAAAGTAACCGAGTTGTTTAGTTATGGCATCACTTTCAGATACTTGATGGAAAAAATTGAAGAAATTCAATACAACAGTGGCGCAATCGATTTCGGTTTTTCATACTTGGTAGGCGATACAGGATTACGTTTTGCGGTTGGAATTAACAACTTCGGTTTCGATTCAAGTCCTGATGGTACAACCACTCGCGAAAGCCTAAACGGTATTGAAGAAATTGAACCTGAAGAGCAACAATCGTTGCCTACACGCTTTTTGATTGGTGCTGCTTACGATCTGATCGACAACGAAGAAAACTCGTTAGTTGTAACAGCTCAACTCACTAATCCTAGTGATAACGCCGAGCAATTTAATATTGGAGCCGAATACGGTTTTATGAAGCAGTTTTTCGTTAGAACCGGATACGAATTTGGTATCGAGGAACGTAAGATACCGAGCATCGGAGCAGGTGTAGAATTGCCATTTGGAAACAATAAGATACGTGCAGACTACGCATATTCATTATACGAACGCCTCGGTGAGATTCACCGAATAGCTATTAATGTAGCATTATGAGAGAACAACGAATTTATTTACTGATATTAGTGATCCTTGGCAGTATGTTTGCCGGAGCATGTGAATCGATTTTCAATTCAAAATCGAACGATGACACCGACGAGATTTTTGCTGAAGGTAGAATTGACCCATCGTTGGAAAGCGAAGAAGGGTATGCTTTAGTTCAACCTGTTTGGACCGGCTTTGATGCCCCAACCGATGTACATGTTGGTTTCGACGAATTTGTGTATGTCACCGATTCAGAAGGATTGCATATTCTCGATCTTGCCGATTTATCGCCAAGACTAAGCATTGCACTTAATGGTGCAAATGCAATCACTCAAGATCGTCTACTCAATGTTTATGTTTCGGCTAGAATCGATACAGTAATCGATTCAATCGACCCAAATATCACGTGGAATTTGCCAGCTATTTTTAAAGTGAAAAACTTAAATGGTGCCGGTCCAATCACTTTTGTAGACACTCTGATTTTCCCATTCGATGATGCTAGTTTAAGTACATCAGCGGCTCAAAACGCTCGCTTAAATCGCAACTCAAACATTAATTACGAACGCGTTGAAGTTACAGGGATTACTGTGTTAGGTGATAACACGTTATACGTAACTCGTAGGGGGCCAAACAACGAAACCACGCAGGTGGGGGCTCCTGATAATACCGTGTTAGAATTTCAACGAATACGGGTTAATGGCGTTACAACAGATAAAATGAGAAATGTTCGCCAAATCAGATCTTTGAATCCGAATATTCCTTCACTTCGAAGTGGAATTGGCATTAGTGCTATTGCATCATTTGTGGCACCGCCACAGCGTGATTCATTTACCGACGATCGTAGTTTCTTGATAGCTCAGGCCGATCAGAATACCGATATCGATTTCAGAGTGCTTTGGATTAATGCCGTTGAAACGGTAGATGGACTAGTTTTTCAGCAAAACGCTAGCTTGTTGTCGCAGGATACTACACAAGCAGATGGCTTTTTATATGAGCCGAACAAATTTGTTCAACCAACTGATATTGCGTTTAGTGGCGATGACAACAGCTTTATTTTTGTTGTTGATGCCGAGTTAAACCGACTTTTCCAATTTCAAACCAATGGGCAAGAAGGTGTGCCACCTCCGGCAGGTGCTGTAGATCAATCACGTCAGGTTTTAGTGTCTTTTGGAAAACTAGGAAATGGTCCCAAAGAATTTAATCAGCCAAGTGGCGTGGCATACTTCGATCGAATTGTTTACGTAGCTGATAAAGGCAACAATCGAATAGTACGTTACAAGTTAACTTCAGACTTCGAGTAACCAATAAATTTCTATGCGCGAGCTTCTCATTCTTACCTTTTTAATTGGAATGGGATGCTCTGCCGCAGACTCTCCTTCTAATAAAGTGTTGTTGATTTCTTTCGATGGATTTCGATACGATTATCTGGACAAAACCGACACACCGAATTTCGACTTACTTGTAGATAATGGGGTGATTAGTGATGGATTAATACCCATATTTCCGTCAAATACTTTTCCCAACTACTACGCGCTAGCTACTGGATTATATCCCGAAAACAACGGCTTCATCGACAATACCATGTACGACAGCACCATTGGAACTTGGTTTTCGATGGGGAACCGAGAACAAGTAGAAAATCCTGCTTGGTATTTGGGCGAACCGATTTGGAATACGGCCGAAAAACAAGGAATTCGTTCCGGTACTATGTTTTGGGTAGGATCAGAAGCGCCTATCCAAAATATGAGACCAACTCATTGGAAACGTTATGATGGCAGAATGCCAAATCGAGACAGAATTGATTCGGTACTTCATTGGATGACTCTCGGAACCGAAAAAGAAATCGATTTTGGTACACTATATTTTTCGTTTGTGGATGACGCCGGCCACAGATTTGGCCCAAATTCGGAGGAGGCAATCCAAGCAATAGAGCAAGCGGATGAATTGATTGCCTACTTAGATCAACGAATATCCGAACTTGGATTAACCGATCAAGTAAACAAAATTATTGTTGCCGACCATGGAATGGCGCAACTCTCCAGAGATCGCATAATTTATATCGATGATTATATCGAAACTGAAAACCTAGATGTTGTTTCATGGGGCGATAATTTTATGCTCAATGGAGATGAAGAAATCGTTGAAGCCGTATATCAACAGCTTAAAGTAAACGAATCATATTTCAGAGTTTATAAAAAAGAAAATCTGCCCGATCGGTTTCGAGTTAAAAATTCAACCCGATTCCCTGATTTAATTGCCATCGCTGATGTCGGTTACCTCATTTCTACTCGAAATCATGTGGAGTCTCGTCCGAACTACGCTACAGGTGGCACTCATGGATTCGATAATCAAGCCAAAGAAATGCATGGTTTATTATTAGTGCATGGCCCGGATTTCAAAAAAGGAGAACAGATTTCAGAAATTGAAAACGTGCACATTTACGAATTGATCGCCCATTTATTGGATATTGATTCTGCGGGCACAGATGGTGATATTAACGCAATAAAATCGGTATTAAAGTAACAATTTGGATTGAATCTAATTCTGTTCACCTTGATATTCGATCCTCACTTATTTCATCAAAAAATCTCATTATAATACTATGCCTTACGTAGTAACAGAGCCATGTGTCCAATGTAAATACACCAACTGCGCAGCTGTTTGCCCGGTTGATGCATTTCGCGAAGGACCAAACTTCCTAACTATAGACCCCAATGAATGTATCGACTGTGATGCATGTGTTTCTGAGTGTCCGGTGGAAGCCATTTTCCCGGATGATGAAGTGCCGGATAAGTGGGAGCATTATATCGAATTAAACGAGCGACTTGCAGAAGCTTGGGAAGATCGCATCATTAACGAAACCAAAGACGCACTTCCTGATGCCGATGAATGGGCTGAAAAAGAAGACAAACTCGGCGACTTAGTTGAAGAGTGGTAGTTATTGAGTGATAAATGTTAAAATTTAAATGCTAAATTAATCGGAATTTAGCATTTAACACTCAATATTCTTGTCTAAGCAACAATCTCTTTTATTCTCAGGCTCCCCAATAATTATGGGGATTTTAAACGTGACTCCAGATTCATTTAGCGATGGCGGGCAGTTTGTTTCTGTAGATGCCGCTCTTCGACAGATTGAGCAAATGGTGGCATACGGTGCATCTATTATTGATGTCGGCGGGGAATCTACTCGCCCTTATGCCGAACCAGTGAGCGAAGCCGAAGAGCTGAAACGAGTTATTCCGGTGCTGCAGCAGGCAATCAAAGAATTTCCGGCTACTTACTTCTCTATTGATACCACAAAATACGAAGTGGCCCGTAAAGCGCTCGATTGTGGAGCGCAAATCGTTAACGATGTAAGTGGCTTGGAAAAAGAACCGCGTTTTGCACAGTTGTGCGCTCAATATAATGCAGTGTATGTGTTGATGCACAGCCAAGGTGATCCTCAAACCATGCAAGAGAACCCCAAGTATTCTGATGTTGTAAGTGAGATAGATCGGTTTTTTAATCAGAAAATCGATGTGTTAAAAGAAGCAGGAGTAGATCAAATTGTACTCGATCCCGGGATTGGCTTTGGAAAAAAACTCGAGCATAACACAAAAATCATTGCGCAGCTTGATACTTTCACCAAAAAAGCGTTCCCTGTATTAGTTGGAGCTTCACGCAAATCAATGATCGGGCAGATTCTAGACGGTCGACCAACCGACGAACGACTTACCGGCACCATTGCTGTGCATTATCATTCGTTAATGAGAGGCGCAAAAATATTGCGTGTTCATGATGTAAAGGAAGCAAGCGATTCTATTCGTATATTCAACGCAATTATATCACACAGTTAAACGGTTGCTCTTTTGATTCCCATCGGATTTCTTGATTTCGGACTTATGGATTTTATCGAAACCCTGCTAATCGCAGGTGTGTTGGTATATCTGTATCAATGGATCAGGGGGACATTTGCCATTCAAGCCGGGATCGGAATAATTCTACTAGTGGTGATAAATCTCGGAATACGAGTTTTGGGTTTCGATACCATCGATTTTATTCTATCTGGAATTCTGGATGTAGGTATTCTCGCCGTTTTTATCATTTTTCAACCGGAAATTCGAAAACTACTCTATCGATTGGGTCAGAACACCAATCTGGATCGTTTTTTTGCTCGTTCCAGCTCCGATGATATGATCGATGAAATTATCGAGGCAGTAAAAGTGATGTCGAAAGAGAAAGTAGGGGCATTGATTGTTTTCGTTCGAACAGGTGGTTTACAGGATATTATCGATGGAGGGGTTAGCATTGATGCGAAAATAACCAGCGAGATGTTACTTACTATTTTTCAAAAAGATACGCCGCTTCATGACGGTGCGGTAATCATCCGCAATAACCGAATAATTGCAGCTAGTGCATATTTGCCAATCTCTCAAAATCCGAATATTTCTCAATCCTTTGGAACTCGGCATCGCGCAGCAGTAGGAGTAAGTGAAACTAATAATGTATTTGTTTTGGTGGTTTCCGAAGAATCAGGTAGAATCTCAATTTCCAGAAATGGCTCACTCACTTCCGGGCTTTCCATTCAAAAACTTCGAGCTGAGATGGAAGAAACCTTCGGGACCGAAAAATTCGAAGAAGAGATGGGTTTTAGTGCTTCCCAAACCGAGATGAATTTGAAGTAGAACCTAATTATGAATTAGGAATATTCAATAAAGAGTAGTTGTTCAAAGAGATGAAACAGCTAACATTATTCCTAATTCGATATTCTCAAATTCCTAATTTTCCCCTTCACTTCATTTTCACATTCTTGTTCTTATTTGATTTCCTTAAAACCCGTACATTCGGGGCAGAAAATCGTTTCCATGAAAGAAAATCAAACCTATGTCGAACGAGAATAACGAAGCTAAATCGAAGTGGGAAGCATCAGCCGAGAAAGCGCTAAAAGGAAAATCTGTTGATTCATTAGACAGAATAAGTCCGGAAGGAATAAATATTCAAGCGCTTTACAGTCAGGAAGATCTAGAAAAAAGAAAAGTAGAAGATGGATATCCGGGACAGTTTCCATTTAAACGAGGGCCCTACCCAACCATGTACACCCAGCGGCCGTGGACCATCCGACAATACGCCGGGTTTTCTACGGCAGAAGAGTCCAATCGTTTTTACCGTGCAGCGCTCGAAAAAGGGCAAAAAGGGCTTAGCGTTGCTTTCGATTTAGCAACACACCGAGGTTTTGATTCCGATCATCCGCGTGTGGTTGGCGATGTGGGTAAAGCAGGTGTAGCTATCGATTCGGTGGAGGATATGAAAATTTTGTTCGATGGAATTCCACTCGATAAAATGTCGGTTTCGATGACCATGAACGGAGCGGTGATACCAATCTTAGCGGCGTATATCGTTGCAGCCGAAGAACAAGGCGTTGGCAAAGAAGCGCTGAGTGGCACCATCCAAAATGATATTTTGAAAGAATTCATGGTGCGAAATACGTACATCTATCCACCGCAAGAATCTATGCGATTGGTGTCGGATATTATTGAATATGCCAGCAAGCACATGCCTCGCTTCAACACCATTTCGATCTCAGGTTATCACATGCAGGAAGCCGGTGCCGATTCTGCGCTGGAATTAGCGTTTACTTTGGCGGATGGATTGGAGTATGTAAAAGCTGCAGTGGATCGCGGACTGGATGTGGATGCTTTTGCTCCACGATTATCGTTTTTCTTTGCCATTGGAATGAACTTTTTGATGGAAGTAAGTAAACTTCGCGCAGCGCGAATGCTTTGGGCAGAATTGATGAAAGAGCATTTTGATCCAAAGAATCAGAAATCAATGATGTTACGCACGCATTGCCAAACATCGGGATGGTCGTTGACTGCTCAGGATCCGTTGAATAATGTGATTCGGACTACCATCGAAGGCATGGCAGCCGTGTTAGGTGGAACGCAATCATTGCATACCAATAGTTACGATGAAGCGATCAGTTTGCCGACAGAGACCTCTTCCCGCATCGCCAGAAACACACAAACAATCATTCAGGAAGAAACCGACATCACACACACCGTTGATCCGCTGGGTGGGTCGTATGCCATAGAGTCGATGACGCACGATTTAAAGGAAAAAGCCCGGGAGATTATTAACGAAGTGTTTGAAATGGGCGGAATGGCCAAAGCGATTGAGCAAGGCTATCCGAAGCGGAAGATAGAAGAAGCTGCAGCCATCAAGCAAGCCGGAATCGATAAAGGAGATGTAACCATAGTAGGCGTTAACAAATACATCAACGACAAAGAAGATCCGGTAGAAATTCTGGACATCGACAACACCGAGGTTCGAAATAAACAGCTGGCTTTAATCGAACAAATTAAAAGTTCGAGAGATACCGTTGCTGTAAAAGAATCACTCGAGGCTATTTATGAAGCAGCAAAAAGCGGAACTGGTAATTTGCTGGATTTAGCTGTGGATGCTACCCGAAACAGAGCTACAGTAGGCGAAATCTCGAGCGCAATGGAACGAGCATGGGGTCGTCATAAGGCGAACAATCAAACCATAAAGGGAGTGTACGAAAGCGTGTATCAAAACGATGAGCATTATCAGCAGATAAAGAAGAAAATTGATGCGTTTGCTAAAGAAGAAGGGCGCCGACCTCGAATTTTAGTGGTAAAAATGGGGCAGGATGGTCACGACCGTGGAGCAAAAGTAGTTGCAACCGCTTTCGCCGATATGGGTTTTGATGTGGATGTAGGACCGTTGTTTTCAACACCAGATGAAGCCGCAAAACAGGCCATTGAAAATGATGTGCACGTGATCGGAGTTTCGACGCTGGCAGCAGGACACAAAACGTTGATTCCTGAGCTCATCAAATTATTGAAAGAAGAAGGTGCTGAAGACATCATGATTGTTGCCGGTGGTGTAATTCCAGTTCAGGATTATGAGTTTTTGTACAATGCCGGTGTTAAAGCGATTTTTGGTCCCGGCACTAATATCCCGAAAGCAGCTTCTGAAGTAATCGACGAAATTCGGGCAATGAAAAAATGACCGTAACCGAGCTGGCCGAAGGCATATCGAATAGGAAGCGAAGACATCTCGCGAAAGCGATCACCTTGATCGAAAGTAGCCGGGAAGGGGATCAGCAAAAAGCAGCTGAGTTATTAAGCGCTTTGCCTAAACGAAATGACACTCTTCGATTGGGTATTTCAGGTGTGCCGGGCGTTGGTAAAAGCACTTTCATAGAAGCTTTTGGAAATTTACTAATTGAGGAAGGTCATAGAGTTGCCGTGCTTGCAGTTGATCCCAGTAGTCCAACTACCGGCGGAAGTATTTTGGGCGACAAAACCCGCATGGAGTTGTTATCCGGTAAAGAAGAAGCATTTATTCGTCCCTCGCCAACAGCCGGAACCTTAGGTGGTGTTGCTAAGAAAACAAGAGAGTCGATTCGCCTATGCGAAGCTGCCGGGTATGATATCATTTTAGTTGAAACCGTAGGTGTGGGACAAAGCGAATTCGAAGTTGCTTCGATGGTGGACTGTTTTATGGTGTTGATGCTGCCCGGAGCCGGAGATTCGTTGCAAGGGATTAAGCGCGGCATCTTGGAAATCACGGATGTGATGGTGATAAATAAAGCGGATGGAGATCAAAAGAAATTAGCTGAAATGGCGAAATCGGAATACAAAAATGCATTTCACATGCTGGCGCCAAAATATCCAGGGATGGAAGTAGCCATTTTAACCATTAGCGCCCTCCAGAATGAAGGCATTACGGATGTTTGGGAAGCTGTGAATAATTTCAAAGATCAACTCGCATCTAACAAACTGTTTGATAAAAACAGGAATAAACAAGATCTGAATTGGTTTAAGCGATTGGTTGAAGATGAAGTGTTGCACCGTATATGGAATCAAGAGTCGACCCAACAAATGGTAAGTGATCTCAAAGATCATATGCTGAGTGGAAAAATAAGTGCAACAGAAGCTGCTCGAAGGCTAATTGATGAAATCGGCTAACTTCTTTAGCGTAATTACTTAGGGTTTTTAGAAAATATTTTTTTTACAAATACGTCTTTTTAATAGTAAAAAAGCGCTTACAATCGTATCTTTGCTTCGCTAAAATAGAGAATGCTTTAATTAAGTAATGAATCAAGTCGAAAACGCTATTCCTCCTTTAACTCAGCTCACAGAAGATGAGCAAATGCTAAGAGACGCAGCCGCAGATTTTGCAAAAAGTTCAATTGGTCCGTTAGTAAGCGAAATGGACGAACAAGCCAAATTAAACCCTGGTTTGATCAAGGAATTTTTTGAAATGGGACTTATGGGTATTGATATCCCCGAAAAGTACTCAGGTGGTGGTGGCACCTTTATGATGAGTGTGGTAGCTATCGAGCAGATTTCACGAGTAGATGCTTCTGCAGGCGTTTTTATGGATGTGCAAAATACATTAGTAAATAACGCTTTTGTAAATTACGCCTCCGACTTTTTGAAAGAAAAGTATTTACCGCAATTAGCTACCGAAAAAGTTGGTGCCTATTGCTTATCAGAAGCAGGTTCGGGAAGTGATGCATTTGCTTTAAAGTGTTCAGCTAAAGAAGAAGATGATCACTTTGTGTTGAATGGTGCTAAATTGTGGATCACTAATGCCAATGAAGCAGACATCTTTTTGGTATTTGCGAATGTGAATCCTGAATTAGGATACAAAGGTATTACTGCATTCGTGGTAGAACGAGATTTCGAAGGATTCTCGGTTTCTAACAAAGAAGACAAAATGGGAATCAGAGCGAGTTCAACTTGCGAGATTCTTCTTGAAGATTGTAAAGTGCCTAAGGAAAATATCCTAGGCGAATACGGCAAAGGCTATAAAGTAGCTATTGAGACTTTGAACGAAGGTCGTATCGGAATTGGCGCACAAATGGTGGGTATTGCTCAAGGTGCTTTTGATGCAGCTTTGGATTACATCAAGCAGCGAAAGCAGTTTGGTAAAGCTATTTCAGAATTTCAAGGCATTCAGTTTCAATTAGCCCGAATGGCTACCGATATCGAAACTGCTCGTTTACTAGTATACAATGCGGCCCGCATGAAGATGGCCGGCCAACCCTTTTTAAAAGAAGCAGCCATGGCGAAGTTCTATTCGTCGGAAGTGGCTGAACGCGTAGCATCTATGGCGATCGATATGTTCGGCGGCAATGGCTACGTAAAAGAATATCCTGTTGAGAAGTTTTACCGTGATGCGAAGATCGGTAAAATTTACGAGGGTACAACGAACATGCAACTAAGCACCATTGCTAAGTTGCTACTTCGATGAGTGAGTGAGGAAAGGGGGGCTACGGTCCCCCTTTTTTATTTCACAAACTTTTAGCGCACCGAAAGCCAATATCGGTTGCTTTTACATCACGTAAAGTGCCCACTCTCCAATACGTGCGTGTTGCCATTTCCTCTTCTCCAAAACTGCCGCCACGAATAATTCGAATAGCATCAGCGTCATTGTCGTGTTTTTGATCGGGTAGGCTGTAAAACTGATAAAACTCATCGATCCACTCAAAAACATTGCCGCTCATATCGTAAAGTCCTAATTCATTGGGCTTCTTAGATCCGACCATAAAACTAAAGTTTATTCCTGAACTTCGAACATTTGCATAATTTTTGAGGTGCGATAAACTATCTGTTCCGGAAATAACGTGGTTTTTTCCACCCGATCGGGCAGCATATTCCCACTCAACTTCTGATGGTAGACGGTATCCTAAACTTTTGCAAAATGCCAAGGCCTCATCCCAAGTGATGTCTACTACCGCACGTTTACCTCTACCGTAAGCACCATCATCGGGCAGATCGCGACCGGATTTCAAAGCAAAATCATCGTACTGCTCAAAAGTGATTTCAAATTTGCCAATCATAAATGGTTTTACATTTACTTGATGGAGAGGAAGAGCATCGGAGTTCGATAATTCATAAAAATCGCCAAATAGGAATTCACCTCCTTCAATCTCAACCATTACAGGGCTGTATGTTTCGATAGTTTTTTTAAAAATTGAACAGCTTGATATTAAATAAGCCATTAGAGCTATAAGTAAAATATGCTGGCGCATATATCTGAGGTTTTTTTTTAAAATGTTGAGTATTTACGGGAATGATAAGTACTTTGGCGAAGTTTAAGTACGATAGACAACAAATATTTTAGGCGAGTAAAGCAAAAAAACAGTGACAAAGAATGAGTAATGAACAACAACAAATTCTAGAACATCTTAAAGCAAATGCTAAAGATGCAGAGGCTTTTAAGCAACTAGAACAGCTATTTGGCGATCTTTATAATAAATATGTTCAAGCGAATGAGCATGTTGAATTACTCGAAAGTGCTATTCGTAACGACTATGATTCTATTCTAATAACAGAATTAAGCTTGGAAAAGCCCGGTCCAAAAATTGTATATGTGAACGACGGTTTTACACGAATGACGGGATACTCAAAAGAAGAAGCTATAGGTAATACCCCTAGAATGCTGCAAGGTGAAAAAACCGATCGCGCAATTCTCGATAGGCTGAAGCGTAGGCTTATTGAAGGGCAAGCTTTCTTCGGGCACACCATCAATTATAGAAAAGATGGATCTGAATTTATCAATCAATGGGATATCCATCCATTAATTAACGCAGAAGGTGAAGTGACGCATTGGGTTTCGTATCAACGTGATGTAACTGAAAAGAAAGAAACCGCTAAAGCAATTTTTAATACCGATTTTGATGAATTGTTGAAACGAAGAGAAGAATTCACGATCAAGTTTGTGAAGCCGACTCCTCAAGATGATTTTAATTGTAAATTAGTTACCGAAACTTTTGAAGAAATAACAGGTCTGAATAAAGATGAGATATTCGACAAAGGATTGGCATCTGTAATTCACTCTGATGATTACAACAATATTATAGAAGCGCTAAATAAAGCTTTTAACGGTGAACAATCTGCGCAGCTCTGTAGATATAGAACTTCTGCCGGTGGATACATTGATATGCTTCAATCATTCAAACCGGTTAAAGATGAGACTTCAGGTTATATAAAAACGGTAAAATCTGTAGTTAAGTTAGAACTTAAAGAAAGTTAAAATCCGAAAACTCCGGATTAAATAAGCTCACTGATGTGGGCTTTTTTTATATTGTGGATTGAAGAAATTGACTCAAATTACTTATGACCATCAACGAAACCCAAGAAAGAATAATTAAAGAATTCAGTTTGTTTGAAGACTGGACCGATAAGTACAAACACATCATAAAACTGGGTTCGAAACTAGAAGTATTACCCGAAGAAGATCACAAAAATGAGAATCTGGTAAAAGGATGCCAAAGCCAAGTATGGCTTACGGCTCATTTGGAAGGGGATAGAATAATGTTTGCCGCAGATAGCGATGCTGCTATAACCAAAGGATTGGTTGCGTTGATGATTCGAGTATATTCGGGACAAACCCCTGACGATATTCTGTCTCATAAACCTGATTTTTTGAAACAAATAGGGCTAGCGGAGCATCTCTCACCAACCAGAGCCAATGGATTAGCAAGTATGGTAAAACAAATGAAAATTTATGCAATGGCATATAAATCAAAACTTGTTAGCTAGGTTAATCGATTTTTTATAATATGTTTTCCATAAGGAGCTAATGGAACACAAATTCTCACTTACAGGCATAGGATCAATTAAAAAGGATGGCAAATTTTTTGGCGATCCTTTGGAAGATATTGTACCGCCCGGTATCAAAATAATGAATCGGGTATCGTTTTTTCTGCTTTTAGTTTGTGTCGTTTTTTTGATTCCTTTTCATTTCAACGATTCAGTTTCTCTAACCTGGTTCTTTCTTTCAGAAGCACTCGCCTTTGGTTTAATCCCTATTCTTGCTCGTCAGGGCTATGTGAATACAGCCAAGATGTTGCATATCATTTATATCGATATTGGCATAATTGTACTCAGCTCGGTATTTGGTAATGAAGCATTGATACAAGCATTCTTTATCCCAACGATGGGGCTTTCGATCTTACTGTTCGATACCACCAATATTAAACTTCGCAATTTTTCTATTCTTATCTCAGCATTGTCGTATATCATTTTAGATTACGTCATATTTGATCAGGTTGCGATTTCAGAAGATGGATACAATATCATCCGTTGGAGTGTACTCACAGCGGCATTTGTTACCACATGGCTCATATTTAATACATTCTCAGAGTTCAAAGAATCGGCAGAAAGTAAAACATCCGAGCTGCTTGAAAAAGAGATTGAACTCAATAAACAGCTGGCAATTAACCAAAAAAAGCTGGAAAAATATATTGTCGAGCTGGAGGAAGCACGAAAGCAACTCGAACATAATACGAAAGCAAAATCTGAGTTTCTGGCTACAATGAGCCACGAAATCAGAACCCCAATGAACGCCATAATGGGGATGACGCACATGTTGAGAAAAGATGAGCCAAGAGAAGACCAGTTAGAACCACTTAATATTCTTGATTTCTCCGGCAAAACGCTTCTTACTCTTATCGATGATGTACTTGATATCTCTAAAATAGAAGCCGGAAAGATCGAATTTGAGCGCACAGAATTCGACCTGGAACGCCTGCTAGGATCAATCATTGAATCGTTCAAAGTATCGGCAGCGAATAAAAAGATTGAGCTAAAAAGTGAAATCGAAGACGATATTCACAAAGTGTTAATTGGCGATCCGGCACGGCTTACTCAAATCATCAATAATTTAATGAGTAACGCAGTAAAGTTTACCGCACAAGGCTTTGTGTTACTTGAGGTGAAAAAGAGTATTGAAACGAACGACAATGTTGCAATAGCTTTCACAGTAAAAGATACCGGGATTGGTATTCCAGCTGATAGAATTGATACTATCTTTGATAGCTTTACACAAGCAAGTGGAAGTACTAAACGCTTGTATGGCGGAACAGGATTAGGGCTTGCCATAAGCAAAGAGCTTACCGAACTGCAAGGGGGCGTTTTACAATTAGATAGTGAAGAAGGTAAAGGTACAACATTTACAGCAACCCTAACTTTCGAGAAAGGTGATGAAAATGCGCTAAATAGTTCGCCTGAGAATGTAATCGACTCAGATGTAGCCTCATTACGAGGTAAACGTGTACTTTTGGCTGAGGATAATATCGTAAATCAAACAGTGATGAATCGTTTCCTTGAACGCTGGGAAATCGACTTGAAAGTAGTTGATAATGGGCAAGAAGCTGTCGATGCAATTAAAAAAGAAAACTTCGATTTAGTATTGATGGATTTGCAAATGCCGGTGATGGACGGCTACGAAGCCACGGCATTAATACGTGGCATGGAGAATCATGAAAAAAGCAAAGTTCCGGTAATCGCTTTAACCGCTGCAGCACTTAAAGAGGTAAAGGTTCAAGTTTTTGATTGTGGCATGAACGATTATGTCACAAAGCCATTCAATCCGGCAGATTTACAAAAGGCAATGGTAGCACTAGTTAAACCTTAAGCCTGTTTTTTTAAATAATAGGTAATGTAACCGGGTGGTAAGTCCTTAATCTCACCACAGATTTGATATCCTAGTTTTTGATAAAATACAGGAGCTTGAAAGCTACTGGTGCTTAAGTAGTAAGCATACACCGATTTCTTATTCGCTTCCTTTTCGATACTATTCATTAAAGTTGATCCTAAACCACTTTTACGATAATTAGGATGAACCCACAATAAATCAATGTATAACCATTGCCAGGCAATTTTGCCAAAAACTCCGCCAATCAAAGCATTTTTATCGTCTTCTGCTTTAATATAAATTTGATGATACTCAGATTGCCCGGTCACCGACTGATTGAAGGCCCGAAGTGCTGCACGCAGTTGGTCGATTTCTTCGGTCGAAGGCGAAGTTGAGATACTGATATTCATGACATTGCATTTTTAAGTGATGTCCCGTTTCCTTTCATTCAATTGTATTACGGGTGTACATCAATATTAAAAAAGGAGACGAGATGAATAAATATATGCTCATTTTATTTGAATCAGGTGATAGTTACGCAAATATGACGCCTGAGGAATACCAAAACGAGATAAATGCACACGGACAATGGATAGCGGAGCTTGGCGACCACTACGATTCTGGCGAACCATTAGAAGGTGATGCGTTTTCTGTTCACGGGAAAGATAGAATGGTTACTGATGGCCCATACATCGAGGCAAAAGAACTGGTAAGTGGTTTTTATATCATTAAAGCGAACAGCCTTGCAGAAGCAACCGAACTCTCAAAAGGATGCCCAATATTAAATTTAGGGGGATCGGTAGAAATTCGGCCGGTTATGCATATCGAAATGAAATGAAGGTAGCAAACCATCTATTCGACCATCTTTTCAGGCAACAGTCTGGAAAGATGGCTTCTATATTAATTGGTAAGTTTGGGTTCAATAATGCAGAATTGATAGAGGATTCAATTCAAGACACATTTTATACCGCACTTCGGCTTTGGGGGATGAAGGGGATTCCCGAGAATCCTGAAGCTTGGTTGATGAAAGTGGCTACGAACAAAACTATAAATGAGTTAAACAAAAAAGGCCGACACAAAGAACTAAATAAAAAGTTAGTACCAATTATTGAAGAAGAATCTGATTTAATAGG
This sequence comes from Balneolaceae bacterium, assembly GCA_034669965.1. Taxonomy (GTDB): domain Bacteria; phylum Bacteroidota; class Rhodothermia; order Balneolales; family Balneolaceae; genus HXMU1420-13. The sequence goes on along the minus strand of JAXMOK010000001.1, from coordinate 834,639 downwards.
GGCGGTTTATCATCAAGAAAAAGCCATTCAGCTAAAAGCACTATTTGGTTGTTGTAGCCCATTATTGGCTGTTAAATCTCAAATTATGCTCACTTTAAAAATGGTATGTGGTTTTGGAGATAAAGAAATTGCGAACGCCTTTTTTATGGAGCCTGCAGCGGTTAGGAAAGCGATTTATAGAGCAAAAATCACGTTAAAAGAACATCAGAACTATTTTCTAGAACTCACAGATAAGGATTTACAACAGCGTTTACCCATTGTAGAAATGGTTCTGTATCTGATGTTTAACGAAGGATATTCAACCTCAAACAGCGAGAGCGAAGTAAATGCCGATATTTGTTTCGAAGCAATGCGATTAACGGAGTGGGTTATTGATGATAAAACTCTTTGCAATGCATCTACACACGCATTATTTGCTTTAATGTTATTTCAATTCGCTCGCTTTGAAGCAAGAGTAGATGACAAAGGGATACCTATTAGTATAGAAGACCAAAACCGTAAACTTTGGCACAGAGAGCTCATTCACAGAGGACTAGTACACCAAAAATTATCAAGAATAACAGAAAGGTTAAGTAGATTTCACATTGAGTCTGGTATTGCTGCAATTCACAGTACTGCCAATTCCTATAGCGATACCGATTGGGAGAGAATCATAGATTTGTACCAACGGTTACTTTCTTTCGATGATTCGATTCAAGTTGAAACTAGTTTAGCAATCGCCCTATGTGAATACGGAGAAGTAGAAAAAAGCCTGACTCTTTTAAAGAAATTGAAGTCGAAGTCCTCAGTTCAGTTTTCTTTGTTATTTGCTGCATTAGGTAGAGTTCATGCAAAAATTGGAGAATTTGAAAAAGCTAAATCATATTATGTGGTAGCGATAGATTATAGCAAAACCCGATGTGAAAAGGCGTATCTGGAAGAAAAGTTGGCAAATTTAGTACTAAAATCGATGCCTAGACAGAACTAGTGCTATACTTGCCTCCGAAAACACAATAAATTTTAAAATGTGGATAATTCGGCAAAAATAATGTCTATTTAGTGCATTTTAACAACATATTGGTTTGATATAGTGATATTGAGTAGAATTTTATAGGTAGAATTATGTAGTTTTTTGAAGAAAGATGTGGAAAACTCTAAAATTTTCTGCATACTTAGTCTCTTTTCGTAAAAAAATTCAAAACTACAGGCATCAACTTACTCTACAGGGGTTTGAAATGGTTGGGAAAAAACAAAAATGGCTATTAGTACTGGTATTTACCTGTTTAAGCACTGGTATTATTGCCCAAACATTACCCGGACAGGTAGTATCTACCGATGTTCAGGAGGAAGCTGCTAAGTATGAGCAGTATTACGAGGTAATTTTAAATAACGCTCTTTCCGATTATTATCGGCGTGGTACGTTTATAGTAGATGCGAAAGCTTCGCTTGAACGTGTGCTGGTTCCAAGAGGATACGAAGTGATCGAAGGTGAAGAGCCTGTGCGTATCGAAAATCTACCCGGTCTTCCGTTTGTGCCACCTAATCTTCAAAGGTCTACAAATGGAACAACCGATAGTTTAAAAGCCTCCGGGTTTGATGCTCGTTTCAGGCTGACCCGCTTAAACATTAAAGTCCTTGTTGATACATCGTATAGTGATGAAGATGTTGAATTTGTTGAAGAGGCCACGTCTTTAATTGCAAATGCGGATCCATTTCGTGGCGATATAGTAACGGTTGAGAAAAAAGTATTTCCAAGAAGTGCCCGTGCTATTCAACAGGATGCTCAAAACCGCCAAGCAAATACTAAGGATGACTCAGATGAGGAAGAGCCACAGATAGAAATGCTAGATCCGGCTTTAAATCAACAACAAACAGCTGAGCTAGAAAAGAACATGTTTCTTGGCATTGATTGGAACAACCCACAGCATTTGATTTATGTGATAGCAATATTAGGTGTTTTATTTTTGATTGCATTGTTAATTGCATTATTACGTCGCCCTTCGAAAAGGGATGAAGATTATAGAATGCAACCAATGCCTGGATATGAGGTCGCTTCTGTAATGCCTGCTACTGAAACAAAAGAAGAACCTAAAGGTCCAGATGCTAAAACATTAGCTCAGCATGAAGAGGATAAAACGTTTGTGACAAATTCATGCATTAGTCATCCAGATAAAGTTGCAGATTTAGTTGGGCAATGGATTGCTAGTGATGATGAGCAGGGAATAATAAGATCGGCTCGAGCATTAAATAGTGTTGATGAGAAATTGCTCAATGTACTGGAACCACATTTGAAAGTGGAGCACTATGAATCGGTTAAATATTCCATTCAAAACCTAGAATCTATTCCAATCGATGAAAGGATAGACGAAGTTAAAGCTTTGAGAAGAAGTCTTCAGCAGGTTAATTCTAAGAATGGTACGGCTGACTCCGGCTCAAGTCTATTCGATTTTGTGTATCAACTTACCGATGTGCAATTATTGCACCTCATTAAAGAAGAGTCGGATGAATTAGTAGCAATATTGTTAGCTCAAATTGCTGGGGAAAGAGCCGGTGTTATCCTTCAGAAAATGGATGAACAAAAAAGGATTTCTATTCTGCTAAAAATGGGTAAGATCAATAATATTCCAATTTCGGTGTATAAAAAAGTTGCTGCTCATTTCTCTAATAAAGCGCTATCTGTATCGGATATGAAATATGTAGCTGCCGATGGTATCGATTCGATTCTTACTACTCTAGAAACTATGCCATTGTCTGAGCAAGACGATTATGTGCGTTCGATTGCCGAACAAGATTTAAACTTGGCTAAGCGTATTAAGAAATTCTTTATCGGTTTTGATGATCTACCGAAAGTTAAAGACGATTTTGTACAAAGTGCCCTAGAGGATATTCCTACCGAAACGTTAATTCTCGCACTTAAAACGGCACCCGCTACTGTGAGGGAAAAAATTCTTAAAGTTCGGCCGAAACGTGAGCAACAGCTGATATTGTCGGAGGTTGATAATCCTGCTGAAGTACCAAAAGCAGCAATCGAAGATGCTCAGAAGACTGTATTGTATGCTGTACGTCGAAAAATGAAGACAGAGGGCTAGCAATGAAAAGAGTAGTACTGTTTAGTTTTCTGATACTAACTACTAGTTTAGTAGAAAATTTACAGGCACAAACCCATGAAGAAGGTGTGCCATATCAGATGGGATTGATCACTAATCAAATGGTAGATCAATTGAGCGACATACCAGCGAATATTCGGCGCGTTGCTGTTTATAAAATGAACTATAACGCAATGCGTTTTACGGTTCAAGAGGTTGAATTTATCAGAAGCGAGATTGAGTCATCACTGCGAACGTATGCGGGTATAACCGTACTTTCGCCCCCAGAGCTTGAACCCAATGATAAGATGAAAATTATGGGGAACGATAGCACTCTTCAGATATTAAATATTCAAGGAAGATCACTTGCTGATGTTTCGCCAGAATTTCTGACTGAAATTACTGAAAAGTATGGTGTTAACGGCCTAATTGAAGTTGGTTTACAGCGTCGTAACCCTGACGGATTGATATTGTCGATTAGAATAATGAATCCTCGTTCACGAGAAATTGTGTGGACAAAAAGCTTTATTGCAAATCCCTTTGAAGTGGTGGAAATACTAGATAAAGGCCAAACTCTTATATTAAAAGTAGGAGCAGGGTCTATGCAAACGGATTCAAAATTCAGAGCCGACACATCATTTGCAAATCAGGATACATCATTTAGTAATCCAATATTAACTTATTCAGCCAATTTTACATATCGGCAACCATTAAATCGAGATAATAGTGCATATATCGGTTTTACAGGTGGGTTAAATATATTACGCGCGCGCCGTGACGATGAATTTAATTTGTTCTTACTAAATTTTGGCTTGACGTACTTTCAAGCGCTTTCACCTGAAATAAATGAAGATATTGATAATTACAGAATGGTAGTGTACTTGAATACCAGTGTTCAGTTTCCCCTTAGTAATGTAAAAGGTGAAATGTTTACGGCCCGTCCCGGAATCATGTTTAATATGAGTAAAAACTTAGGTCTCTCGTTTTATACAAGTCTCATATTATCCGGCGAGGAGCTTCGGCTTAGCAACAACGATAGAATAACATACAATAAGGTTGGATATGGTGTGCACGCGGTTGTTAGATTTTAAATCAATACTATTAGTGACTTTGATTGCTATGGCAGGCTATAGTTGTAAGTCATCTGAAGCGGCTCAAGAAGAGCCGCAGAACGGTATTCAAGCGATTCCGGAATTGAGTAGTAATTCGAATTCTGCTGAATCGGAAAATGAAACTAGGCGACCAAACCCAGTTATCGTAACCTATCGAAATGCAAGTTCTGCTATTCAGGTAACCCTTGACCCTAGCCAAGATGAATTCTATTTAGATCTGAAAGGTATGACTCCAACGGAATCCGATTCAATCATTGTAGTTGATTCATCGTTAGTTAAAAACCGTGCTCGAGACATACAAACATTGTTAGCGAGTTATAGAAAAGCACAGGATTTATTTTATTTGGGAGAATACAACGACGCATTAGCCGAAGTTGAAAAAACGATGAGGATTCAAGAAACAGCCGACGCGTATGCACTTAAAGGGACTATCTTTTTTATGATGGAGAATATTACTGCAGCTCGGGCAAATTGGAATAAAGCCGTACAGATGGATCCGAATATTCCTGTACCAAGTATTCCGGAATTAGAAACATTAATTAATGAACTACGAGAGGACGGTGGACAATGAGACTTTCGTTAACAAATATATTAGGGGTACTTTTTAGTGTAGGAATTCTGGTTTTCGGGGTTACCGAAATCACCAGTGTTACAAACGTTTTAAATTCCATCCCTTTTCTATCGCAATACACCTTTTTAAACCTTCCAAGTTTATTTATAGTGATGGGAGGTATTCTAAATGCAGTGTTTATAACCTATCAACCAAAATATGTTGGGCAAGCGTTTGCAGGATTGCTTTACTTATTTAGCCAAGCTAAAACATCATCCAAAACCTTAGAATCTGATTTAGGTGAAATGCTTGTTTGGAACGATCAGATTAAAAATAATCGCGTATCTGCGCTTTCCAAACTCGAAGACGAGCATATAGGTGAGGTATCCGGTTATTTGTTTTCTTTATTGAGTACGAATTATTCGAGCGAAGATATCAAGTCGTTTGGATCTAATCATATTGAAGAGCAATATTTTCGACAACTGGTAGTAGTTGATGTTCTCCGTGCTATGGGAGCTGCGGCACCTTCGTTTGGTATGTTTGGTACTTTATTTGGTTTGATTGTTATGCTTGGTCAACTCGAAAATCCTTCTGGAATGGGGCCGGGATTAGCAGCCGCATTGATAACCACACTGTACGGGATATCATTGGCGCGGTTTATTTTCTATCCGGTTGCCGAGAAGATTAAAAATGTAGCTCAACTTAACCGGTTTCGTGAGTATTTTATTCTCGAAGGTATTTTGTTGATCAACGATAAAAAATCATCCTTCTACATTCAGGATAAATTAAGTACTTATTTAAGAAGAGATTTCAAGAATAAGCAAGTAGCAGACTAACAGGAGGCTTCCGGTGATAAAACGCGAATACGGCGGAAATTCTGATATAAAGGAAGAGCATGTTGAGGACCAAGAATGGTTACTCACTTATAGTGATATGATAACCCTGTTACTCGCGTTCTTTGCAATGTTAATTGCTGTGTCTTACGTTGATTTAAATCTCTGGGAGCAGATGAAGCAAGGTTTACGTTCTGAGATTTCTAAACAAGAAGATGTTCGTACGCCACTAGCAGAAGTTAAAGCAGATTTGGATTCGTTGTTAGCTGTTGAAAAAACTCAAGGCTTGGTTGATATTACCCTCGATCGTGACGGGATCAAACTATACTTTTCAAGTAGTTCATTTTACCAATCGGGCGAGGCTGAATTATTACCTTCTGGTCAGGTAATTATAGATAAAGTTACACAGGCAATGAACGAACTGGATTTTTATAAGTTCAATGTTGATGTTGAAGGTCACACAGATAACGTACCCATCAACACCCCCATCTATCCTTCTAACTGGGAATTATCTGTTGCCAGAGCATCTGGCGTAGTAAAATACTTTATCGAAGAAGGCATTGAGGCAGAGAGGTTGAAAGCGTCAGGATATGCAGATACAAAACCTGTAGTTCCTCATGTTGATGAAGAGGGTGGAAATATTATCGAAAACAGAGCATTGAATAGAAGAATTGTTGTACGTATTTATTATCAAGTAGCTTCTAACTAATTTTCAAGGCACTAAACTGTCGTCGCTTCAGTTATTGAAGCTAAAATGCCTATGAAAAAATATCTACTTTCGCTTTTACTTCTCTTTTTCGGAATTAATCAGGTACAATCTCAATCATTTCCTGATTCAACAAATATCATCACTTCTAAATCTGTATCCCAAGCTGATTTCCTAAGGGTTTTGTCAGGTCTTGCTCCCGGATTAAAAATTACTGCAACTGGAGGAGTTTCCGGTACAGGTACAAATGCAGTTATTCGAAGTTATTCGAGTTTAAATGCTTCTAGCGACCCTCTTATAATTATTGATGGAATTCGTTTTGATGGTGCTAGTAACTTTAACAGTACAGCATTTAACGGAGGAGGAACTCTAGTAACCCCAAACCGATCATTTGATATACATCCATCTGAAATTATTGATGTACGTGTACTTAGCTCTTTACAAGGAACAATTATTTATGGCGAAGAAGCAACGAATGGTGTGATTGAAATCAACACCATCAGAGGAGCAAAACAGCAGATTAACGAAGGATTGGAGATCAACATAGATCAGAGTGTTTATTCAACTTCAATATCGAGTAGACCGGATTATCAAAATAAATATGGTATTGGGTTTAATGAACAATACGGGGCTTTTTATAGTACGTGGGGCGCTTCATTTGACAGTCAAGACCCAGCAAACTTTCCATCGAATTACAATGGTCTTGATGACGACGGTACAGTTCTGGTAGATCATCCGTATGGGTATTACAATTTTACTTCAAATGATGCACCAGATTATTCAACCCAGGTTTATCGATATGAAGCCAAAAATACGCCTATCGAATCATATTTCAGAAATGGTATAGCAACACGTTCTTTCATTGATGTTAATTACAAGAAGGGAAAAACTTCGTGGAGTTTTAATTACTCTGGAAATCAAGAAGATGGATTCACTCCAAACAACTCTATACTTAAAAACAGTTTTGGCACATCGGCGAATTATCAAATTACAAATCAAGTAAGTGGTAACTCAAGCGTTCAGTTTTTATTCACCGATGTTAAAATGCCACCACAATCGGCGGGGAGCGGGAGTGGCGTTGTAGAAGGGGGGGCTACAACCGGCGCTTTCACTTATCTATTTTTTACGCCGCGGTCTATCGATTTAGATATGCCAAATGTTAATCCTGATAACGATGGATTCCTGTATTACCGCCAAGATATCATACACCCTAAATGGTTCGTAAATAATGCATCAACAACGAACGAGACAAATAGAATACTTGGTAAAACAGCACTCTCATTTAAGCCATCTGATATTTTTGAATTTTACTACAAATATACTTTTGATAGCTACGACGAAAATCAAGAGTACAAACTTAATCCGAATGGTACATTTAATTTCCCTTATACACTTGGGTTATTTCAAACAATAGAAGTTGATAGAACGCTTCTTGATAATTTTGCTATTGCAAAAATCCGACCTGATTTCTCTGAAAGCTTGATGACGGAGATTAATTTGGGAGCCCATTATATTAGTGAAAATATAAATGAAAAAGGTCTCGAAAGTACAGATATAAGAGAGTTTGGAGTGTTTGATCATGATAATTTTCGAGTACAAAGTTCAACAAACTCATTTACTAGCGAATTGATGGAAAGAGATTTTGAACGGCGTTCACTCGGAGCATTTGCTTCGCTAGATATCAAATACAACCAATGGGTTTATGGCTCATTTGGGTTACGAAAACAGTGGAATCAATCGTTACAACAACAGGATTTGGAAGCTACCTATCCATCAGTAACAATCGGACTTACCCCAACACAATTGTTTTCAACAAGAACTGAGTTATTCAGTTACTTCGATATTTCATACTCCTATCTGACTTCAGGGAGATCAATCTTAACTGAACTTGAAATACTTGTTCAAGATCGAGCTAGTGTTGGTTTTAATGAAAACTTAAAGCCCGAGCGATCCATAGAAAAACAATGGGCTTCAACCATAGGATTTTTGAATAACCGTATTTTGCTATCGTTTAAATATTACAATCGCGTTCATACCGATTTAATTTCGAGGATTGCTGTAAATCCGAATTTAGGTTACAGTTCAATATTAGATAATCTCCTTGAAATGGAAGTAGAAGGTTTGGATGCTCAAGCCCAACTTATTCCTGTACAAGGCAAAGTAAATTGGCAAATTACTTCTAATTTCAGCACTTCTAAAGCCGATGTAAAAGAATACACAGGTACATTTAATGCCATTCAGTTAGGGCATAGTCAAGGATTCAGAGGAAATTTGGCGCAAATAAATGAACCATATTTAAGCATGTATGGAAGTACAATTTTGCGAGTAACTCGTGAAATGCAACAAGCAGATCCGAATATGCGAGGCGTACCCATTGGAACGCCTATAATCGACGGTAACGGAAATTACATCACCGATCAAAATTCAATTATCGGAAACCCAGTTCCTGATTGGAACCTTGCTGTACTTCAACAATTCGATTACAAGAATCTGTCTATCACATTACAAGTTGATTATCAACAAGGTGGCGACATGTACAGCTCGTGGATTGGGTCGTTGGTGGGAAGAGGTTTGGTTACTTCAACATTAGACAGGGATGAATCTTTTATAATTGAAGGGGTTCAATTTGATGGCTCACCTAACGAAATCGAAATTAGTAAACAGCAATATTACTTCAATAATCTAGGGTTCGGTCCTGATGAGCTTAGAGTATACGACATGACTCATTTACGTATTGCACACATTGGGTTTTCGTATCAAATTCCACAAAACTGGATACAAAAAACGGGATTAAAAGAGGTAATTATTTCCGTTTCGGTAGAAAATGCCTTTCTGAAAATGTACAATATTCCGGAGGGAACGGGCTTCGATCCTAACGTAAACTCGAATGGAGGAGGTGTTAACAATCTAGGTTTTGAGTACTTAACCGGCCCCGGTGCACGAAGATTCGGAGGGTCTCTTCGAGTAAAAATATAATTGGCACGCTAGTTGTAATTAACAGTTCAGATTTCGACCGATAAATATGAGGTACGGTGGAAGAAACAAAATTACTGAGAGGGCCAGATGATGGAAAGAGACATTCGAAATATTATGATGCAGTTAGAGATGTTATTAGAGGAATATCCTGAAGCAAAGTTTTATATCTATAACGGAATAAGAATGATGGTTTCAGATTTACTGAATTCGGTTGATTGTATCGAAGATCTAAAAGAACAACCATAACAGACTTTATTAAGAACCCAAATACCCCCCAAGGCTCGCTTTTTTGATTGTGCGAGCCATATTGATAGATGACCCCAAAAGCCTTACTGGAAAGTAAGGCTTTTTTATTATGTCAAAGTCTTGATAGCAGATCGTTTTATTTTAAGCATTAATCTGTTTTATTGATCAATCAATGAACATCGTGCAAATGTCGGATCAACCACCTTTAGAACTACTACTTTCAAAATATTTTAAGACGAAAGCAGTTCAAACAATTCGAGAATATCCGGAATTAATAGAACAAATTTTACCGATATGCTTAACCAATAAACCACCAATGTGTTGGAGAGCGGCTTGGGTAACAAGATCTGCGATGGATAAAAATGATGCACAAGCAATCCCTTATATAGATCGGTTTCTGCAGGTTTTACCTAAAAAAGAGGATGGCCACCAAAGAGAATTGATTAAATTACTTCAAATGTTGGAGCTTACAAATGATCAAGAAAGTGTGCTTTATGATATCAGCGTATCAATTTGGGAGTCGGTGGGTAAGCAATCATCGGTTAGGTATGTAGCAATCGAAAATATCTTGGAAATGGTGAGTAAATATCCTGAATTACACAACGAACTTGAAGCTATTACACAACCTCAATATCTGAATTCTTTAAGTCCCGGTATAAAAAAAGGGATATTGAAAGCATTAGCAGAAATAGAGTTTAACCGCTGATATTAACAGCCTGATCCGTGATTTATTGACCAGCCTTCATTTTCAAATCTTATCTTTCCTTTTAAGTTACTTCCTGCCATATTCCCTCGCATTAATTAATCGGGTTTTATGATTTTATCTCACATAGATTGGGGGATCATCCTTCTTTTCTTTGCATTTCTATTGATAATAGGTTGGTGGGCTTCTAAATCTGCAGGTAAAAGTGCAAACGAATTTTTTCTGGGCGGCAGAAGTATGCCATGGTGGTTACTAGGTATTTCAATGGTTGCTACAACCTTTTCTGCCGACACACCCAATTTGGTAACCGGGCTTGTCCGAGAAAATGGCGTAGCAAATAATTGGGCATGGTGGGCATTTTTAATAACAGGAATGGTTACCGTATTTATTTATGCTAAACTATGGCGGCGGTCAAATTTAACCACCGACTTAGGTATGTACGAGCTGCGCTATGGAGGCAAAGCTGCTTCTTTTCTAAGAGGGTTTAGAGCGTTGTATTTAGGAGTGTTGTTCAATTGTTTGATTATGGGAACAGTTACGCTAGCGGCTATCAAAATAGGATCCATCATGTTTGGCTTACAGCCTATTACAATTGTGATCTCTCTGTCGATTATTGTAGTGCTTTACTCTGCTCTTGGTGGAATAAAAGGAGTAATCTGGGCTGATTTTTTTCAATTTGGCATTTCAATGTTTGGGGCCGTCTATGCCGCTTATGTAGTTATCCAAGAACCCGAAATTGGTAGCCTTTCAAATTTGATTAGCCACCCAAATGTAATAGATAAGATTAGCTTTATGCCAGATGTGTCAAATCCATCAATTCTCATCAGCTTATTTATTATACCAATTGCAGTGCAATGGTGGGCAGTGTGGTATCCTGGCTCGGAACCCGGTGGCGGAGGTTATATTGCCCAACGTATGTTGGCAGCGAAAGACGAAAAAAATGCAATGGGAGCAACTTTACTTTTTAATGTAGCTCATTACGCTCTTCGTCCTTGGCCGTGGATCATCGTAGCATTAGGGTCGTTGGTGCTTTATCCAGATTTGATGAGCATCAAACAAGAGTTTCCAAATATTGCAGATCAATATCTGGGGCATGATATCGCCTACCCTGTAATGCTTACTAAGCTTGGACCTGGTTGGCTCGGTTTGGTAGTTGCCTCGTTGATCGCGGCTTTTATGTCTACCATAAGTACTCATCTAAATTGGGGTGCTTCTTATTTAGTTAGCGATTTTTACGGCCGATTCATTCGCCCCGAAGCAACCGAAAAAGAGCTAGTAAAAACAGGGCGAATTGCAACGGTTGGGTTGATGATTTTCTCGGCCATACTTGCGTTAACCGTGTTAGAAAATGCTAGCCAGGCGTTTAATATTTTACTGCTTTCCGGAGCAGGTTCGGGGGCTATTTATCTGCTCCGTTGGTTTTGGTGGCGTATTAATGCTTGGACAGAAATTACAGCAATGGTTTCAGCTACCATTGTGGCGGTAGTACTTGTTTTTTGGGTTCCTGATGAATCAGTTGCCACAAATCTAATCGATGGTGCAACCATAAAATTACTTATCGCAGTTTTTATAACCACTGTTGTTTGGATAGTTGCAACCTATGTAACTAAGCCAGAGTCGATGGAAGTGCTGATTGATTTTTATAAAAAAGTACATCCCGGTGGCCCAGGTTGGAAGCGAGTAACCACTCACTCTCGTAAACTCGATGAAGAAATTGAGTTAGCTGATGTAACCTGGGATCTTCCTGTGAGCTTGTTAAATGTATTTTTAGGTAGTATTGGAATATACTCAGCACTATTCTCGATTGGCTATTTTGTGTATGGCGATTGGGGAATGGGGCAAATTTTTGGAGGAATTTTCGGGCTCTGTATTTACTTTATGTTGCGAACGTGGCCAAAAATGAATTTCGAATAATTAGACTTAATCAACATGGATCGAAAAACCTTTGTTAAAACCGGCACTGTAGCAACCCTTGGAACTGTAATTGGAGCGCCGGCAATCCTGAAAGCAAAAACCCGAAAATCAGACACAATAAGAATAGGGTTTATCGGAACCGGGCTGCGTGGTAGAAATCACGTAAATAATATCATAGCTACTGAAGGTGTGGAATGCCCGGCCTTTTGTGATATTGATCCTGATGCAGTTGACAAAACGTTAGCAATGTTTGCAGAACGAGATAAAGCAACTCCAACGGTGTATTCTGCTAACGAATATTCATATGTAGACATGCTCGCAAAGGAAGACCTTGATGGGGTAATAATTGCAACTAACTGGCGCTGGCATACTGCCATGTGTATCGAAGCGATGGAAGCCGGAGTGTATGTTGGAACGGAAGTTTCAGGAGCTTTTTCGATTGATGAATGTTGGGACTTAGTAAACACACATCAGCAAACAGGAACACATTTGATGTTTCTTGAAAACGTATGCTATCGTCGTGATGTAATGGCGGTGTTAAATATGGTTCGGGATAACATTTTTGGTGAGTTGATTCATTTCAGAGGTGGATATCAACACGATTTACGAGCCGTAAAATTTAACGATGGCGAGGGCGGCTTGATTTATGGTGAGGGAAGTTATGGCGAAGCACGATGGCGAACTGCTCATTCTGAACATAGAAATGGTGATTTGTATCCAACTCATGGTTTAGGGCCAATTGCTACCTACATGGATATGAATCGCGGAAACCGGTTAGTTTCGATTTCGTCGCACGCAACCAAAGCCAGATCACTAAAACATTTTGCAAAAAAACACCCCGACGGTGGCGAGAATCATCCTTATACTAAAGTAAACTGGAAACTAGGTGATATCGTAACTTCCACAATAACAACGGCGCGTGGCGAGACAATGATCATCACCCACGATACAAACTTACCGCGTCCTTATTCGCTCGGTTTTAGGGTACAAGGAGTAGACGGCCTGGCCGAATTCGATTACTACACCAAACGTGTGCATGTTGAAGGTGTTTCGGATTCTCATCGATGGGATTTTGGAGACGAGTGGTTTAATAAATACGATCATGAATTGTGGAAAAAGTACGGCGAAGAAGCGGTTGGTGGTGGCCATGGTGGAATGGATTTTTTCCTGGATCGTGCTTTTGTTGAAAGCGTTCGAAGAGCAACGGAACCCGTGTTAGATGTGTACGATGCCGCCGTAATGCGAGCAATAACACCGCTTTCAGAAATTTCGATACAAGAGGGTGGAGCTCCTCAACCAATTCCTGATTTTACTGAAGGAAAATGGATAACTCGTAAACCTATATTTGGTCTTGGTGACCTATAAATTTATACACTATGTCAAACTCATTAGTAATACTTGCTGCCGGACTCGGTAGCCGATATAAAGGCTTAAAACAGGTTGATACTTTCGGGCCATCGGGAGAGCAACTGTTCGATTATACAGTTTACGATGCTATACGGTCTGGTTTTGATCGAGTAGTATTTGTAATTAGAAAAGCATTTGCCGAAGATTTCGAGGAAGCTGCAAAGCGAAAATTTGCCGACAAAATCGACTTACGATTTGTGTATCAAGAGTTGGATAACCTTCCTGACGGATGTTCGCCAATCCCAAATAGAGAAAAACCATGGGGAACAGGTCATGCACTTTGGGTAACCAAAAAAGAGGTAGATACGCCTTTTTGTATGGTTAATGCTGATGATTTCTACGGATTCGAAGCCATCGAACAAATGCATAATCTGTTAAATTCTATAAATGATGCAACCTTAGGAGGTGGAATGGTTGGCTATCAGCTTGCAGATACCTTATCAAAGTTTGGCAGTGTTTCTCGTGGGGTATGCGATATCGAAAATGGATTATTAAATGGAATTGAAGAGCATACTCAAATCGAAAAGCAGGGATCGGAAATTATATCCGTACGCGAAGATGGAAACCAAGTATTACCAGCCGACACCATCGTTAGTATGAATTTGATGGGGTTTTCACCTGCCGTTTATGATTTAATGGAAGAACTATTCGTTCAATTTTATGAAAATCATAAGCATGAACTAAAAGCCGAATTCTATGCTCCTCAGATTTTAAAAGAACTTATTGACCGTGGGATTGATATTCCTGTAAAAGCTACAAAATCTACCTGGTTTGGCGTAACCTACCCGGATGATAAAGCTCGCGTACAGCAAGAAATTTTAGCATTGGTAGAGCAAGGGAAATACCCAAAGAAGTTATGGGGCTAAATGAAAAATTGATAAGCCTTTCTAGCTGGTTCGACATTCAACTTGATGTCGAATCGGTTATTCCGATAAAAGGGGGGCATATTAATTCATCATTTCGATTAAAAAACTCCATCCCAAATCAACCTGATTTGCTGCTTCAAAAGGTGAATCATCATGTATTTAAGCACGTTGATGAGTTAATGGAGAATCTGGTTTTGGTTACCAATCATATCAAAAGCCAAAAACAGTATAGAGAAATGGTGGCAGACATCATTCCGACGAAAACGGGTGAATATGTGCTAATGTCGGATGGGCAATATTGGAGGATGCTTGAGTTCATCGAACAAAAAAAAGCATTCGAAGTTGCCAATTCCAATGAAATTTGCCGAAAAGCAGGATTTACGTATGGTAGTTTTCTAAAAGCTGCTGAAGGGATTTCGGTTACAAAGGTCAAAGCACATCTACCGGATTTTCATGATATCAATGTACGGTTATCGCAGTTGGATGAGGCTTTAAAGAAACCCGTGGTAGATCGCATGAAAAGCGCCAAGACATCTCTTCAAGAAATCGATCGATTACGCGGTATCATGAGTAATCGTTTGGAAGAGGCGAAATCCAAAAATATGCCTCAACGAATTCTGCATAACGATACAAAGCTGAGCAATGTGTTATTAGGCGAGCACGATTTAGGCACGGTGGTTGATTTAGATACCGTAATGCCGGGTTTTGTGTTTTTTGATGTAGGTGATGCGCTTCGCTCGATAGCGGTTAATGCTAAAGAAGACGAAGAGGATTTTGATTCTATTGAACTTCTTAGCCAATATAAACAAGCTTTTGTTGATGGATATTTAGATACTGCCGGCGAACTTTTGGAACCCGATGAACTGAAAAGTCTGGAGTTTGCAGGGGCATATATGGCCTACATCATGGCAGTTCGATTTATTACCGATTACTTGAATGGCGATTTCTATTATGCTACCGATTACCCCGAACATAATCTGGTAAGGGCCAAAAACCAGTTGAAGGTGTGTGCCTTGTTTTCAACTCAGTAAAATTAATACTATCCTTTGCTCAATTTCACGTTGCTGACAAAGTTGTATATGAACTCTTTTTTCGAAACAACCAACTTATTTACTTCTTACTCAACCGAGCATTACGTTGTATTGTTGGTTTTTATGGTTGGCGTAACAGGTTTAGTTCGATGGATGAAAGTGCAACCAGAGGAAAAGCAACGCAAAATACTATTAGCTATAGCAATTACGCTAGCAAGCATGCAGCTAGCAAAAATACCGCTCAACCTTTATACCAACACATTCGATGTAACCAGAGATATACCATTGCACATGTGTAATTTTCTGCCGTTCGTGATGATCTGGATTTATGCTTCGAAAAGCAGATTAGTTTGGGCAACTACGTTTTTTTGGGTCGTCTTAGGTGTTTCTCAGGCTAATCTAACACCATCGGTTACCTATTCACTGTTCCATTACGATGCCATCAGATATTGGAGCGTTCATTTAGGCTTGGTTTTATTAGCCCTGTACCCCGCCATAGTTTGGAAATGGAAACTAGAGCTAAAAGACGTTGGGCGTACTATTATAGCGTTGAATGTGGTTGCAGCTATAATATACGGGATCAATATTTTGCTGGGCAGTAACTATTTGTATGTGATGGGGAAACCGCCGGGCACTACATTTTTCAGTATTCTGCCACCGTGGCCAATGTACATTCTAGTGATTGAGGTAATAATATCAATCTGGTCTTTAGTACTTTTTGGTGTTTTTAAAGGGATCGAGATTATGCAGCTAAAAAAGCTCCATACTAAGTAAATAAATGTGATAGGCGATAATTTTTCCAGGAATTTATAGTATTTACTGTCGGTATTAAATTCACTTATTACTTAATGAATATTCGCTATTCTTTATTGTTGCTGACTATGGTTTTTATTTTGATTGTGGGCTGTAATAAAAACCGGGTTATTAATCCCTTCGAAGAAACCATTGGAACCTATTCTATTTACGGCGCAGTTGAATTGAATGAGGATCAAAACCTGATCAGAGTTCGTGACGTAACCATCCCATTTTTAGCCGATTCCTCGGTAGGCTACGAAGATCTCCAAGTTTCGCTCACCGAAGTTGAAAGCGGAAAAGTTATTGGTTTGAGAGATACAACCATCGACTACAATGGCAATTATACCTTAAATTTTATTGTATTGGAAGATCTGCAGCCACGGGTTGCCTACACCTTTATGCTGAACTACAATGAAGATGAGATTGTACATTCAACCTTTTCCATGCCGGGGATTGGCAATTTAACCGTCAGCCGCGACCCGGTACAAAACTGTTTTCACAAGGTTAGGTTTAAATGGGATAATGTGCTCGCCCCGGAATATATTTTAGCGGAGGCAGGTGTGAATTATAATGGACAAACCTATTGGGGCGAAGTTGAACGAGTTGATGAACCCGATCATGTACCGGGTACTAATACCATGGACATGGAGCTGACGGTAAGGAACTTATTAGTTGATATATTTCCACCACCAATTGGCGGCGAAGGCGCATCGAATGTTCCTCCGGAATTTTGGAAACCGGAAGTTGAATGCCACCAATTAGATAACAATGAAGTATATATCAGATACATTCATTTTGGCCCGGAATGGGAACAATTTGAAGAATCTGACTACTACGTTTTTGATATGTTGGATTCCGGTCAGATCGATAATGGCATCGGGTTTTTAGGGGGGATTCGAAGAGGCATGATAACTTTTACAGTGGATGATCTGAATTAAGACTCTACCGCAATGTTCAGTTACAATGGCTTAAATTTTTTGTACAACTATAGTTTTAAATCGTAATGAAAATTAGTTCAAAGAAAACTTTTTCATTGCTTACCGATCTCCTCTAATTTAATATCATGCATTTTAATCAATAACTAAGCTTTATGAAATTTCGATTTCCAACTCCCTATACCGTTTTGATGGGAGTAATTGTTTTTGCTGCAATAGCCACCTGGGTTTTACCTGCCGGTAATTACAGCTCCCTTGAGTATAATTCTACCACGGATGTGTTCGAAATTTCATCAGAAAACGGTATCGAAACATTACCTGCAACCGAGGCAACTCTTGATGAACTTAATATCACTATTGCGCTGGATACCTTTACCAATGGTGATATAAACCGGGCAGTATCTGTGCCCGGAACTTACCGGCAAGTTGACGCAAATCCCCAGGGAATTCTGGCTGTTTTTATGGCGCCCATTAAAGGCATGTATGCCGTAATTGATATCATTTTGTTGGTATTAATTATAGGTGGGTTTATTGGAGTATTCAATAATTCCGGTGCATTGGACCAGGGAATAGCAGCTCTTGCATCAAAATTGAAAGGCCGGGAAAGTCTGCTAATCGTAATCGTTACTTCATTGATTGCCATCGGAGGAACTACCTTTGGGTTAGCAGAAGAAACACTGGCGTTTTATCCAATTTTAGTGCCGGTTTTTCTTGCCGCCGGCTACGATTTATTGGTACCCGTAGCAGTGATATATATCGGATCAAGCATGGGGACATTAGCAAGTACCGTAAATCCCTTTGCTACTATTATTGCTTCAGATGCTGCCGGCATTAACTGGACAGTCGGATTTTCAAGCCGGTTGGCTATGCTCATTTTAGGCACATTAATTTGTATCACTTATATAGTTCGATATGGCCAAAAAGTTAAAGCTGATCCTACTAAATCATTACTTCATGGTTTAGATGTCCATAGCCCGTTTAAGCATATTCATCTTGATAAAAAAGCGGAACCACTCAGCCTCAAAATCATCTTATTGCTTTTACTATTCGGGAGCACATTTTTGGTGATGATTGCCGGAGTTGCATTCTGGGGTTGGTGGCTGGAAGAGATGACCGTTTTATTTTTAATTGCATCAATTCTGATGGGATTCCTCCAAAAAACCGGAGAACAGGCATTCATCAAAGAATTTATTGATGGCGCTAAAGACTTATTGGGGGTTTGTTTTATAATTGGGATTGCACGTGGTGTAACTGTGATTATGAACGACGGTAAAATCTCGGATACCATTTTATACGAATCTGTTCAGATTGTGGAAGGGATGTCGGGTTTTGCCTTTCTTCCGGCATTATTTGTTGTCTTTTTTGTAATGGGATTCTTCATCTCAAGTTCTTCCGGTTTAGCCGTGGTTTCAATGCCTATTATGAGTTCACTGTCTCAAATCATTGGTGTTCCTACCGAGGAAATTGTAAACGCCTATCAATTTGGATTTGGAATCATGCTCTTTATCACTCCGGCCGGCTTGGTTCTGCCATCGTTAGCCATGGTAAACGTGAACTATAATACGTGGCTTCGTTTTATCTGGCCGCTTCTAGCTATGTTATCGATTCTAAGTATTCTGATTCTCTGGGCTGGATTGTTTATTTGATATAACATTAAGCGTGGTTCTTATCCAAATATAAAACAAGGTAAAAGCGCAGGTAAAAATTGCATTTTTTTCAGAATAAGGGGTAGTTCTGACTATAAAATTATCAGGGACAAGAAATACTAACCACAATCAAAGGATACAATCATGATGAAACTCAGATTTCTGGGGTTGATGATGGTTCTGGGCATTTTTACAACTTTCGGGTTTGCACAGGATAAATCGATCATCTCTTCAACTAATTATGGGGCACTTGAATTACGAAATGTAAGTACAGGTTTTGCCTCCGGCCGAATCGCCGATATCGCAATCCATCCACAAAACGAAAATGTATGGTACATTGCCGTAGGTTCGGGTGGAGTTTGGAAAACTGAAAACGCCGGAGTAACCTGGAAACCTATTTTCGACGACCAACCGGTGTATTCCATTGGGAGTGTTACCATCGATCCTTCGAACCCGCATATTGTTTGGGTTGGAACTGGTGAAAACGTAGGTGGCCGGCACGTAGGTTTTGGTGATGGTGTGTACAAAAGTGAAGACGGCGGAATGAGCTGGAAAAACATGGGGCTTAAAGCCAGCGAACACATCTCGAAAGTGGTGGTGCATCCAGAAAACTCTGATGTAATTTGGGTAGCTGCTCAAGGTCCGCTTTGGAGCAGTGGCGGCGAGCGCGGTTTGTACAAATCAACCGATGGGGGCGAAAGCTGGACCAAAACCCTGGGCGATGACGAATGGGTTGGAGTTACCGATTTAGTGTTAGATCCAAGAAATGCGGATGTAATGTATGCAGCAACTTGGCAACGTCATAGAACCGTAGCTGCTTATATGGGTGGCGGACCGGGTTCTGGGTTGCACAAATCTACTGACGGCGGTAACACATGGATGCCATTGAAAAAAGGAATTCCGGGTTCTAATCTCGGTAAAATTGGGTTGGCAATATCTCCTCAAAACCCCGACATCGTGTATGCAGCCATTGAGCTGGATCGAACCAAAGGCGGTTTATTTATGTCGGAAAATCGTGGCGGTAGCTGGAATAAAATGTCGGACATGGTATCCGGTGGAACCGGCCCGCATTACTATCAGGAATTGTATGCATCGCCCCATCACTTTGGTCGTATTTACTTGATGAACGTTCGAACCATCGTTTCTAACGATCATGGAAAGACGTACAGCAATCTGCCCGAGCGCGACAAGCATTCTGACAATCACGCGTTGGCTTTCCGTTCTGATGATCCCGATTACCTGTTGATGGGTTCTGATGGTGGCGTGTACGAGACCTTCGATCATGGCGAAAACTGGCGGTACATGCCAAATTTACCACTTACACAATACTACAAAGTTGCGGTGGATGACGAGGCACCATTTTATAACATGTACGGTGGAACGCAAGATAACGGAACGCATGAAGGTCCATCTCGTACCGATTTATCGCACGGAATTCGCACCACCGATTGGAAGCACATTCTGTTTGCCGATGGTCATGATACCGCCACCGAGCCGGGTAATCCGAATATCGTGTATGGCGAAACGCAGCAAGGTGGATTGCATCGCATCGATCGGGTAAGTGGAGATCGAACCTTCATTCAGCCACAACCGCTGGAAGGCGATGAGTTTGAACGATATAATTGGGATGCTCCGATTTTAATCAGTCCGCATAGCCCAACACGCGTTTATTTTGCTTCGCACCGCGTGTGGAGATCCGATGATCGTGGTGATAGTTGGACTCCAATTTCAGGTGATTTAACACGAGATGAAGAACGAATTACGCTACCAATTATGGGACGTCAGCAAAGCTGGGATAATGCTTGGGATGTTAACGCGATGTCGAATTATAATACGATTTCTTCGCTAGGCGAATCGCCGCTGGTTGAAGGGTTGATGTACGCCGGAACGGATGATGGAATCATTCAGGTAACCGAAGATGGTGGCGAAAACTGGAGAAAGCTTGAAGTAGGTAAGATTCGTGGAATCCCGGAAACAGCTTTTGTGAATGATATCCGTGCTGATCTGCACGATCCAAATACAGTGTATGCAGCCTTAGATAATCACAAATATGGCGACTTTACACCGTACTTAATTAAAAGCACCGATCGTGGACGTTCATGGAATACCATTGCCGGAAACATCCCTGAGAAACATTTAGTGTGGCGAATGGTGCAGGATCATGTGAATCCAAATCTGCTTTTTGCAGCTACCGAATTCGGTATTTTCTTTACCGTTGACGGTGGAAACGAATGGGTTGAGCTAGACGGTAGTGCGCCAACTATTGCCTATCGCGATATTACTATTCAGCGGCAACATGACGACTTGGTTGCGGCTTCGTTTGGGCGCGGTTTTTTTGTGTTGGATGATATTTCGCCGTTACGAGCTGTGAGTGAGTCGAACCTTAATCAGGAAGCCGCATTGATTTCGGCACGAAATGCATTTTGGTATCTGCCACGTAGCTTAGAGATTGACCCGGGGGCATCGTTCTATACGGCAGAAAACCCCGATTTTGGTGCGATGTTTACCTACTATCTGAAAGATGGGTTATCCTCAAAAAAAGCGGATCGCGTAAAATCTGAAAAGGCCATCGAAGAAGGAGAAAACATTCCTTTCCCGGGTTGGGACGCCTTAGACGCAGAGATGCGCGAAACACCACCTTACATCCGTATCACAATAAAAGATATGGACGGTCGCGTAGTGCAGCGTGTGAAAGGTAGCGCCCGCAAAGGGATGAATCGCGTGAATTGGAACCTTCGACTTCCATCTAAAAACGTAATCGAACTGGGTAGCTCTGGTGGCGGTGGCGGCTGGTTTGGCGGTGGCTTTATGGCAGTGCCCGGTACGTACACCGCAACACTGTCGAAAGTTGAAAACGGCGAAGTTACCAACTTAAGCGAACCTATGGAATTTGAAGTAGTTCCACTACGCGAAGGTACACTTGATGGTGCCGATTACGACGAGATGGTTGCTTTCCAAAACGATGTGATTGAGTTACAACAAGCAATCACAACGTTTGAAAATACCGTTGAAGAACACATCGATAGGATCAAAGCTATGCAAACGGCTTATAGCAGAGCAGATCAGGAAGATGTAGATCTTGAAAAACGCTTACACGATACCCACATGGATCTGTTAGATCTAATGGAAAAATTGGACGGTAGTGAAGCCAAGAACGAAATTGGTGAGAGAAATCCTCCGTCACCATCCGATCGCATGTTTGTAGGTATGCGTGCTATGATGACTAGCCTCTACGGCCCAACCGGTATGCATAAGCAGATGATTGAAATTGGTAATAATGAGTTCGATGCTATGAAAGGCGGGCTAAATACCATTGCCAATCGCTTTGCCCAATTCGAACGGCAACTAAATGCAATTGGTTCACCACCTATCGAGGAATAGAACTATATTATAAGTTTTGATAGAAACCCTGTTCTCATTTTTGAAAACAGGGTTTTCTTTTAAGAATACGGTGGTAAAGTCGATAATTACACTTCATAAAAGGACACAAGGAAAATGAATGGGCCGGGCAATTTTAACGCTTCTTTGGATTGTTGTTTATTCGGCACATAGTTTTGCCTTTCAAATACAACAAAAAGAACATTTTACGGATTATACGGTAGTCTCTAGTTTGGAAGAGGCTTTTGAAGACATCGATAATGATGGTGTTTTAGATAGAGATTCCCAAAAGATATCGGTACGTGCTGTCGCTCTTTATGGGGCGAAGCTTATAAGCGAGGAACATTTTATCAGCTATATCTTTGATCGCACAAGAGCAGGGATGGTATATGCAGCAGATAATACGTTCGATTTTGAAAAAGGGGATAGTCTGCTCATCTATGGAACCGTCTTTATGTATCATGGAATGCATGAAGTAATCGTAGATCAAATAGAGGTGATTTCTAAGGCACAGCAAAGTATTGAACGTGTTGATATTTCAGATAGGAAAAAGGAACTTAAAAGCCTATTAGGCGCTCCCGTTAGTGCCGAGTTTTTATTGTTATCCAAGGAAAAACTACCAGCCGGTTCTATTCGAATGAAAGTCTCACTCATGGTAGGTAGTGAACACGAATTTTATGTATTCATTCGCTCAAATCAGGTAGAAAAAAAGAATTTTAATGTAGATAAGTTTAAGATTGGGGATAGACTTGCTGTTACCGGAGTACTAGGATACTACCGGGATGATTATGGATATGAATCCTTTCAAGTATATCCGGAAACACCCTCCGACATAAATCCTATTGGTATCCCAACAGAGTTATTATTTGCTCTCTTGATTGGGTTTTGCCTCTTAATTACAGGAATAATTACCTGGAATTATAGCCTCCGCACGAAAATAGATAGTCATACAAAAGACATTTCAAGTGCACTGAATGAAAAAACAGTGTTGTTAAACGAAATACACCACCGTGTAAAAAATAACCTAGCGGTAGTTTCTGGATTCTTACAGTTAGAGATGATGAAAGGGAATCACACCGATGGGGTGAAGAAAGTGTTGGATGAAAATATCTTGCGAATAAAATCGATGGGTTATATTCATGAACAATTGTACAAATCGCAAGATTTCTCAAACATTAATATGGAAGATTATATCAATGTGTTAGCAAATGAGATATCAAATACCTACTCGCCGGGCGACAAAAAAATTGAATTGGTAATCAATTGTGATGATATCAGCTTGAATATGAATCAAGCCATCCCCTGTGCGCTAACCATCAACGAATTATTATCTAACGCATATAAACATGCTTTTATAGGAGTAGAAAGTGGAAAAATTGAAATCAGTATTATCAACCACGAACATAAGATTTTAGTAAAAGTAGAAGATAACGGGGTAGGGCTGCCTAAGGATATCAATTTTGAATACTCCGACTCGCTGGGGATGTTACTTGTACATCAGTTTGTTGCCCAACTCGAAAGTACGCTGAATTATAGAAATACCATTGGAAGTTCGTTTAGCTTCGCTTTTGAAAAAGAAAAAGCGGTAGATTTCAAGGCTCAACTTGTTTGATACTTCAATAACATCAAAAAATGGAAATTAAGATTCCAAATTGTATAATAATGGGCACCACCTGATTAAGGAATATGCAGGTGGTGCGATAACTAATTACTTGAAACTTCAAGAAACATACGTGGTATTACGGTAGGTTTCTGCTTCAATTATTGATAGTTAGTTAAGCTATGGCGATTCATACACTCAAAAACCAAACCGTTCATCATCATCAGATGGAAAATCTGAAAGAAGAAATCCAGCGGCTGAAATCCATTATTCAGGGTACAAATTTAGGTACGTGGGTCTGGAACGTTCAAACCGGAGAATCTACCTGGAACGAAGTATTTTGTAATAATTTGGGCTATACGGTAGATGAGTTAATGCCCATGTCGGTGAACAAGTGGAAAGAATTGGTTCATCCCGAAGATGGTGAACTTGCCATTCAATTGGCCGAGAAATTGATGAATAAAGAGATTTCGGAGTACGAGCATGAACACCGATTACGGCACAAAAATGGGAACTGGATTTGGGTACTTGATAGAGGAGCGGTTTCGAAATGGGATGAAGATGGAAACCCAATCATTATGTCGGGGGCGCACATTGTAATTGATGAACGGAAAAAAGCCGAAGCGGCGCTCATTCATCGCGACAATATTTTAAACGCCGTTAGCTTTTCGGCGAATGTGTTGTTGAAAGATCTGAATGAAGAGAATTTGGCAGAAATGCTGGAAGCCTTTGGCGATGCCTCAAATGCCAGCCGGGCATATATTTTTGAAGTGTACACGAAGAAAGGATCGCTTTTCGCCACCCAAAGATTCGAATGGTGCTCCGACGAAGTTGAACCTCAAATCGACAACCCCGATTTACAAGATGCTCCCTTTGAGCAACTAGGCTTCGATCGATGGTATCAAGTATTATCGAACGGTGGAGTGCTTTCAGGAAATGTAGACTCATTTCCGGTGGAAGAACAAGAAGTGCTGAAAGCTCAGGAAATTACGTCCATTTTAATTCTGCCGATTTTTGTAGGAGAAGACTGGTGGGGCTTTATTGGCTTTGATCAATGTAAAGAAGACGTTGAATGGAGCGAAATTGAAGTTGAAGCTTTACGGACTTCGGCCAATATTTTTGGATCAGGATTGAGTCGGCTAAGGCACGAACGACATCTAAAAGATTCGTTGGTTGAAAAAGAAACGCTCTTGGCTGAAATCCATCACAGAGTTAAAAACAATCTTGCAGTAGTTTCCGGGGTGATGCAGTTGCAGTCGCAATCTTCCACCAATCAAGAACTGAAAGAAGAGCTCACGAACAGTATCAATAGGATACAAACCATTGCGGCCGTACATGAACTTTTGTACAAAACGGAGTCGTTTTCATCCCTCGTTTTTGCCGATAATATTCGCAAATTATGCGAGCAGCTTTCCAAAACATTCGACCCAAACAATACGGTTAAGCTGAAACTGAAGCTTGATAAAGTATCGCTGGATGTTGTGAAAGCATTGCCGGCATCATTGATTGTAAACGAAGTACTTACCAATATTTATAAACATGCCTTTACGCATGGCGAGCAAGGGATTATTTCCATTCGATTAGAGCAACAAACCGATGCCCAAGTTTTGCTCGAAATAGAAGACAATGGCGTGGGTTTTTCTGAAACGGAATTGAAATCGGGGAACTCACTCGGTCTTCGCCTCATCGACATCCTCTCGCAACAACTCGAAGCCGAATACGCCTTCACCCATCCCGGTTCTAAATCCGGCACCGTTTTTACGCTGAGTTTTTCGAGTAAGTGATTTTTGGGGTTTTTAACTAATTAAGGAAGCTGGAGCTTTTTGACATTATTTCCAGGCAGGAGTTTGGGCGTGTATGTAAATATAGAGGCTTTGTCTTAAGTCATGATGAATATTTTAAAATTTGTAAGAATCCAATAACTGGGGTAGTTATACTTTTGAAGAATTGACTTTTTTATTTATTTAGGCACAAAATACATAGGGGTATGTTATATGTATAAAAAATACGATCTCATCAAAAATAAAGGAATGAGTTTTTCTATACTTTTCATTCATTGAATGATACCAAAGAAGGGTAATTCTTTTACTCTTGATGAAATAGTAGATCGGGTTTGTTTATGTAATTATATTATTTATAATGGTATATAACTTATCATGTTAATAAAAATAGTCATAAGTATTTTTAAATGAATGATTCAGAAAAAACTAGAGGGATTATTAACAGAATTTTGAAGGACGAAGAAGCACTTTCTTCAAAGAAAATTTTAAATCCATTTTATGGTAAAGAACTTTATTTCTTCGAAGATTGTATTGGTCCAAGATTGGATAGGAATCAGCTATTTGGGTATATAGGGGCGTTTTCAGGGAATAATTATAAACTCAAGTCTACCATTGATTTTTGTATTTATCCTGATTCATCATTTGAAAAACTAATTTCAGGTAAATTGGATGCAAATTCAATTGCATTATCAGACTTGATTTTTTATCGAAAAAAGAGTGGATCAAAAATAACTGATAAAATAAGAGCTACATTAATTATTCGAGAAGAGAAGATATATACTAGAGTCTATTCATTTATAAAAAATGACCCAGTTAAAGTTTCTCAATACAATAAACTAAACTTAGAATATTGATATGAATTTTAATGTTCTAGATGTTGAAACTGCTAATCCAAATTATTCTAGTATCTGTCAGTTAGCAATTGTTAAAATAAGAGATGGTCGGATAAATGATGAATTGAATTATTTTATAAACCCTGAAACACTATTTGATCAAAGGAATATTTCAATACATGGTATTAATGAACAAACAGTTAAGGATTCCCCACTATTCACCGATATTACAAATGAATTACAATATCATTTAGATGCTGTTCCATTATTTCATCATGGGCCTTTTGATAGAATTGCAGTAAATAGGGCTTTTGATTTATATAAAATTGAACGTCCTAATATAAATTGGGTTGATTCTTCACTTCTTGTACGAAGAGTTTGGAAAGAATTCAGTCATAAAGGTTATGGTCTTAAAAATTTAGCTAATCATTTTGGCATAGAATTTAAACATCATGACGCATTAGAAGATTGTAGAGTTACTGCAGAGATAGTTATTAAAGCTGTCTATGATTCAGGTATTTGCATAGATGATTGGTGCTACGAAATAGCAAATAATTCTTATTCCCAGCCATCTGATAGTGCACGTTTAAAAAGAAAGTTAAATGGAAATGAAAAGGGACCTTTATATGGTGAAAATTTAGTTATAACCGGAAGTTTAGAAATGCCAAGATTAAAGATAGCCAAAATGGCTTCTGATGTAGGTATCACGGTTTGCACTAACGTTTCAAAAAAAACTACTTTATTAGCTGTTGGTGTTCAAGATCATTACAAGCTTAATGGATTTAATAAAAGTTCCAAACATAGAAAAGCAGAAGAGCTAATTTCACAAGGGATTGAAATTGAAATTATTTCTGAGAAAGATTTAATTGAGTTAATCGAAAGCGCAAGAAGGTAGAAATGTGTTTAACCCCCCCCCCCAGATCTTTTAAGCCTGTGACTTAAAAGTTTAGCTGAGTAAATCTCTAGCTTCCTTTCTAAACCTGAATAACAGATTCTACAGATAAGATATCCGCGTAATCCTTAAATCCGCTTAATCCGTGATTCTGCATTTTTGTGGCATGTACTAATAGGAGCGGAATGATAGTGAGACTCTATATAGATTAGAAATAGGTGAACAAGTAAAATTCGAATGTGAATGATTTTTCATTCATTAAACCAAAAAACAGCACATAATGAATGATAAGTCGTTCATTTAGCCTTGTAAGTATCAGTATATCAGTACTAAAGCTCCACTATCTATTCCAAATCAGATTTCGCATTAAAAACTCTGCCATTTACTTAACTAATTCGGTTTTCTGCCAATAATTAGAAGAGTTAGGAACAGAATACAATTACATGCAGAATCCCCTCTTGCCGAATTGGTTACAGAGTCTGAGTTATCCCAAAACAAAGCATTTAGCCCAGTTAACGTTATTCGTATGCCTGTTGCTTATTCATGCACGGAGTTTGCAAGCGCAGCAAGAAAGCATCGCACCACAGTTGACAGACGCCGAACTGATCACCTATTTACAAAGTAACTACAGTCCAAGCACTCCAAAGAATTATGATATGGCCAGAGATTCGATGTACACGTTTTTGGATGTAGACGAAACGGATAGTGTCACTTGTGTTTATTCCGGCCTAAGGGCAATTGCAGATGGCAGTAGGAGCCCAAGCAACGGCGCCATGGCTTTTAATACCGAGCATACTTGGCCACAGAGTTTTTACAACAACGCCGAGCCCATGCGGGGAGATATCCATCATCTGTTTCCGGCCTGGAGTTCGCCCAATCAATCTCGTAGTAATCATCCCTTTGCCGAAATTAATGATAACAACACCTCAAGTTGGTGGTTTTGGAAAAATGGTGGCGGTGTAAATAGCATCCCCTCACAAGATATTGACGAATACAGCGAATATTATAACAGTCAATTCGAGCCCCGCGAAGATCATAAAGGGAATGTGGCACGGGCAGTGTTTTATTTCTGGGCTATTTATCAACAAAATGCGGATGTAGTAAACGATGAGTCTGATAACGAAGCCTTTTTCAACAGTATGAAAGAGACGCTGTACGATTGGCACTATTTAGACCCGGTTGACGCCAATGAATTAGCCAGAAGCGTTGGCACAGAAGCGATTCAAGGAAACAAAAATCCTTTTATACATGATAGCAGTTTAGTTCGACGTGCTTTTTTCAGTTCCGACAGTTCCTCCGCGCAAGTTGCCGAAAGAACACTAGAGCCCTATATAAGTGAGGTTTTTGAAGGAAATGGTGGCTCGGTGAAATACATTGAGTTGTTTAATCCTGATAGTGTTTCGGTGAATTTAAGCTCCGAAGGCTGGGCGTTATGGCGAATAAGCAATGGCAATACTTCGCATGCATCCATCCCGTTAACCGGCACTATCAAAGGAAAATCCTTTTTTGTGATCGGTAATAACGACGAAGTAAACGGTGTGCAAGCAGTGTTCGGTGATGGAGTGGTTGATCAACATTCTGCGGCAATCAATCATAACGGAAACGACAAATATTTACTGGTCAAATATGCCTCAACGGCTCCTGATACCATAGATAGTTTTGGGATCGATTTAATTGGAGATTCAGGAAGTTTTACTGCCGATCAGGTGGCCTATCGAGTAGCTTCTGCGTTACCAAATAACGGACCAATTGGCCAGAACTCGCAAGCAACTAGTGGCGACACACTCAGTTCGGGTAATTGGCTAGTGTTTGATGTCCAAAGCTCAAATCAGAATGCAAAATTCGTTGGGAGTCCGGGCTATAACAAAGGACCAGAATCAGAGCTAAATCCACAAGCAATGATACACGGATCTGCGGGCTGGCGTTTACTTTCGATTCCCGGAAATCAGGCAACCTTAGCAGAACTTTCCGATGATGTGGCCATCCAAGGGGTAGGGGATGGAAACAACGCCAATATTTTTAGTTTCGATGCTTCCGGCGCGTACGAGGTGCCTTCAAGTTTAAACGAAATCCTTGAAAACGGAACAGGATTAGCGGTCTACTTTTATGATAACAATCTAAATGGAAGCTCTGAATTGCCCATCGTGCTAGATACTGAACTTGAAGAACCAAATGCGAATGTTTCTGTTGCTTTAAATACAACCATTGTCAACGATGGCATGTACTACACATTGGTCGGAAATCCATTCCAGAGCAATTACGATCTATCTTTTTTAGAATCCACCGGCGACATCCAAAACTACGTGCATGTATTAAATAATGGTTTGTATTCTGCGGTTTCGCTCGGTACTCAAGTGGTGATGCCCTGGCAAGGATTTTGGGTAGCCTCAGCTGAAGCAGATGCGGCAAGTGAAATTACGTTTAGTACGTCCGGTAAAACGAATTCAGAATCGGCTGTTTGGGGATTCGAAAAGTCGCTCGCCAATCAAGACATGATTCAAATCGGAATACGGAATCATTTAATGGAAGACCAAGGTTGTGTGATCGCACTAAATAGTGAATCTGAGTTAGGTAAAGATCGCTTCGATGCTTCTAAAAAAGCTCCTGCAAGATCGGATTTTACGATTATTGGCTGTGAATTGGATCAAGAGAAATACGCGGTAGTTTCGGTGCCGGAATTCACCAATGCTTCCGAATATCAACTTCCGATTTCATCCACTTTTGAAGAAATAACGCACGAACTTTATTGGGAAATTGATGCTGATCTTCTGCAGGATTTCGATGTGTATCTTTTGGATGCAAACTCCAATCACCAAACAGCTTTAAATGCCACCGGCAGCATTTCGTTTAATCTGGCAAAGTCGGACTCGAACCGATTTTCGGTAGCATTCTCGCAAAAGCAGCTAACCAATCAGCACATAGAGGAAGAAAAGCCTGTAAACTTTTTGCTAGTCCAAAACTATCCTAATCCCTTTAATCCCACCACCAAGATCAACTACACCATTCCGGCAAGTGGTCGGGTGCAAATATCGGTATACACCTTGATCGGACAACGTGTAGCTATTCTGATCGACGAATGGCAAAATGTTGGCTCGCATGCCGTGTCTTTTAATGCTTCCGGACTTTCAAGTGGAATGTATGTATATCGCATCGAGTTTGGCGGGGAAGTCATCACCAAAAAAATGACCTTGCAGAAGTAGTCGGGCTCCAGGCTAGCAATACAGAGTGGGACTCCGTAATTATTAAAACTTCTAGCCGCCTGAGAATTGGGCATAAAAAAAGCTCCCACATTTCTGAAGGAGCTTAAAAGTACACCCGAGAAGATTCCCGCAAAGCCCCCAAAGGGATGTGCCAGATGCCCTTGGCAGAACTTCTAACCGCCTGAGATTTAGGGCACAAAAAAAGCCCCGCCGAATGTGAAATTCCGACGAGGCTTATTTAGGTGTACACCCGAGAAGATTCGAACTTCTAACCGCCTGATTCGTAGTCAGGTACTCTATCCAGTTGAGCTACGGGTGCATTTCAATATTTGAATTCTCAAAAAATATGAGAGCCCTAAATATAAGGAGGTTTTTAACTGTGAACAACAGTAGAATAAAAAATTACGAATATAAAATTAGGAATAGCTATCCACCTCCAAAAAATATTCCTAATTCACCTATTCCTAATTCCTAATTAAAAAGCTCCCTCACGCAATGCATGTACAGGAGCTTAATAATCATAAATGAATCAGATCTTAATATCTGTATTCGTCTGATTTGTAAGGTCCGGTTATCGGTACGCCGATATAATCAGCTTGTTCTTGAGATAGCGTTTCTAAGTCGGCACCAATTTTAGATAAATGTAAGCGAGCTACTTTCTCATCCAAAGATTTTGGAAGAACGTGAACACCGGGCTCAAATTCTTCGGGACGATTCCACAATGCAATCTGCGCCAACGTCTGGTTGGTGAAACTGTTACTCATCACAAACGATGGGTGACCGGTTGCATTTCCAAGATTCATTAAGCGTCCTTGAGAAAGAAGAATCACCTGATTGCCACTTTCCATCGTGAAGATGTCAACCTGTGGCTTGATGTTCTCTTCTTTGGAATTTGCTTTCAACCAGGCTACGTCAATTTCGTTATCAAAATGACCGATGTTACCAACAATCACTTTGTCTTTCATTACCTGGAAATGCTCGCTGCGTACGATGTCTTTGTTTCCGGTTGCCGTAACTACAATATCGGCACGAGGTGCGGCATCGGCCATTCTCTTCACTTCAAAGCCGTCCATGGCAGCTTGAAGCGCACAAATTGGATCAATTTCAGTTACAATAACTCGGGCACCGGCGCCACGTAGCGAAGCCGCAGTTCCTTTTCCAACATCACCGTAACCGGCAACAACGGCAACTTTTCCGGCCATCATCACATCGGTGGCGCGACGAATAGCATCTACAGCAGATTCTTTACAGCCGTATTTGTTATCGAATTTTGATTTAGTAACCGAGTCGTTTACGTTAATCGCCGGCAATAATAACGTGCCATTACGTTCGCGTTC
Source organism: Balneolaceae bacterium (assembly GCA_034669965.1). Taxonomy (GTDB): domain Bacteria; phylum Bacteroidota; class Rhodothermia; order Balneolales; family Balneolaceae; genus HXMU1420-13. Next base: position 802,833 of record JAXMOK010000001.1, on the reverse strand, counting down.
GATCAAGCGAAGAACACCGGTAGTGGTCTCTTCTGAAATCCCATTGATGCCATCAACCAATTCCGGATAGTTATCCAGAACCATATTGGTAAGATCTCCACCATCATCCAGAATCATATTCAACGGCTGTCCATCAGGGAAAAAGATGGTTTGCTCGATACACCAATTAAATTCTTCTTCGGTCATATCTTTCCAGGCATATACCGGTACACCTGATTCAGCAATTGCTGCAGCTGCATGATCTTGAGTGGAGTAAATATTACACGACGACCAAGTTACATCAGCGCCAAGATCAACCAGTGTTTCAATCAACACTGCGGTTTGGATGGTCATGTGTAAACAACCGGCGATGCGAGCACCTTTCAATGGTTGCTCATTTTTATATTCTTCGCGGATGGCCATTAAGCCCGGCATTTCAGCTTCAGCCAGTTCAATCTCTTGTCGACCATATCGGGCTAAGCCAATATCTTTAACTTTGTAAGCTAGTTTTTCCTCTACGTGAGACATATATGTAATTGTATTTTGTATTAAGATCTTTTGTTTTCTTCGATAATGACTTTCGCCATTTCGTAATCACCGCGGGTACCGGCGGAGCCAAGTTCAGCTTTAATTAAAAAGCCATTTGGGTCAATAAATACTTTAAAGGGGATTCCAAGGGTGATAATTTCGTCGCCAATATCGTTCACGTCCATCGAGTACACGAAATCATAATCGTTATCGGCCATAAACTGTTCCACATCAGCTTTGGTGTCGCCATCAACTAAATTTACCGTGAGGACTTCAAAGTCGTCTGGGTATTCGATTTTTAAAGAATCCATAGCGGGGAACACTTGTAGGCAAGGCCCGCACCAGGTTTCCCAGAAATCGATGAGCAATACTTTACCTTCAAAATCGGCTAGTGTAACATCGTTTCCATCCAAATCTTGAAAAGTTGCACGCTGAATTACAGCTTCAATTTTAGCGTTTGATTCGCTTAACTGGCGTGGGTTTTGTGATTTCTGATCAGCACATGAGATCAAGGTAAAGAGACCAATCAGGCTTAGAAAAAGTGTTCGAGTTGTTTTCATTCAATAATAATTTTTTAGATGATGAAGATACGATCTTAGAAGCATAATCTATAATTGTGATCGTCTATCGGTTGGCTAACATTTATTGATCAATCACAGTTCTGTATTACCAAAAAAAGAAGTACTGCCCTTTAATGGCACATGCCTTATCTTTGGCGAGCAAAAATCATCTATGAGACAAAAAACCTACGATTTTATTATTGTCGGAGCCGGAATTGTCGGCTTGTCGACTGCTTACAAATTAAGCCTTGCCTATCCTGAAGCATCCATTTTAGTGCTTGAGAAAGAAGATAAAGTAGCAGCTCATCAAACCGGGAAAAATTCGGGGGTTATCCATTCGGGAATCTATTACAAACCGGGAAGTTATAAGGCGCTGAATTGCAAAGACGGGCGGCATCAGTTAGTGGAGTTTTGCAATGAGCATAATGTCGCGATGGATGTGTGTGGCAAAGTGATTGTGGCGACTAAAGAAGAAGAATTGGTACGGCTGGATAAGATTTATAAGCGTGGCATTGCGAACGAAATCGAGGGAGTGGCGAAAATTGGGCGCAAAGAATTACTTGAGCTCGAACCTCACGTAAATGGAATTGCCGCCATCCATGTGCCGTGTGCCGGTATTGTTGATTTTGCAGGAATGTGTGAAGTTCTCAGCAGCCTGATCGAAGCGAAAAACGGTGAAGTCCACTTTGGGCAAAAGGTTGTAAACATCAATCAAAACGGGCAATCACTGCATGTTGATACTGAAACTGAATCATACAGAGGTAAGTATCTGATAAATTGTGCTGGCTTGTATAGCGATCATATTGCGAAGTCGGCAGATATAGATTCGCCTGTTAAAATTGTGCCGTTCAAAGGCGAATATTACGAGCTTAAACCGGAAGCTGAATATTTGGTGAATAATTTGATTTACCCGTTGCCGAATCCGGAGTTTCCTTTTTTAGGAGTGCATTTTACTCGGATGGCAAAAGGGGGGATCGAGTGTGGGCCAAACGCAGTGTTTGTATTCAAGCGTGAAGGGTACAAAAAGTTCGCATTCGATCTGAAAGAAAGCCTGGAGTCACTCACTTTTCCGGGCTTTTGGAAGATGGGATTCAAGCACTGGCGAATGGGCTTAGATGAGTACAAACGTTCGTTCTCGAAAGCAGCTTTTGTGAAAGGCTTGCAGGAATTAATCCCTGAGGTTACTGCTGATAAGTTACAACATTCGCCGGCAGGTGTAAGGGCAATGGCACTTCAAGCAAATGGCGAGATTCTTGACGATTTCCATTTCGAAGTGATTGAGCGACAGATACATGTGCTAAATGCACCAAGTCCGGCAGCAACGGCCGGACTTTCGATTGGTGATGAAATTGTACGTCGTGCTCAGGAGCACTTTAGTTTGTAGATATTACAGTGCTAAAGCATCCCAAAGCTTAATATCTTCGCCTTTGTTTTTAACTACAATTAGAGGCAGGTATTGGTCTCGATCGATCAGTGCTTCAGTAACTCGCCCTAAGAAGAACGATGAAAGCGTACTGCCACCGCGAGAGCCTAATACAATTGCATCGATCTTTTGATTAAAAGAGAATCGATTAATCATGTAAGGAATGCCGTTTGAATTCAACATGCGATAATGTGCTGTAAATCGGTCAGGATCAACATTGGCTTCTTTACAAATGCGGGCTACTTCGCCACGCGCATGGTTCACCATCTCTTCGATAAACTGATCTTTGGTGAGGCCGGTTTTAAAATATCCATGAGGTAATTTGTAAATATGTAGCCCGTGGATGTGCATGTCGTCGTGTTGTGCACACAAAGCTGTAGCCGTTTGCAATGCCATTTGGCTGTTGTACGAGAAGTCCATCGGAACCAAAATGTTTTTGATGTTTGATGGAACAGATGGTGGTACTAAGGCAACAGAGCAAGAAGATCGACGAATCAATTTTTGCAGATAACTAACCTCTTCCTCGTCGGTATCAGTGCGATTTACAACAAAAAGGTCGATATCATTCTCTCTGATAAATTCAGGGATTTGTTGCAGTTTGCTACCACCTAGAGTTGTAGTTGTAATTTCAGGAATAGCTTTTAAATGCTCGAAAGTATCAAGTTTGCCTTCAATCGCCTGGTTTATTGATTCATCGATGCTAGGCACTAACCCCGGGTATTTATCCAAAATGGCTTTTGGGATGTCTAAATCTTCGGTAACATGTATAAAAGCAACCGATTCGAGGTCAGTTTTTAGCACTCCGGCTACACGGTTTACAAAATCAAAAATGAGATCATCGTGTTCATTTAACTCGATGTTAACGAGCAATCGTTTAACTAATGCCATAATATTTAATTAATTCATTCATATAAACGTACGGAAGGCTTTCTCTCTGTTAGCTCAAATTCCCTACTTTTTTAGCCTTTAAATATACGTACAACTTTAATGTTAAACTCGTTTCCGCGATTAGTCTTTTTTAAGACAACCCATAACGTAAAATTCAATAAACACGCAAAAAAGTAATGCGTCAATGAAAGTAATTATTCATCTTTGCACCATGAATTATTACACCGACTCGCTCTACTTAAAATTATATGCGCAGGATGCATCGATGTACGAGCAACTGCCTTTGGGAGTCTCATTCCCAAAAACCACCGACGATATTGTACAGCTTGTTCGTCAGGCAAATCTCGATCGTTTTTCGATTACTGCTCGCAGTGCCGGAACCAGTTTAGCCGGGCAAGCAACAGGTGGTGGCGTAATAATGGATGTTTCGCGGTTTATGACTTCAATTATAGACGTAGATGAAGAAGAGCGAACAGCTGAAGTTGAACCCGGCGTGATACGCGATACGCTGAATCGTGAAGTTGCTCAATTTGGGCTTCACTTTGGTCCTGATACTTCTACCACCAATCGCTGTATGATCGGTGGCATGATAGGAAACAATTCGTCGGGCTCCTTTTCCATCAAATACAAAACCACACGTGAACATGTAAAAGAAATAGAAGCTGTGCTCGCAGATGGGTCGGTGGCTGTTTTTAAGGCACTTTCGAACGAAGAGCTCGATGAAAAAATGCTGCACGAGACCTTAGAAGGTGACATTTACCGAGGCATGGTAGAACTGATAAATGAGCATAAAGGGTTGATTGAAAAAAGCTATCCACATCCGGAAATCACACGCCGAAACACCGGCTATGCACTTGATAAATTATGCGAAATGGAGCCTTTTACACCAGGAGGACGACCATTTAATATGTGCGAATTGTTATGCGGTAGTGAAGGAACGTTAGCTTTAACAACCCGTGCAATTGTAAATCTGGTTCCAACTCCAACAAAGAAAATGTTGGTGATTCCGCATTTTAAATCCTTGGAATCGGCAATGAAGGCAACCGTTGAAGCAGTTCGGTTAAAACCATCGGCAGTGGAGTTAGTAGACAATGTGATTTTGGATGCCACCAAGAAAAATCATGCGCAAGCTCAAAATCGATTTTTCCTTTCAGGCGAACCCTCGCATATCCTCATCATCCAATTTGATGGCGATAATGAAGCCATCATCGAAAAGAAAATTGAACGCTTAAAAGATAGATTACGAGATAAAAAGTTATGCTATTCCTACCCGGAAGTTAAAGAAGAGGAAGACCAGCAAAAAGTTTGGGAGTTACGCAAAGCCGGGCTTGGTTTATTGATGGGATTGGGGAAGGAATCGAGAACACCGGCATTTTGCGAAGACACCGCCGTTCGTGTAAAAGATTTGCCCGAATATGTAGTCGATTTTGAAGAGATCTTGAAGAAGTATGACACCGATTGCGTGTTCTATGCCCATGCGAGTGTAGGCGAATTGCATCTTCGACCGATGATTGACACTACCACCGAAGAAGGGGTTGAAAAGATGAAAGATATGGCTTCTGATATCGCTGATTTGGTGCATAAATACGGTGGCTCGCTTTCGGGCGAGCATGGTGATGGCCGCGCCAGGGCACCATTTATCAAGCAAGTGTTGGGCGAAGATATGATGCCCGTTTTAAAAGAAGTGAAGCAGGTTTGGGATAAGTTTAATGTGTTCAATCCGGGTAAAATTGTAGACCCCGAACCTATGGAACAAGACTTACGGTTTTCTCCTGAATATATGGAGCCAGATCCTGAAACTGTGTTCGCTTGGCGAAACGAAGGTGGGATGACCGGTGTAATCGAAAGCTGTAACGGAGCCGGAGTTTGTCGCAAGATGGCACAATCGGGTGGAACGATGTGTCCGTCGTACATGGCAACAAAAAACGAGAAAGACTCAACCAGAGGGCGTGCCAATGTGTTTAGACAGGTTTTTGAAGGGAAAGATCCGGAAGGGTTTGCATCGCAGGATTTAAAAGAAGCATTAGATCTGTGCTTAAGTTGTAAGGCTTGTAAGAGCGAGTGCCCTGCAAACGTTGATATGGCAAAAATGAAAGCGGAATTTGAGCATGGTTGGCATCAGCGGAATGGTGTGTCGCGAACCACTCGCTTTTTTGCTAATGCTGCAAAATTATACCCCTTGGCAGCTAAATATCCGGGATTGTCGAATGCAATGGTGAGTTCCGATTTGGGTAAGCATTTTTTGAATGTGTTCTATAAAATCAGCAAGAAAAGAACGCTCCCGTTATTTGCTGATAAGCCTTTTGCGGTTGAAAAGTATGCTGAGCCAAAAACTAATCGAAATAAAGTAGCTTTGTTTGTGGATGTGTTTACGAGGTATCATCACCCGGAAATTGTTGAAGATGCCATAAAAGTGATCGAATATTTGGGCTACGAAGTGATAGTTCCTAAGCTTCCTGAATCGGGAAGAGTGCAAATATCGAAGGGGATGTTGGGCGAGGCGAGAAATATTGCCTATACCATTTTAGATGTATTAGGGCCATTAGCTGAGGACGGTATACCTATTGTAGGGCTAGAGCCATCTGAGTTGCTTACTTTACGAGACGAGTTTCCTGATTTGGTAGGTGAAGCTGAACTTGAATCTGCCGATAAAATTGCAAAATCCTCGTATTTGTTCGAGGAATTTGTTTACAGGCATAAAATGAAGCACAAAGTAAAAACCGCTGGCGAAGTGATTATTCATAATCATTGCCATGCAAAAGTATTGTCGGCAAAAACAACTCTGCAAAAAGTTCTGGAGCTTTGGGGCTACGAAACCATGGTGCTTGATGCCGGGTGCTGTGGGATGGCAGGCAGTTTTGGCTACGATGCATTTAAGTACGAAGTATCGATGGAAATTGGAAATCAGCGATTATTTCCTTCTATTCAGATGGCGAAGAAAAAAAGTAACATCTGCGCCCCAGGTTTTTCTTGTAGGCATCAAATTAAGGATGGAACAGGTCGTTCGGCTTTACATCCGGCTCAATTGATTGCCAAACAACTACCGAAGTAACTTCTTATCACCTAAGCCTATGAAGATTTTTAGCACCATTTTTTCTGCACTTATCGTTGTGTCTTTTTCAACAACTATTCTGGCTCAGGTAGATTATTCAACAGAAATTCAACCCATCTTTAATTCAAATTGTACTGGTTGCCATGGTGGTACTAGTGGCTTAAACCTCAGGTCATACAGTGAGCTGATGAACAGTAATGGGAATCAATATGGTACGAATCTTGTAATTTCCGGTAACCCGGATGCCAGTGGCTTGGTAGATAAAATCGAGCCAAATCCTCAGTTTGGAAATCGTATGCCATCCGGCGGTCAGCTCGCCCAATCTGAAATCAATTTAATCAGAACATGGATAGCAGAAGGGGCCAATGAGGTGGCTACTTCTTCCGAAATTGATGTTCAACTCCCGGAATCTTTTCGTTTAATCGGTAATTATCCGAATCCCTTCAATCCTTCCACAAATATAAAATTCGAAATGCCCGAAGCAGCTCAATACACAATTTCGGTGTATTCGGTTCATGGCAGTTTACTTATGGAAGAAGTGGGGCAAGCCAACGCAGGAGTTTCAAATATTCCAATCCAAATGGGGCAAAACCCAACTGGTGTTTACCTTTATCGTGTTTCTGCTTTGGTTGGTGGACAAACGACTCTTGTTGGCACCGGAAGAATGACTCTGATTAAGTAAGTCAGTGTTTTTATGGAGTAGATATTATTATCTGCTCACATCCCAACTTTGAATCCAGTTAGTTAGCTACAATAATTAACAATTAAAGCGGTTCCACCTCTTTCAGATTCCCCTAGAATTAATATATTATTGAAAATTGGTCAACCAATTATTGGGTAACCAAAATTGCGGAATCAAAGTACACGGGGTGCAATCATGATTTTTAGAATTAAGCTAATCTGCTTTTTTATAGCATTAATCCTAACAGGAACGCTTAATTCAGCAGAAGCCCAGGTTAGAGTTTCTGATGGCGATGATTTACAGGTTGCCGTAAATGCTGCGCAACCGGGCGATGTCATCATAGTTGAAAATGGGACATACAACGATTTCGAAAGTACCTTTGAAGTTGCCGGTTCACTTGATAACCCAATCCATATAAAAGCTGAAACAATAGGTGGTGTAATCCTAACTGGTGAATCTCATTTTGTGTTCAAAAAAGCGGCACATATTATTCTGGAAGGCTTTGTTTTTGATGCCACCGGCGACGATACGCTCATCAAAATGGAGGGATCAAATCATATCAGAATTACCCGAAATGTATTCGAATTAACGACCACTGAATCGGTAAAGTGGGTGTACATCGGAGGATTTTGGAACGATTACAATTTTGAATTCATGAGCCACAATAACAGGATTGATCATAATGTGATTCAAAATAAAACCACACCGGGGCATTATATCACCATTGATGGAACAAATAACGAAGACCGTTCAGAATTTCGACAATCTCAATACGACCGAATAGATCATAATCATTTCAAAAACAATTCGCCCCGCGCTGCTAACGAACAAGAATCCATTCGAATTGGCTGGAGCGAAATGTCGATGTCGAGTGGATTTACCATTGTAGAACATAATCTTTTTGAAGATTGCGACGGTGATCCCGAAATAATTTCTGTGAAATCATCGGATAACATTATTCGCCATAACACTTTTAAACGGAGTTACGGCACCCTATCGCTTCGCCACGGCAACAGAAACTGGGTAGAAGGGAATTTCTTTTTTGGGGATGGAAAACCAACCGGAATGTACGAGACCTCAGAAATTAACACCGGTGGAATCCGGATTTATGGCACCGATCATGTGATCATCAACAACTATATGGAAGGCCTAATGGGCACCAGATGGGATGCGCCAATTGCACTAACTCAAGGGGATGCCATCGACGGAGAAAGTTCTAGTTTGAGTAAGCATTTTCGTGCAGAACGTGTAACAATCGCAAACAACACGTTAGTAAATAACACGCATGGCATTGAAATTGGATTCGATAACAGCGGAAAGTATGGGAAAGGATTAAAAGACATAACCATTGCTAATAATATTGTTACCGGTACAGAAAACGTGATGATTACCTACATGGATGGCAATGATCAAGGCGAAGAGATTACGTGGATCAATAATGTTTTTTATCCCAAAGGTGATGCTGAGTTAGTATCAGGTGGCTCAGCGTTTTCTTCCGATCAAGCTGTTGAGGCCGATCCTAAGTTGGTTTACTCAGATTCGCTTTGGCGGGCTACAAGTGAGACTCACGCATTCGATAACACATTCAGTGGATTGTCTATTGCCACGGATATAGAAGGACAAAGCAGAAGCACTCTTTCGATGGTAGGCGCTGATCATTATAGTACCGATTCTGTGCTATTCAGACCTCTGAAAGCAGAAGATGTTGGTCCTTTTGCCGAAAGCAATGAAACAAATTCTGAGAGTCTTTTCACTTCTTTTATTTCAGATTTTGAGGCAGAAGGAGGCACTCAAACCATTGAATTAAGCGCCAATTTTGAATGGACGATTACAAATGAAACAGAATGGGTTAGCGTAAATAATACTTCGGGTTCAGGAAACGCAGATATCGAAATTACGGCGATGCAAAACCCATCCCTTCAACCTCGATCTGCTATTATTACGATATCAGGAGAAACACTAACACGAAATATCACCATCAATCAGCTTGGTGCATCAACCATAGCCGGTACCGTTAAAGTGGATGTGGTAGAAGTAACCGCAAGCTCTGAACAAGCTCCCGAAAATGTAAAAGAAAACCTGATTGATGGGGACTTAGGAACTCGATGGTCGGCAGAAGGCGATGGTGAATTTGCTATTCTAGATCTAGGTGAATCTTACGATGTAAAGCTCTTGAAAATTGCCATCCACAAAGGTGACGAACGATATGTGTACTTTGATATTGAAACTTCAGAAAACGGAACCGATTACACCGTTGCTTTAAAAGACACTTCGAACAGCAAAACGACAGAAGATCTGGAGAATTACGAAATTGATGTAACTGCTCGATACGTAAAAGTGATCGGCTATGGTAACTCTGGCGGTTCTAAATGGACGAGTATCAATGAAGTTGAAGTGTATGCTGTAGATACTACTGCAACATCTGCTGAGCAAAAAAATGGTTTACCAAGCTCTTATAAGCTATTGGGCAACTACCCAAATCCATTTAATCCCGGCACAAACATACAATTTGAAGTTCCAAAGACCACAAATTACACACTAACTGTTTATTCCATTCATGGCCAGAAAGTGTTCGTAAAACAAGGCGTTGTGCAAGCAGGAAATTCGAATGTGTATGTTGATTTATCCCAGAAACCAAGCGGTATGTATGTGTATAAACTTACCGCCGAAGTAAATGGTACTTCAAGTTTGATAGGCACCGGAAGAATGACGCTGATTAAGTAAATTAATCAGATAATTTTCGGATGGCAAAACTCTGATTTTCGGTTGGTTCGATAGTGAGATAAATGATTTCCCATCCAAACTGTACGCAAAATTCGTGTACGGCTTCAACCACGCCATAGCGGAAAGTGGTAATCCAATTGCCAGTTACATAATCATGCCCGGCAATGATGCCACCTTTTTTCATCTTTGGGGCAAATAAACGTAGTTCATCACGCGTGGTTTCGTAAGTGTGATTGGTGTCGATGTAAATCCAATCGAAGTAATCATCTTCGAAATCAAAAGCGGCATCAGTAGATAATTTCTTGTGGATGTGAACTTGTTCATTTTCTAACTGTTCATTGAAATAATCTTTAACGGCTTCGTATTTTCCATCATGAAATCGATCGGTACCCCACACATCGATTAAATGGTAATTGTCCGGTGTATTAATCTCAAAAATCTTTTGGCTGAACTTACCTTCATCAACCCCTATTTCAGCAACATTTCCACCTTTACCAAGTTTGGTAAGCATCAATTCACGGTTTAGAATTGTGGAACAATTTTCCACGTGTTCAGGCTTTAATGGAATTTTGGGGATTTGCCTTTCACGTTGCACACGTGCTTGTTTAAACGATTCAGAAACTCTTTTAATGAGTATTTGAGCTTGTTGCTGGCGCTGCTCTGGCGAAAGTGCATTAAAATCGATCAATTCTTGCATTCGATAGTACGTTCTAATTAATAGTTAGTACATGAATTATTACAAGAGGTATGCCAATTAATTTAATGTGTTCTGGCGATTAATAAGTTCTTTAGCACTTTCGATGGCAGAAGATGTAATTTCAGCTCCGCTCATCAAGCTAGCAACTTCACGAATATGATTTTGCGGATCTAATGCCACAATTTCGGTGGTGGTTCGATCGTCTTGTTCCAGTTTTTGCACTTTAAAGTGGTGATGTGCTTGACTCGCAATTTGTGGCTGATGTGTAATCGCCAAAATCTGACAATGAGCAGAAAGCTCTCTCATAGCACACCCAACTTTTTCAGAGACTTCACCACTAATTCCGGTGTCGATTTCGTCGAACACCATAACCGGTAAACTTTGCTCTTTGGCTAATATGGACTTCAACGCCAGCATTACACGGCTGATTTCCCCACCGGAGGCAATTTTAGCTAGCGGTTTTGGAGCTTCACCTTTGTTGGTAGAGATGAACAAGCGCACAAAATCACAGCCAAATTCCGTGCATTCTACTTTTTCGTTTCCGATGGATATCCATCCATTAGGTTGAAGTAAATATTCCACAGAAACTTCAAGATGTGCATTCGGGATGTCTAATTTCGAAAGTTCAGCTTCAATTTTTCGGGATAGTTCATTCCCAACAATCAATCGCTGACGGTGCAAGGCTTCTGCCGCTTGGGCTAATTTTCCGGCTTGATTCTGAACCTGAGTATTTAACTTTTCGATTTCCAGATCGAAGTTATCCGCCACCGAAAGTTCTTGTTTGATGTCGCTCAAATACTGAACCAACGCCGGAATATCACGCTGATACTTTTTTTGAAGTCGGTTTAATTCTGATTGGCGCTGTCGCAACTCTTCCAACCGTTGAGGATTAAACTCGATCGTGTTTCGATAGCGCTCGGCAAAGTGAACAGCTTCCTGAATGCTAACCCGAGCTTGATTGATTTCACCTAGATAAGATTCAAATTCCGGCTCGATTCTACTAAGATCTTCTAAATTTAGTTTAAGGTGATTGAGCAATTGGATGATGTTGGCGTCATCATTTTCAGTCAATTCAGAAATTGCAGCCGCTTTTTGATCCAGTATTTCTGCGTTATCCAGCAGATTCATTTCCGAGATCAGTTCCTCTTCTTCATCCACCGAGAGGCGAGCATTTTCAAGTTCCTGAACTTGAAATCGATACAATTCTGTTTTCTCTTGAAGCTCGTGTTCTCGTTTTTTTAACTGATTCAGCTCAACCCGTAAAGTCTTTAGTAACTCAAATTCGTTTTGATAGCTTTTTAATAACGGCTGAATCTCTTCAAAGCTATCAATCATCGCGCGATGGTTTTCTTCTTTCAGCAACAGCTGATGATCGTGCTGTCCATGCAAATCAACCAATAAATCACCTACCGATTTCAGAACGCTGATATTTACAGGAGTGTCGTTTATAAAAGCACGGCTTCCGGTTTGGCGGATTTCTCGCCTCAAGATCAGATACTCGTGTTCGTCAATTTCGCTATCGCGCAAAAGCCCCGAAATCTCCTCGCTCTCAAACATTTTAATGGTCGCTTCTGCGATGGCTTTATCGGTTCCATATCGGATGACATCTGTATCCGCTCGCTCGCCAAGGATCATATTCAACGCCCCGATAATAATCGATTTCCCGGCGCCAGTCTGCCCGGTTAAGATATTCAGCCCCTCTCCAAACTGAACCTCCAGCTCGTCGATTAATGCGAAGTTTTTTATGAACAATGACTTTATCATTGGATTACGGATTACGGATTACGGATTACGAATTGCGTTTTGTTGTTTTAACAATTGATGTAAGAATACTAATTATTTGGTCAACTTCGGATAAATAAGTAGAAACATTTATTGATGTTATTGAACTTTTATCGAGTAATCTTAGCCAGTATTTCGACTCTCGCGCTTCTTTTCTCGAAATCGAAAGTTTATGTATAAAATCTTTTCGAGATTCAGCTGCAATTGCTTCTTCTACATTGGCTCCAATACTTGTACCACTTCGCAGTAATTGTTTTGATATCACGTATTCATTTCTTTTTTGAAGATCTTTGAATAATTCAATAATCATTAAGGAGAATTCAAAACTTTTAGTTTGTATCAGGTTATCTTTAGGCATCGGTGAAAAATTTGTAATTCGTAATCCGAAATTAGTAATTGTAGTAGTTAGACTCCCAAAAAATACATTCCTTACAAAAAAATTTGAGCGAAATCGAAAATCAAAAAACAACCATCTACGAATTTACAGTGCCTCCGGGGCAGCAAGAAGCTATCCGCCTGGATGTGTACATCACTAATTTTGTAGAAAACGCTACGCGAAATAAAGTACAAGATGCCATCAAAGCCGGCTTCGTGAATGTAAACGGCAAAAAGGAAAAATCCAGCTACAAACTCCTACCCAACGATCATATCTTCATCGAGTTGCCTAAAGCGCCACCACCTGAGGCCAAAGCCGAAGAGCTTGATCTTGATATCATTCACGAAGACGACGACCTCATTATGGTGAACAAAGCCGCGGGAATGGTCGTGCATCCAGCGTATGGAAATTGGACCGGTACACTGGTAAACGGCTTGATGCATCACGTGGATGAACTCGGAACCGCCGATAATGATCTTCGTCCGGGAATTGTACATCGTTTAGACAAAGACACTTCCGGATTATTGGTAGTAGCCAAAAACGACGAAACACTCGCCAAGCTATCCGCCAAATTTGCCGAAAAAGATGTTGAGAGAACATACTGGGCAATAGTTTGGGGAACTCCGCCCGAAGAAGGAACCATTGAAGGCGACATCGGGCGATCAAAACACGATCGGAAACTAATGACCGTGCTACAGGGCGGACGAGGAAAACACGCAGTAACACATTACAAAGTGCTGGAATATTTCGATTATCTGAGCTTGGTGGAAGTGCGACTAGAAACCGGTCGAACACATCAGATTCGGGTGCATTTCAATCACATCGGGCATAATGTATTTGGCGACAACACATATGGTGGAACTTCGGTTCGATACGGTCCCAATACAGGCACCCGTAAGGTGATGTTTCATAAACTAATTACCGGTTTAGGTCGACAAGCACTACACGCCAAAACGTTAGGATTCGAGCATCCATCAACCGGAGAAATGGTCCGATTTGATTCTGAATTGCCCGAAGATTTCCAACATGTGTTAAACACGTTGCGAGAGCATTGCAAGGGCGAGTTTTAGGCTCGCTTTGCTACTTCGATTCGGATGAATTCCGGTAAATAACTGGGCGTACAATTTCGTGGTACGATTTCATCTTTAAATAAGCCGGTATCTTCCCCGATTTTTACGCATCGCTCGCGATAACGATCATCATGCACACCCACTTGGGCTGCTAGGTAATTCATCGCCCATTGTACTTCCGGCACTTCGCTAGTGAGTTCCTTTTCTACATATCCCAATAACTCCTCGGTATTTGGGAAATCCGTTTTTCCCATCCAACGCAGTCGGGCTTGATAGTACCAGAAAATGCGCCGTTTTAGTGGGTGTTTAGCTTTTCGCCAGCTTTCGATTAAGCCAACCAAGCGCTTATCCTTCATAAGTTGATTTGCCATGAACCAATCGGCAAGGTGTAATTTTTGTTCCTCCTCTTCTTGGCTGATATCGTCCAAAAACTGATCAATCACATCCTCGGATAACTGCTTTTTATCCATAATCAAAAAGGCAAGCTGACGCGGAAAGTACGCCCCGGATGCCCACAATTCCATCGCCATAGTATGATCGCGTTTTATCTCTTTGGCAATTTTTCGGATGTCGCCCAGCTTGGTCGAATCTGAATCGAGTTGAGCGATGAGTTCTTTTGAATTCATGTTGGCTAAGCTTGAGTTAGTTTTTCTTTACCACAATCACATCTCGTTTGATGGCGGCATCTACGCGATGTTCAATTTGATCGTAGGGTGCATCGTTTAGTACTTCCAATTCAGCTTCTTCGAAAAAGCGAGCCATCTTCTTTCGTGTGATTACATGCGAGTTCCACGCCAGCACGATGGTGCCACCTTTGCGAAGTACTTTTTTCCAACCGGGAATGCATTCGGTGATTAACTCAACAGGATTTCGAGTCGGAGATCCATACACTTTTCCGGCTTTGTTGCCGTGTTTAATGCCGTACGGCAGATCACCCACAATAACGTGGAAACGCTCTTTTTTGAAATAGTTGAATGCTTCAGCAGCGGCACCGTGCACCATCGCTAATTGGCTTCGAGTGTTCTCATCTTTAAACTCTTGCTTCGATAAGGCATACTCGAACTCAGTGATTTCAGCAGGGGATTCTCCTTGGTTTTTGAAAATCACGCGAGAAGAACGGGTGTGTTTAAATCGCTCTTCTTCTAAAAACTTCTTGAAGAATGTTTGACCTTCTTGCAAGGCATTACCTTCCACCTCAATTCCGTACGCATCGTAACCAAAAGTGGAGGCTTCGAACAAAGTGGTGCCTTTACCCGAAACGGGATCTAGCAACTCCAGTTTCTTATCGAAAGCAAAATCGGAAGAATGCACGGCGATGTTGAGCATCATGTGGGTAAAAAGCTCGTTGGTTTTGCCTTTGTACTTCAGCAGCGTGCTGATTTTCGGATCCAGATGGAATTTGATCGGCAACTCGATCGGAGTGAGGGTTGTAAAATCAGTGGCATCTTCATCAACCTTAAAAAGCGCAAATACAAAAGAGAGTTTCGAAAGGATATTAAGATCGCGCTCGGAAAGTGGTTTATCCGTAGAAAAATGAATGTACCTGAGATTGGCAACCATTTTAATTTCGACCTCTTGCAAACCGCATTCTAATTTTGTGCCGGCGATTTGAAGTTCAGCCAATGCCAGTTGATCGGCTGATTGGTAATACACCCAGTTGTGCCCCGGATATTGTAGAATCAGATAATTCATGTAGTTGTGTTGGATAAAATCTTTAGCGATTTGGGTGCGATGATAAGTTGTAATCACCGTATCTTTGGTGAAAATAAACATACATCATGCATAAGAAAGATATTACAATTAGCGTAGAATTAGATAATGATCATGTGCCTACCAATATCCGTTGGGAAGCCGACGATATGACCCAAAAGCACGTAGCCAATTGCCGGGCGATGTTGTTATCATTGTGGGATGCCAACAATAAAGACACGCTGAAGCTGGATTTATGGACCAAAGACATGACCGTGGATGAGATGAAAATCTTTTTTCATCAAACGTTGGTTACCATGGCTGATACCTTAGAGCGCTCGATTAACGACGAGCGGATTTCCGGCGATATGCGCGACTTTTGTGATCATTTCGCCGAGAAAATGGAGATTAAAGCGTAGACAACATTCAATTTTCAACAAGGAATAAACAATGTACAAGTGCTTGAAGGGCTGAGTTAAGATTCAAAAACGGTTCAATAGTGCTCGTTTAATTCAAATCCTAGTTTTTTGAAGCCGATGATCTAGAAAAGTGATCAGTGAATAACTAAAGAGAAAAGCTGATCACTGAATATTCCTTGTTGAATATTGATTATTGAAAAAGGATGCTTCCAAAGGTAACGGCACTTTCGCGTTCTTGCTCGTCCCACAAATCGTAGCTTAAAATCTCACCGGAAAGTTTGGGGAATGCCGAGAGGAATGTAACCAACGGCGGAAACCCACAGATGCGAAACTTGTCGAAGGTTTCGCGCATGGCATAAATCAAATGCTTGGGGTTGCCCGATGCACCTGCGCGCAATATAAGTTGATCATTTTCTTGCACTTCATCCGCTAATATTTGAGCAGGATCTTGATCGCCGAATTTTTTGCCAAAATGAGAGAGATCGCCACTGATCAGAAAAAAAGTATCGGGATCATCACTATAGGTTTCTTCCAAAAACGCTGCAAAAGTTTCCATTTGGGCTTGTTTGTGAGATTCATCCGAATACAACAACTCATCCATTCCACTTATTAAAATGGGAATGATTTCGAACTCATGCTTCCAGATATGGTTCAAAAAGAGGAGATGCAGTTCGATACTATGTTCCATTCGATGTGCTCGATCTTGAAAACTGACCCCAATTTTATTCCATTTTTTTGGAGAAAGCATCCTTCTGAAATCTTTATTCGTGTCAATACTTCCGTTGGGCAACTGAAAGGTTTTTTCCGAAACGATGAACGGAAAGTCGTCATACAATTCGCCATACATGCCCGAATAATGTGAAGTAGCGAGGATAAACACTTTCTTCGGTTTAAGGTCTTTAATCGCCGAAAATGATTTTACAAAAGCAGATAACCCAACTCGTGGATCGATGTGGGGTGCAAACAGCGCTCGGGCTTCGTGCGGTTCACTTTGTTCGTGACGCTCAAAAGCCTTGTTCAAATATTTTATAAGCTGGGTTGGACTATTCGGATACGAAATACCGGCGGTATTGGAAATATGATAAGCCGATTGCTCGTAATCGATTTCAATACTTTTTGCTAAACGTTTGAAATATTTTGAATGCAGAATTCCGTTTTCATCCAAATAACGAACATAATTCAACAAATCGTTTTTTGAAACTTCGCCTTTACTAAGTGTAATCAAATCGTCGATTGAACGGTTTCCATCTAATAAAGAAAGCACGGTTTGCGAATCAGCAGGGAGAGAGAAATCACCGGTAGCATAGCTCAAAGAATCGTAGAAATAAATATACTCTTCGCCATTCTGTTGAATGGGAATCTGTTGAATGTCATAACGAACCGGTGGAATCGGTTTATCAAATGAATTAAATAATCTCTCTTTTTTTACCCCAGTCATTTCCAGCATTGAATTTCAATTATGAAGATTTGTGTGTTTTTACTCATAATGGAGACCAAATATCTTCAATTTTCACGACTCTTTGGGTGAGTTTTCTCTCATTTTCTTGCATTCACAACTCCTCCCATATTTTTCGCAAAGCGGATGATCAGGAGCTGATGATAGCCGAGCTTTACATGCATTACGGCCATGATGGATGAGTAGGTGCGAAAGGTCTGTCCAGTTTTCTTTCGGGAAAAGTGCCATCAAATCACGCTCAATTTTATCGGTATTTTTTTTCTCTCGAGTAAGTCCAAACCGGTTTGATAACCTCTTCACATGCGTATCCACAACAACCCCTTCGTTAATACCAAAGGCATTGCCAAGCACAACATTGGCGGTTTTACGTGCTGCACCACGCAGAGTGAGTAGCTCTTCCATCGTTTTAGGAACTACACCTCCAAATTCTTCCACTAATATTGTGGATGTCTCTTTAAGCGAGAGTGCTTTATTGCGATAAAATCCGGTAGTTCGCACCAACTCTTCCAATTCTTCAAGAGGCGCTTCGGCCATTAATTCGGGGGTTGGGTACGTTTCGAATAATGCCGGTGTAACTTTGTTTACCCGAACATCGGTGCATTGTGCACTCAGGATAGTAGCAATCAACAACTCGAAAGCATTTCGGTGATCCAATTCACAATGTGGGTTTGGATAATGCTGATAAAGCTCTTCAAGAATTTGAGCGGCTCGTTCTTTTTGTTGCTTACTTTTTCGGGGAAGTTTCATTGGATAATTTCAAGTGCTCAGTTTGTTATATAAAGGTCAATATCAAAAAATAAGTTCGAATTGGCAGGGATTTTAGGTCTTTCGGTGGCACCGTAGGCATACACAGATGGAATGTAAAGGTGGATGTTACCTCTTTCTTTGATGAGCGGTATTCCTACTTGCCAGCCAACAATCAAAGATCTCAAACTGAAACCAATCGGCCTGCTGCTTTTGTCAAATTCCGATCCGTCTGAAATTAAGCTTCCCTTATAGTCTACTACTACATTACCACAAACACTTGGTTTTTCTCCATCACCTTCTTCAATTATTACGTATCGGATGCCGGAAGGGTGCTTTTCTGCATCAATGTTATTTTCAGCCAGATAGGTATCAATTTTAGCGATGTCAGCTTTTAATTGATCTTGGTCAACACTAAGGTTTGGTTCAATATCACAATCGGGACGATTACAAGATATTGCAGTAAATAAAAATATAGAAAGTAGTAAAAGTGTGCGCATTTGATAATAGTTCTAAACAAAAATAAAGCCCTGCATGGTGCAAGGCTTGGTTCTAAAAGTAAGAAAGATTTGGGGTAGCTGAAATCAACTATTGTTAAAGTCGACTACGTATTGGCCGGGTTCTTTAATAATAAGTTGGACCCGATTATCGATGAGTGAAGTATTCATCAGGTTTGGAATTTTATAACTCACAAAAAGCTCTAAAGGATACGATGGGTTTTCGATGGTGTATTCTAAGGTTGAATTGGAACCAGGTTGGTTAGGCATTGTACCTGAAGAATGGCTTATGGTAAGATCAGAAATCACATTTTGAACATTTTCGCCATTTCGTCTGAATCGAAGAAATATTTTTCCGGAGTAATCAGACCCTTGTCTTCGGATAGATGTTGATACAACACCACGTTGATTGATTATTCTGTGAGGCCGGTTGTCATCAGAAAGTACTACTAATTCACCTTCATTCCAGAATCCACTTACAGTTTGCTGAGCACCATTTTCAACATATTCCAATGTTCCGAAAGAATGCTGGCTTCCTTGACGCCAGTTCCCTGTATACTTGCGCTCAGAATGCCAGGTATAAACTCCCTCCCCGTGTGGGTAGCCGGCAACAAAATCACCTTCATACATATGTAAACCAACAGCAACACCTTCGCCATGTGCAAGACCATTTTTACAATAGCCTTCATAATTTTCGGCAATTGATGCTAACATTACTTTGCATTCTTTATTGCCTTCGCTAGAGTGATATATTGCTGCGCATGACCAAGAAACCAAGCCTATGGCCAAAAATAAAACCGCTTTTCGCATACTCAACACCTAAATAAACTTAAAATTTTTGGATCAATTAATTCGCAACGCCGTTCCTGCTCTCTTTAGTATGGTGAACGACGTGATTTTGTTAGAAAATAAACTTTTTGATGTACTAATTATGTAACAAATAGTTGCAGAATTAGATTCAATAAAGAAAATGCAGTAATACTGTGAGAGCTCCAGTTAGTTTGAATTTTCGGAATTTAATCTATGTCAGATTTAAACATCTTTTAGTGCCTCATTAAGCGCCTGTAAACTCTTTTTTGCATCACCAAAAAACATCTGATTTTTTTCGGCATAAAACAGCGGATTGTCGATACCAGCATAACCAACACTTAACGATCGTTTGAAAACGATGGTTCGTTTAGCGTCTTCCACATCTAAAATTGGCATGCCATAAATAGGACTTCCGGGTGAGGTTTTTGCCATAGGGTTTACAACGTCGTTTGCGCCAATTATCAGTACAACGTCGGTAGAAGCAAACTCGGGATTAATCTGATCCATATCGTACAACAAATCGTACGGAACATCGGCTTCAGCCAGCAACACATTCATGTGGCCGGGCATACGTCCTGCTACCGGATGCACACCATATTTCACCTGCACGCCACGTTCTTCAAGGTTTGAAGCCACTTCTTTCACAATATGTTGCGCCTGAGCAACTGCCAAGCCATAGCCGGGCACGATCACCACTTTAGAAGCATAGGCCACTTGAATAGCTAAATCTTCGGGCGAAGTTTCGCGCACAGTTTTGTCGCCATCGGCACCACCGCCACCAGCTGAGGCCCCATCGCCACCAAAGCTGCCAAAAATTACGTTGGCTAGCGACCGGTTCATTGCTTTACACATAATGTTGGTGAGGATGAGTCCAGCTGCACCAACCAAAGCACCGGAAATGATAAGCAGGCTATTACCAAGTACAAAACCGGCCATAGAAGCGGCAATACCTGAATAAGAATTCAGCAGTGAGATAACCACCGGCATATCTGCTCCTCCGATTGGAATTACTGATGTGATTCCAATCAACAGAGATAAACCAAGTATTACCCAAAAATATGTGAGGTTGGTCGGGTCGAGGGTAAAGAAGCCTACTAAAACTAACACAGCAATCATAGAACCAATGTTTATGACATTGAGCCCAGGAAAAGTGATAGCATTGCCTGATATAAAACCTTTCAGTTTACCAAAGGCTACAAAGCTACCTGTAAATGTAAGCGCACCTATAAAAATAGAAAGCCCGGTTGTAATAAGGCTATCAGGTGAGATAATGGTAGGATCTGTATATCGAACAAATTCGCCCCAGGCAACTAGAGCAGAAGCACCGCCGCCAAAGCCGTTAAACACTGCAACGAGTTCCGGCATGGCCGTCATGGCTACTTTTTTTGCCAGAACTGCGCCAATCAATCCACCAATCACAATGCCTGCTATTATCCATTCAAGACTTACAATTTGATGGTCAAAGAATGTGACTATAATACCGATGAACATTCCAAGAGCCGCAAGTTGATTTCCCTTTCTGGCTGTTGCAGGACTATTCAGCAGCTTAATACCTCTGATAAAAAAGAATGCAGCAATTAGGTAAACAAGTTGAATGATATCAATGGATAGTTCGGGAAAGAAATTTGGTATAGATGGTAACATTAGTCATCTCCTTTTTTCTTGAACATTTCCAGCATTCGATCGGTTACCATAAACCCACCAACAACATTGATGGTAGCAAAAATGATAGCAATCAAGCCTAGGATATGACTTAGCTGTGAATCTGTGCCTGCATGTCCGGCAACAATTAGTGCTCCAACAATGGTGATTCCTGAAATGGCATTGGCTCCACTCATTAATGGCGTATGCAGTGTTGGCGGTACTTTCGAGATAAGTTCAAAGCCGATAAAGCAGGCCAAAACAAATATGAATAAAGAAAAAATTAAGACGCTCATGATTTTTTCGGTTTTAGTAAAGGACTAATGATTTCACCTTGATGTGTAATCGTAGTGTTAAGCAAAATTTCGTCTTCGAAATCAAAGTTCGGTTGGTCATCTTTGATAAGAAGATTGAGAAGGGCAAACATGTTTTTTGAATACAACATACTTGCGTGGTTGGCTAACTGGCTGGGTAAATTTAGTGGTCCAACAATTTTCACTTCATGGGCTACGGTTACTTCACCCGCCACAGTTAATTCGCAATTTCCACCATTTTCAGCCGCTAAATCCACGATCACAGAGCCGGGTTTCATATCGGCTACCATTTCTTTGGTGATAAGAAGCGGAGCCGGCCGACCCGGAATTAACGCCGTAGTAATCACAATATCCGATTTCTTAACATGCTCGTGAATTACCTGTTTTTGCCTTTCCTGGCTGTCTTTGCTTAACTCTTTTGCATATCCACCTTTGGTTTCCGTGTTTTCTTCTTCAAGCGGAACTTCCACAAACTTAGCTCCTAATGACTCAACCTGTTCTTTAACCACGGGGCGTACATCGTAGGCTTCAACTACAGCACCAAGTTTTCGGCACGTAGCAATTGCCTGTAATCCTGCAACACCGGCGCCTAGTATTAGTGCTTTTGATGGCGGTATAGTACCGGCAGCAGTCATCATCATTGGAAAGTATTTATCCAAGTGATTGGCAGCCAGCAACGAGGCTTTGTAGCCGGCAATCGAACTCATCGACGACAAGGCATCCATGTTCTGGGCTCTGGAAATTCTTGGAACTGCATCCATCCCCATGGCAGTAATACCTTTAGTTTTAAGAGACTCAACCAAATCAGCATTTTGCAAAGCCCAAAGAAAGCAAACAAGGATGCTGTTTTGTTTCATGTTGGCTAAGTCGGTCTCGGCAGGTGTTTGCACGGCGAGCACTAAATCAGCCTCAGAAAACAATTTCTTGCGATCTTTTTCGATCGATGCCCCGACATCCGAATATTGAGCATCAAGAAAATTAGATGCCAATCCGGCATCCGATTCAACCCGAAGCGATAAGCCTTTATTAATAAGTTTACCTGCTATTTCAGGTGTAATTGAAACCCGCTTTTCGAGATCAGCTGTTTCTTTAGGAATTGCTACAATCAATGATAACCTCCAACCTTAGTTTGTCTCAACATAATGAAATTGAATTATTCCGCAAATAATTATGGGAGCGCTTTTTTAGCGAACCTGTTAAAAATCAATGCTATTGTTCTGAAATTGATGATAATGTGTGCGCATCAATTCACTATAATGTGAGAAATTAATGTGAAGAAAATGTATACTAATTGAATAAACTTGGGGGAAAACTCAATGAAATACGTTTTACGTGGAATACTACTTTATACATTGTGCGTAAGTTTTTTGGCTTGCGATGACCTTGATCTGGATAATGAAGATGCCGGTGGTGAGGTAATTGGAGTGTGGGAGAAGTTTAAAACCGAAGGCAGTAATGAATTTGTATTAATAAGTAACAATACGTTCGGTTTTTACTATTACAACGCAAGCCGTGGATGTATGACAACAGATGTTTATCGTGTTGTTAAGCGCGATGGGACTGGATTTTTTCAAGTAACGAAAGATGACGGTAGCCCACTTAAAGTATTTGCGGTTTCACAAAATGGAGATCGAATTCACCTCCGTGATATAGATGTTACACAAAGCCATATCCAAAGATATTGGCCAAGTGAAAAAACTAACATCGAAGATTTTGCTCCTGTTTGTTACAATAATGATTTAACAGGCACCTGGAGATTGAATAGTGAAAAAATAGAGGAATATGTATCGGTCAATTCATTGAGATTCGAAATTGCTTCATTCGATACAACTGAGACCTGTTTCCAGAATGTGAAATTTGATGTAATCGATATTGACATGCCCGAAATGGTGTTACGTAATCAAGCGAATGCGTCAGAGGAATTCTCGCTTAATTTTACGCTGTCGGATTCGGTAATGACAATTAGTCGAAATAACGCCGGAAACACATTCCAGTCAAATTATCTGGCAAGCGATACGCTTATTGCCGAACTAAGTCCGTTTTGCGCTAATACGAGTACAGCCACTCTTTTCAATAGCTACAAGTATTAGGCTGGTTCTATACTTCCAATAAACAAAAAATGAAGCGTGTTTAAACGCTAATTTCGTACCTTCACACTGAAAATATTCAGAAAGAAGAACTATGGAAGACATTGCCAACAAAACATTTAAAGTAGTAATCATCGGAAGCGGTCCTGCCGGTTTAACCGCAGCACTTTATGCCGCCAGAGCTGATCTAAGTCCTATTGTTTTTGAAGGACCTGAGCCGGGTGGACAACTAATGACCACCACCGATGTTGAGAACTTCCCCGGATACCCAAATGGAGTAATGGGCCCACAAATGATGCAAGACTTCCGCGAGCAGGCAACCAAATTCGGAGCAGACTGCCGCTACGGCTACGTGACCGATATTGAGTTTGGAGATCGCCCGTACAAATTAACGGTAGACGAAAAGACCGAGATTTTCGCTCATACAATAATCATTTCTACAGGTGCTTCAGCAATGTGGCTCGGACTTGAAAGCGAAACCCGTTTACGTGGTAAAGGTGTTTCTGCTTGTGCTACTTGCGATGGTGCTTTCTTCCGAAATCAACATGTTGTAATTGTAGGCGGTGGCGATACGGCGATGGAGGAAGCTACCTTCCTAACGAAGTTTGCCAGTAAAGTAACGGTGGTTCATCGCCGTGATGAATTACGCGCTTCCAAAGCAATGCAAACTCGTGCGTTCGCCAACGAAAAAATCGAGTTTATGTGGGATAGCGAGATAGACGAAATTCTTGGCGAACAAGTAGTGGAAGGCGTTCGCATCAACAACAGAAAAACCGGCGATAAAACAGTGTTAGAAGATGTAACGGGAGTATTTGTAGCAATCGGGCATAAACCAAATACCGATCTATTCAAAGGCGTTCTAACAATGGATGATGTCGGCTATATCCAAACCAAAGGCCAATCTACAAAAACAGATTTACCGGGGATTTTCGCCTGTGGCGATGCAATGGATGCAATCTACCGACAAGCGGTAACAGCCGCCGGTACCGGTTGTAAAGCTGCACTTGATGCAGAACATTATCTAGGCGAGTTACCTAAAGAAGTAATTGCTGAAGAACACTGGAAATAGCGTAGGCTCTCGGTCCGACGGCTTAAAGCCCGTCCGACCGAACTTGAGGGGCAAGAAAGAAGTAATTCGGCTTCACTCCATCTATCAGACGGGTAATCCATCGGGTGGATTAGATTTGTGTAAATACCATTTATAAAGGCCATACATCAGCAAAATGGAAAGGGCGTACCCCCCGGTCTGAATACCAAAATCTATCAATTCTGAAAAATTACGTGTTGTTTCAGATGTTAAAATTAAATGCCCAAAGGGCTGATATTCGGTAAACAGAGATGATTGAAAATTCCATGATAAATGTGCTACGATAGGTAGAAGAATTGATTTGGATTCTGAGTACATAAATGCCCAAACTAATCCCATGGAACCGGTTAGAAAGAAAATATAAGTCATTGGAACTAAACCACTCCCGAACATCCCATAAGAGAACCAATGGTACACACCAAAAGAAATAGCCGAAATAAGAATGGCCGTTCTATTTGAAGTGAAATGAATGAGTACAGCAAGTAGAGCTCCTCGGAAAATTAGCTCTTCAAATAAAACAGATTTTAGGTAGAAGTAGAACGCTTGTGCGATTGTAGATATGTTAATTGACTCACTAACACTCCAGTCAATGTTAAACACAATGCTTTTAATAAATAATGGAATTGCAAATGAAGCAATTGCGATAATTACGCCAATTCCCAATTCATTCAGGCGTTGACTAAGAGGAGTAAACCATGCTTTTACCAGCGATTGTTTCAGCACAAAATAAAACAGGAGCCATGAGACTCCTGCCAATACAATATTTCCCAGCATTTGATAAGTAATCGGTTAGCAACTTAAGTTCGGTCTTGCAGCTTCAGTCCGTACGACCGATAGAGCGTGGTTGAAAAAATGATTTCGTAAACATCCATCAGAAGGTAATTCGTCAATGGGATGTTTGTCATCAATTAATCACTAAATCAATCTTTTAGATTACTTTTTCTTCTTTTTTCCGACCGTCTTTTCGTCTTTCGGCTCTTCATCAGATTCTTCGGAAGTAGATTCCTCAGCTTTTGCCGATTCTTCTTCGTCCTCATCTTCGGTGATTTCGATGATTTCGGCGTCTACCGAAAACTCGTCTTCGTCTTCATCCAGTTCGCGCTCAACCAAGATCTGATAATCGTTGATGAACATGGCGAACATGCCAACTGCTGAAATTACCGGGGCCATTGCACCCACTAAAGCAGCGCCACCAACGCCGACAGCTAGTTGAGTTTGAAAAACTACTTCGCCCTCTTTGTTCTTAATAATTAATCGTCTTGCGCTTCCCTCTTTGATAAATTCTCTGATTTTGGAGATCACTTCGGTCACCCCACCTTGCACCTCTTCAAACATGTGCTTTGCCTTCTTTTTTGCCTCGTCTTTTTCCATGATATGTGCGATTTATAAAATTTTTTGTAAGGAGTTGCCTCCGGCGGAGTCTAACTACGTAAAGCTAAATAAAAAGATTCAAATAAATGCTAGCCAGAGTTTATTGCGCATCCACCATCGGTGTTGATGCAAAAATCATCGACGTTGAAACACACCATACCAATGGTATGGTAAAATTTTTCTTAGTGGGATTGCCGGATCGAGCCGTTTCTGAATCTCGAGATCGGGTAGAAGCTGCTATCAGAAATACAGGTTCATATTATCCATTGGGACGGATAACCGTAAATCTTGCTCCAGCCGATCTCCCTAAAGAAGGAAATGCCTTCGATTTACCTATTGCGATCGGGTTGTTGAGGATGTCGGGGCAGCTCCATACCGATAAGCTGGACGATACAGTGATGTTAGGCGAACTCGCGCTGGATGGACAAATTCGGCCGATAAAAGGAGTGTTGCCGGTGGCTGTAGAAGCCAAGAAACAAGGCTTTAAATATTTGATTGTGCCCCGTGAAAACGGTCCTGAAGCAGCAGTAGTAGATGGAATTGACATATTTCCTTTCGATCATCTCAACGATGTAAAAGACTGGTTAGAAAATCGAGGGAATCTCGATCCATTTAAAATTAATGTGGAGCACGTGTTTGCCAAAAACGGCAGACTGGAAGCGGTCGATTTCAGCGATGTACGAGGACAGGAAAATGTGAAGCGTGCTCTAGAAATTGCAGCGTCAGGTTCTCATAACGTGGTGATGGTCGGGCCACCGGGTTCGGGAAAAACGATGATGGCACGTCGTATTCCGACCATTTTACCACCGCTCTCTTTAGGCGAAGCTCTTGAAACAACCAAAGTGCACTCGGTTTCGGGGATCATGAAAAATGGAAAAGCATTAATCACATCCCGACCATTCAGAGCGCCTCATCACACTGTTTCTGATGTTGCGCTGGTTGGTGGTGGAGGAATTCCGATGCCGGGTGAAATTTCAATGGCACATAACGGAGTTCTTTTTTTGGATGAGCTGCCGGAATTCAAAAGAAGTGCCTTGGAAGTAATGAGACAGCCTTTAGAAGATGGTTTTGTGTCGATTTCAAGGGCGCGTATGAGCGTGACGTATCCGAGTCGAGTAATGTTGGTTGCTTCGATGAATCCATCTCCTTCAGGCGATTGGTACGATCCTGCGGAGATGAACGGAACATCGAATATTCAAATGCAGCGATATCTGAGTAAAATTTCCGGGCCGTTGCTAGATCGCATAGATTTGCACATCGAAGTGAATAAGGTGAGTTACGATGAGCTTTCCGGGAAAGCTAAAGGAGAAAGTTCTACGGAAATCAGAGAGAGAGTTATTGAGGCAAGGGAGATTCAAACGCAGCGATTTCTTGGGGTAAAGGATGTGTATTCAAACTCGCAAATGAATACGCGACAGGTACGTAAAGTGTGCGAATTGGACGAGCAAAGTTCAGCAATTCTGAAGCAGGCAATCACGAGTTTGGGGCTTTCGGCACGAGCATACGATCGCATCTTAAAAGTTAGCAGAACCATCGCTGATCTGGATAAAAGCGAACGCATTCAATCGCATCACGTTGCCGAAGCCATCCAATACCGAAGCCTTGACCGAGAAGGGTGGTTGGGGTGAAGAATTAGGAATTACGAATTAAGAATAGGTGAACTCTTGAACTTTGAACAGTAGAACTTTGAACATCGAACTCTGAAATAATGAGATTTTTATGAGATATGACTTGCATGAAAGATTGATCGAATTTTCGATTTCTATACTTGAAATCGTAGAAAAACTTCCTAGAACATATGCAGGAGTACATTTTTCGAAGCAATTAGTTCGTTGTGGAACTGCACCTGCCTTCCATCATGCTGAAGCTCAAAGCGCAGAATCTGCAAAGGATTTTATTCACAAGATGAAAATCGCACTCAAGGAGCTAAGAGAAACTTATATAAACCTCAAGATTATTCATCAAAAACCAATACTTAAAAGCGATGAATTATTATCTCTCATTCAAGAATCTAACGAGTTGATTTCTATTTTTGTAAAAAGCATTCAAACTGCCAGAAAGAATGCAAATTAACTCAGAGCTGTCTTCAAAGTTCAACTGTTCGAAGTTGGATGTTCAACTGTTCCTCTGTTCAAAGTTCGCATGATCGTGCGGTGAAAAGGTGGGAAACATTTTGGTACACTATTTGTGTAAACAATAGAAACGGAAACCTAAATATGTTGGAGGTTACTTATGGAAAATGAATCCACCTATTGGCAGGCAAACCTCGTGTTTACGCTTCCCATTCTACTTATCGTACTATATTTATTAATCATACTATAGGTTGCATTCAGTCGGATATTTGGATAAGCTTAGCAAAAAAGGTTAGCCAGATAATCCATTGTTTGCAGACGTTGCATTCCCTTTAGCTATTCGAAGGGTATTTACTTATTCAGTTCCTAAGGAATTATTTTCCGAAACACTCATCGGGAAAAGAGTATGGATTCCTTATCGAAATTATTACGCCATCGGACTTATAGTTCGTGTTCATGATGATGAACCTGATTTCGAAACTAAGCCCATTCGAAAGGTACTGGATGAGCATCCGGTTTTATCGAGAGAGCTACTAACACTCACCGAATGGGTTCATAAATTTTACTTTTGTAGCTGGGGCGAAGTGATACAAGCAGCGCTTCCGTCAGGATTAAATTTTGTATCAAAAACCTACGTAAAAGTAAATGATAAGACCGTATCTACACTCTCATTGGAAGAACAAAATGTAGTAGCATTGATTGAAGAGCAGTCGCCTGTTACTCAAAAAGAGATTCAACAACAGCTTAGGGGAACCGGACTCAATAAAGTTTTCAAGCAGTTGCTGAAAAAGGGCACGCTAGAAGTTTGGGAAGAGCCCGATGTTAAAGTGTCGACAGCAAAGGAAAGCTGGCTGGAATGGTATACGGATGATTCAAAAATAACAGCACAAAAATATCTGGCAGATAAAAAATCGCTAAACAAATGGGAGGAAGGTTTAAGCGCTTTACTGGATGTACAACTTCCCGATAAAGAGCTTCGACTAAAATCAGAACTTGGGCTAACATCCTATCAACTTCGAAAACTAAAAGACGATGAATGGGTTACATCCATCGAAAAAGAAAAAGATGTTACTGATTACGATTTAACCTACAATCCCGAAGCTATAAAGCAATTGAATGCGGATCAAAAAGCAGCTTTTGAACAGATTTGTAATCGAATTGATGATCAGGAATTTGGAAACTTCTTACTGCATGGCATCACCGGCTCAGGCAAGACTGAAGTGTACATTCATGCCCTTAAAAAAGTAATTGAACAAGGCAGAACCGGAATTGTATTGGTTCCCGAAATTGCACTTACTCCTCAAACGGTTGCACGTTTCCACATGATTTTTGGCGATAAAATAGCGGTGCTTCACAGTAGATTGTCGGCATCAGAACGATTATATGCTTGGCAACAAATCGAACAGGGGAAAAAATCGATTGTAATCGGGCCGCGTTCGGCGGTATTTGCTCCGGTGCAAAATCTAGGGTTGATCATTTTAGACGAAGAGCATGATGCTTCCTATAAGCAAGTTGATCCCGCACCAAGATATCATGCTCGGGAAGTGGCCATCGTACGTGCTAATCGCACAAATGCTGTAGTAATTATGGGATCGGCAACGCCAAGTATGCAAGCCCTTGAAATGGTAAAGCAGAACAAAGCAATAATGCTATCATTAAAAAAGCGACATGCAGAGGCTGTATTGCCAAAGGTAGAAATCATTGACCTAACCCAGTACAAAGGGGCAATGCGTGGTTCGTTGAGTGTAGCGTTATACCAAGCGGTGGAAAAATCGCTAAAAAATAACGAGCAGGTAATACTTTTATACAACCGTCGTGGCTTCGCCAATTACATGCAGTGTGCAACCTGTGGACATATTCCTCAAAGCCCGGAATGCTCGGTGAGTTTGACTTATCACAAATTCAAAAATGCACTGATGTGTCACTATTCCGGTTACTCACGCAGAGCAGATACGAATTGTGAAAAATGTGGCTCTGCTGAAATGTTGATTCAAGGAAGTGGAACTCAAAAGATCGAAGAAGAAATTAAAGAGTTGTTTCCTGAGGCCGGAATTTTACGTTTCGATCGCGATTCGACCTCAAAAAAAGGTGCACACAAGAAAATCTTGACTCAGTTCGCCGATCAAAAAGCAGATATTTTAGTGGGTACTCAATTAGTTGCTAAAGGGTTGGATTTTCCGAATGTGACCACTGTTGGTGTGATTGATGCCGACACCGAGCAGGCTTTCCCGGCCTTTAATTCATCGGAGCGATTGTTCCAATTACTCAGCCAGGTTGCAGGCCGAAGTGGGCGAGGAACAAAAGCCGGGCGAGTATTTATTCAAACGCGACAACCACAGGTTTCAGCCATACAGTTTGCAAAATCCCACGATTTCGATTCGTTTGCAAAAGAGGAAATACAGTTCAGGTCGGAATTGAACTACCCGCCTTTTAGCCGGTTGATTACATTCATTTTTAAAGCAAAAGAAGAACATTTGGTGATTCAACAAGCACATTTTATGCGAACTATTATCGATAAGATGTTGCCCGAGACTGAGATTTTAGGTCCGGGAGCTTCTGTGATTGGCTGGATGAATCAGCATTTTTTATGGGAATTGAGTATCAAATTGGATACTGATAAAGGTGGAAATTATATTGAAGCCGTTCTCAGCCGGATTATGGAAGTTTACGATCGCGAAAGTAGCGTAAGTCGATCCAAAGTTCGGGTAAATATAAATGTTGATGCCCAGCGCTAATTACTTGCAAATACGCGCAGAAAATGGGTATTTAAAGCGGTTATTTCATCTAACGTACTACTTCTATGGGCGACACCAGAGTAAAACTAGCAGAATCGAACGAACAGCTTCAGAAATTCATGAAAAACGTTCTCAAAGATTTGAGAGCTTTGGAAAAAATGCTGGATGAAGATTGGTTCGAAACCGATCCAATTCGCATTGGCGCAGAACAGGAATTGTGCTTAATTGATCGCAATGCCAAGCCATTTTTGGGTGCCGATGACATCCTTAAAAAACTGGATGATCCAAATTTTACGCATGAATTCGCCAAGTTTAATCTGGAAATTAATTTAAACCCACCACTCGAATTTACCGGCGATTGTTTATCGCATATGGAGCACAATCTTCAGAGAGATGTTGCCAAGGTTCGCGAAATAGCCGATGAATTTGATGCCGAGGTTTTACTCACCGGGATTTTACCTACTATTAGAAAGTCGGATGTTAGCATAAACAGCCTAACCGATATTGATCGATATCACGCACTTTGTGAAGCCATCGATAATTTGCGCGGCAAAGAGTACGAATTGCGTATTCAAGGGATGGATGAGTTATTGATGAAATTCGACACTCCGATATTGGAGGGATGCAACACCGGCTTTCAGGTGCATTTACAAATAAAACCCAACGAATTTGTTCAAAAGTACAATGCTGCAATGGCGATTTCAGCACCGGTATTAGCAGCGGCCGTAAACTCGCCGGTGTTTTTAGGGAAGCGATTATGGGCCGAAACACGAATCGCTTTATTTCATCAATCCGTAGATACTCGAGGAGTTGGTGATCACCTTCGGGATAGCAGTCCACGGGTTACTTTTGGTAATGCATGGTTAAAAAATTCAATCCTAGAAATTTATAAAGAAGATATTTCGCGCTACCGAGTGTTGCTAAGTTCAGATGTAGAAGAAGACGTGGAAGCGTTGATGAAACAAGGCATTCCGCCGGAATTAAATGCACTAAAAGTTCACAATGGTACGGTTTATCGGTGGAATAGAGCCTGTTATGGAGTTGGTGGTGGTAAACCTCATCTGCGCATCGAAAATAGAGTGTTGCCTTCAGGTCCTACGGTTTTAGATGAAATGGCAAACACTGCATTCTGGCTTGGATTGTTGAATGGTTTTGAGGATGAACACCCGGATATTTCTCAGGAATTAGATTTTGATGATGCCCGATTGAATTTTTTCGCAGCTTCGAAAATGGGACTCGATACCAACTTTGAGTGGACCAACGGCAGAAAAATTAGTGCCAAAGATTTAATCACTTCTGAATTGTTACCACTAGCTAAACATGGATTGGAAAAGGCGAACATTAACAGTTCTGATATTGATACCTATTTATCAGTAATTCAAGATCGTGTTGCAACCATGAAAACCGGCGCTTACTGGGTAGTAAAATCATATGGAAATATCATAAAAGAAGGGAATCGAGAACAAGCGTTAACCACCGTTACGGCATCGATGCTAAAAAATCAGAAGAAGGGCGAGCCGGTTCATCGTTGGGCATTAGCCAAATTTGAGGATGTACCTTCGTGGATGCCATCGAAATTACTGGTTGAAGAGTTTATGACCACCGACTTATTTACTGCCCGCAAAGATGATTTAATCGAATTTGTGTCAAATTTGATGGATTGGCGCGCGATAAAATACATCCCTATAGAAGACGACCGAAAACATTTAGTAGGTTTAGTATCAATGCGAATGGTGATGAGGGAATATAGCCGCGTTGTAAACGATGATGAAGTGGATACTAGCAAACAACTCAGTGAATTTATGATTCAAAATCCAATTACGATTCATCCCGAAGCGTCGATAATGGAAGCAATGAATATCATGCTAGAACACAAAGTTGGCTGTTTACCGGTAGTGAAGAATAGCCGATTAGTTGGTATTATAACCGAACACAATTTTATGGATATCACTAGGCGATTATTAAAAGCTCTGGCCAGTGAAAAGGAAAATAGTTGATGCAGGCAATAGAAAGCGAACAGCAGGAACATACCCAAGAAATACTAAAACATTTTATAGGCGACATTAGAGGAGACCACCCGGGCCCCACGGTTATTGCAGTTGCAGGAATCCATGGAAATGAACCAACCGGTGTGGAAGCTATTGAAGACGTGATCAATCAACTTGAGCCTCTGAAAGAATATATACACGGTCGTTTTATTGGGTTAAAAGGCAATAATGCTGCGCTCAAAAAAAATGTGCGTTTTATTGACGAAGATATGAATCGTTTGTGGGTGACCTCCATTTTGGATAAAATCAGACGTACCCCTTTCGAAGATTTAGCATCAACCGAGCGAATTGAGCTCAAAGAACTGCTCTGCATTCTCGATCCTATTGTTTATTCTGATGAAGAGGTGATTTACATCGACCTGCACACCTTTTCGGGTACGGGCTGTATGTTCACCATCACACCCAAAGAATCCCGGCATATCGATTTACTAAGCCAGCTTAAAATTCCAATGGTGTTTGGAATCGAACACACACTGATTGGCACATCGATGGAATATGTGGAAGAAGCAGGGCATGTGGGTTTTGCTTTCGAAAGTGGAACGCATGGCACTGTGATGGCCGAAAATAATGCCGTGGCCGGACTAATGACACTGATGGTTAACGCCGGTTTGATTCCTGCTAACAAACTTGATCAATTTGCAACATATTACGCCTACTTGATGGAGAAGGTAGAAGGTTTTCCGCATAAAATTGATTTTGTGTACAAACATGTGATCGAAGATGGCGACGAATTTGTGATGAACCCCGGGTTTTCTAACTTCGATCCGGTTGAAAAAGGGGATTGGTTAGCTACCGATAAACACGTGAAAATTGAATCTCAAACGGATGGATATATTTTGATGCCCCTGTACCAAAAACAGGGTTACGATGGATTTTTTATTGTGAGGGACAGTGAATAAAAAGCTAAACGATTATCAGTTTATAGATGGTAGCCGATTATCGTCGGTTATTGAAGCACTGATTTTTGCTAGTGAAGAACCAATTTCTGCGGATAAAATCAGAGACATCATTGTTGAGCAAGAAGAACAAATTGAGATTAACGAAGAAACGGTTCAGGATTTCATCGACAAGCTGAATGAACGTTACGATGAAATGGGATTGAGCTTCCGAATCCAGCCGTTAGCCGGTGGATATACGTTTGCCACTCAACCTAAATTCCATTATTGGTTGAGCGTGTTTCAACATCAAAACGCATATCGAAAGTTATCGCAATCGGCGATCGAAACGCTGGCAATTATTGCGTATCGCCAGCCAATCACCAAACCAGAAGTTGATCAGATTCGCGGTGTAGATTCCGGATATGTAATCCGTCAACTCATGGAGAAAGCACTTATAGAAGTTTCAGGGCGATCTGATAGCCCTGGGAAGCCGTTACTATACAGAACTACTCGGCATTTCTTACGTCATTTTGGGTTGAACTCAGTAAACGAGTTGCCTAAACCTAGAGAGATCGAAGAAATACTGAAAGATGATGATATGGCTGAACATCGACAGTTGTTACTTGAACGGCAAATGATGATGGAGCTGGAAGATGAGATTAAGGAAGAGGAAGTAACCACCGACGAAGAGCCGGGTGAAGACAGAACTTCAGGCGATGAATCGTCGAGCTCGGAAGAAGAGTAAGAACAATTATCAATTAAGAATTTAGAATTAGGAATAACCCTTTCTCCTATGAAAAACAGAAGACGTAAAAGTAACTCCCCAAAAAAGTCGAAGCGTAAAGAGGGCGGCGAGCCGTTTAAAAAGAAAGACCGAGCTAAGAATACGGTGAGTCAGGATTATTCCGTTTCAGAGAAAATCAGAATAAACAAGTTTATCGCCCATGCGGGTTTGTGTTCTCGTCGCGAAGCCGATCGCTTGATCGAAGAAGGTAAAGTTACGGTAAACGGAAAAGTGATTAGCGAACTTGGGATGAAAGTTTCCCAAAAGGACGAAATTGTAGTGGATGGGCAAACATTAAGTTTAGAGCCTTTTGTTTACTTACTACTTAATAAGTCGAAAAATACGATCACCACTACCGACGATGAAAAAGGTAGAAATACGGTAATGGACGAGGTAGAAACAGCTACTGGTTATCGCGTGTACCCGGTAGGGAGATTGGATCGCAATACAACCGGGCTGCTCGTTTTAACCAACGATGGAGATCTTGCACATCGCTTGATGCACCCGAGTTATAAAGTGAAAAAAACCTACGAAGTAACCACTGACCGAACATTAACCGATAATGAACTATCGGCATTTATGAAAGGAGTGGAACTTGAAGATGGGGTTGCAAAAGGCCATAATGTGAAACGATTTGCAGATGTGAAAAATACTTTCCTTATTTCAGTGTTCGAAGGCCGTAATCGTTTAATCCGCAGAATGGTAGAGTTTCATGATACCGAAGTAACAAAATTGAAACGGACAGAATACGCGGGTTTGAATTTAAAAGAAGTTGGAAACGGCCGTTGGAGGTATTTAAAACAAGACGAAATTAATAATCTGCGCAGACTGGTGAAGCTGGATGCGTTGGATTTCAAAAAAGGATAACATGGAATTTGATAACATTTCAATCAGTTCAGGTAAAATAGAGTCAACCGATGGCAATCCAATTCGGTGGGATCTTTATTCACCGATTAGTGGGACAAATCGTGAATTCCCAGTCATTCTTTTTATACATGGCTTTAAGGGATTCAAAGACTGGGGTGCTTTTCCCGATGCTTGTGAAGATTTGGCAAGAAGTGGATTTGGCGTGGTGGCCTTTAATCTTTCCCGAAATGGAATCGGTGAAAAAAGATATGAACTCGACAGACTGGATTTATTCGCTAAGCAAACCTTTACTCAGGATTTGGAGGATATAAAATCAATAATTATGGCCCTTCAAAAAGGGAAAATTCAGGATTCACATAGTAGCTTAAATACCGATTACTTAGGCATTGTTGGACATTCACGCGGAGGTCATCTTGCTGTAGTTGCTGCCGCAGAATTTGAAGCGATCCAATGTTTGGTAACATGGAATGCGGTTGGGCATTATCTCGAATTCTGGACTGATGAAATGAAATCGGATTGGGAGAAAAAGGGAGTCACCGAAATTGAGAACTCCAGAACCGGTCAAATGATGCCACTGGAGAAAGTAGTGTATGACGATGCTATCGAGAATGAAGAACGAGTGATAGCTATGCATAGGGTTAAAGACCTAAGAATTCCATCGCTGTTTATGCATGCCCGCGAAGACGAAGCCGTGCCTTATTCGCACTCCGAACAGTTGCACATCAACTCCGCCGCTAAAGACAAAGAACTTCGCTTAATAGCCAAAGCCGGACACACATTCAATCTGGCTCATCCTTTTGAGGAGATGGATTTCCCCAAGCCATTTAAAGAAGTTATGGACGAAACGATCGGGTGGTTTAGAGAGCATTTGAGGTAAGTGGCAAAGGATCAGAGGGGCAAAGGATCAGAGGGGCAAAGGAGCAAAGGCACAAAGTTACTTAGCGACATAGTTACAAAGTGTTGTTATAGCTTAGGTCATAGCAAAGATTTCATAATAAGTCATCCAGAACCGCTGACTGGCGGTAAAGGATCTTCACAACTCGTTACCGACTCGAATTTAAGATTGGAGGACTCATCACTTCGTTCTGAGTGACTTTTCAGTGGTCTGTCTGACGGCTTAAGTCCGTCTAACAGATGATTGAACGTGTACTACTTTTCTAAATGGAAGCTGGAGCTTCTGGAATGCGTTGCCCAAGCTGGAGCTAGGGAACGAGAGGAAGTGCAACAGATGTTTCAATTGCTAGATCATTAATGCATGAGGCAATTCACGCTTATTTCCTTAGTTTGGTTGATCTACAATATGTAGATGAATCGTATGCAATTGAACTGCAAACAGACTTTCCGCTATTATGGAATTACTACAATGAAAGAATTGGAAGTGATGAAGAAGGTGTACATCACGAAGAAATGGCTATGAATTATATAAACACAATTAGTAATGCACTAAAAGAACTGTTTGGTACAAGGTTCGATGAACAGTTTTATAATGATATCGCTTGGGGTTCATTAACTGGTACTGATGCTTTTTCAATGTTAGATCCTGCGGAAAGAAATAGAATAATTAGTGTAAATGATATAGAAGATGAAAATAAAAGTGGTGCTAAAGGGTCTCTATGCGAATAATATTAGCTGTTACTATGCTACTCTCATGGAATTTAGATTCTATAGCTCAATTAAGTGAAGAGCAAAAAATAATTGAAACCCTAAATTCACTTTACATAGATTATTGTATCCAAGAAAAACAATGGGTAGGAACTCAACACTATACTCCAACTCGTATAGTCGATTATTATGTCGGTTGGGTTAACAGTCGCAAAGCATCAGGTAGAATAACCCATCATATTAAATTTATATCTGATAATAGACTTAGTGATATGAAAGAATACTATAACGAAAAAGCGTGGAGCGGAAATTTATGGAGGAGTGATTCGATTAATTTTGTGAATAATATTGATCAATGCCCACAAGGGAAAATGCTAAGGGTCTCCCATCCATTATTCAATAAAAAAAGAAATAAAGTGTTATTGTTTCTAAATATAACAAGTAATACAGGTTCAAGTTTTGCAATACTCAGCTTTCAACACATTGATGAAAAATGGAAGTATATTGGACGAATGCCAATGGGTGTAGGGCATAAATAATAAAATTTAGTGGAGTTGAAAACTGTATTAATGCCTCTCCCAATGATGAACCTGGTAAAAATGGAAGCTAGAGCTTCTGGATTGCGTTGCCCAAGCTGGAACTCCGTAACAAGAGGAGGCCTCAAACCTCAAACCTCACTCCTCATTCCTCACACTTAATAACTACCAAATCTCACATCTTTTTACACCCGGCACTTGCTTAAACGGGCATCTAGTCGGACTTTCCTATCTTCCCTAAATTTAACTTAATCAAGAATGAAGATCGGACTACTCAAATCGGGAAAAATTCTTTCCCTGCTACTTTGCAGCGTGTTGGTTTTTACAGGATGTAAAACCGCCCAATCTACTGCCTCCAATGGAAATACAGCTCAAAATTCACCACGTCGCGGAGGCGGTGGAGGTGATGACATGAAGAAATTCGGTGAGATCGTAACCGACGATGCCGAGACAGATGAAGGTGTATTTAATGTGCACAAAGTGGATGACAAATATTACTACGAAATCCCTAACGATCTCTTAGATCGAGAAATGCTTTTGGTAACTCGTGTATCGGGTTCAACCGAGAATTTTAGTTTTGGCGGTGCCGGCCAAAAAGCACGTGCCCAACAAGTGATAAGATGGCAGAAAAAAGAAAAATCTATCAAACTTCGCCACGTTTCGTATTCAAGCGTAGCTAACGAAGAAGACCCGATTTACAAATCAGTTGTAAACAACAATTTCGAGCCGGTTGTTTATTCATTCGATATCGAAGCAGAAGCAACCGACAGTACCGGGCTATTAATTGACGTAACGAAATTATTTACTTCTGATGTGCCATTGTTAGGCGGTATGTCCGATCGTCAACGCCGTTCATTTCAGGTTCGTCGTTTAGATGGCAACCGTAGCTTCATCGAGCGCATGGCCAGCTACCCTGAAAATCTTGAGGTACGTCACGTACTTACTTACGATGCAGGTAATCCTCCAGCCGATGCCGTAACAGGAACCATTTCGCTGGAAGTAAATCAGTCGATGATATTGCTGCCTGAAGAGCCGGTTGTTCCCCGAAACTGGGATCGTCGTGTTGGTTTCTTTTCGGTTGCTCAATATGACTACAGCTCTGATGAGCACCGCGCAGCACGCGAGCGCTACATCACACGTTACAACTTGGTGCCGAAAGATAAAGCGGCTTACTTAAGAGGGGAATTGGTTGAGCCGGAAGACCCAATCGTTTATTACCTAGATCCTGCAACTCCTGAAAAATGGATTCCATATTTGCTACAAGGGATCGAAGACTGGCAAGTTGCTTTCGAAGCAGCCGGTTTCAAAAATGCTATCATCGGTAAAGCGGCTCCAACTCCGGAAGAAGATCCTGAGTTTACCCCCGAAGATGTTCGTTATTCAGTAATGCGTTACATAACCAACCCAATTCAAAATGCACAGGGTCCACATGTACATGATCCTCGTTCAGGTCAGATTTTAGAAAGTGATATTCTATGGTATCACAATATTCAGAACTTGTTGAGAAACTGGTTCTTTATCCAAACCGCGGCTTCTAATCCCGATGCTCGTAACGTAAAAATGAGCGATGATATCATGGGCGAGATGCTTCGTTTTGTGATGGCACACGAAGTTGGCCACACACTTGGTCTTCCTCATAACATGGGTTCGAGCGTTGGATACACTGTTGATCAATTACGTGATCCTGAGTTTACTTCAACGCACGGAACGGCTCCATCTATCATGGATTATGCTCGTTTCAATTATATCGCTCAACCGGGTGATGGTGTTACCAATTACTACCCAAAAATTGGCGAGTATGATAAGTGGTCGATCAAATGGGGATATTCTTGGTTCCCGGATATTGATGAAGCCGATGACGAAAATGAAGTGTTAAACGATTGGGTTGTAGCAAACGGCGATGACCCGCTATATTGGTTCGGTTATTCAAATGGTTCTGATCCACGATCGCAAACTGAAGCAATTGGTGATGATGCAATGCGAGCCAGCGAGCTTGGCTTAGCGAATCTACAGGTAATTACTGATAACCTAATCGACTGGGTTGAAGCCGATGGCGAAACTTTCGATGATCTGTCGGAATTGTACAATCAGGTTCTGGGCCAATGGCGCCGATACATGGGGCATGTAACTATGTATGTAGGTGGTGTTTATCAAACGTATAAAACTTACGACCAAGAAGGAGAAGTATACGAGATTGTGTCTGAAACCGATCAGCGCAGAGCCATGGAGTTTCTACAACGCCATGCTTTTTCTGCACCAACTTGGGCATATAACCGAGACATCCTGAATCGTGTAAATAACGCTACTTCGGTTGAAACGTTTAGAAGCGTACAGGCCGGTGTTCTAAATAACTTACTATCACCTGGCAGAATCGCTCGCTTGATTGAATCAGAGCGCCGTGAATCTGGTGATGTTTACACTGCTATAGAAATGATGGATGACACCAGAAATGGAGTATTTAGTGAGCTACGTGCAAACAGAAATATCGATGTTCATCGTCGCCACTTACAACGAGCATTCATCGAGCGCATGGATTACTTGATGAACGAAGAACCCACCGGTTTCTTTGGCCGAAATGTTGATGTTAGCCAGTCTGATATCCGCCCAATAGTTCGAAATCAGCTGAATATTCTCCGTCGCGATATCAACAACCGAATTAATGCCGGAAATATCGACAGAGTTACTCGAGTTCATCTCGAAGACGCACGGCACAGAATTGATGAGCTGTTGGACATCGACAACTAACCCGATTTTAATATGACTAAGATGGCATGGAAACGTGCCATCTTTTTTTATCTCAACTATAAAGGACAAGGAATGAAAGCGATACTTAGATACAATGTTACAGCATTATTGCTGATGATATTGTCGATAGCTGTTTCAGCGCAGCAAATCGACATGGAGTTAATGAAAGGAATTGAACCTCGGAATATTGGTCCTGCAGGAATGAGTGGCCGAATTACTGCCATCGATGTAGTAGAATCGAATACCGATGTGATGTACGTTGGCGCAGCTTCTGGTGGAATCTGGAAATCAGAATCAGGCGGGATTACCTGGGAGCCAATTTTTACTGAATACGGAACTGCCGGTATTGGAGCCATCGACATTTACCAAAAAAGCCCGGACATTATTTGGGTTGGAACCGGTGAAGGAAATCCACGAAACAGTGCAAACGCCGGAGCGGGTGTATATCGTAGTTTAGACGGTGGACGCACATTCGATTTTATGGGATTGGAAAACACGCGTAACATCCATCGAATTATTGTACACCCGGATGATCCAAACACTGTTTATGTAGGCGCGCAAGGGAATGCTTGGGCCGATAGCGAAGATCGTGGTGTGTTCAAAACCACTGATGGCGGTAAAACCTGGGAGAAGATTCTGTACAATAACAACCGTACGGGGATTGCCGATATGGTGATGGATCCTAACAACCCGAATAAAATTTTTGCAGCGATGTGGGAATACCGCCGCTGGCCATGGTTCTTTAAATCGGGTGGCGAAGGATCAGGAATGTACTTAACTAACGATGGTGGCGACACCTGGACAGAAATCACTTCCGACGATGGTTTACCGGAAGGCGAACTTGGTAAAATGGGGATTGCCATTGCACCAAGCAGCACCAATATCGTGTATGCATTGGTTGAATCTGAAAAGAATGCCATTTATCGCTCAACGGATGGAGGCTACACTTGGGAGCTTCGCCAAACAGTAGAAAAAGATCCGGAAGTAGGTAATCGTCCGTTTTATTACTCCGAGATTTATGTTGACCCGTTTAACGAAAATACGGTGTACAGCATCTACACTTATGTGTCGAAAAGTATTGATGGTGGAAAATCGTTTGAAAGTTTATATCCATACTACAACTGGATTCACCCCGATCACCATGCGTTTTGGTTAAGCCAGGAAAATAAAGGCTTTATGATTGACGGTAATGACGGCGGTGTTAACATCACTTATGATGGTGGCGATACCTGGAGATTTATCGAGAATATCCCGGTTGGGCAGTTTTATCACGTAGAAGTTGATATGGAAATCCCGTACAACGTGTATGGCGGAATGCAGGATAACGGCTCGTGGGAAGGTCCGGCTTATGTTTGGAGATCGGGCGGAATCAGAAATGGCTACTGGGACGAGTTATTCTTTGGTGATGGATTTGATGTGATGGTGGATCCGAGCAATCCGCGGTATCTTTACGCCATGTCGCAACAAGGTAATGTAGGCCGTGTGGATCGCGAATCAGGCAGTGCACGTTTTGTGAAGCCAACACATCCGGAAGGCGAAAACCTTCGATTCAATTGGAATGCTCCTATCAATTTCGATCCAAATAACGAAAGAGGTTTGTACTTCGGTAGCCAGTACGTGCATTATTCTGTAGATCGTGGCGAAAGCTGGGAAATCATATCTCCCGATTTAACCACTAATGATACCACCAAGCAAAAGCAGCACGAAAGCGGTGGGTTAACGATGGATGCCACCGGTGCTGAAAATCACACCACGTTGTTAGCCATAGAGCCAAGCACATTGGAAGAAGGCTTAATCTGGACCGGAAGTGATGATGGTTTGATTCACATTACCCGAGATGGTGGCGAAAACTGGGCGAATGTATCGCGTTTCCCGAAAGGCGTTAACGAGAACAGCTATGTGGCGCAAGTAAAAGCATCAACTTTTAACGCTTCTGAAGCTTTTGCCGTTGTGAACGATTACCGCCGCGGCGATTGGACTCCAATCGTGCTGCATACCGATAATTACGGAAAGCGTTGGAGAAACATTCTTGAAGATTCGGACGTGGAAGGCTACGCGCTTTCATTTGTTCAGGATTTGGTTGAGCCAAACCTCATGTTTGTTGGAACCGAATTCGGATTATTTGTAACCATTGATGGTGGTGAAAACTGGACAAAATGGACGAATGAATATCCAACCGTACCAACCTACGATATGGTGATTCATCCTCGTGAGCACGATTTAGTGATCGCAACTTTCGGACGTTCTTTCTGGGTGATGGATGATATACGTCCGCTTAGAGAACTAGCTGCAAAT
Source organism: Balneolaceae bacterium (assembly GCA_034669965.1). GTDB lineage: Bacteria > Bacteroidota > Rhodothermia > Balneolales > Balneolaceae > HXMU1420-13. Next base: position 760,395 of record JAXMOK010000001.1, on the reverse strand, counting down.
GGTGCTGGTGAGCTCGAAAAGCCGATCAAAGCGTTTGCATCACCGGATGCCTACCTGGCTAACTGGCGCCAAGCTGCCGGAACCAGATTTGCCGGCAACGGAATGTTTATGGGTGAAAACAGAGGTCGTGGAGCGATGCTGTCTTATTCTGTAAACAAAGACATGGTGAACGAGGAAGACAGTAAAAAAGAAGAGAAAGTAAAAATCGAAATCTTTGATGCTTCGGGCGATAAGATCAGAACTTTTGATCGCACGCCATCCGAAAACGGAATTAACCGAACTAGCTGGGGCTTAGACCGTGCCGGTGTTCGATTCCCGAGTAAAAACGAACCACGCCCGAATGTTTCCGAGCCAAGTGGCGGATCAGTATTACCGGGCACATATAAAGTAGTGTATACCTATGGTGATCACTCCGATTCTACCATGGTAACCGTTCATGCCGATCCTCGAATCGAAGCGCCGATGAGTGCCATGCGTGCTACCAAAGAATTCGTAGACAAACACATGGAATTACGAACTTACTTAGGCAATGCGGTTGAGCTATTGCGAGATGCAAAAAGCATTGTTGAAGTAAATGAAACCATGGTGAAAAACGATCCTCGCGAAGATAAAGACGATCTCAAAGAGCTCAATAAATCCACTAAAGAAACCATCGACAAGTTGATGGATATGATTTTTGGGAAAGAAGACGATCGCCAAGGGATAACTTCCGATCCAACTGTAACCGTGATGGAGCGCTTGTTTGCTCCACTTCGATATATGAATAACGATTTGGATGGTCCGGGCGAAACTGAAGAAAATCTGTATCGATTGGCAGAAGAAGCAGCAAACGAAGCTGTTGCTAAGGTGAACGCCTTTATCTCAAACGATTGGGCGGAATACCAATCAGCGATTGAAGAAGCAAACCTCTCGCCGTTTAAAGAAATGAGTACCGTCGACAAAGACTAAGCGATTTCTTAAAATCATTTATAGCCCGTATTTAATCAATACGGGCTATTTTTTTGTGGTTGATTTGAGAAAGATCAACAATCGGTGGGGTTCGACAAGCTCACCCACCGTTAAAATTTTGCTGACAATCAATGAGTAAGAAAGCATTCACGATCCCGACAGGTGTCGTGAGAAGTGATCTCAGTATTTCGAATGTTGGTAGAAACTAAATCTTGAGATTGCTTCGTCGTATGCACTCCTCGCAAATGGAATCAATTATACTTTTCCGTGATTTAGTGTTTTTGTGGCGAAAAGGAATCAACACTCAATATTCAACAAGGAATATTCAATGGACATTGTTCGTGGGTTCGACAAGCAAATTTGAAAATGATTTGATGATTACCTGATTAGTATGACATGAAGTAATCCTGTTCATCCATAAATCAAGTAAATCATGGTCTAAAGATAGAGATGAATAAATAACAATCTACTCACCATGATTTAAGGATTCTAGGATTACCATGATCGGGTTAGTTTTAAATATTTCCGTGTCGCAAATGGAATCAACATTCAACAAGGAATATTCAGTGGACGTCGTGAGTGGGTTCGACAAGCTCACCCACCGTAAATTATCTTTTGTGTCAAATTCTACACGATCTGAAACCATTCACGATCCCGACAGGTGTCGGGAGAAGTGATCTCAGTATTTCGAGTGTCGTTAGATACTAGATTTTGAGATTGCTTCGTCATATGCACTCCTCGCAAAAGGAATCTATTATACTTTCAAGATTTAGTGCTTTTGTGTCGAAAAATAATCAGGAGAAAGGATTCAACAACCAATTACGAATAACCCCCACATTTAACACTTAAATTTTAGCATTTAAAATTTCCCAGAAACTAGATCTTGAGATTGCTTCGTCTCCTGACAGGTCGGGATCCTCGCAAATGGATTCAATAATAAACTTTTGTGTGTTAGTGCTTTTGTGTCGAAAAATAATCAGGAGAAAGGATTCAACAACCAATTACGAATAACCCCCACATTTAACACTTAAATTTTAGCATTTAAAATTTCCCAGAAACTAGATCTTGAGATTGCTTCGTCGTATGCACTCCTCGCAAATGGAATCAATAATAAACTTTTGTGTGTTAGTGCTTTTGTGGCGAAATTAAAAAGCAAAATTATTGATTATGGAATCATTTGTAGAGTTTTTCGAAAATATCCCATCCGCTTTTCGGGCCGGAATTCTGGTTGGTGGCATCTTCCTTTTCTGGATAATCGAAGGCGTTTTTCCGCTGTTCGAGTTTGGATATAAAAAAGTACGTCATGCCGGAATTAACGCAGTTTTAACTGCTATTTTTGTGGTGATTGGATTGGGATTTGCCGGAATTCTCTTAGGTGCTTCAGAGTGGGTGACTGCCAACAATTTTGGGCTACTCAACTGGATTTCGATGCCGATTTGGCTGCAGGTGATTGTAGGGGTAATGTTGCTCGATTTTTTCGGGGCATTCCTCGTTCACTGGGTAGAACACAAAGTTAAATTCATGTGGAAATTCCACCTCGTTCACCATACCGATACCACCGTAGATGTAACCACCGGACTTCGTCACCACCCGGGTGAGGCCGTTTTCCGAATGATCTTTACCATACTGGGAGTGATCGTAGCTGGTGCCCCAATCTGGATTGTGTTTTTCTATCAAACCATGTCGGCGGCGTTTACGCATTTCAATCACGCCAATATTCAGATGCCCAAAAGGCTGGACCGAGCGCTATCACTCGTCTTTGTAACGCCGTATATGCACAAAGTGCACCATCACTACACACAGCCGCTCACGGATACCAATTACGGGAATATCTTTGCAATTTGGGATCGGGTGTTCGGCACTTTTGCTCAGGTTGATGATACCAAAGAATTGAAATACGGCATCGATACGCACATGGACCCGAAAGAACACGACGATGTAGTAAATCTGCTGAAAATACCATTCCAGAAATACCGCCCGCCGGTAGGTTCTAAATTTGGGGAAGAAGAAGGGGATTCTTCCACGGAATCACAAAAGCACGAAGGGTGATTTTGTAACGTTCTCGGCTATGAGTAGTTGCGTGGATTAGGACTTAACTTAGCAAATACACACCAAGCTGAGAATCCGCAAGGATTTTCAGAAGTAGGCGAGAACAAGCAATTACTTATAGCCATTGTTGGGCACAGTATTTTAATATTCAATTTTTAATGTCTTTCCTTCCAAGAACTTTCCTTTCGATTCGGAAATCTTTAGTTTTTGTTCAGCGGTTATCCCAATCGTTTCTCCGTCTTTTAATGTCACATTATAAGCTATAACATAGTGGGCTAAATTAAACATCATTTCATTTAATTCTTCGATAGAGTTTTCGGATTCAATAATTTCCATTTCCAATTTGCCAAAGTCAGAAAGCCCGTATGTGTAAACTGAATGTCTACCGTTTTCTTTTCTTAACCCAAAGTAAATCCAATTGTATAATGGAAGGTCTTCTTCGGACATCATTTCCACATTCGCCTGATAAAAGTCTTTTTTTAGAACTAAAGTTCTACCACCAATATAAATTCCTATTGCTTTGCTATTATTCATAACAGCAGAAGCTATTTTGCTGTATAATAAATTTTCTTGAACTGGATTTTTTCCAGCGTTCATAATAGATAAAACGATATGACCCTTATGTTTAGATGTTTCTACAATTCCGTTTTCCCAGAAATAATTGTAATCAGCTGTTCTTTCAACTTCTCCTTCTGGAATTGCAGTTGGAATATTTGCTATAGCAATATTGTAATCTCCAATTACTAATACAGCAGCTTTGTCATCAGCGTCATTATCATTTACTTTTAGTTTCCATTTTGTTTTTAATTCATTTACAGTTCCTTTTAAGTCAAATGAATTTGGGTCTTCTAAAAGAACCATACCTAAAATTGCTGAATTTGTGTTTGATTCAGTCTTTTTCTCTTTCTTTAAAAAGCTAAATAATCCCATTGATAGAATTCCGATTAATATTATGGTTAGTGATTTTCTCATATTGTGCCCAACATTGGAATATGCTGAACTCTATTCATTATATCCCAGTTAAATGTTTAAGTGTTATTCATCATATTCCATAAAATAATGGGGTTATAATGAATAAATGCGAGTTACTCTCTAAGTACAAACATCAGCTAATTCTTGAAAATGCTGGTGTTATTGTAGGGCCCGTCTTGCTCTGAACTAGAGTCATTCAGGTTCGCCAGCTGGTGGATCAGCTTGACTGATAGAATAAGCTAAGGTCATTCAGAGCGATAGCGAAGGAACGGTAATATAGGTTAGTCCAATGCTTAATAGCCTTGTTGGCGAATCGTTATTTTTGTAATTCATCTTTGATAAGGTTTAGAACTCTCTGATTCTCCACTATAATATTGCTTTCCATCTCAATTAGGGTATTCCTTCCTTCCATATACGCCCTCATCCAACCCAAGAAGTAATCGTCTTTATAAAGTTGGTCAATATTTATAGGAACCAATTTCTCATCTTTATAGATAAATAACGGCACATGATGATCAATAAACGGTACATAAGGAGCATTTACCTGGGTATAATCGTTAAGCCAAGTCGGTAAAGTGGATTCAAAAAAATCAATGATTTCTTTACTTATGGGTTTGTCTAATATGATGCCGTAACCAATGTTTTTGTATTGCTCATACCCGGATTGTGACAAGCTCAAATCTATTTTTGGTAATCGCGCCCAGTGAAAATGTGAAGCCAGACTGTCAGTGAAGGGTTGTTGATTATCCAAAACATTAAGTACAATTCTAGATGACGTGTTAAACTTTAAAAGGCGGTCAATATCAGATTCAAGAGCTTCGATATTGAGTTCTAAATTTTCCGCAAGGTTTATCATAACCTCTTTTTCTTTCACTCGATCCTTTTTCCACTCATTCCAATTATTAATTTGTAAAGCAATTAATATTCCGATAACCACAAGTATAATTTCTCCTATAGCATAAATCAGATATTTACTGAACTTGTTTTCAGTAAGTAGTTTTTGTCTAATTTTTCTAAAGAATTTTATCATTGGTTAGCGGTTAATTTTATTAATGCGCTATAAAGGAATAAGCTGAATAAACATCCCTTAATCTCAATGTACAAACATCAGCTTATTCTTGAAGTGATTTTTCCGCCCGTTGTTCATTAAACCCAAGTCATTCAGATACGCCGGCTGGCGGAAAAGGATAAGCAAGATTTTCCTCCTAAAACCGATCAATCACCAACACGCCGGAATGTTTAAATTCATTCATTTTGGGAAGGATGGAAGTGGCTTCTTCCAACGAAATGGTTTTGCTGATCATTTTTTGTGGGGCCAGCTTTCCGGATGAAATCAAGTTTAGCATTTCGGGATATTTGAACGCCTGCATCCCATGGCTCCCATAAATCTCTAACTCGTCGGCAATCACTTTGTCCATCGGGATTTTCGGATGTTGATGATCTCCTGTAACCAACCCAACTTGTACGTGCCGACCGCGTTTTCGAAGATTGGCAATGGAGTTAAAACATGTTTCCTGGCTGCCCAACGCATCCATCGATACGTGGGCGCCGCCACCGGTTATCTCACGAATATGCTCGACTAATCCGGTATGATTTTTTGCATTAATTATGTGATCCGCGCCTAATGTTTTCGCCATTTCCAACGAATGCTTGTTGATGTCCACACCAATTACACGAGCGCCCATAGCATTGGCAATCATAATGGCAGAGAGCCCGATTCCGCCACAGCCGTGAATCACTACAAACTCACCACCACGTACTTTGGCTTGGTCCACAATCGCCCGAAAGGAAGTAATGAATCGGCATCCTAAAGTGGCAGCAGTCACAAAGTCGATGTCGTCAGGTAGAGGAACGATGTTGGTATCGGCGTAATCGATGGCAACAAATTCGGCGAACGATCCCCAGTGGGTAAAGCCGGGCTGCGATTGGTAATCACACACTTGATGATTTCCGGAAACACATTGCGGGCACGAGCCGCATCCACACACAAAAGGAGTGGTAACCCGATCACCGACGTTAACACGTTCAACATTCTTCCCAACCGCCGAAACGATCCCGGCAAGTTCGTGCCCCGGAACGTGTGGTAATTTGATGTCAGGATCATGCCCCATCCAGCCGTGCCAGTCGCTTCGGCAAAGTCCGGTGGCTTTCACTTCAATTACTACACCATTATCGGTTGGCGTGGGATCATCTACCGCTTCGATAGTGATGGGTCCTTGAAATTCATGAAAAATGGCTGCTTTCATCAGTTTATTCAGATGTATTATCAGGGCTGGAAATTCTCACTAAAACAAAAAATGTGATGCAATTGAGGGTAATCAATGTACATCACATTTTTTAAAAAGAAAGGTAACTGTTTTTAGGTCAGTTTTTATGAACCCAACAGGTATGAGAATTTAACAAGGAACACATTCTCAGGTTTAACATTAATAAGAGCATTAATATCAGTACCTAAGTCGAACTCACCATTTCCACCATCAAAACCGGTTCGGCCTTGGTTCCAAACCAGAAATACGAGTGAGCCCGGACGATATTCCCAGCGTAAAACTAGGTTAGAACGAAACTGTCGGAAACTGAAATCGCGGTCGTTTTCGAAGTCTTCGTTAGTAAATGATAATTCACGGTTATATCGATCTTCAAAATTATCCGCTTTGGGATCGGTGATTACTTTTGGATCGGAATAATCAACGGAACTAATAAAAGGCGAACCGTAATATTGAATGGTCAAATCAGGTGACAATACATAATCCATTCGAAACGTGAGGCTGGTTGTAATCTGATCTATCTCGCCAAAAATGTATTTATTTTCGCCGTTATCTTCGAGTGTGGTTAAATATTGCAGCTCGCTATTTCGTTTATTATAACTCGGGCGGAGACTAAACAACATGGCATCATTAGGGCGAAAACGCACCGAAACACCATAGTTTTGATTATGTGCAGCATTCTCGAATCCCCAAAATTGGCTGTGGTTAGCACTTACCGTAATCTGCTGTCGATTATCGCTATTAATAAACATGTGATAATTAAAGCCGCCCGGGTTTTTCATCGCTGGTCCACCTCGTAAAAACGTGTTTGAGATATCTTCACCTTCAACATTTAAACCACCACCGATAAACCAGTAATTTTTGAGCTGTCCGTTTAGATTAACATTTCCACCTGAAAAGGTTTTAGTTCCGCCGAAATCCCAACCAGTCCATTGATTAAAATTCAAATTCAAATTTCGGAATGCACCAATGGGATTCGCATAACGGTATCCGGCCCAAAGTACTTCCATAATAACATCACCTTGGCGATTGAACCCCATATCGTTTAATTCTAAGCCGGGCGAACGCCAAGTTAACCACGCTTCGTATCGCCAGCCACTATTTCCACTTTTCCCAACTTGAAGATGACCTCCAAGCCCGGAAAGCGACGTTCGGGTTGGGTCGTAGGTTGTGTAATCGTTGTCGGGGCGTTGGTAAAATCTTCTTGAAGATAATTGTTGCAGTTCGATGGCTTCTTGAGAACCATTTATTTGGCTAAACACCATGTTTGCTTGTAGGTAATAGGTTTTGTCTTTCCAGAACTGTTGGAAATTAACTCCGCCCGAGTACGCATCATTAACCAAGCCATTTAGTTCGCCTTCGTTTTTAAAACGATTGGTTGCGGTTCCCATTCCGCCAATAATGGTGTTACCACCGTCCAATTCTTGCTGAGCACTAAACAAAAAGTAATTGGTTATGGGTTCAACTAATTCTTCGCTGGTTTCGCCATTTCTCCATACATCGGCATATTCGTTAGCTGTTAAGCTTTCCATTACCCCAATGTTTAACCCGTTTTGAGTTTTTCCGGTTACTTTTACCGCCCCTAAAATGGTAGTATTTCTTGGTACATCGGCATATTCATTCAGGCTGCCATCAACATCAGGGCTGGCATATGGTCTTCTTCCGATTCTACGTGAGTAAAAAAGATTATCTCTCGAAAAGGGACTTCCACCACCCGTAATTTGAAAGCTGGTGATGTTTCGCCCTTCTATAAAGAATGGGCGACGTTCCTGAAAGAACGATTCAAAAGCAGATAGGTTTACTTCCGACGGATCAGCTTCAACTTGACCAAAATCGGGATTGATGGTGAAATCGACCGTAAAATCGTTGGTGATTCCAATCTTGCCATCCAAACCAACACTCACTTTCGGATCACTTCCATCACGAAATGGATTGCCATCTTCGGCTTCGTACGTTTCTATTTTTGCCACGGTGTATGGCGAGATTTCGATCTGTTTTTTTGGCTTGATGCCTCTGATACCATACAGTGTTCCAAATTGGCTAACCCAACCGGCGCTCTCTTGATCAACATATTGCCAGATCGAGCGCTCATCGTTTCGGAAAAACCGGCGCATGAATTGAATGCCCCACGTTTGAACTTCGTTTGCATCAAAACGCAGCTGAGTAAAAGGGATTTTCATTTCTGCGATCCAGCCTTCGTTGTCGACACTGGTTTTAAAATCCCAAAGCGGATCCCAAGAAGTGTCCCAATTATTGCCATCGTCTGTAATGGCTTCATCGCCTTTTACGCCCGATACACTAGCTGTAAATGAAAACGCGGTACGTTTATCGTAGTAACTGTCGATGTTGATTTCAACCCAATCGCCTTCGAAGCCATCGCGACGAGATAGCCGTTTAACGATTTGCGAAGGATCTGAATCGTAAGCCCGAACAGCTACATATAAATTATCATTATCGTATAAAATTTTGATGGCAGTTTGCTCGGAAGGTTGGGCCCCGTGATCGGGTTGTGTTTGGGTGAAATCTCCCGACCATTCTACCATTTGCCAAGCGGCATCGTCAACCCTGCCATCGATTGAGGGCGCTTGACCAGTAATTTTTTGAGTAGTGTAATTTCGTTGCTGAATTTCAGTTCTTTCTTGTGCTGATGTTGCTGTGGAGATACCCAATATCACTCCAAGACAGCATGCTATTGTGTTATTCATAGTATGTAGCAATTAGTACCTATTAACCGATTAGTGACTGTGATTTACACGAGACTAATTGCTGATGGTTACGGGACAAATGTAAAATATTGGCATAGAATGAGTTAAAGAAGTGCTAAGCACTGAAAAAATAGAACGTCCCGAACGAGAAAATTTTATCTAATCAGGCGATTAGAATATCCATTTGATACCTAGCGTTGGATTTATCATAAAGCCTTTGTTAGCGGCAAAATTGGAACTGATTTCAACCTCTCCACCCAGCTGAAACTTCGGTGACAACACATACCAAAGTTGTGGCTCGCTAAGGAAGACAAAGTCGGTTGAGTAGCTATTGCCTTGGTCATCGAAAACACGATTTTCTTCTTTCCAGAAATCGGTGAAGCCCTTAAAAATCAGTGCATCATTGACTAGTTTGATTTGCCACACGGTATTCAGTTGAAAGGAAGCATTCGTTTTATTCTGAATGTTTTTATAAAGCACTGCTACCTTAAAGGTTTTGGAAAAATCGGGAGCAATAAAAGTATAGCTGCCGCCTGTCAAGTAGGCTTGATTGATCGGCACTGTAAACGAATCCGTTCGAAACATTCCACTATTAAGTTCAACATGCAAGGCAAAGGGAATATCCCAGAACTGAAACGATCGCGCAATTTCGAAATAGGCCGATGAGACTCCATCCACATTTGCTTTAGCGCCCCCAAAGTTAAAATCGATAAAGTAGAATGTGTTACCAATATCATCCACCTTAAACATTTCGAAGGTGGTGGTAATCATTTGTCGATCTTCACCAAAATCGTAATGCGTTTGCAGGTTTTGAGCAAAGCTGATTTCGAAAGAAAAAATTGAGAAGACAAATAAAAGTGGGAGATATTTCATAAGGATACTTTATAGTATCACAAGTTATCGGTTACCAACCACTTTCACATTAGTATTAGCTTAGGCTATAAACTTCTTTCTGCTAATATTTTGATAATGCGGTTATTGATGATATTCGATATCTCCCAGGAATAGCCACCCGAAGTATTTACAAATTGGATAACAATCGCATCTAACTCTGGCGAATAAGAAGCCCAGCTTTGGTAGCCCGGAACTAATCCGGTATGCTCGAAAACATAAACCCATGAATATAACACCTGTTCCTTTTCACTGAATAATGTACCATCAACCATAGCACGCAGAAATTTACCAACATCTTCGGCAGTGGCAATCATATTCCCACCAGGGGTGATGTGATCTAACTCAATTACGTCATTACCGTCGTACCCGATGATATAACCATTTGATAACCTTTCAGGATTTTCAACTTCGCTGTACCATTAATAAGTGTCGGTTAAGCTAAGCGCAGTCAAGATTTCATTTTGTATAAAATAATGGTGACTATATCCCAAAGCTCGATCCATGATCCTAGCTAGCAATAAGTAATTGGTGTTTGAGTATCCATATTTTGAATCGGGTTCAAACGCGGCCGGTTCATCAAGTATAAGTTGCAGATGCTCATCCGGATTTTTGTAGGTTTTATCCCATTCCATGTTTGGGGAATCGGTAAAATTCAGGATTCCACTCCGATGCTGAATCATCATTCTTAGGGTGATTTGATCAGCATATTCGATTCGGCCTTCAAGCTCGGGAAGATATTCGGCTAAGGTTTTATCGAGAAATAGGGAATCTGCAGCTACTAGTTTTACTGCTGCTGCGGCAATGTATAGTTTGCTTATGCTGGCTATTCGGAACAGATTATCGGGGTTCATTAAAATTTCCTGTTCTCGATCTTTCCAACCCGCTGCATACGACTCGGGCTCATTTCCCGCTTGATCTATATACACGATGATTCCTTCTAGCCCATGTTCTGGTGCAGTATCAACCTGCTCTTGTATAGTATCGGGCAAGGGCTGAATCCATGCCCATACAATGCACCAAGGTGGGAAAATGATGAAGCACGTCATAGCCACCAAAATCATGACAATTCGTACTTTTTTTACTACAGCTTCTTTATCCATTAAAAAATTGATCTATTAAATGCGAATCACATAGACGGGTAAATGTGAAAAATGTTTGATTATACCCATTGTTCACTAATTGAGAATGCAGAGTTATTCATCTTTCTATTCAGAATGTAAAAAGCTGATGCTTATTAAATAAAGAGGAGTTTTTTTGATAGACATCTGCGCATGTAGAATCAGCGTAATTAGTCAAAATTGTCTAAAATTTTGGAGTTCATTCCAAGAATTCATACAAAATGACCAAAATTCGAATTATGCTTTCAAATATCATCTATTCAGAAATGCCTTCAGAATCGAACGAAATCATTTGGCTATAGCTTGATTGAAGGTGAATTAATTCGAGGGTTTCTCCTTCGGGAAAATCAAACTCACCATTAACCCAACGCTTACCACCGTGAATGCGCCAACGGGATTGAGCCATAAAAACTCGATGGCTTTGGTGTAGGTTTCGGGGACTTGTGTCCATGGTAGGAAGAAGGAGTAATCGGCTAAAGATTCAGAAACGAAGAGACGGTCGAAAGTGAACACAGCAAGCATTCCGGAAAGAAGTCCGACCAGCGCACCGGTGCCGTTAGCCTTTCTCACCCACAACATCAAAATGAAAACGCCAAGAATGGAGCCGTAGAAATAACTCCCAATCTGGTTAATCAACTCGATGATGGATTTAGTTTCGCCAAGTAAAAGTGCAAAAGCGGTGGCTAAAATACCCCAAGCTAAAGTAACATAGCGCGAGTTTTTTAGATAATGCGCCTCGTCGTGTTTGTCGCCATCCAGGCGTTTATACCAATCCACAATGCTTACGGTTGTAAGGGCATTTAATTCCGAATCGATGGAACTCATCGCGGCGGCAAAAATCCCGGCAATGATCAATCCAACTAATCCAATGGGGATGTAATTCAAAATGAAATAGGGGAAGATGTAATTGGTGTCGTTTACATCCGAATCCAGAATCTCGGCTTGTAAGGCTAAGTCAGCACTTCGGGCAGAATTGAAGGCGGCGTCAGCTTCTAAAAATGCTTGTTGATTGCTTTCTGAACGGTTTGTGGCAACAGCAATGGCTGCCTGTTCACGACGCTGTTCCGCTTGAGTGTACGCCATCATAATTTCTTCTTCGCGCTGAATTTGCATCTCGGTTTGGGCAACGGGATCAGCGGCTCGGAAAGAAACCGGGGCATCGTTAAAAATGAAAAAGACGTACAGCATCACCCCAAGAAGCAAGATGAAAAACTGCATCGGCACTTTCGCGTACGCAGAAAGCAGCAATGACTTTCGAGCTTGTTCAACCGAAGGAGTGGTTAAATATCGTTGAACCTGAGTTTGATCGGTTCCAAAGTACGAAAGCATCAAAAAGAGAGCTGCAAACACGCCACTCCAAACATTGTAGCGTTCCGAAAGATCGAATTTCCAATCTAGAGCGGTAAGTTTATCCAGACTTCCGGCCAGATACAGTGCATCCCCAAAATCGACGTCTTCTGGCAGGTTGAAGAGTATCATTACAAAACAAAAAATCAGCCCAAACATCATTACGGCCATCTGTTTCACATCGGTGGTGATAACTCCGGCAACGCCCCCAATCATCGTATAACCGGTGGCAAGAAGACCAATAATTAATATGGTAACGCCTAGCGGGAGACCGAGCATCAACGAAAGAACATAGGAAGGAGCTGCAATCACAGCGCCGAGGGGTAAGCCGCGGGAAAGTAAAAATAAGCCGGCTGTCGTCAGTCGAGTTTTAAGCCCAAAGCGTTTTTCGAGCGTTTCGTAAGCAGTAAAAGCTTGCACTTTATGGAAAAAGGGAACCAAAAACATACAGATCAAAATCATGGCAAAAGGAATCGCCAGATACACCTGCACGAAGCGCATGTCTTCGGTGTACGCAATGCCTGTAGTTCCGATAAAAGTGATTGCGGAGGCTTGCGTTGCCATTACTGAAAGTCCGGCTGCCCACCAAGGCATGGTTCGTCCGGCCAGCAAATAATCGTTTATATTATGCGCGTCTTTCCCTTTTCGGGTTCCATCCCAAACGGTGTAGGCAAGAAAAGCGATCAGCACTACCCAGTCTATCCAATGCATGGGCTACGGTAGATTAAACGTTGAAGTGAACCACCAAAATACGAGCACAAACACGATGCCGAGTACAAAAACGGAGGTGTAAATCCGGTTCCAGTTGGTTTCTTGGGATGAATTTTCCATGCGGGATGATAGGAATTGATCGGCTACTTTAAAAGATCGAGCACTTTAAAGCTTTCGGGTCCGTGATAGAACAGCAGATGCAAGATCGACCGTTCGACGTAGTGTGCAATTTCGGGATTATCGATGGTTACCGTTTGGGCATTTTCTATGCGATGGATGTAGTTTTTGGATTGATATTCCTGATAAATCTTCGTTGCCGTATTCATATCAAAATCGGACGAACTCGCCAATTCGTAGCTCAGATCAACTTCGAGAAAGCCAAGCAATGCATCAAAGACTGTCAGGTTAAAATCGATGAGTTTTTCTGAGGATCGCGCTGATTCAAACAAAGCCAGGAGCTCGTCTTCGAAATGATCGAACCAGATTGCCGAGTGATAATTGTGATGAATCCCGTTCCAAAACGGTGTGAACCAATCCTCATTATGATCGATGCGAACTTCTCGAATGGTTTTCTTTTTGTCGGCGGTTTTTATGGGGATGTTGATCCATTCCGACTCAGTTATGCTTGCACGGTGCGTTCGGCCTTTGCGCGACCATCGGTCTTCGTCCAATAAAATTACACGATCGGCACGCAACATGGCAATTAGGTCGTACAAATTCGGTGCAAATTGGGGTTGGATTAACGCTACGCTCAATGTTAAAGGCTAAATGTTAAAAGCTAAATGGTAATTAAATATGAGATCATTCAACATTTAAAATTTAGCATTCAAAATTCATACAATAAAAAAGCCTTCCTAGAAATTTCGTACCTTCGATGCCCATTTATATTAATTCTAAGCAAAGCAAAAAACATGAGCGTTCGCGTACGTTTCGCACCATCACCAACCGGATTTCTTCACATCGGCGGATTACGAACCGCATTGTATAATTACCTGTTTGCCCGCAATCACGGCGGCACCTTTGTTCTTCGTATTGAAGACACCGACCAATCGCGCTATGTAGAAGATGCCGAGGCCGACATCATTCGTTCGTTGGAATGGGCAGGAATGACCATCGATGAAGGTCCGAATGCACCCGGCGAAGTTGGTCCTTACCGACAAAGCGAGCGCAAAGCGATGTACCACGAATACGCTAAGCAGTTGATTGAAAATGGAAATGCGTATTACGCCTTCGATACCACCGAAGAAATTGACGAAATGCGTGAGCGTTTGAAGGCATCTGGGAATCCATCGCCAAAATACGATTCCATTACTCGTCAGAGCATGAAAAACAGCCTCACGTTGCCACAGGATGAAGTAGAGCGACGATTAGAAGCAGGCGAGGAATATGTGGTTCGATTGAAAGTACCGCGACGTGAAACTGTAAAATTCGAAGATTTAATTCGAGGAATTGTTTCGTTCGATACGGCCGGATTGGATGATCAAGTGTTGTTGAAATCGGATGGAATGCCGACCTATCACTTAGCAAATGTGGTGGACGATCACACGATGAATATCACGCACGTAATTCGTGGAGAGGAGTGGTTGAGTTCTGCGCCCAAGCATATGTTGTTGTATCAGGCGTTTGGATGGGATGCACCGACTATGGCGCACTTGCCGTTGATCATGAGCCCGAGTGGTGGAAAGCTATCGAAACGAAAAGCGGAGAGTGAAGGCATTCCGGTAAACACCAAAGATTACATTTCGGGCAATTACGAGCCGGAAGCATTGATTAATTTCTTGGCGTATTTGGGATGGAGCCCGGGCGATGATTCGGAAATCCACGACATGAAAGAATTGTGTGAGTTATTCACACTCGATCGGGTAAGTAAAGGTGGGGCGGTATTCAATCACAAAAAACTGATGTGGTACAACGAGCATTACATCCGCGAAACCAGCATCGAAGATTTACAGCCTCGTGTGAAAGCATTGGCAGAAGCAGCAGGTTACGATACTAAAGACGATGTGTATTTAAATACCGTGCTGGGATTGTTGCACGAACGCGTTTCTAAAGTAGATGAGTTTGTGGAAATGGGATCGTTTTTCTTCGAAGCGCCCAAAGAATACGACGAGAAAGCTTTGAAAAAGTGGAAAGAAGACAGTCCGGGTATGGTGAAAGCGTATCAGGAAAAAGTGACTGCGCTTTCGGAAGAAGAGTTTAAGGCTGCAAACCTGAAAGCGGCGCTTGAAGCTGTGGTTACAGAACAAGAAGTTGGTTTCGGTAAAGTAATGATGCCAGTGCGTATCGCCACAACGGGACAAGGTTTTGGGCCTGATTTATTTCCGGCGCTTGAATTACTCGGCAAAGATGAGGTTCTTGCCCGCATCGAAACTGCACTTGAACGATTAGCTTAAGCCCAATTTTATGAACAGCAAATGGTTGATGATCATGCTGGCAATAGGACTGCTTGCCTGTAAAACGTCTGAAATTGCCACCGATTCGGGGAATGTGTTTATCCAAGAACCTGAAACTCAGGAACAAGAATCGCTTGCGGCTATTTTTGAGAACTCAGAAACGTTTTCAAAAACTATCACCGGGTTTATGCTGTTCGACCCTGAGGCTGATTCAACCCTTTTTGCGGTAAACGAAACCAAATATATGAACCCGGCTTCGAATACGAAGTTGTTCACTTATTTTGCAGCCTTTAATGTGTTGGATGATCGGCTTCCGGCTCTTAAATATGTGATCAGGGATGATTCATTGATCTTTTGGGGAACCGGCGATCCATCGTTTCTTCATCCTGATTTCGGAACTGATGCTGTGTACGAATTCCTAGCCAATTTTGAAGGCGAGCTGTTCTTCTCAGATTCCAATTACGATGATGAGAATCTTGGTCCGGGTTGGTCGTGGGCGGATTACAACTCGTATTATTCAGCCGAGAAAAGTCCGTTCCCGATGTATGGCAATGTGGCTAGAGTTACCATCGAGCATATTGAAGAGTATCGCATTGCAAAAGAGGATGGTGACTATTTAATTAACCCGGCTATTTTCAATGAGTATTTGTTGGAAGCAGAACGCAGTGAAGAAGGTCGTTTTGTGCTAGAAAGAGATCGCGTTGGGAATAATTTTACCTATCAATTTACTTCCGATACCTCTCGATACACTACCGATAAACCATTTCATTACACGCCGGAATTTGTGGTGGATTTGCTTTCTGATACGCTGAAGAAAACTGTGAACTATTTACCGGAAGCTAAGCTTCCCGAAGTTCACCGTACAATGTACAGTATGAAAACAGACTCACTTCTGAAAGAAATGATGTTGCCGAGCGATAATCAGTCGGCCGAACAAATAATGCTGATGGTGGCGGCTGAACTGGGCATGGATTTAAATTCACGAGCAGCTATCAATTATGTTATGGATACCTATTTGTACGATTTGCCGGATTCTCCAAATTGGAGAGATGGTTCGGGATTGAGTCGCTACAATTTATTTACGCCTCGAACGATGGTGGATTTGTTGGAAAAGCTCGATGAATTAGTTGACGACGAGCGATTGTTCGATTCCCTTCCTCAAGGCGGAAAGCAAGGGACTATCCAAAGTTTATATGCTCACAAAGAAGGTGGAGAACCCTATGTGTTTGCCAAAACCGGCACGTTGAGCAACAATCATTGTCTGAGTGGTTACGTGGTTACGGAAACAGGTAAAAAACTGATATTTAGTTTCATGAATAACAATTATGTAATTCCCACTCGCCAAGTTCAGGCTCAAATGGACGAAGTGCTATGGTTCATTTATAAGAATTATTGATTGAGAATACACCTCATCTGTCTTCACCTGAAGGAGAAGGACTTGCTGAGCCAACTAAAGCCACTTTACCGGTTACCTCGACATGCTAGGTAACACATATACTCGCTGACTCACTATCAAAGTCATCCCTGCGAAGGCAGGGATCTGAAGCTAGCTAAAAATTTCGGAACGTTATCACGATTTAGATGCCTGCCTGCGCAGGCATGACTAGATACAAACACCTCATCTGTCTTCTCCTAAAGGAGAAGGACTTTTTTAGCCAATCGAAGCCACTTTACCGGTTACCTCGACATGCTCGGTAACACATATACCCGCTGACTGACTATCAAAGTCATCCCCGCGGAGGCGGGGATCTGAAGCTAGCTAAAAATTCAGAGCTACATCACGATTTAGATGCCTGCCTGCGCAGGCATGACTCATATAATACTTCCGTGTTTTAGTGGCAAAAAATCTACTTCAACTCAATCACGGATTATCAAAATCATCTTCGAGTTGTTCTTGCCCTTGTGCTTCCTTCAACGAACGGATTTTAATTCCAGCAAATGCATAGAACATGGTCATAAACGGACTGATCAGGTTAAAGAAGGCAAACGGTAGGTATTCTAACGTTCCTACACCTAAAACCCCAGAGTGATAGGCACCACAAGTATTCCATGGGATGAGAACAGAGGTAACAGTTCCCGAATCTTCAAGCGTACGGCTGAGGTTTTCGGGAGCTAGATCTTTCTCTTTATACGTGTCGGTATACATGCGGCCCGGTACTACAATGGCAAGGTATTGATCGGACGCTGTGATATTGAAGAATATACAAGTACCCACAGTAGATGCTACCAACGAACCGGTACTGTTAACCATCGAAATAACAGATTCTGCGATCCGCTTCAGCATTCCACAGCGTTCCATTACTCCACCAAACATCATCGCAGAAAATACGATCCAAACCGTGCCAAGCATTCCCGCCATTCCGCTCGAAGTCAATAAATCATCAACCAAACTATTTCCGGAAGCAACAGAAACATCCCCATAAAAGGAGGTCATTACTCCCACAAAAGCAGCTTCCCAATTATAAACATCGTAGCCCGATACCGCTAAAACCACATCTTTTTGAAATATCAATGCGAATATTCCGCCTAAAACTGCCCCAGCTGTAATTGCTGGAATTGCAGGTACTTTCTTAACTATCAATCCAATTACGATAACAGGAACTAGAAATAACCACCCATTAATGTTGAACTCACTGTCAATAGCATCCAATATTTCTTGCGTGTTTATAACATCGCCGGTGGGGGTGTTGGTAAATCCAAGAATCAAAAAGATTACTAGAGCAATACTAATTGAAGGCACGGTAGTTAACGACATATACCGAATGTGGGTAAATAAATCCGTTCCTGCCATTGCCGGAGCAAGGTTTGTAGTATCAGAAAGTGGCGACATCTTATCCCCAAAATAAGCGCCAGAGATAATAGCACCACCTACCATACCAACATTAATACCAAGTGCGGTACCAATGCCAACCAGTGCGATACCAACCGTTGCAGAGGTAGTCCAACTAGAACCGGTTGCTACCGAAACTATGGCGCAAACAATACAAGCTGCAACCAAGAAAATGGTTGGGTTTAGGATCTGCAGACCGTAATAAATCATTGCCGGCACTACACCACTAAGCAGCCAAGTTCCTGCCAACGAGCCAATCAGCAAAAGTATGATAATTGACGACATCGCCGAGCTAATACTTTTAACCATGCCCGATCGAATTTCTTTCCATTTAAAACCTAATCGGATAGCAACAATGCTTGCTATACCGGCCGAAAGCATTAAAATGATTTGATTGGAACCATCGAGCGATGCGTCGCCGTAAATCCTAACATTTATAAACAGCGCAATGATTAGAAAAATGATTGGAATGAGCGATTGGAATAGCGTTGGTTTAGTATGGGTATAGGTCATATTGCTGTTTTTAGGATAACCGTTTGGTAAAATAGTTAGATTTAATGACGAGAGAGTATCAAAATATTAAGACTGAAGAGAATAGGTATTCTCTTCTAAAAATTCATCACTATCGGGCGTAAATCGACGTTCGGTTAATTCTACTTCGCCATCGTTACTAATAAGTAGCACAGTAGAGCACCGGGTACCGTATTTCTCGGTTTTTATAAATATGGAGGATACCGCCTTTTCCCACTCGTAGGGGATGCCCGTATCAGGAAGGTTTTCATCCGGCGCCTGAACCGGGTTTTTAAGCATATCAAACAAATCATTCTTATTTAGCGGGCCGATTTTCCTGATAATCCGTTCAAGATCAAATTTAGCTTTGTCTAATTTTGGCCAGGGTGTATCCAAGAGAGCATTACTTACGCCGTGTATTCCCGGTTTAATCAAAGTGGTTTTTTGATCATAATTCGAGTAATGGTAAAGTCCATCAGCAGCCCCAAGAAGCACATTATAACCTGAGTATCTACTGGCATCCTCATCTAATTGATTGATAAACCCTGATAGCGACGAAGGGTTCTTTAAATAATTCAATACAATGTTACCACGACTAGGCGGATCGAGGACCTGCCAATTTGGATCTCGATAATTTGTGAGTGCCGCCCATCGTGCATTTTCGGAAACACCCATCCATGTACCTCCGGCTTCTAAATCTTTACCGGCAATAAGATTAGGAAAACCTTCCTGGAACCAATGCTGAGCTTTACGAGTAGGACGGGAATAAAATTCATCTCGATTGGAAGCTAATATTAGCCGATATTGGGGGTGAACCTTGTATGCAAAGGTGATCAGGCACATGCGATTTCTTTAAAAAGATATGTTTTAAAAACGCCTGAATCTAAGCATATTGGCGCAACCTTATCTCAGATTTCCGTATAGAAATTTTATGTTTGCTTTACACGATCAACGCTTTAGGGATATCCTACTTTTAGTACTGGGATTTTTTGGGTTGCTTTGGTTTTTCATCGACATGAAAAACCATCATCCATTAACGTCTGTCGAATCTTTGATGGACGAATCGAGCGCATTGGCAACTGCCGATTCGATTTATTTTGATTGGGAGTATAAACCTGAAAACCTAAAAAAGCGTGCAGTAGTAAATGCTAATGAGGACCTGATCAATCAAATTCAGGCTCAGTACGGCCGTCAAAAATATTTATCGAATACGGATACTGAAAATTATCAGGCATTGCCGTTATATACTTGGGCAATTCAAGAGTTTAGGGTTTCCGGCGACAATGTGGAAACTGCGGTAGAGTTTGATATCAGCAAAGATGGAGAATTAGTTGCCTTTAAAGTATCTGACGAAGTAATTGCACGTCAGACGCCGGTCAATCGAAATTTAATTCGCCAAGCCTTCCCAAATATAATTTTAGGGAATACCCAACGTGAAGATTCTGTAATTGCTCAACTCATAGACTTTCAGCACATCCGTACAAGCCCAAGGAACATTTACGAAATGTTGCTCATTGATGAAGAAGAAGAGCAAAATAATTTCGTTTGGAAAGGAGCTGAGTGGTACCTAAAAAATAGCTATTGGAAGCGGTTTAAATTTAAGAAGGATTCGCTGAGTTTTGATGACAATGGTACTGTGCGATACGCTCGATTGTTTTTTACATCGCTGGATACCGTGATGGGAGTAGTGCCAAAAGTTGAGATCGAAATGTTACCGGCTGGTAGTATTAGGGAAATGAGTTATACACTCGAGCATGATTTGCCCAAGTTGGAAGGTTGGAATACAACAAGGTCTAATATTATTTTAGGAATGCTTTTGGTATTTGCAGTCTGGTTGCTAACGTCATTCTATTTACGCATTAAAGCTCGTGCAATAGATACACGTCCTGCATTAATCGTGGCGATCGTATCCGGGTTTTTATTCCCGTTGCTCTTTTTATTAGAACTGGCAAAAACACTTGAGGTAAGTTTAGAGGTTGAACAGATTTCGAATTTGTTTAATCAATTTCTTTCGTTTGGGATAATAGGAGCAGTTACGGCAGTATCGTTTTTTGTTGGAACTGCTGTAAGTGATTCTATAACTCGGCAGTTTTGGCCCGATCAGCTTAAAACCTGGGATCTCGTTCGCCGTGGGATGTTTAAAAACAAACCGGTAGGATGGGCAATCGTTAGGGCAGTATGTATTGGATCATTTTTAATAGGCTTACTTACACTTTTGTTCTTGGTTTTCCCTGATGCCTACATAGATGGTGATATTAACTTTGTGCAGAACAAATATGTATTTTCGCCCATAGCAAATATCATCATAACAATGCTTTACAGCTTGGGCACAGTGGTAGTTGTGTATATGATTATTGGGAATCAACTGTACTCATTAACGAATAAAAAATGGTTGATACCAATTGCAGGTGCAATCCTTTTTGCCTTGATCGAACCCATCATGTTTGAGTTTAACCCAAGTTCGTACTCAATAGCATTTAATCTAGTTGTTGGATTTATAATGGGTATGTTTTATATCCATTTCGACTTTGTAACCGTATTTTTAGGGTATTTCATATTCACTAATTACTTAACCACCATTCAAGGTTGGTTAGTAGCAAACTCTCCAGATGCACCAATATTTATAGGCTTTGTATTAACACTAATTGGCTTAGGAGTGGTTGCGGTTTACTTTTTATTTACCGGCGAAGACACTGATGATCTGCCAGATTACATCCCTGATTACATCGAAGATCAAGCCAAAGAACAGCGGGTATTGCAAGAGCTTGATATCGCCCGGAATGTTCAAGTGGCATTCTTACCTGAACAAACACCGGAAATTCCGGGTTTCGATACATCGGCCATTTGTATTCCGGCCCAAGAAACAGGTGGCGATTATTACGACATCATTTGCCTCGACGATGAAAAAGCAGCTATTGCTATCGGTGATGTGAGCGGTAAAGGAATACAAGCTGCATTTTATATGACTTTTGCTAAAGGGGTAATTCATAGCTTGTGCAGCATCTTTCCATCCCCAAAAATGATGATGTTTCGGGTTAATAAATTGTTCAATCAGAATGCAACTCGGGGCACCTTTATTTCGATGATTTATGGAGTGTTGGATGTTAAAGAGCGCACGTTTACTTACATCCGAGCAGGTCACAACCCGATGCTTTACAAAAAAGCCGACGGTACAATTTTATGGATGCAGCCAAAAGGCGTAGCACTGGGAATGGCAAAAGGCGAAGTATTTAATACCGTTTCTGTTGAGGATAAAATCAACCTTGAAAACAGAGATGTGTTAGTGCTTTATACCGATGGAATAACAGAAGCACAAAATGAGTCGGGAGAGTTTTACGACGAAAAAAGGTTGAAAAAGCTATTAAAAAGAGAAAAAACGAACTCTGCGAAAGAACTTCGCGATTTAATTATAAAAGATGTTCGTACCTTTATAGGCGATGAACGCCAATTTGATGACATGACGCTCGTTGTTATCAAAGCGTAAATGAATTAAAGAATTATGAAAAAGATGGTTAGTGCCCTATTTGTTGTAGGGCTACTATTTAACAGTAATATTTTTGCACAAGATCAGGCAGAGATAAATTCAGGTTTCGAATGGATGAGTTTAAAGGATGCGCAGGTTGAAGCGGCCGAAACCGGAAAAAAAATTCTACTTTTTGGCTATGCAGAATGGTGTACCTATTGCCTGAAAACTCGCAAAGAAACATTCCCGGATTCGACCGTACTCGCAGCAATCAAAGAACACTATATTCCCGTTCAACTGGATGCAGAATCGGAAAATGAAATTTCCTACAATGGAAATACTTTGCCTGAATATGAGCTTGCGCGATATTTGCGCCTTTCATCTTATCCAACGCATTATTTTATTGATTCTAAGGGTTCGATTTTAGGGGCTCAGCCGGGTTTTATTGAACCGTATGTGTACGGACCATTATTAAATTACGTAGGCTCAGGGGCATTTCAGGAAATGACTTTTGATGAGTATTTTGAGAAAAACGATAAAGATTCTGACAATTAAATGAGTTTAAGTCAGTCGGTAGAAGATTATTTAAAAGTGATATATGTGCTAGAATCGGAAGGTTCGGGCGCAACTACGAATAATATTGCAGAAATGATGGAAGTGTCGTCTGCTTCGGTTACAAATATGTTGAAGCGTTTGGCAGGTCTCAACTTGATTGAGCACAAATCCTACAAAGGCGCCAAGCTTACGGATGCCGGGCGAAAAATAGCCCTTGAGATACTGCGACACCATCGTTTGCTCGAGCTTTATCTGAAAGAAATTATGGGCTATAGTTGGGATGAAGTGCACGACGAAGCTGAAAAGTTAGAGCATCATATCTCGGAGCAGTTTGAAGATAAAATTGCAGAACTCCTCAATCACCCTACCCACGATCCGCACGGCGATCCAATTCCATCGAAAGACGGAGTTATGCCGGAAATGGCTTCCTTGGCATTAACCGAAGCAGATATCGAACAGCAGTATGTTATCGGACGAGTGAAGGATCAGGACCCGGAGTTACTTCGATATTTAGAAAAAATTGGACTCCTTCCCGGGGCGAAAATCAAACTGTTGGAAAAAGCACCTTTCGATGGCCCTATTCGAGTGATTTTGGAAGAAGAGGAAAAAACTATTGGCTACAACATCGCAGAGCAGATTTACCTGGTGAAAGCAAAGATGCTTTAACTTTAATCAGGCAAATGCCCGCCAAACGGCAGCAAGAATCAACAAAATGGTTATCCCAAAACCATACGGTAAAAGTGTTGCAACTACGGTCCATTTAACGCTCTTGGTTTCTTTGTAAATGGTATAAATAGTGGTGCTGCAAGGATTGTGCATCAAGCTGAAAAGCATCACACTAATTGCAGTTAATAACGTCCAGCCACCGGCCTGTAACACATTGCTTAACGTGCTCATATCTTCCGGTTCGAACATAACACCCGCTCCTGATCCTACATCCACCATTCCGGTTATTAACACGGTAAGCATTAATATGGTTGGGATAATAATCTCGTTGGCAGGAATAGCTACAATGTAAGCTAGAAGAATAACCCCATTCAATCCGATAAACCAGCCTATTGGGTCAAGAGCATAAATGATGTGCTCAGCCACACTCAAATCGCCCACAATAATGTTGGATGAAAGCCAAATAGCAGCTCCAGCAGGTAAAGCAAAAATTATCGCACGCCATAACACAAAAATGGTGCGATCAATAATTGAAGTGTACAATGTTTGCATAATTCTGGGAGGCCGATAAGGAGGTAACTCTAAACTAAATGCCGAAGCTTCTCCT
The DNA here is from genome assembly GCA_034669965.1 of Balneolaceae bacterium. Lineage (GTDB taxonomy): Bacteria > Bacteroidota > Rhodothermia > Balneolales > Balneolaceae > HXMU1420-13. The sequence continues at coordinate 736,363 of JAXMOK010000001.1, read as the reverse complement.
TTTAATACGGTATTAGAAAGCATCCATGATGCGAGAAACGTTAATGCAACTCCCAGTAAGGCAATAGCAACTACCGACAATGCTGTTGCAAAACCTGCAAACCAAGCGGGAGCAAGTGCCCCAACAAACAACGAGGATAAGATTATAATGGTTGGCCAACGCCCGTTGCAAAGCGAAAAATTGTTCGTAATAATGGCAATGAGTCGCTCGCGTGGGCTGTCAATAATTCGTGCGGAAATTACACCGGCAGCATTACATCCAAATCCCATCATCATACTAAGAGACTGCTTGCCGTGAGCTCCCGCTTTTTTAAATAATCCATCCAAATTGAAAGCAACACGTGGTAAGTACCCAAGATCTTCGAGCAAGGTGAACATCGGGAAGAAAATTGCCATAGGTGGTAACATTACGGCTATTACCCAGGCTGTGGCCAAATACATTCCATCAATAAGTAATCCGCTTATCCACCACGGCCATGCATCTGTAATGTCTTTTAAAATCGGATATAAAAAATCTAAAAAGAATGTAGCCAGCATAGAAGATGGCAGGTTGGCGCCTTCAATAGTTAGCCAGATCACTAGCGTGAACAGGCCAATCATAGTTGGAAAGCCCCAAAGCTTGCTGGTTAAGATTCGATCTATTTTTTCGTCTTTGAGATATCGGATGGAAGACTTTGTTACCGATTCTTTACTAATGCTTGCAGCTTCTTGAAACAGCTTTTCTACATACTGATCATGTACTGATTGCCCGATTTCCGATTGAAATCGCTCTGCCTTGGTTAGTAAATCCTGAACTTGAGCTGAAGATTGACTCATTTACTTAGTCTCCTCATTTAGCACATCCACTTCTGCAGATAAATCGAGCGGTGGCTGTTGATAAGACTTCATCAAAGCAAAAAGCTCATTGTTTTTGAGCGCATGAATAATTCGTTCATCCCCTTCGAGTAAGCGCAAAGCAATCCATCGCGAATTAGGCAAATCTGGATATAACGCGTTGATGTCGGTTTCGAGAGTTTTAATGGATTCTTCCAGTAGTTCCGGAACCGAAATTTTAAACTGTTTTTGTACAGGCCAGGCTTTGGTAGCAACCTGCTCGATGGCGAACAACAACGCTTCCATGCCATCACCATAGCGAGCGGTTGTAGTAATTACCGGAATGCCCAATCGGTCTTGCAAGGCCTTTTCATTAATTTTGATGCCCTTTCGCTTTGCTTCGTCCATCAGATTTAGACACAAAACAGCATTTGGGGTGATCTCTAGAATTTGCAGTGTTAAATTGAGATTTCGTTCTAATCGAGAGGCGTCTGCAACAATCAGCGTAACATCAGGCTGACCGAATAAAATGAAATTTCGAGCAATTTCTTCATCTTCGCTGGTAGATAACAGAGAATAGGTGCCGGGCAAATCAACGATCTTGTATCGATTGTCTTTGTACGAAAAAGCACCCTCGGCACGTGTAACAGTCTTTCCCGGCCAGTTTCCGGTATGTTGACGTAATCCGGTTAGGCTATTGAATACGGTACTCTTTCCGGTATTGGGATTTCCGGCCAATGCCACAACAAAATCCCATTTATCTAGATTAACACCGAGTTTTTGAAGCTGACGAATGCGAAAAGTCTGGCTTAATAAACCATGCTCAGAAGGCATGTGCCTCGAGCTTTCTTTCACTTGTTTCATCGGAAATTAATCTTCGAGCGTGAAGATAAAATCGGTTTGTTCTTTTCTGAGTGCAATTACAGAACCTAATATTTCAAAGGCTTTAGGTTCGCCGGTTGCAGAATTAAAGCAATGTGTGATAGTTGCACCGGGGTAAATTCCCAGATCAAGTAAACGCCTACGTTGTGCACCTGAAATGTCATCTCCAATTTTAGAGATCACTGAACTCTTGCCTTGTCTCAAGTTTGATAATGGTGCCATGGTATTCTCCTTTATTATTTGATTTAAATTTAGCCAAGACTAAAATCAAATTCAATGTATGCGGAAGTATTTTTGAGTGTGGGATAATCTGTAAATATAGTTGCCAATAAAAATACAATATGATAAATTTAGCCTAGGCTAAAAATTAAATTATCATGGTTAAAATAATAATTTCAGTAGTAGTAAATTTAATAGCAACAGGCGTTTTTGCTCAATTAACCACCATTTCTGGAACGGTTTCCGGAAACTCAGATCCTATCGAGTTTGCCAATATTTATTTGGTTGAGGCAGAAAGAGGCGCAATTACAAACGCTGATGGTAGATTTTTTATCGAGCGCGTGCGTCCGGGCACCTATACTTTGAGAGTGTCTTTTGTGGGATATCAACCCTACGAAAAGAAAATAACGGCATCTTATGGCGACGATATTTCGCTGGATATTGAACTCGAGCAACTGGATGTGCGAGGAGAGGAAATCGTAGTAACCGGGACTTTAAAAGAAATCAGCCGAACCAAAAGTCCGGTTCCTGTTGAAGTGTTTTCACCGGCATATTTTCAGATGAACCCAACGCCATCTTTGTACGATGCCATGCAAAACGTAAACGGTGTTCGTCCTCAGTTGAATTGTAGCGTGTGTAATACCGGTGATATTCACATCAATGGATTGGAAGGACCTTATACGATGGTTCTGATTGATGGAATGCCGATTGTGAGCGGATTATCAACCGTGTATGGGTTGTCGGGTATCCCTAATTCAATGATCGAGCGGGTAGAGATCGTAAAAGGACCGGCTTCCACTTTGTATGGTTCCGAAGCGGTTGGTGGACTAATCAATGTGATCACGAAAAAACCTTCGTCTGCGCCTACCTTTATGGTAGATGGGATGTCGTCGAACTGGATGGATTTGAATCTGGATCTGGGTGGCAAGTTTGCACTCGGACAAAATGTGGATGTTCTAACCGGCGTAAACCTGTTCAATTACACCAATCCAATCGATAATAATAACGATGGCTTTACCGACATCACCATTCAAGAGCGCGCTTCATTATTTCAAAAATGGTCGATTCAACGGGATGAAGGTCGATTGTTTACCGTTGCCGGGCGTTATCTGTACGAAGATCGCTGGGGTGGCGAAATGGATTGGACCAAAGAGCATCGTGGTGGAACAGAAATTTATGGCGAAAGCATTTATACTCGCCGATGGGAGTTGATTAGTAATTATCAGCTGCCTACCACCGAAAAATTGTTGCTCTCATTGTCGTACAATCATCACACTCAAGATTCCTACTACGGCGATATGGGATTTCTGGCGGATCAGCGAATTGGTTTTGCGCAGCTTACCTGGGATACGGAACTGAATAACCACAGTATCATGGTTGGATCTGCGCTTCGATACACTTATTACGATGACAACACGCCGGCAACGGCTTCATCCGAAGATGTGAACATCAATAAAGCCGATGAGGTTTGGCTGCCCGGAATTTTTGTACAGGATGACATCACACTAAACGAAAATAACCAATTATTGCTTGGACTTCGATACGATCACAATTCGAGACATGGCAATATTTTTACGCCCCGATTTGCTTACAAGTGGTCGCCAAATACGAAGAATATTTTCCGGTTGAATGCCGGAACAGGTTTCAGAGTGGTGAACTTATTCACCGAAGATCATGCGATTCTAACCGGGGCGAGGAAAGTAATCATCCAAGAAGAACTGAATCCGGAACAATCGTACAATGTAAACCTAAACTACGAGCATAAGATTTTTGGGGATGGAGGACGATACATCGGCATCGATGCTACCACTTGGTATACGTGGTTCAATAACCAGATTTTACCGGATTACGAAACCAACTCGAATCAAATTATCTACTCAAACTTAGAGGGACATGGCGTAACTCAAGGAGTTTCTTTAAATGTAGACGTAGAGTTGCCAAATGGCATAAAATTGATGGCAGGTGGTTCTTTTATTGATGTGTACACCAGCGAAAACGGAGAGCGAACACAACCATTGCTAACCGAGCGTTGGACCGGAACTTGGGCGATTGGATTCCCTATCGCAGAAACGGGATTAAAAATTGATTACACCGGTAACCTTTACGGCCCCATAAAACTACCGGTGTTGAACGATTCGGATCCACGACCTGCCAAATCAGGTTGGTGGAGCTTACAAAATATTCAGTTTACGTGGCAGCAATCAGGTTCGCAGCTTCAAGTGTTTGGCGGCGTTAAAAATCTGCTCAATTTTACGCCACCATCAAACAGTATAGCACGATCATTCGACCCGTTTGATAAGAATGTTCAATTTGATGGAAACGGGAACCCAATGGCAACGCCAAATAACCCACATGCTTTAACTTTTGATCCGAGCTACGTGTTTGCGCCCAATCAGGGGATTCGCGGCTTTTTGGGAATTCGCTATTTAATTCGATAAAAGCATGATGTTCAAACGATCATTTCACATACTTCTCTTTTTCATGATGATGGCTTTCGAGGTTGCGAATGCTCAACCCAGCTTGAAAACTGTAGATTTTGAGGATTTACCGACGCTACAGTCATCACAAGAAAAGCCCGTTTTGGTATTCTTAACTGCTGATTGGTGCCGGTATTGCAAAAATGTGGAGCAGACTTCTTTTCGTGAACCCGAGATTGTAAAGCAGTTGAATGAAGAGTTTTATGTGGTGATTTTTGATATCGAATCGAGAAAATCCATCGAATTTTTGGGGCAAGAATATCGGTATAAATCAACAGGACTAAATACCGGAGTACATGAGTTAGCCGAGAAATTAGGCACGATAGAAGGAGTGCTGAATACGCCCACTTTTGTGGTGATGGATTCGGCGATGAACATCGTTTTTCAGTACGGCGGATATATGGACTCACAACAAATCTTACAGCTAATCGCAGCAGTTAATTCTTGAGTAATCGTCTAAAAACTACTTTTGTCGAAATCTACTCATCAATTATCTCAGCCTCCTCGCAATTACCCGCCCAAACAGCATTAGAATTATTGACGGAGAAAGTCGAGATATAATGAGTGTGTCGCCGAATGGCGGATCATGAATTCACACCGGCTCGTTCTTGATGAATGGGATTCCCGCGATGAACCATTGAATCAAGCCAAAAGTACAGAGATAAGACTTAGGGGTTACTTCACCAACAACATCCGTTGGGTAAAAGATTGATTGGCTGTCTGCAATCGGTACAAATAAACTCCGGATGGAAAATTTGATGCATTCCAACTAACCGAATGAGTTCCGGCAGCAAAAGAACCCGTGGCAATGGTAGACAATTTGTTGCCAATCACATCATAAACTGCTAATTCGATTTCCGAGGTCTGATCAAGCTCAAATTGAATATTGGTGCTGGGGTTAAACGGGTTTGGGTAGTTTTGATGAAGCACAATCTGATCTGGAATTGTGTTTTCCAATTCTCCGGAGGTTTCCAGCTTTTCAAGTTCTGCTTCGATGGCGGTTTTAACATCAGCCACGTCGTTATCAACCTGCACGGAGCCTCGGTATTGCAAAATATTATCCAAACCAATTACCACCGATCGGTCGTACGAGCTAGTGTTTCCATAATAAGCATTCAAGGTATTTCGTCCGTTTAAGAGTAATGGGTACGTGATGCCCGTGACATTTCGAAACGAGTTGTTAGAAGAGGTATTCATATTCCAGGTATCGATGCCAAAGGCCAGAAAGTTGGGGTTATCTTTATAGCTTTGATAAATGTCTGATTCGGTCACGGGTCCGTTTGTCTTACAATGCGGACAATTAGCGCCATAAAAGAAAATGTAAACTACTTTATCGGTATGTGCGCTAAGCATGACGGACTCACTGCCGTTCAATTCCGGTAAATTAAAATCAGGCGCTGTTTCGCCCACCGATGTTTGGGCGTTCGCTGAGGTACTAAACCATCCGGCGAAAATGATAAGTAGTAATTTTTTCATGTTATTCTCCTAATTCTGATAATGCGTTTTCAATAGCTGATACCACAGCATCCGCATCGGTATTTACGAATCCGGTTCCCTGATAAACGATGGTGCCATTCCGGTTAACCACCACCGAGCGATCATATGCACTGGAGGTTTCATAATAATTAACTAATGATTGCTGTGCCTGAAGCAGTAACGGATAGCTGATTCCGGTCACGTTTCGGAAAGATTGATTGTCGGATGCCGACAGATTCCAGGTATCTAAGCCAAAGGCTACAAAATCCGGATTTGCTGCAAACCGTTGATGAATGGAAGTTTCAGTTACAGGTCCGTTTGATCGGCAATGTGGGCAACCCGCCCCATAAAAAAAGAGATAAACCACTTTGCCACGGAAGTCAGAAAGAGTGAATTCGCCACCGTCTAGAGAACTGTGTGTAAAATCGGGAGCCGGAGTATTCGGGATTTCTCCCACAGAACTTCCAGTTGGCGATGGACTGCATCCCAACCAAAGAAAAAGGGCTAAAAGGGTAATTATGGACTTCATGACTAAGTTAAAATCGAGTAGTTAATCGTAACTCAACACCTTCAAAATCGAGGATTTCATAGCAGATTCCGGAAGTACAAGCCGGACCGCCCCGACGTTTTCCAGCAAAGAGTTCAAAGGTATTGGTTGAGTTTGCTCGGTACAGAACATTGGTTCCGAGCCAAAATCGGGTTTCGTCTTCTACCGTGGTAAAAGTATTTGGATCGTCGGTGAGTTGAGGATCGGTGCTCAGCTCCATCACTCCGGCGACTACAAAATCTGAGGAAAAAGAGTAGGAAACCGAGGAGTATACATTGCTGCTGTTGCTAGGCTCAAATTGTCCTGATGTTTGCACAAATTCATCGCGTTCAAACTGTTGATACTGAAGATCGACAATAATACCGGAGCCGTTGGCGAATAAATAATCGGTGATAAGTCCGGCGCTTATGCGATTCATTTCGCCTTTCAATTCATCATCTGCGTAATCCAGAAAACTCTTTACAATGAGTTGATCGTTGAATTGATACAATCCCTCCAGAAAAACTTCAATGTATTCAAACCGAAGAAATGCGTTGTTAACCGCCCGAGAAATATTGAAAGTAAGGGCATGACCGTCATCAAAATTGTAATACACTTCAAGTTGAAAACCGTATTCCCCGCCGGTGTCGAGTACATGCGTACTTCGATTTAGCACCGGATAAGTGTGTTCTTTGATCAGAGAAGGCGGATCGTTGTAGCCGCTGCCGATTCGAAAGTTATTGTAGCTCTTGTACTCTAAACTTCCACCAAAAGAACCACTGTAGAAATTGGAACCCAAATATAATCCAAAAGCATCGTTTTCAGATTCAAACCCCAAGGCATCTTCCAGCTCAAAAGCATATTCTCCAAAAAACTGCACATTATCAGTGATGCCAATATCGGTTGTTAGAGCACCGTAATTGGTGTAATCGTTACCAAGTGTTTGATTTCGCATTAAAATACCACCGACGCTGATGCGATCATTCAGGTAAAAATTGGCTTGAAGTGCTTCAACTAAATCAGGGCGACGAAGAGAATCGGGCATAGTATTTGGCGGGAGAGGATTAAACAGCGGCTGCGCTCGAAGTGCTTTAACTTCAACTAAATCGGAAGTGTATTCGGCAGCAAATCCTTCTAAATCCCGAAAAAAAGCATAGCGTGTACGTTCAAAAGATTCCTCGAATACCGAACCGGGGATATCGTAACTGCGGAGCAACAATCCACGCCCCAGAGTTTCGTAAAAGTTTCCAGCTCGCACTCGAAATTGGTCATCCTGAAACTGAATAGATTTTTGAGTAAGCTGAAAATAGTTTCGTTCTTCGATGGGGGTGATGAACTGCTCAAATCGCCCATAAAGACTGATGTTACCGGAATCGTAAAAAAGATTGGTTTGATTGTAACCAGTTGAATATGACCGATCGTCTTCGAAAGGGAGGTTGCCTAGCTGGAACTCAAAACTATTGCTACCATATATTTGAGCATTGGCTTGAGTAGAACTTAGAGCTAGTAGCACAACAGCAAAAACTGAACATCGATACATCATTCGCTTAGCAGTTTCAGGATTTTTTCTCGGATTTCAGTTTCCTCGCCGGCTTTATAGCCTTCGTGTACATATACAATTTCGTTGTTGGCATTTACGATTAACAACGTAGGGACGGCACGCACACTAAGTTTGGCCATCACTTCGCTATTTACATCCAGAAGTATGGGATAGTTCATGCCCAGCGATCGGGCAAAAGGTTTTACTTTGGCAAGATTGCGCGGTCCATCTATACTGATACCAATAAATTGCACGCCTTGGTCTTCAAACTCGTCCGACATTTCAACCAGTTTTGGAATGGATTTTACACACGGTTTGCACCAAGTAGCCCAGAAATCAATTACCGTGAATTGCTCTCCCTTTAAACTATTGAAAGAGACGGTACGATTGTTCAGGTTTTTAAGCCTGAAATTTGGCACTTCCGGGTTGTAGCCAAATCCTGAAGCAAAGATGAGGAGGGCAAGCAGAAATTTCATGTTTTTCCATCAATGTGAGAAATTATTGGTTGGGAATTATCACGAAATCGTAAAAAAACCCGGAATCAAAATCCCGGGTTCAAGAAAGCTCGATAAGTTGTTTTAGTCTAGTCTACCCAATCAGCGATAAATACGTTGGTAGATCGATCGCCACCGTTAAAGCGATTGGATGCGAATACGATTTTTGTGCCATCGTAAGAAAACATCGGGAAAGAATCGAAGGTGTTATCGAAAGAGATCTGCTGAAGATTCGAGCCATCAGCGTTAATCATATAAATGTTGAATGGGAAACCTCTTTCAGAAGCGTGATTAGAGGAGAACACAATTTTTTCGCCAGAAGGATGGTAGTAAGGTGCCCAGTTTGCATTACCTAAGTCAGTGATTTGCTTCAGGTCGGTTCCGTCGATATTAACGGTATATAGTTCCATATCGGTTGGCTCAACTAAGCCTTGCTCAAGTAAAGAGGTATACTTTTCGATTTCCTCTTCTGTTTCCGGACGTGAAGCACGGAATACTAGTTTTTGACCATCAGGAGAGAAGAAAGCACCACCATCGTAACCAAGATCGTCGGTGATTTGTATCACGTTTGAGCCATCAGTATCCATGATGAACAGCTCTAAATCGCCGGTTCTCATTGATGTAAACACGATTTTAGTACCATCAGGTGATAGTGTTGCTTCTGCATCGTAACCCGGAGAATCAGGGGTTAGATTCGCGATGATTTCTCCATCTAAATTTGCTTTAAAGATGTCGTATCCGTCATAAATTGGCCAAACATACGCACCACCGGGTCCACGTTCAGGTACAGCCGGACAAGCTTCATCCGCAAGATGTGTAGAGCCATAAACGAAGGTGGTATCGCCGGGAAGGAAGAAAGCACAAGTGGTGCGACCTAATCCGGTGCTGATCATGTCAGGCTCGAAACCGGGTTCGTTTGCCTTTGCTTTCATGTAGAAAATCTGATCGCAATTTACATCCCACTCTTTGTTATCTGATTGGAAAATGATTTTAGAATCGTCGAATCCCCAGTATGCTTCGGCATTATTTGCACCAAAAGTAAGCTGCTGAATATTTCTGAAGTGTTTTTCTTGATCGTATCGTAAAGTATCGTTCTCAGGATTGTAAGTAGAATCCGCCGATTCTTGTGCACAATTTAGGATGAATAATGGAATAAAAAGAACTAGTAGTTTTTTCATAAAGTGGATTTTTTAAAGCTCGAAGAACTCATTCTTATGTGAAGATTATATGAAGATTCTGCAATTCGATGCGAAATTTGTTAAAAATGAAGAAAGCCTCAGTGTCAGTGAGGCTTTCTCGGGGGGATGAGCCCCAATCCTAGGGTTGGGAATGGGGCTTCCTTTAGGGGTTATATTCTTGCGCGAATTGTTGCAATCACAATGCAGCAATTATGTTTAAACATCGATTGAGTTAAGTAAATATTGTGCAGCTAACCGCCGAACCTAAAATTGTGACCGAAAAATTATACTCTATTAATTGTCCTTCGTCCCTTAATCCCGCTCGCATGTGTTTTATACGCGACAACTGAAGGTAAGGAGGATTCGATACGAAAACCACCTTTCTTTTATATTGTTTACACTCTGAAACACAAAAGTGATTATCAGGAAGTTACTTTTACTCGGTTTATTTAAAAGTTGATGTCCGATTTAATTATCTGGACTACCTGTAGAGAAAATGTTCGTCAACTGTTCTAAAATACTTCTTCCGGCTAAGAGAAAAGCATCGTTGCCACCTAAAGATAAGAATCGTAGCGCCATCTTTAATTCTGATAAAAGTGCAGGAGGGTATGTAACCAGCGTATCCTCTTTGATTGCAGTGTCCCAATCCATTGGTTTTTGAAATTCAACACCTGCGCGATGCATTACTGTTCGGTAATTGTTAGCCATTAAAGCATAACCGATTGTGGTTGGATGAAGCCCGTCTAAACTAAAAATACCCCCTTTATACACTTTCCCTGTTTCTTTATCTGCTCGGATGAAATCGGTTGTTAGTGTTGCTTCTCCTTTCTCATTTACAAAGTGACGGCTTTGTTCATTTCTTTGTAAGGCCGAAATAAAATCTTCTGGATAACCGCGTAATATTTCACCGCCAAGACGGCGTTTTGCCATACTAGCTACATTTTTTGCAATTGGTACCACATGCCAACCGTACTCTCTTGCTACTTTTCGAATGATGTGATTGTATTCATCAACTGTGAAATCTATTTGTATAGCTTCGTCTTTGGTGAGATGGGGATGCTTCTCTGGATCAAAATCTTCATCCCAAATCCAGAAACGGGTGTAGTAATCGAAATAGCCCAGGTGGTTGGCCGAAAAATGTGAATTTACCCCGCGCAATATCGGCGGGATAGTTGGATAGGGAATGGTTGGAACAAACACTCGTTGTGCTCCTACCTTTTTTACACGCTCCGCAAGTTTTCGGTATTCCATTTCTAAATGTTCAGGGCGGTAAATGGAATGTTTCCGAAAAGCCATGAACGAATCAAGGTCATCCTCTTCCGACCAAGTGAGATTAAGATTAATTACAGCTCCTAGTGCATTATTATGACCAAGGCAAACAATCAGATTCTCGATACCGCCGTCATCAGCAAGAGCCTGCACATTGTCGATTTGAGTACGATGTTCATACGTAGGATTCAAGCTTGGATTGAGAACCAAGCGGGCGGTAGTGAATTTGGCATGCTCGGGCAATAACCCAAAAATGGAATAGCGCTCTTTGTGTTGATCAATAAACTCGCGGCTGTTTTTTTCATTTACGATCCATGAATCGTTGATGGCAAGTCCCCAAATAGCTTGATTGTGATAAGGATTGGTTCTGGATACACTCAAGTCTTTAAAGCCGCCTTCCCAATATTTTTTAATCCGCTTTAGCGTGCTGTAGGTATGTTTAAGTGCTGATGGATATTCATCGTAAGTGATTTTAGTGCCGAATTCGTCGGCAAGTCCCCGTAGTAGTACTTCAAAATTGAGGGGAATACCGGCCTGAGCGGTAAATACCGGTTGCTGAAAATTAGGGTAGGGATCAAAGCAACGTGCGATAAATGAGGGAAAGTTGATATCAGTGCGATAAATGCCTCCGTTTTGAAACCCCTGCGCTAGAGAATCCCCAAAAACTACCAGTTTATGCTTCGCTTCTTTTTTGAATATCATGGAAGTTAATTTGCCACGAAATCACTAAAACACAAAATAAATTAGTCACCTCTTGAGAGGGGATTAAAGGGTGCGTACTTTATCAAAAATTAAATAAGTAGTCATGTCAGATTCAGAGTTTAAAAACCGATTGGAACAATTCCGCCAAAAAAGGAATGAGCAAAACGAAAAAGTGTTGGGGCTTGGTCATTTAGGTATCAAGCGCTTCTTTAACATGGATGCGAACACCTACCGCGAAGGCGCTCTGGATTCCAAAACCAAAGAGCTGATGGGGTTGGTTGCCTCAACTGTGCTACGCTGTAATGATTGCATCGATTATCACATGGAGCAATGTGCCAAAACCGGATCCACCAAAGAAGAAATTGTGGACGCCCTAAATGTTGCGTTGATGGTTGGTGGAAGTATCGTGATCCCGCATATGCGTCACGCGGTTGGAACGCTTGAGTTTTTGGAAGAGGAAGGGGTTTTCAATTAAGAATTTTTCAATTAAGAATTAGGAATAGGTGTCTTGGGCAAGTCCTTCGATACTAGGCCCAAGAAATAATTCCTGCCATGAACATAATCTAGTGGGACTTTAGTCCCGCTAATCCAATCATGGTGACTTTTGCAAAGTCAGCAAATCTATCCGATTATAGTTGAAGGGTTAAAACCCTTCGTTTGGTAAAACCTGGCTGCAGATTTTTTGCCAAGAGAAGGACTTTAGTCCTTCGATACTAAACCCAAAATAAAATCAAGCCAACCTATGTTTCAATAACTTTGGTAGGCAGGCAGGGACGTTAGCCCCGTTGCGCGAATGATGATGCCTTTGATGAATTCAGCAAATCTATCCGATTATAGCTGAAGGGTTAAAACCATTCGTTTGGTAAAATCTGATTACCGACTTTTTACCAAGAGAAGGACTTCAGTCCTTCGAAACGATGCCAAAAAAAAGAATTTTCACCAAGAACATAATCAAGCCAACCTATGTTTCAATAACTTTGGTAGGCAGGCAGGGACTTCAGTCCCGTTGCGCGAATGGTGATGCCTTTGATGAATTCAGTAAATCAATCCGATTATAACCGAAGGATTAAAACCCTTCATTTGATAAATCCTGATCACCGACTTTTTCCCAAGAGAAGGACTTCAGTCCTTCGAAACAAGGGCAAAACAAGAATTCTCACCATGAACATAATCAAGCCAACCTATGTTTTAAAAGCTTCCGTAGGCAGGGACATTAGTCCCGTTGCGTACATGGTGAAACCTTTGATGAATTCAGTAAATCAATAAGATTATAGCTGAAGGGTTAAAACTCTTCATTTGGTAAATCCTGGTCACCGAATTTTTACCAAGAGAAGGACTTTAGTCCTTCGAAACGAGGCCAAAAAAAAGAATTTTCACCAAGAACATAATCAAGCCAACCTATGTTTCAATAACTTTGGTAGGCAGGCAGGGACATTAGTCCCGTTGCGTACATGGTGAAACCTTTGATGAAGTCAGCTAATCAATTCGGTTATAGCTGAAGGGATAAAACCCTTCGTTTGGTAAAACCTGATCACAGACTTTTTGCCAAGAGAAGGACTTTAGTCCTTCGAAACAAGGGCAAATTATTCGATTAACGATTAACGAAAAACAAATACCAACTCCCCATCCAAAAAAAGGAAGCTCCGTTTCAAGAAGCTTCCTTTATTGTTAGCAATCTATAGCCTGCCGTCTGTAACAGCATCCGTTTCAAAACTGCGCCACGGAATGGGACTATAATCCAGTAAACAAGTTCGGCTTAGACACAGCTCTCCCAAGCTGCCTCTGGGGTTAAGCCGATTTCATTGGAGATTTAATCCATGATCTTGCGTAAAAACGCAGGTTGATCTGAATCGTCTTTGCGAATACGCTCGGTGCTTTGTCGAAACGGCGCTACATTAGATGGCTGCTCGTTCTGAGATTGCTCCGGTTGTTGTTCCATCGCTTCTTCCTCGTCACGACGTACATTCAAATCGCGACGCAAATATGAAGGCGTATCCAATTTTTTGAGGTTGTTTTCGCCCTTGTAGTAATCACCACTAGTGCGGGTAAATCTCGTTGGGATTTCTTTTTTAGCTGATGGAGTTGCAGCGGGTGTACTCATTCTTTGCTCAGCAGGAATACCTGCCGGCTTGTTAGGTGCCACTCGAACGTTATTGCGATCTTCAGCTAAATCGAAACCGGTTGCGATAACCGTCACGCGAATTTCTTCTCCGAAATTCTCGTCGAGTACTGTACCCAAAATGATTTCGGCTCCGTCACCCGCTTCCTGTTGGATGATGGAAGTTGCCGTAGTAGTTTCGCGCATACCTAGGTTAGAACCAGCCGAAATATTCACCAACACATTACGTGCACCATTGATGCTTACTCCATCAAGAAGCGGTGAATTGATCGCTTCGCGTGCGGCCATTTCTGCACGTTCCGGTCCGTTTGCCGTAGAACTACCCATAATAGCAGCACCGCCATCAGTCATGGTAGTGCGCACATCGGCAAAATCAAGGTTGATAAGACCAGGCATCAGAATTAAGTCGCTGATTCCGCGTGTTGCATTGTAAAGTACTTCGTTTGCAAGCGCAAAAGCTTCCATCAGCGATGTGTTTTCATCGGCGATATCGAGCAAGCGCTCGTTTGGAATTACGATAACGGTATCGCAATTTTTCTTAAGCTCGTTGATGCCTTCGAGAGCATATTTTTTACGGATTTTACCTTCACACTCGAACGGTGTGGTAACAATCCCTACGGTAAGAATACCGCGACGCTTCGCCATGCCGGCAACCACAGGGGCACCACCGGTTCCGGTTCCACCGCCCATTCCTGCCGTCACAAAAATCATGTCAGCGCTTTCGATGGATTCTTCGATCTCATGTCGATTTTCCTCCACCGCTTCGCGGCCGATTTCAGGGCGTGCTCCGGCACCAAGTCCGCTGGTTAGAGCGGCTCCAACCTGAATTTTAATGTTTGCGTGACTCGCTTTTAAGGCCTGCGCATCGGTGTTCAACGCAATGTATTCCACACTATCGAGGCCCATGTTAATCATATTATTGATAGCATTTCCGCCACCGCCGCCAACGCCAATGACTTTAATTTTGGCATTTTCTTGGCTTTGTTCGTCGAAAAAGAATCGAGAGTTGTAATTAGCCATGATAACTCCTGTTATTGTTTACTGGATTTTTTATAGATGATATTCTTGTTACAGTTCTTTGAACCAGCTCTTCATGCGGTCGGCGATTTTATTCATCACCTGTTCCACACTTGTTGCTTTTCCTGATCCTGCAATCATAGTTTTGCTGGTATTATTTCCGGTTTGTAAAGCGTGAACCACAAGACCTACGCCGGTAGCGTAAATCGGGCTGTTCACTTCTTCAACCAAACCGCCGGTAATTCCAAGAGGAATTCCGATTTTCGCGTCCATGCCAAGTATTTCGTTAGCAAGTGGACATACATTCTTAATCAGAGATCCGCCACCGGTCATAACTACGCCGGCGCTGAGAGCATCAGAATAGCCGCTGCGTTTAATTTCGATGCCTACGATCTCAAGGATTTCTTCCATCCGCGCTTGTATGATTTTAGCGAGGATGCTTTTCGTAATTTCTTTGGGTGGACGACCCGCAATGCCCGGAACCGTGATCACTTCATCATTTTCGATCATGTCAGCGAAGCATTCGCCGTGATTTCTTTTCAGCGTTTCGGCTTGATCGTCGAGCACGCTTAGTCCAAGACGGATATCGTCGGTTACTTTCTGTCCGGCAATAGCAATTACAGCCGTGTGTCGAATGGTGTTATCGCGGAAAATAGCCACATCAGTGGTTCCACCTCCAATATCAACCAACACCACGCCGGCTTCTTTCTCTTCGTAATCCAACACAGAATACGACGAAGCCAAAGGCTCGAGAATAATATCTGCGACCTGATAGCCGGCACGTTCTACACAACGGTAGATGTTTTTAGCAGCAGAAACCAATCCTGTGATAATGTGTACTTCTGCTTCCATCCGCATGCCACTCATGCCCACCGGATCGCTGATGCCATCTTGTCCATCAACCACAAACTCTTGCGGAATAACGTGCAGAATTTGCTGATCGGTAGGCAACATGATGCGCTGGCAATCTTCCAATAAGCGCTCCACGTCTTGTGCTGTAATTTCGTTATCGCGGTTGTTGATGGTGATCACACCTTTACTTCTCATACTGCGAATGTGATCGCCGGCAATACCAACATTCACCGAGTTAACCTGAATACCAGAAGCCAACTCAGCCTGTGCGATGGCATCTTTTATGGCGTTCACGGTTTTGTCGATGTTTACTACCACGCCACGGTTCAATCCGTCGCTTGGAGCTTTACCTACGCCAAGGATGTTAATCCGACTAGAATCGTCGATGGAAGCGACGATCGCGCAGATTTTTGTGGTCCCGATGTCGAGACCTACCATAATGTTTTCCTGTTCAGACATTAGAGTTTACCGCTGTTTTGATGATTGCTAAAAATTTGTTGTTCGATGTTGAATGTTCAGAGTTCATGGTTCAACTGCCCTCCCTCGTTACAACCTGATTCGTAAATCGTAAATCAACCTGTTGCATGCTGTTGATGCCCTTCACACTTATAATTTCCCGATAAAAAGCTTCCCAATTCTTGAGTTTGATGTCGAATTCGTTTCTGCCAAATAGAAGCTTTACTCCGTTTTCATGGCTCAAAGCTACCACACCATCGTATGGATCGAATGCAATTTCGCTGATGGTTGTCCAACCTAATGGATTATTCAATGCACTCACCAGAAAATCACGAACTTGAATAAACTCATCTGAAGAAAGCGAGTTGCTGTTTGTTCGCGTATCGAAGCCATATACAATGGGCAAGTTTCGAGTTTTCCCCTCCAATATCGGAAGCTTAACCCCGTATGCATCAACGTAAGTTTGGTTTGATCCAGACATCAACACCGCTATAGGAAAACGTTCTCGAACGGTGAGTTTTAGTTTGCCTAATGCATCCACGTAAGGAACCACAGAGTGTACATATGGCAGTTTTTCGATGGAAGCCTTCACAGCTACAAAGTCGAGACTGTCGGGGTGAACTCCGGTTTCGATAGCCGAGGAATTGATGACATCCGCCTCATCGGTAAAGTAATTCCCAACCACTAACACCGATTTCACGCGTAGGTTCTGCTGCCAATACAGAGCGGCAATCACCGACACACCAAGTACCAAAATCACCAAGGCTGCCCAAGGTAAAACTCGACGTTTTGGGGTTGTATGTTGCGCCTTTTTACTCAAGAGCGGGCTTCTACTTTAAAATTTCCTAGTTCAATTTCTTCCACAAAGCGATCGCCCGACTTATAAATATCGCCGGCACCCATAGTGATGATGATGTCACCCGGCTCTACAATTTCCTTCAATCGTTCGTGTACTTCGTTTTTGTCTTCCACATACACCACGTTGCGGTGGCCATAAGTCGAAGCGGTATCGGCAATCATTTTCCCGGTTACGCCTTCAATCGGATTTTCTCTGGATGGATATACGTCGGTTACCACCATCACTTCGGCATCAAAAAAGGAGAGACCGAATTCTTTGTAAAGTTCTTGCGTGCGTGAATATAAATGTGGCTGAAAAACTGCAATTACACGTCGGTCCGGCCATCCTGCATTGGCAGCTTCAAGCGTGGCTTTTACTTCGGTTGGGTGATGAGCGTAATCGTCGATCACCATAATGCCGTTGTTGTACTTTAACTGGAATCGACGGTAAACGCCTTCAAAACTCTCCAATCCTTGCTTTATCAATTTAAAGTCGATGTTGAGCTCTAATCCGGTTGCAACAGCTGCTAGCGCATTTTTCACGTTATGTTCTCCTGGGGCTTTCAGAGTGATTACTCCCAGTTTTTTGCCATCCTGTAATACGGTAAACGTGCTATTAAATTGATTCATCTGAAGATCAGTGGCACGAATATTGGCTTGCGGGGTAAGTCCATAGCTTAACACTCTGCGTTCCAATTTCGGCAGTATGCTTCGCACATTGGGATCATCCAAACACACCACAACCGCACCGTAAAAAGGCACTTTGTTGGCGTAATCGATAAAAGCGCCTTTCACATCGTCCAAGTCATCGTAAATATCCAAATGCTCGGCTTCGATGTTGGTAATAATTGCAATTGAAGGAGTGAGGCGAAGAAATGTTCGGTCGAACTCATCGGCTTCAACCACAATAACATCACCTTTTCCAACAACTGCGTTCGTTTTATCGAAACTATGCACCTTGCCACCCACCATAATGGTTGGATCGTAATTTCCTTCGCGCGTAACCATGCCGATCATGGTTGTGGTAGTAGTTTTACCATGAGTACCGGCTACTCCAATCCCGAATTTCATTTTCATCAACTCGGCCAGCATTTCGGCACGTTTGATGGTTGGGATGCGTGCGTCCAAAGCAGCCTTGGTCTCTACATTGTCAGTAGCTTTTACCGCACTGGTATAAACCACAACATCGGCACCTTCAATGTTTTCGGGAGCATGTCCTTCGAAAATAGTTGCTCCGATTTCTTCTAAACGACGCGTTGTATCACTTAATGCACCATCAGAACCGGTTACTTTGTATCCACGATGAATCAGAATCTCAGCCATTCCACTCATACCAATCCCGCCTATCCCCACCATGTGGATGTGTCGGGTTCTACCAAATACGGGCTGTGTTTCAAATTGCTTACTCATTAATTCAATCGGGATTTTGCGAGTTCTAAAATTTCTATTGCAATGGTGTTGGCAGCATTTGGTTTAGCCAATGTCAAAGCTGCTTTATTCATTTCTTTTAGGCGTTCCTGGTCGTTGATCAATTTCGATACCAACTCACTGATTACCGATTTCGCCTCATCGTCTTTTACTAACTCGGAAGCACCTGCGTCTACCATAGCTTGCGCATTTTGCGTTTGATGATCTCCTGCTACATTCGGGGATGGAATCAAAACACTTGGCATTCCAATCATCATAAATTCACTACAAGAGCTGGCTCCGGCTCGGCTAATCACTAAGTCTGCGGCCGCGTATGCTTCCGGCATCGAATCGATAAAAGCAGTAAGCCTTAGGTTTGGATATGCAGCTTCATCCACCTTGGTGGTTAGCTCATCATAATAACGAGAACCGCACTGCCAGATAATTTGAAGTCCGGCTTGGTTGTGCAAGGCATCTAGATTGTTCAAAATAGCTTCGTTGATGGATTTAGCGCCACCACTTCCACCCATCACCAATAAGACTGGTTTGGTATCGTCGAAACCAAATGCAGTTAAGCCTGACTGTTTGTCGACCGCGGTTAAGGTACTCCGTGTTGGATTACCGGTGATCATGGTTTTTGATGCCGGTAAAAATCGATCGGCTTCTTCAAAAGCAGTGAAAATCTTTGTAGCAAATTTCGCCAAGAGCCGATTTGTAACGCCGGGGAAACTATTCTGTTCTTGGATAACCACAGGAATCGACTTCTTTCCTGCTACCCAACCAACGGGACCTGCAACATAACCACCGCATGAAACCACCACATCGGGTTTGAATTTCGAAAGGATGGCAAAACTTTGGGCCAACGCAGTGATCAATTTAACCGGGAAGAGCAGGTTTTTGGCTGTTAGTCGACGATGGAATCCACTGATCCAGACATTATCGATTTCGTAGCCGGCTTTTGGAACAGCCTGCCATTCCATATGATTTTTGGTTCCCACAAACCGGATTTCGGTTTCTGGTTGTTTAATTTTTAATGCATCAGCAATGGCGATTGCGGGATAAACATGTCCACCTGTACCACCTGCTGCGATTAGGATTTTTGGATTACGCATAGAAAGGCCTCCTCTCTTTACTGTGTTTACTGATGTTGAGCAATATGCCCACCATCAAGCCAGCAAAGAGCATGTTTGTTCCACCGTAACTCACAAACGGCATAGGGAGACCTGTTACCGGGAGTAACCCACTGGCAACACTAGCATTTACGAACCCAAAAAGCACTATGGTTAGTGTACAACCCACCGCCAGAAGTGCGCCTAAAGTATCTTCTGATCTTCGTGCGATAAACACGATACCTCTAATTAAGATGAGGCTGAATATTACAATCAAACTCATTGCGCCGAAGAAACCATATTCCTCTGCGATGATCGCGAAAATGAAATCGTTGTAAGGAGCAGGGAGGAAATCACGTTGTGTACTTTTTCCTATACCTACGCCAAATAATTCACCTTTTGCAATAGCAATGTGCGCTTGTTGCGCCTGATAACCACTACCGGTTAAAAATTCTTCCGTTTCGATATTCTTTATTTGCTCAACATATTGTTCGATTCGATCTTGCCGATTCGCCGATTGATTGAGCAACAACATTCCACCTAATAATGCCACTGCTACCATCGATCCCATTTGGATGATGCTAATTCGGCCGATGAACATCATCACCAAACAAATACCCATTAAAATTCCGGCGGAGCTAAAATCCTCGATGCCGATGAGCCCGCAGGTAACCGTTACCCAAACCATAATTGGGATAAATGACTTCTTGAAGTCCTTGACGTAATCCTGTTTTTCGCTCAATAACACACTTACATGCAGCAATAGTGCAACCGTAGCCAGAGTAGATGGCTGGAAGCTAAATCCGCCTACATTTAACCATCGCTTAGCACCGAATTGCGCGGTTCCAAAAATCAACACAGCCACAAGTAATAACAGGCTGATCATCATCCCGATTCGGGAGAATTTCGCCAAGGTGTGATAGTTAATTTTAGATACGATCAGCATCACAAAAAAGGCGATTCCTAACTTTACCACGTGGCGAGTTACCAGTGCAAAGGCAGAAGTGTCGTTCGATTCGGCAAAGAAAGCGATCGACGAATACACCGCAAGCACGCCAAACATCATCAACATGATGATAGCCATTAGTAACACACGATCGCTACCCTGCTTCCCTGCATCGATATCCTCAGGGCTGGTGCCAAGTACGTTGTTTAAATTGCTATGTGGACTGGTGTGAATCACTTCGTTTTAAATTCCAATCAGCAAATTCCAAAAATCAACAAACCACGGAGTTCTAACACTGAACTTGGGTTGTTTAGACTTTTAGTAATTGCGGTATTGTTTGTCATTTGTGTTTTAAATATTGAATGTTAACTCGCTAGAGTTTGGCTACTTCTTCTTTAAATACTCGGCCGCGGTGTTCGTAATCATCAAACATATCGAAGGAAGAACACGCAGGGCTCAGCAATACCACTTCGCCTCGTTTGGCGCCATTTTTAGCTATTCGAACTGCATCACGCATCGAATCTGCTTTTTCAAAATTCGGGGCTGTTTTTCCTAGCTGCTTTTCAATCTTATCCTTCGATTCGCCAATTGCGATGATCGTATGCACTTTATCGCGGATCAGAAACTTGATTTCCTCATAATCGTTGCCTTTGTCACGGCCGCCTAAAATTAAGGTCAACGGAACGTTGAAGCTGTCGAGTGCAAACCAAACAGCGTTTACGTTAGTAGCTTTGCTATCATTTATGTATTTCACGCCGTCTACAATTCGAGCCAATTCCAAGCGATGCTCTACTCCGCTAAAGGATTTCAGGCTTTCACGAATGGCTTCGTTCTTTATTTCTCCGGCACGGGCGGCCAACGCGGCTGCTAATCCGTTTTGCAAATTGTGATTGCCGGGTAATCCTAGTTCGTGCACAGGCATGAGCGATTCCTCGTTGTTATTAAATCTGAAGATGATGTGATCGTTGTGGACAAAAGCACCCTCCGGGACTTCGTTTTTCGATGAAAACCCCCAGAGCTTCGGGTGACTTTCTGAATTTTGGAGTCGAGCAACATGCCCTTGAATGAGCGGGTCGTCGAAATTGTAAATGAAAAAATGCTTGTTGGTCTGATTCTCTGTAATTCGGAATTTCGAGGCTGCATAGGACCGCATGTCGTTCGCATAGCGATCGAGATGATCGGGCGAAATGTTTAATAACACGCTTACATCTGGTGTAAAAGTATTGATATGATCTAGCTGAAAACTCGATACTTCTAAAATGTGCTTACCTTTTGCCGTGAAAACCTTCTCAGAAAACGCAAACCCGATATTGCCTGCCAGCGAATAATCAACCTGAGCAGTCTCAAACATGTGACCTAACCAACTTGTTACCGTTGTTTTGCCGTTGCTTCCGGTAATGGCCACAATTTTCTGATCGGTAAACCAGCTGGCTATTTCAATTTCGGAATAAACCGGAGTGTTATTGTTCAAGTGATGTTGAACAATGGAAGCTTGAGTAGGCACACCCGGACTTAGAACCACGAAATCTGCATTTTGGGCACGGTCTGTATGTCCGCCTTGTTCAAAGTCGATGTGATTTGATGCTAACTTTTCTTGATTAGATTCAGAAATACTTCCAAAATCAGACACAAAAACCT
Source organism: Balneolaceae bacterium (assembly GCA_034669965.1). GTDB lineage: Bacteria > Bacteroidota > Rhodothermia > Balneolales > Balneolaceae > HXMU1420-13. Next base: position 714,407 of record JAXMOK010000001.1, on the reverse strand, counting down.
CAGCACCTTTTTGCTTAAGCAGCAAGGCAGCGGCTACCCCACTTCGGGCAGCTCCAATTACGGCGATATGTTTACCGACTACTTCTCTCATCTGATTTTAAGCGTTAGTAAACTAATAAGGCCAAGTAACACAGTGATGATCCAGAATCGAACCACAATTTTTTGCTCGCTCCAGCCTTTTTTCTCAAAGTGATGGTGGATAGGAGCCATCAAAAAGACTCGTTTTCCTTCGCCGTATTTTCGTTTGGTATACTTAAAGTAGGTGGTTTGTACAATCACAGAAAGCGTTTCAAAAAAGAACACACCACAGATAAACGGCAGGAGTAATTCTTTGTGCAGCATCAAAGCTAACGCACCAAAAGCACCACCTAGAGCCAATGAACCGGTATCGCCCATAAACACAGACGCCGGATTGGTGTTGTACCACAAAAAGCCCATGCAGGCGCCAACCAGTGCAGCACAGAAAATAGTGAGCTCGCCTGCACCCGGTAAGTACATAATGTCGAGGAATCCGGAGAAATCAACCCGACCGGAAACGTAGGCAAAAATGGCAAATACGAATCCGCAAATGGCCGAAATTCCGGATGCTAGCCCGTCTAAACCATCCGTTAAATTGGTTGCGTTACTTACTGCGGTAATAATGAACACCGCAAGTGGTAGGTAAATGACCCAGCCCCATTCATCGCCAAAAAAGGCGTAATCAATATTCAAATCGGCTGCAAACGGAACTGTTGAAAGCGTATTGAAAGCCTCAAAGTCAGGGTGGAAGTACAACACGCTCCCTAGGATTAACCCAACAGTTACTTGCCCGGCAATTTTAAACCTTCCTGCCAAGCCACTTTTGTCTTTTTTTACCACTTTGATGTAATCATCGATAAAGCCAACCAGGCCTAGAGAAAGCATTACAAAGAAAATGAGCCAGCCATATATACTGTCCATGCGAACAAAAAGTACCGTTGGGATGAGCGTAGCCAATAATATGATTACACCACCCATCGAAGGTGTTCCAACCTTTTCGATGTGATGATCGAGGCCTACGTCATCACGAATTACTTCTTTAAGCTGCATTTTACTCAACCATTTGATGATCCTGCGACCAATAAATAAGCTGATGAGTAGCGAAAATACCGCTGCTAATGCTGTTCTGGTTGAGATAAAAGCCATCGCAGTGGCTCCGGGAAATTCATAGGCTTTTTCCAGCCAGTCAAATAATTCGTATAGCATCAGTGGTCCTCTCTTTTTTGTCGCAATGCCGCTTCTGCGATTTCATAATCGTTGAAGGGATGCTTAGTTCCACGGATATCTTGATAATCTTCGTGCCCTTTGCCGGCAATAAGTATGATGTCGTTATTTTTAGCTGATTTGATAGCTTGTTCGATTGCTTTTTTTCGATCAGATTCTGAATGCACATTTTCCGGGTGATCGAATCCTTTTAAAATGTCATCGATGATGACATCCGGGTTTTCGAATCGAGGATTGTCGCTGGTAACAAATAAACGGTCGGCGAAATTTGAAGCTACTCGAGCCATTTCAGGTCGTTTTGTAGGATCACGATCGCCACCAGCGCCAAACACGCAAATAAGTTCAGATCCATTGCTCTTTAAACGATCTAAAGTTGATAGCACATTTTCGAGTGCATCGGGGGTATGGGCATAATCTACAATCACCACTGGAAGATTGCCGCCTTCAACAACAACGGTTTCCATACGACCGCTTGCGCCACTACATGTTTGCAATGCTTTTGCTACATCGGTTCCATTAAGGCCAATTGCTTTACAAATCAAGAATGCTTCGGCAACATTATATGCGTTAAAGTCACCCACTAATGGTGATTTGATATTCACGCCATCAACAATCAAGGTTAATCCTTCTGCTGAATTTTGTAGAATATGATTATGATCGGTTTTATAGCTGAATTCGATCTTTTTTGCTTTACAATCATTAATCATAAAATGACCACGTACATCGTCGATGTTAACAATTGCGGTGGATGTGCTCGTAAGATGATCAAAAAGCAGTTTTTTAGCCTTCGCATACTCATCAACGGTGCTGTGATAGTCGAGATGATCGTGCGATAAATTGGTAAATGCAGCCACACTAAATTCGAAACCATTTACACGATCTTGTGCCAGTGCATGTGACGATACTTCCATGATTAGAAACTCAGAACCGACCTCTTTCATAGCTTTCATGTCCGATGCAAGTTCTATGGGGTCGCTGGTAGTTAGAGCACTATCGAATTCTACGTCTAATATTCTTTTTGAAACGGTACCAAGTAAGGATGCTTTTTTCTCTAGTTTAGATAGTACCTGATAAACCAGCGTTGCCACTGTGGTTTTACCATTGGTTCCGGTTATGCCTACAATGGTTAATTTTTTGGCTGGATTTCCGGCAAATTCTTGGGCCAGAATTCCTAGAATTTTGCGTGTATTTTCAACTTCAATCACACAAACATCTTTGGCGTCGGTGTAATACGATTCTTCGCAAATAAGAACATTTGCGCCTCGAGCGATGGCATCCTCTAAGAACATGTGCCCATCCACTTCGGTACCTCTGATTGCAATAAACACAGAACCCGGGGTAATCTGTCGACTGTCTTGATGTACCCCTGTTAGTTGTACATCCAGCTTCTTGTTGGATACATGTAAGGGATTAATTAAAGCTATGAGTTCTTTAATGTGCAATCTATTTTTCCAATTTTGCGATGGTTACCGTTTCCAGCGAACGTGCTTTACCACGAATAGTAACTTTGCCGCCTTTTTTCATAATCTGGTCTTGTTTCGGGAATTGAGTGAACACCGTTCCAGATCCGATTTTTTCAATTTCGAAACCTGTGCTTCTGAGTAATGCAATAGCATTGCGCATGCTTAAACCTTTCACATCGGGGATAAGCGCATATCCTTCTCTAACCTGTGTGGTATCGGATGAAGCAAAATAAGGCGAAACTATAAGTTCGAGTTCATTGCCGGCCCAAAGAGTATCGTTAGCCAACGGAACCTGCTGTTGAACTAAGCCAGAGTTTCCGGTAAAGCTAAATTCTAAATTCATGGTTTCTGCCATTTCACGGGCCTCAATAACCGACAATCCAACTAAGTTTGGAGTAATTTGATACTCTGATTGCTCAGCCAATGGCTCTAAAATCATTTGATTGCGTAAATCGTCATCCAATCCGGAAATTCGTTTTGCAACCTGACGGAAAATAGGCGCGGCAGTGTATCCACCGTAGCCAACAGGTTTGGGTTCATCAAGCATGATAAAGCAAACGTATTTGGGATTGTCGACTGGGAAAAATCCTACAAAAGAACCACGGTAATTGCTGGTATAGCGCCCGTTTACTACCTTTTTTGCTGTGCCTGTTTTACCTGCAATGCGTAAGCCTTCTACTTGGGCAAAGTCTCCGGTACCCGAATCGCTTACTACACTTTCAAAAACCGGAAGTAATTTTTGGAGGGTTCGCTTTTTAGCAACTCGACGGATTTCAACAGGTTCATGTTCAGAAATTACGTTACCGTTGTTGTCTTCAATGCGCTCGATGATGTAAGGGCGCATTAACATGCCTTCGTTGGCAAAAGCTGCATAAGCCTGAGTAACCTGGATGGGAGTGCTTAGTAATTCATATCCGTGCGACATCCACGGCAAGCTCACCATACTCCAATCGTAGGGTTTAGCCATTCGGCCACTTTCTTCGCCGGCAATATCTACATAAGTTGGCGTGCCAAAGCCCAAATTTCTTGCATATTGATAAAAGCGATCGTTATCGAGGCGCATAGCTAATTCAGCCGTTGCTATATTCGATGACTGACGGATTACTTCCGCAAAGTCTATATCTCCAAGTGGATCATGATCACGCAGAGTTAGACCGTGAATAATTTTTTCGCCATCCTCGGGGGTTTTAAAAACCTCATCAAAAGTAACTTTATTCTGTTCTACAGCTGCAATGGCAGTAACTAATTTAAAGGTAGAACCAGGCTCAACCATATCAGAAATGGCAAAATTCCGGCGATTTTCATCTTCGCTACTCCCTGGGAAATTTGGATCATAAGTAGGATAATTTGCCAAAGCCAAAATTGCTCCCGTATTCGGATCCATAATAATCCCAGTGCCATAATTCGCATTATGTTTTTCAACTCCGGCTTTTAGTTCATCTTCTAGAATGGCCTGGATGTACGCATCAACCGTAGTATGGAGCGAATAACCATCGGTTGGGAGTTTTTTAGGAGCTCCCACATATTCGAACACACGATTAAACGGATCTTTACGAACTTGTTGAACGCCATCTTCGCCATTTAGCTCGTCATTATAGAACGCTTCGATCCCGGTTCGCCCGTTCATAGAATGGTTTACAAATCCGATAGAATGTGCTGCAAGTGAACCAAAAGTGTATTTTCGGCGGAAATTCTCTTCAATAATCACGCCTTTAATTCCTAGCAGATCAATTTCGTCTTTTTGAATTCCGGTAAGATTTTTAGCCAACACTACATAGCGTGATCGACTAGGTGCATCCGCAACTTTTTGGTGGTAAACGCTAGCTGGTTGATTGGTAACTTCACCAAGTTTGGCGATTAGCTGACTAATCTGATCTTTGGTCAATCCTTTGATTTTTGGATCTAAAGCAATCTGATAATCCGCAACATTGGTAGCTAGTAACGTGCCATTTTTATCGTAAATGTTGCCACGTTGAGCCGGAATCGGAATCTCATCGATGGCTTGCTTGGTCCAAAGCGTACGGAGTCCGTCACCTTCCACATAATTAATGCGGATAAGTTGAAATGCTAAAGCACAGGGGATCAGAAATAAAAATCCCAACACAATAAACATCCTACTTAATATGGAAGTCCTGTATTCCGTCACTCTTCCACCTCGATAATATATTCGGCAGGTCCGCCATTAATAAATCCTGCAGCCTGTGCTTTGTCATAGATTTCAGCAGGCCCAACCATTCGATCGTATTGCAACTTCAGCTCATCGTGGGTTTGCCGGGCTTTGTTGTACTCGTTTTCAAGCGCCTGTACTTCTACCAGCAAGCTTTGGGTAGCGAACACATGCGTTAAGTACGCAAAGCCAAACGCCCCAATAATCAACGACCATAGAATTACTACGCCCGGTTTAATTTTAGGGATGCCGGTTTTAGGGGAATCGGTAGCTCTTTTAGCGTTCGATTGCTTTCTAGCGGAGGCAGTAGGGGTTGATATGTCAGGTTTAGAGACTTTTCGGAGATTTGGCTGCACTTCGCGACGCTTAAGTGGGGATTGCACCATCATGAGCCACCTCCGTTTATTTTTTCGGCGATTCGGAGTTTAGCGCTCCGGGCTGCGGGGTTTTGGGCAACTTCTTGATCAGAAGGGATGATCACCTGTTTATTGATCAGGCGAAATGGGGACAAATTGTTGCCGTAAAAATCTTTCTCGACTTTTCCTTCAAAATTTCCTGCCTTTAAAAATCTCTTTACTAGGCGATCTTCCAGCGAATGGTACGACATCACTACCAATCGGCCGCCTTCCTGCAATACTTCCAATGATTGCACTAATACGTCTTTTAAAACTTCCAACTCTTGATTTACTTCAATTCTAATCGCCTGAAACACTCTGGCCAGCGACTTTACTTCAAATTTGGGGTTTACTACTTCGGTGATGGCCTTTCTTAAATCCCGGGTAGTTTCTACCGGGCGATGATCAATAATTGAGCGGGCAATTTTACGGCTTGCTTTCTCTTCACCGTAATGGAAAATGATATCCCGAAGCTGCTCATACTCATAGTTATTCACTACTTCGTAAGCAGTGAGGCCCGTCATGTTGCCCATTCTCATATCTAATGGTCCATCTTCCTGAAAGCTGAATCCGCGATCGCCTGCTTTAATCTGATGGGTTGAAACGCCAAGATCTAAAAGGATTCCGGCTACCTGACCCTGATACTGGGGAGGTAGAAGTGTAGTCAGGTATCCGAAATTTCCTTTTAATATGTTAAAACGGTTGTCTTCGCCGATGTAAGCTGTTGCAGCGTCAATAGCTTCATCATCCTGATCGACAGAAAAAAGAGTTCCATCGGCAGATAATTGGTCAAGAATGGCTTTAGAATGACCGCCGCCGCCAAGGGTGCCATCGATATAAATGCCATCGGAATGGGTAATCAATCCATCGAGACATTCGCGAAGCATAACAGGTATGTGCTGGTGATAAATAGGCATATTAATCAGCATCGGAAGTGTTTCCGCCTCCCATTACCTGTTCAAAAATCTCTTCAAAAGCATCTGCATCAAGGCTCTCGTCGGCTTTTTGCAGATTCTCTGGGGACCAAATCTCGATGTATTGCCCCATGCCAATAAAAACAGCTTTACTGTTGATTCCGGCGAAGGTGCAATGATCGCTGGGGATTGCGATACGGTTTTGTTTATCGAGAGAGGTGTCTTCGGCAAAGCGAAGAAAATTACGTTTAGCAATACGGCCAGCACGGGTAAAATTGTTGGCCTTGTTGAGGGCTGCTTCCACGTTCAGCCACTCATTTTCGGGGTATAAATATAGGCAGGATTCGATTCCGCGTACCACAACAAAGCGATCCTGTGCGTCAGGATTTACCAGTTTGCGCAGTTTCGCCGGGAAGGATATACGTCCTTTATCGTCGATGCTGTGCTCGTATTGGCCTTTAAAACTATGCACGATACCCGCGGAATGGATGATTTGATTGCTAAATGATCTATAGAAGAAAAGTCCCCACTTTCTCCCACATCACTCCACAATGTACCCTTCTTTACCATAATCTGTCAAATAAAATCCATGGGGTGCGCAATAATTATTTTTTTGGAGGATGGATCAATTTAGAATTGTTCAATTAAGAATTACACGATTCAAAAAGGATGAACACAGTATGTGGTCATTTTGTGGCGCCAATCGGAAGGGCAAGATCAGAACAAATATTGATAGCTTCGCTCTCTAGATTTCTCACTCCGTTCGAAATGACAAAGAGTTTGTGCTTTTTTTAAATACGTGATTCTGTGTCAAAAATTTACCAGCAACCAGCAACCAGCAACCAGCAACCAGCAACCAGCAACCAGCAACCAGCAACGAGCAACCAGCAACGAGCAACCAGTCTAATCAACTAAAAGCGACTCTTTTGCTACGGAACTGTCTCAGCGCCTGATTTATCTGCTCAAATTCGATCAAAAATGCATCATGCCCATATTTCGACATAATCTCGCGAAAGGTAGCGTTTGGTAGGAGTCCGGCGATTTCGATTTGTTCGTGGATTGGGTAAAGGATATCTGAATCGATGCCGATCACTAAAACCGGTAGCTCTAATTTGTCTAAAACCGATTTTACGGTCCCGCGTCCGCGAGCAACATCGTGCGAGTCCATGGCTTTGGTAAGGGTGATGTATGAATTTGCATCAAATCGTTGTGTGAGTTTCTCTCCCTGATAATTCAAATACGACTCAACCTCAAACTGGTCTTTTTGAATATTCCAGTTCCTACCGAATTTGCGATCGTAATCGTGCGGACTTCGATAGGTGATCATGGCCAAGCTTCGTGCGGCGGCTAATCCATCTTTAGGTTGGTGTTCATCGGAATAAAAACCGTTGTTCCAGTTTTTGTCTGCTTTAATAGCAATACGTTGTGTTTCGCTGATTCCAATGGCCCAAGGTGAATGAGATGCTCCCATCGCGATGAGGCAAGCCGATTTAATTCGGGCATCCATTACGCAAAATTCAAGTGCAATCATTCCACCCATCGAGCCGCCGATGATTAATTCAATTTCTTGGATTCCGAGTTCATCCAACAAAAGTTGTTCTAATCGAACAATATCGCGTATGGTTAGATTTGGGAATTCAGCTTGATACTTTTTTCCGGTAGCCGGGTTAATCGAAGTGGGGCCAACCGTGCCGTAGCAACTTCCGGGATGGTTGATGCAAATCACAAAATGCCTATCCAAATCAATAATGCCTGAATTGTCGAATAATCCGCTAAACCAAGCTTCGGCATCAGAATTCCCGGTTAGAGCGTGGCAGATCAGAATAACGTTATTTTTATCACTATTTAATGTGCCCCAGGTTTGATAAGCAAAATGCGGTCGAGCAATTTCTTCGCCGTATTCGGTGAGAAACTCTGTATCTATAGTAAGGGTTTTTAAATCAGACATGGTAGTGGAAGTAAAAGTCGGAACCGCAAAACGATTCCGACTTTCTAGGTTGCTGTTCGATGATGAGGGTTCTTTATGCGGGTACAGCAATACGTTTAAATGCGAGTTCGAAATCTTCGATGATATCGTCGATATGTTCGATTCCAACCGAAACGCGAATCAGATCGGCTTTTACACCGCTGGCAGCTTGCTCCGTCTCGTTCAGTTGCTGATGCGTAGTTGAAGCCGGGTGGATTACCAAGGTTTTAGCATCACCTACATTCGCCAAATGACTCGAAAGTTGCACGTTGTTGATAAACGTTTTAGCGGCATCGAAGCCACCTTTAACTCCAAAAGTGAGCACAGATCCAAAATGATCGGGGGAAAAATACTTTTGAGCTCGTTCGTGATGAGGATGGTTTTGTAATCCTGTAAAATTCACCCATTCCACATCTTCATGTGCTTGAAGATAATCGGCAAGTTTTAGAGCATTTTGATTGTGGCGCTCTACTCTAAGCGATAATGTTTCCAGGCCTTGAAGCAATAAAAAGCTGTTAAATGGTGATTGAGATGAGCCGAAATCTCGCAAGCCTTCAACGCGTGCACGTATGGCAAAAGCGATATTGCCGAACGGACCATCTGCGCCAAATACTTCCCAGAAATTCAATCCATGGTAGCCGGGCGATGGTTCGCTAAATAATGGGTATCGGCCGTTGCCCCAGTTGAAGTTTCCGGCGTCGACGATTACACCACCTACCGAAGTTCCGTGGCCGCCAATCCATTTTGTTGCCGATGCAGTAACTACATTGGCACCGTAATCGATAGGGCGAACAACTGCTCCCCCGGCGCCAAAGGTGTTATCTACAACCAGCGCAATACCATATTTCTCGCTAAGTTTTGCCAAACCTTCAAAATCGGCCACATTACCGCGAGGGTTCCCGATCGATTCCACATAAAAAGCTTTGGTGTTATCATCGATGAGCTTTTCAAAAGCTTCCACGGTGTCTTCTTCCGCAAAACGAACATCAATTCCCAGGCGCGGTATGGTTACTTTAAATTGATTGTAGGTTCCACCATACAAGTTTTGGGTAGAAATAATATTGTCGCCAGCAACTGCTAGATTCGAAATTGCCAGGAATTGCGCTGCTTGTCCTGATGCAGTAGCAAGAGCGGCAACTCCGCCTTCAAGAGCCGCGATGCGTTTTTCGAATACATCGGTAGTAGGGTTCATGATTCGGGTATAGATATTTCCGAATTCTCTTAAACCAAACAAGTTGGCAGCATGCTCCGAATCGTTGAAATTATACGATGTAGTTTGATAAATGGGAACTGCGCGAGAACCAGTGGTTGGATCAGGTTGTTGGCCAGCATGTAATTGAAGGGTTTCGAAGCGTAGTGATCGGGTAGTTAAGTCGTTACTCATGATGTTCTATTGTAAGTGATGTTGTTTTTTAAATAAATCAATAAAAAAGCCTTGTTCGTTGAGTTCGAACAAGGCTTTTCGCCAACATCTTTCGAACTCATCTTTTCCCGATACAAATTCATGTATCAGGCAGGATGTAGCACCTTTTCGCGAACGGCTTTCGATATTCGCGACGGTTGCCAAGGCTTCGTAGGACCTGATCCCTCCACCTTTCTTAATGAGAATGCAATAGGTTTTAAAGAACGATTGAAAATTGTAATCCAACAAAAAAGCCCTTCTGATATTGCATTCAAAAGGGCTTTTTATGAAACTAGTTAAACAAAACCCTTAAGTACGCATCATCATGCACATGCATTTACAGCAATTGGGCTTACACATAGTATGTTGGTTTGAAAATTTCATTGTTTACAGCTTACGAGATGTTGCTTTTATAAACAACAAGGCGTGCAAAGTTTCTCGGCAGCTTCTTTAAAAAACTTAAAGCGATTGGCTAAGTGATTAAGTTTTATAAAGAATATTATTCTACAATAGTCTCAATTATTGCCTAAATAGTAAGTATTATTCTAAAGATTTATCATCCATAGAATAAAATCCTGTGCGTGTCGGAGGCTAACGATCATGAAATCCTTTACCTCCCATTATTTTTGGGATGTACTTTTCAATACGTGCGAATCTGGTCTTTGCTTGTTTGGCTTGTGAGAAGTGCAGGATGTAACCACGTTGCCGGCCCGGGGTTAATTCAAAGAAAGCAGATTTGAGCGCAGGGTCGTTTTCGAAAACAGACTCGAGTTCTTTGGGTATTGGCTCGGGTTCTTTTTTGAATTCAACTTTTAAGCCTTTTTTCTCAAACTCGATAGCTTGAGTAATGTAGTCTAAAATAATTTGTTCTTGATCATGAATAACAGCAGTATCGGTAAAAGTAAGTCGCTTTACGGCTTGTGAATTTTTTCCGGGGCTTTCCAATAAATTATGTGGATCATCGAGTAACGACCCTTTAAAAAATCCAATTACTGCATAATTCTTTAAGGCGCTTATCATCAGAACGTTGTTACCATCAAAAGTGTAGCAGGGATTGCTCCATTTGAGCTCTTCGTTTAGTTCTGATTTAAGAATGATTTTACGAAGAGCTACAATTTCATTTTGCCAGGTTTGAACTTTACAAGAGGGAGTTCCTACAAGCGGACATCGACCACAGCCAATGTCTAAATATTCTTCAATGGAATTAATCATCCCAAAAGGAAATAAATTAGGATCGATATCCCAAATTGCGAACCATTTGTTCGTTGTTGCGCCATTTTTCGCGCACTTTCACGTGTAGATCGAGAAAGACTTTGCGGCCTATAAACTCTTCGATGGATTGACGTGATTCCATCCCAAGTTTCTTTATCGCACGACCACCTTTCCCAATAATCATTCCTTTTTGCGAAGTTCGGTTCACAATTACTTCAGCGTTGATATAATCTAAGTCTTCGCGCTCTTCGTATTGGATAACTTCAACTGTGGCTGAATAGGGGATTTCTTCGTGATATTGAAGAAAAAGCTGTTCGCGGATCAATTCTGAAGCAAAAAATCGAACCGGATGCTCACTCAATTCATCCTTTGGATAAAACGGTGGTCCGGGCATCAATCGAGAAATGATAGAAGATAATAGTGTATCGATGCCTTCATTTTGTAAAGCTGAAGTAAAGACGGTGTCGGCAAACTTGAATTTCGATTGGAGTACCTCCGCTTTCTTGGTGGCTTCATCCTGAGAAACGGTATCAATTTTATTAATAACCAGAATCACGGGTTTATGAAATCGTTTTAGTTCTGTGAATGCGAAATCTGGAATTTTGTGATCCTTCACATCCACAATAAACAAGATTACATCGGCATCCTTTTCTGCCTTTTCTACAAATCGCATCATCGCTTTTTGCAGTTCATATTTTGGGTTGATGATGCCCGGAGTATCTAAAAACACAACTTGAGACTCATCATCCGAATGAATTCCCACAATTTGATGCCGAGTTGTTTGCGCTTTGTGAGTTGCAATAGATAATTTTGTGCCCAAAATTTGGTTCATCAAGGTAGATTTACCGGCGTTTGGTTTGCCAACTATCGCTGCATAACCTGATTTATGTGGTTGCTCTTCAGTCATCTTAAATCGTCATGAATTCTTAATATTTCGATGTAGGCTTTTACCGTTTTTGGCAATCCCCAAAATACAGCTTGGCTAATCAATGCATGGCCGATGCTAACTTCGTTCAAATAAGGAACCACTTCAATGAGAATAGGTAAGTTTTGTAGGTTTAGACCATGCCCGGCGTTTACTTTAAGTCCTATTTGATGAGCCAAAATCGCCGCCTCGCGAAGTCGAAGTAATTCTTGTTTTTGTACGTCTTTTGTAGCGGCATTTGCATAATTACCGGTATGCAGCTCGATAGCATCTGCACCTAGCTCTTTTGCCAGCTCTATGTCCTTCCGATTTGGGTCGAGAAATAAACTTATCTCAATTCCAGAAGGCTTAATTGCTGGGAAAACGCGACTTCTAAAATCATCAAAAACCTGTTCAAGATTTAATCCACCTTCAGTGGTAAGTTCTTCTCTTCCTTCAGGAACCAAGGTGCACAGGTGCGGATTGGTTTTTAATAAAATCCCAATCATTTCATCCGTGGCAGCCATTTCAAAGTCGAGGGTGCCTTGAACAGAAGTTTTAAGTTCATTTACGTCTTGATCTATAATGTGCCGTCGATCACCTCTTAGGTGGAATACAATTCCACTAGCGCCGGCTTCTTCACAAACACGAGCTGCCTCAACGGGCCGTGGGTAACCTTCGCCTCTTGCATTTCTAAGTGTGGCAACATGATCAATATTTACCAATAATTCCATGAGTGCAGTATGAGCTGTCTTTTAATGATGTTTGTATGTGAAAATAGACAATAGTAGCTATATTATTTTTTTAATTTTTTGGATGCAGTTGGTTAAACAAATAATAATAGGATTTATTTCAGTAGTTCTTTTCGCTTCTTGTGGAGTTGTACAAAGAGGAACAATTCCATGGGAGAATCCCTCAATTGTTGAAGGAAACAATGCAACGGTTCCGGTAAACTTTTCCAGATCGGAACGAGCCATTCGAACTAAACTAGATCAAGCATTAAGTGATTGGAAGGGGACAAGGTATATCTTAGGTGGTACATCAAAAAGAGGAATTGATTGTTCTGCGTTTATGCAAGTAGTGTTTAATGAATACTTAGGGGTTAATTTGCCTAGAACAACACGCGAACAAATGAAAATTGGCAGTTCCGTTAGAAGGAGAAATATTCGAATTGGGGATATAGTTTTTTTTAAAACAGGTAGAACTACCTACCACGTAGGCGTTATGATAAACGGGGAACAGTTCTTGCATGCTTCCACATCCTCTGGAGTAACAATTTCGAATATTCAGAATCAGTATTGGGTAAGTACATATTTGACTACTCGTAGGATATTGTAAAGAAACATTTTTGAGGTTGTATTATCCTATGTTTCCGATAACTTAATGGGATTAGTTACAGATGTGTATTTAAGTAGAAAAATTTAGGAGTAAGTATATGTACTTTCTATGGGTGTTAGATTTTCTGAAAAATTTGACTAATGATAGATTCATGCCGCATGGTATGTGTTATCAGTGGCAAGCAGCTACATTATGGTCTAACGTAATAGGCGATTCGATTACGGCATTAAGTTATTTCTTAATACCGGCATTTCTTGTGTATTTCGTTTCGAAGCGAAAGAATATTGAGATGAAGGGTATATTTGTGATGTTTGCAATTTTTATAGTTTCGTGTGGTGCAGTGCATACAATTTCGGCCGTAAATGTTTGGATACCCTACTATAATCTTGCCGGATTTATGAAACTAACCATGGCATTTGTTTCTATGGCCACTTTAGCTCTCCTTTATATAAATATGCCTAAAGCACTATTAATACCTAGTCCATCAGAGTTGCAAAAAATTAATGATCAGCTAACGGCAGAAATAGAAGAGAAAAACCGACTCCAAAAAGAACTTGTAGAACAACGCGAACAACTTCAAAAAACAGTTCAATTACTTAATTCTACACAAGAGGCAGCAAATATTGGGTCTTGGAAAGTTGACTTTAATACAGGAAAAAGTATTTGGTCAAATCAAGTATACCGAATACATGGCTTAGATATTGGAGCGCCAACAATCTTAAAAGATGGTATAAATTATTACCGAGAAGATTTTAGAGACCGAGTTAACCAAGTAATAGAAGAAGCAAGAACTGAAGGGAAAAGTTGGGACGAAGAATGGGTATTAGTTGATATTACCGGTAAAGAAATCTGGGTTCGAACGACCGGTAATCCAACATACGAAAATGATAAAGTTGTTGGCCTAGAAGGCTTAATAATTGATATTGATCAACAAAAACGTGCAGCTATTTCGTTGGAAGAACAAGCTATTGAGTTACAAGAATCAAACGATGAATTAGAATCCTTTAGCTATTCAATAAGTCATGACATGAGGGCACCTTTACGTGCGATAAATGGATACGCCGAAATTTTAAAAGAAGATTACTCAGGAGCCTTAGATAAAGAGGGTAATAGAATTTTAGGAATCATCCATTCTAGTGCTTTAAAATTAGGTGAGTTAATTGATGATATTCTGGCATTTTCAAGATTAGGCAGAAAGGAACTTTCGAAAAGTCCAATCAAAATGAATAGTTTATTTAAACAATTGGCGGAGGAGATATCTGAATCGAAATATTGGAATGAAAATGTAGAAATTGATGTCGCCAAACTGCCAGATTCTAAAGGAGATGAAGCGATGCTTAAGCAAGCAATCTATAATCTCCTAGAAAATGCGATGAAATATTCATCTGGAAAAGACAACATAAAAATTTCTGTCGGAGCGGAAACTAAAGCAGGGGAAAAAATATATTTTATTAGGGATAATGGCATCGGAATAAATATGGAATACAAAGATAAAATTTTTGGTGTCTTTCAGAGGCTTCACTCTGCGAAAGCCTATGAAGGAACTGGAGTTGGGCTTGCAATTGTTAAAAAAATAATCGAACGTCATGGAGGAGAAATTTGGCTTGAGAGTGAAGAAGGAAAAGGCAGTACATTTTACTTTAAACTTTAAGCGAAATATTGAGGATGAAAAATTTAGATATAGTATTAATTGAAGATGACGACAACGATGCAGAACTTGCTATTTTAGCATTAAAGAAGTCGATTCCTACGGTTGAAATTATCAGATTAAGAGATGGTGAAGAAGCAATTGAATTTTTTGAGCAAAATGGAGAAATAAGTCATAAGCCAAAATTGATTTTATTGGATTTGAAAATGCCAAAAATTGATGGGCTAGAAGTTCTTAAAAAAATTAGGTCTTACGATTGGGTGAAAAATCTACCAATTGTTATGTTAACATCCTCAAGAGAGCATAAAGATATTGTTGAGAGCTACAATTTGGGAATAAATAGTTACGTAGTAAAACCTGTGTCGTTTAAAGACTTTGCCGACACAATAAGTTCAATAGGGCGTTATTGGTTAAGTGTAAATGAAGAATCAAACAAATGATAGTAGAGAGTACAACAAAAATATATCCAAAGAGTACAAAATCCTGATACTTGAAGACTCGGAGTATGACGTTGATTTTATGACAAGGAAGCTTTCTAAAGCGGGTATAAATTTTGTACATAAAGACATTGATGAAGGTGATTTGTTTGAAAACTATGTTCAATCTTGGCAACCCGATGTAATTATCTCTGACTACAATATAAGTGGTAAATATTCAGGCAGAGAAGCATTAAAGTTTTGCAAAAAAAATTATCCTGACATTCCATTCATTTCTGTTTCGGGAGTTATATCGAAAAAGACTGAAATAGAATTATTGATTAACCGTGCAGATGATGTAATTCGAAAAGACCAACTCGATCGACTGCCATTTGCGGTTAAAAGAGTGATAAGAGAGAGGGAAGTTGCTCAGAAATTATTGAATAAAAATGAACGCTTAGTTGATTTATTACTAGAAAAAGAGGTATTAGTAAAAGAGATTCATCAAAGAGTGAAAAATAACTTAGCATTATTCTCGTCGTTTTTAGAATTCGATAAAATAAGAGAAGATGATCCGCAGGTTAAATCAGCATTAGATGCAAATATAATTCGTTTAAAAGCCATTAGAATTGTTCACGATATAGTATATGATTTTGAAGATTATGAAAATATTCCTATTGCAAAAACGCTAAAGAAAATATTTGCACTGCATTTAAACAAAGAACAAATTTCAGTAGCTGAAAATGATAAATTGAATTCTTTTACAGCCGATATTTCTAATCTGATTCCGGTAGGACTATTTTTGAACGAAATTTTAAATGAATTATCGAGACTTCAAAAAACAAATGGACTCGACATAAATTTAGATTTAAAAAGAAAAAACCAGAACATTAATGTGATAATCAGTTGCCCAATTTTTACCACCGAAGTAAGAAAAGTATTTATACTCAGTGAAGAGAGGTTATTAATATTAAAAACTCTGATCGAACAATTTGAGGGTGAAATTGATTTTTACCCAAACAAAGGGTTAACAATTATTTCCTTTAAGAAGAAGTACTAAGAATCAAAGATTATTTGCATCATATTTTTATAGTCTTCCGTCATTTGAACATTTCTTCGGTTCATCATAACCTCCATTGCTTCAGTGGCTTTGTCAAAATCATACGTTGTTGCACCGTTATCGGTCAACCATGTAAATGAAGGTATTTTTTTGGGAGTAAAGCTGGTAGTTAAAATGTTTGTATTTACTCCGCAGATAGTGCCAACATTGATTCTTGTATGAATAGCTGTTTTAGAAAAATCACCGAATACAGTTCCAAAAAATTGTACTGAGCGCTTACTTATGCTATCATTTTGCCAATGGGGTATGTTAAAATGCCCATAATTATTTTTTAAATTCGATGTAATTGTACCAGCAGCCAGATTGCACCATTGCCCAAAAATAGAATTCCCAGCGAACCCATCATGGCTTTTGTTTGAATACGAATGAAAGATGCAGTTACTTATCTCGCCCGCAGCCTTGCAAACCGGACCAATTGTTGTTCCGTCAGAAATACGAGTGTTTGAGATAACTTTTGATTGTTCACAAACTGCTAGTGGTCCTCTTAGTACACTTCCTGATTCTATAATCGCTCCGGCTCCAATATAAACAGGACCTTTATTGGCATTAATAGTTACTCCGGGTTCAATTTCTGCTGTATCGGCAATAAAAATATCATCAGAATTAACAACAGAAATACTTTTGTCCAGCTGTAGCTGTTCCAACTTTATTGGATGTAGCCGTTTTAACTTGATATCCTGCTTTATTTGAGCTCCATTTAATGATAGTAGATCCCAATAATAAGTTAGAAGTGTTGGTTCGTGCGTAAGAGTCACTTGGTTTAGAACGGTAGGTAATGTTGATTTCTTGAAATTATTCAAACTTTCCTCCCCACTAACTCTGCAAGCAACTAGAATATTCTCATAATAGAGCGCATCTCCAGTATTTAGTTTTTTTATAGAGTCTATGATTGATTTTGTAGGTATACAGCGGCTGTTAATCCAGAAGCAATCAGTGGTTTTATTAATTGAAGGAGTGAGGAATAGTTTGCTCAAATATGGCTTTGTAATCCTACTGGTTTGACTTGGTTTTAGCCATTTTTCCCACTTTTCACGAATTGTGAATATACCTATTCGCAAGTCATCTGTTGGACGGGTAAGAGTAATTGGTAAAAAATTTGAAGCAGTCTCATCATCAAAGAAACACAGTTGCATAAATCATTTATTAAAACTTGTATAAATTTTCGTCTGAATTTACGTGATAAAAGGCTAATTTGTCACCTTCATCAAGAATTTGAAATAAAGCAAAATTTATGTGTGGTATTATCGGATATATAGGGGAAAAACAGGCTAAAGAAATTGTTCTAAAGGGCCTGAAACGCATGGAATATCGTGGATATGATTCTGCTGGAATTGCAACTTTAAATGGAGGGGTTAAAACTGCAAAGTGTAAAGGTAAAGTAAACGATCTGAAAAATTTAATTCAGAATGGTGCTAATAGTGATGGGATGATAGGTATTGGCCATACAAGATGGGCTACCCACGGTGAGCCAAATGATGTGAACTCTCACCCTCATGTTGGTCATCATGGAAAATTAGCACTTGTACATAATGGTATCATTGAAAACTATACTTCTATCAAAAAGAAATTAGAAAGTGAGGGGTTAAAGTTTTATTCAGATACAGATACCGAAGTTGCTGCTAAATTAATCGAAAATGTTATTGATAACCGGTCTGACTTATCTTTCGAAAAAGCAGTAAAGCTAGCTATTTCTCAAATTACAGGGGCTTATGGTTTTGCTATGATTCATGAAGACTATCCCGACCGTATCTTGGTAGCAAGAAAGGGATCACCGCTATTGATTGGTGTTGGAGATGGAGAAATGCTCATTGCCTCGGATGCCTCAGCAGTAGCGGAATACACGGATAAAGTGGTTTATTTGGATGAGGGAGAAATCGCAGTAATTAAAAAAGACAGTTATCAAGTAATTGATGCCAACGATGTTGAACTCCAAAAAGAAGTTCATGAATTGGTAATGAGTTTGGAAGAAATTGAAAAGGGTGGATACCCTTACTTCATGCTAAAGGAGATTTTTGAGCAGCCTAAAACAATCTCTGATTGTTTACGAGGAAGAATTAACACCGATACCGGTGAAGTAACACTTGGTGGGCTGGCAAATGCAATTGATAAATTAGTTAATGCAAAGCGCATAATAATTGCCGCATGCGGTACTAGTTGGCATTCTGCTTTAGTTGGAGAGTATCTAATTGAACATTTAGCTAGAGTATCGGTAGAGGTAGAATATGCCTCAGAATTTAGATACAAAGATCCTTTAATAGACGAGAATGATGTCTTAATTGTGATATCTCAAAGTGGAGAGACAGCGGATACTTTGGCGGCCTTGAGAAAAGCAAAATCTAAAGGAGCTACGGTTTTTGGTATAGTAAATGTTGTTGGGTCTACCATTGCACGAGAAACAGACGCCGGCGTTTATTTACATACAGGACCTGAAATTGGTGTCGCATCTACAAAAGCATTTACCGGTCAAGTAACAGTACTTGTATTAATAGCTTTAAAACTTGCACTTGAGAATGGTGCAATTACTAAAGAACAGTCGAAAAAATACATTAATGCATTGAACGAAATTCCTTCAAAGATCCAAAAGATTCTTGACCGAAGTGAAGAAATGAAAACAATTTCTGATCTTTTTACTTACGCACCTAACTTCTTGTATTTGGGTAGAACCTATAGTTTTCCTGTGGCACTGGAAGGGGCTTTAAAGTTAAAAGAGATTTCTTATATACATGCTGAAGGATACCCGGCTGCCGAAATGAAACATGGACCAATAGCGCTTATAGATGAAATGATGCCGGTTGTAGTGATTGCAGCTACCGATCACACCAATGACAAAATGGTAAGCAACATTGAAGAAGTAAAAGCAAGAAAAGGTAGAATAATTTCTATAACATCAGAAGAAAATGACGATGTAAGTGCTTTGAGTGAATTTAACTTTAAGATTCCAGAGACAGAGGATATTCTATCACCTTTATTAAGCGTGATTCCACTTCAATTGCTTTCGTATTACATTGCAGTAAATAGAGGATGCGATGTAGATCAGCCAAGAAATCTTGCGAAAAGCGTTACAGTGGAATAATGTTTTATTAGATAATAAAATCTAAGATTTTGTTGATTGAGTGCTTAATATTATTGCTGTAAAAAGTTAAAAAATTCTTGTAATTGGTTTGAAATATTGTTTTCATCCCAGTCCATTCTTTTTTTAATTAATCTCTGTGCAAAAAATAAATGACTAACTGGAAAGGTTTAATATTTAAACTGGCCATTATTGTTATGGTTGGTATCGTTATTTTTACAGGCTAAAATCTGTTTAAGTGATTTTTAATGGTTAAAAGGAACTTTTGTTCGGTATATTAAGCCTTGCAGACTTGTAGGGTTTTTTTAATCTTACTGTATTCAAAAACACAGAGTTACATTGAAAGTAAATTTATCTTACCTCGAAGATATTACCGGAGGGGATACCACGGTTATTATAGAAATGCTTGATTTGTTCATTCAAGACATTCCAAAGCATACTTCAAATATGGTTTCATATTTTCAGGAAGGAAAGTTACTTGATGTAGCAAGAGAAGCGCACATGCTAAAGCCAACTGTGCAGTATGTGGGGCTTTTTCAATTGTACGAAGACCTTAAAGAGCTTGAAGCATTAGCACGTAAAGAGTTTAATGTTGACAGAATATCTGAATTGTTGGAGAGCATTAAATCTGAGGCTAAAATTAGTGTACCCGCATTAAAAGCTAAACGAGCAGAACTAGTTTAAACTGTCAATTCCATCAACTTATGTGGAATGTCATCTACTATATAAACTTCACTAATTGATTTAAATCCAAAGATTGAATAGTAACCGTCTAAGGCTGCCTGAGCTTCAATTTTGATGATTCTACAATTGAAAAATTCTTTCGAAACTTCAATTCCCTTTTTAATCAATTTACGGCCATTATCGCCACCACGATGAGCCGAGGCAACTACAATCCTACCTATTGATACAGCATCTTCAAATTTTACACCCGGTTTAAAAATCCGTAAATAGCCTTTTAAATCTTCACCATCAAAATACATAAGATGGTGGGCATCCGGATCGGATAAGTCTATATCTGGGTAGAAACACTTTTGTTCGATGATGAAAACTTGCTGCCTTAAGTAGTAAATTGATTGTAAATCAAATGGGGTGAGTTCTTCAAATGTCTTATCAACAAAAAAATCTTTACTCATTAGCTAAACAATTTATTAATTATCTCGTATTGTCGACGAATTGTAACAAAATGAAATGATATATGTTTTGGGCTTGGCTAATAAATAGTGTTTCAGTTTTTCTAACCGCAAAAGTTTTGAGCGGTGTAGAAGTAAAAAATTTCTGGTCGGCAGTTTGGGTTGCGGCGGGAATTTCAATAGTTAACTTTTTACTTGGGCCAATACTTCAAATATTGGCTTTACCAATCACAATACTCACTTTTGGTTTATTCGCAATCGTAATAAATGCCTTTTTAGTGATGTTGGTTGACAAATTCATCGATGGTTTTAAAATCAAAAGCTTTGGATGGGCATTAGCCTTTACCATAATACTTTCAATAATTAGCTCCATATTAATGAAGATTTTCACTTAAAAGAAAAGCCGTCGATCGACGGCTTTTTTTATATCTAGATATTATCGCAAACAGCTTGAGTAAAGGTTGAGGTAGTCCCCTCACCTCCAATATCTGGCGTGCAATAGACTTTACGCTCAACCAATGTTTTATAAATCGCTTTTCTGATATCATCGGCAGTTTGATTTTGGCCGATATGTTCAAGCATCATTAGCGAAGAGAATAAAAGTGCTAAAGGATTAGCTTTATTCTGGCCTGCAATATCTGGTGCTGAACCATGAACGGCTTCGAACATAGCGGCATCGTCGCCAATGTTTGCTGCACCAGTAACTCCTAATCCACCAACTAAACCGCTTGCAAGGTCAGACAAGATGTCACCAAAGAGGTTGGTTGTAACAACCACATCGAACCGTTGAGGGCGCATTACCATTTGCATGGCCATGTTGTCTACAATCAAGTCTTCGAATTCAATATCGCTGTAATCTTCTGCTACACTACGGCCAACTTCAAGAAACAGCCCGGTCGTAAATTTCAGGATGTTCGCCTTATGCACCAATGTAACTTTTTTGCGTCCGTTAGATCGTGCATATTCGAATGCGGCTTTAATGATCTTTCTACTTGCGGCCTCGGTAACTACTGCGATACTTTCAGCGTGATTTTTAGTGTCTTCATCGATCCAATGTTCACGACCGATGTACAATCCTTGCGTGTTTTCCCGAAAAATCACCATATCAACATTTTTGAAAGGACTATCGATGTTTGGTAAAGTACGTGCCGGGCGAATGTTGCTGTATAAATTAAATTGCTGACGGAGAGCCACATTCACTGATCTAAAACCGGTGCCAACAGGAGTGGTAAGTGGTCCTTTTAAAGCAATTCTGTGTTCTTTGATCGCGTCAACGGTATCCTCAGGAAGAGCATTTCCTGATTCTTGATGTGCAGCAAGTCCTGCTTTTTTCTCTATCCATTGAACTTTTGCATTCGCTTTCTCAAGAATTGAAACTACGGATGCTGTAATTTCTGTGCCGATGCCGTCTCCGGCAATTAGTACAACTTTTTTCATAAATGTGTTTTGTGATTATTTGTCCAAATATAGGGATTAGAGCGTTCGTTTTTTATCGGAAAATAAACTGATTGCTTAACCTGTATAAGTAACTCTGTAAATGGTTCCAGTTTGGTCATCAGAGATCAAAACCGAACCATCGGGGAGTTGTAACAGTGCAACCGGTCTCCCCTTAATATCTTCGGCGCCTTGTAACCAACCTTGTATGAATGGCTGGTAACTGGTTGGGTCGCCGTTTTCATCAAATGTAACTAATGTAATTCTATAACCGATTTTTTCGGTTCGGTTCCAGCTACCATGTTCAGCAATTATTGCCTGATTTTTATAATTATTTGGAAACATATCGCCGGTATAAAAAAGTAACCCAAGTGGCGCTACATGAGGTCCCAATTCCTGAACCGGTTTGGTGAAATCTCTTTTCTTTACTTCTTCATTTGCTCCAAATTCAGGATCCCAGATATCATTTCCGTGTAAATATGGAAATCCGAAATGAGCTCCTTCTTCGGTGATTTCATTCAGTTCACAAGGAGGAATATCATCGCCCATCCAATCTCTTCCGTTATCGGTAAACCATAAATTTTGGGTTTGAGGATGCCAGGTAAATCCAACTGTATTTCTAATTCCACTGGCAATAATTTCACGATCACTCCCATCGGCATTCATTCTGGTTAGAGAGGCATAAATCGGATTATCATCTTCGTGATTACACACATTACATGGTGCGCCCACCGGAACGTATAATTTATCGTCGGGGCCAAACGCAATGTACTTCCACCCATGGCTCGATTCTGTTGGGAAATCATCGCGAATCAACACAGGTTCGGGAGATTGATTATACGTTTGAGCTATATCATCAAAGCGCCAAATGTTACTAACCTCGGCTACGTAAAGGTCTCCATTATGATAAGCAACTCCGTTAGGCATGCGTAAGCCGGAAGCAATGGTTGTTACTTCATCGGCTTTAAAATCATTGTCTGCATCAATTACTGCATACACTTTGCCATTTTCGCCAGTACGTCGGGTTCCTACATAAATTGTGCCATCATCACCTAGAGCCATTTGCCGCGCTCCTTCAACTCCTTCGGCATAAATTTCAACATTAAAACCTTCCGGGACTTCGAGGTAGCCTAACGAAGTCGTAGAGTTATCAAGAACAACGGTTTGATTGCTGCTGCTGCCGGAGCAAGAGATTACAAGTAACAATAGTGCCGGTAAAAAATAGTTTCGCATATCTGGAATTTAGTTAGTGAATCGAAAATACGTGCTATTTAGTTGTTTTGCTCATACAGAGTGTAAAAGCTGTAATTAAGATGTTCTTCTGCTGTGGAATTATTCATCAAAAATGCTTGTGTAAGCAACAAAAGAAAAAATTTATGAAGCGTACATTAGTTTGGTTTCGCAA
Source organism: Balneolaceae bacterium (assembly GCA_034669965.1). Lineage (GTDB taxonomy): Bacteria > Bacteroidota > Rhodothermia > Balneolales > Balneolaceae > HXMU1420-13. The sequence continues at coordinate 691,178 of JAXMOK010000001.1, read as the reverse complement.
TGATCTAAGGGTTCACGATAACGAAGCATTAACAAGTGCATTTAGTGATGGCGAAGTACTTCCGGTATATTTTTTTGATGAACGCCAATTCGACGAAACTGCCTTTGGTTTTAAGAAAACGGGAACATTTCGAGCTCAATTTTTAAGAGATTCAGTTCGTACTTTAAAGGAGACCTTTCTGCGATTAAGTGGAAATTTATTGGTTTTGAAAGGATTGCCCGAATCGATTATTCCCGAACTGGTAGCCCGCTATAATATCGATCAAGTGTACTTTCAAAAAGAAGTTGCCAGCGAGGAGATTTCTGTTGAACAAGCAGTTCAAAATGCACTCAGTATTCCAACCAAATCATTTTGGGGAAGTACGTTATTTCACCCCGATGATCTTCCTTTCTCTACTGATAATATCCCTTCGGTATTTACACCATTCCGAAAAAAACTTGAGAAATATTCAACAGTAGGGGCACTGATTGAGCTTCCAGATAAACCAAAGTTTGTATCGAATATTGAAGAAACTCACGTACCTGAATTAATCGATCTCGGTTTAACTGAGAAATCAATCGACAACCGGAGTGTGTTGCAGTTTAAGGGTGGAGAGCAAGAAGCACTGAGCCGATTAAGAAATTATCTTTGGGAGACGGATAATCTTGCTACCTATAAAGCAACCAGAAATGGATTGTTAGGTGCTGATTACTCTTCAAAATTTTCGCCCTGGTTGGCTAATGGAACAATTTCGGCACGTAAGATCTATCATGAGATCAAAGCCTATGAAGATCAACGAACAAAGAACGAATCTACTTATTGGTTAATCTTTGAATTGATTTGGCGCGATTATTTTCGGTTTTCGGCACTGCGCTATGGCAATCGAATTTTCAAAGCGGGTGGCATTCAGGGTAAACACCGGGAATGGAGCACCGATCGTAAATTATTTAACAAATGGGCTAATGCCGAAACTGGAATCCCTTTTATTGATGCAAATATGCGAGAGCTGAATCAAACCGGATATATGAGCAATCGGGGTAGGCAGAATGTGGCGAGTTTCTTAGCTCAAAATCTTAATATCGATTGGCGAATGGGGGCAGAGTATTTTGAAAGTATGTTAATCGATTATGATGTGTGCTCGAATTATGGTAACTGGGCTTATAACGCAACAGTAGGGCACGACCCACGTAACCGTTTTTTTAATATAATTGGGCAAGCCAAGCGGTATGATGCCAACGGAAAGTTCGTAAAACATTGGATTCCGGAACTGAATTCAATTCCACTAGAATTCATACACGAACCTCATAAAATGAACGTTAGTCAAAAAGATTTTTTTGAAAAAATAGATGCAGTTGAATATCCATCACCAATGATAGACTTGGAGAAGAGTTATGAAGCAAATAAAGCAAGGGAATAAAGCCAGAATATTATCACTTAAAAAACAGAGGGAAAAAGAAACTGATCATGAAGAAATAACAGCTCTAACCCGATCTTTGTTTTCAGAAACATGGCATTCGTTTGTTGATCAAGCAAGTACAGCAGCTATAAAGTATGACCAGAATCCAGATGTGTTTCCGGCAGTATCAGCGCGTAAAAAACACCCGTTACTTAGAGTGATCAAATAAAAGTTGTTCTAGCAGAACTCTTTTTTTGTTTGTACAAAATGCCAAAAATGCGGAAAAAGTCTGAACTACCTAGTAAAAAGTGTCCTATTTGTGGGTTACCATTTACGTGGCGTAAGAAATGGGAGAAAAACTGGGAAACCGTAAAGTATTGTAGCGAACGATGTCGCCGCAACTCAAAATTTTAGCCGATCCCATACAAATTGTGGCGTAAGGCGAGCCACCGTTGCAATTAACCACCAGCGCTTAGTGATGTAAGCCCGCTTTTTCTTTTTCTCTATAGCAGTAACCATTTGGCGGACGGCTTTATCTGTGGTAGCTACCCAAAACATGTTTTTATTTTTCTCGGTCATTTCAGATTTAACATATCCGGGGCGAATGTCCGACACAACTACGTCTAACTTGAGTTTGTTTGCTTTTTGGCGTAACCCTGACATATAATTGCTGATAAAATGCTTTGAAGCAGTATAAGAAGCAGCTCTACCTGATGAAAGATGAGAAGCGATGGAAGACATCCCAACAATATGTCCTTTTTTTTGAGCTCTGAAATAAGTGAACGCAAAATGTGCACCGTGTACAAAAGCAGATACATTTACATCAATGGTTTGCTTATCCGAATCCCACTTTGGCAATAAACTATCTCGGCCAACACCAGCGTTTAGAATCATAATATCCATGCCGCCCATTTCGTCGGCTAGTCCTTGATAAACTACATTAGCCGTATCAAAGTCGGTCACATCAAGGCTTCTGTAAAACGCTCGTTCACCAATCTGTTCCGCAATTTCTTCGAGTCGTTCGAGTCGCCTTCCTATCAATCCTACGGTATGACCATTTTGAGCTAGTTGAATTGCCAGTTCTCTCCCGATGCCTGATGTTGCTCCGGTAATTATAATCTTACTCATTCTATAATCTCTAAGTCCTTATGTAAATAGTTTTTGAGTGGATTTGATTGAAGCGCATTGTATCTAAATAACACTTCGATAAATTGCTCTAATACCCTTTTTTGGGATCGCATTTTTAGCTGTTGCAATTTAAGCTTTCCTACTTCTAAATCTAACTGCACAATTGGATTAAATTCTTCAGATATCGCCAGATTTTGAGATAAAGCATTCATATCAATTTCATCGATATTGTCTTCCAATTTTTGGTGTTGAATAAGTTGATCTTGCAAAAATTGATATTCAATTACTTTAAACACCGAATCTTTGAATTCTTCCGTGTTTAGTTCGTTTTTTAGTTCTATTTCATCGAGAACTCGTTCTGCAATTTGATCTTTATTGGGATTAAAAATCGGAATGGTAAAACCAAACGCAAAGCCAAGTTTCGTCTCGTCGTCATCAACATTTGGGGAAAACCGAGCTTCGATAAATCCAATATCGAAATCAGCGCGTTCTTTGGCTGTTTCTGCTTTAGCTACTTCCATTTGTTGTTGGATGTATAAAAGTTCTGATGATTTAGCAGGTGTAGAAATAATTTGAGGAATCAGCTCGGTAATTTGTACAGCCGTAATCAAAACAAAATTATCCCAATCAATTTCGTCGGTGTTTAGGAATAGCTTGATTTCCATTTCACGTTTCAGAAGCTCAGTATGCGATTCTTCCAGATCTTCAAGTCGCTCGATGGTCTCAAGCCTTATATCAACATAATCACGAGGATCAAAAAAATCTGATTGCGGGTTTTCTTGAAATAAACGTAGCTTTCTAGCCGCCAGTAAATACCGTTGTTCTAAAAGCTTTGTTTCCTTAAAGGTGAATAAGTAATCGATTAACATCGAATATCGATCAAACAAATTCTCGTTGTAAACGATTTGTTGTTCTAAGGATATTTCTTTCTTTAAAGCATTAAATAAAGCGTTATTACGTCGTATTAACCAAGGGTTTGAGGGGCTTAACCGAAGGCGGTAACGAGCGTCTTCAAGTGATCGCTCATCGTTTGAATATCGAAATTCGATTTCATCGCCATAGGGTAAGCGATAAGTTCCTTTGTTCAAAAATGCCAATTTCGCGTCAAATTCTTTGGCGTTATTGTCTTCAAATGCAGTTAGAAGGAAATCGGAAGGCGTTAGTTGAGCGGCAATATTAGTACCGATCGAAAAGAGTAAAATTAAAACTAAAGAGAGTTGCTTACAGATGTTCACTTAATCATAACTTTTTCGCCCACAGGCAACGGATTATCGGCATCAATTTCTATAAACACTTCGAGCCCAAAGGCATTAACAGCGGTAGACTTTTGTAAAATAGAGGGTAGCATGTTAACCGAACCGAAACCAATTATTCTACCCGATGTTCTAAGAGTAGAATGTTCAATTGATTGAACGGTCACAGCATCACCGAGCGCACGATCACGGTCTTTACTTCCCACCAGATACCCTACTACCGAAATAGGATGTACCGGATTTATAGAAAGTAAGGTTGAGTAAGATTCCACTTGTTCACCGGGTTTTACGTTTACATTATCGATAACGCCGTCGAACAAAGCATATTTGTTTAGTTTTTCTCGTTCCTGTAAACGCCAGTCTAATTCCTGTTGCGCAAGTTCAATAGTTGCTTGCACTTGGGATTGATCGAAATCATGGTCTTGTAAAACATCTTTCATACGAATGTTAATGCTTTCGATTTCGAGTTCGCCTTTTTCTTGAATCGATTTTTTCTGTAATTGCAGTTCGCTAAGAGAATCTGCAGCAGAGGAATTATCCAAACCAAATCCTTCAGAAAGAGATTTATTTAGTGCAATTCTAGCATCTATGCTTCGAACTCTATTCTTCGTTTCGTTGCGGATAAGATTAATTTCGGCATTGAGTAAGGCTATTTTAGACTCAAGAAGTTTCTGTTTTTCAATCTTTTCTGATTGCAGATTCAGTATCTCTTTTTCTAGTTTTTTGATGTCTAATTCCAGTTCCGGACTTTCAAGCTCAACCAGTAAATCGCCAATATTTACTGTTTGTCCGGGTACAATATAGGTTTCAATAACCATGGCCGGTTTTTCTGAATTTATTTGATATTTCTTGGCATAGGTTATTCCGAGAAATGCATCACTACCTTTAAAGTATCTTGTATTTACGGTAAGTAATGTGACAAAAGTGATGCCGATGACTATGTAGAAGGAGTTCAATTTGGTCATCTAATTATCCTCCACAATATCCTTTATGCTGATTCTTACCCGATCTACTTGCTCCAGTTTTTGTAGTTCGGTAGAGAGTTCCGGTCTATGAACGCCGGGCTTTAATTCTACATAATATTCCAAGTCTACTCTACCTGAGTTTCGATGTTGTATTTGAACTTGATTACATTCGGCGCAAAAATCATCAATTACTTTTTCAACTAAAGAGACAGCTTCAATGGTGCTTAAGCGAAGAACAAGCCTACCACGCTCTCCTTTTCTATAACTAAAGGGCGAATAATGAAGCAGTAATGCACCACTACAAAATAACAAAGTGCCTACAAACGAGATGGTATAGCCAAATACCCCAATCGCTAAACCAACACTGAGTGCGGCAAAAATGAAAATGATATTTCGGGCATCTTGTATGCGTGTTCTAAATCGAATAATTGCAAGTGCGCCAAAAGCCCCTAAACCACGCGCTAGGCTATCACCAATAGCCATCATAACCATAGCGGCTACAATTGATCCTAGAGCAATGGCTTGAAAAAAATTTCGAGGGTATTGCCCACCTGTGTAAGTGATTTTATGAGTGATTGCGATGATGGATGATAAAACAAAAGCCCAAATCAGCGAATAAAGAACATTCACTAGTGTTGGGTATTCATACACCGGCTGATCCGGAAATAATTCGAACATGAGAGATAGTATTTACAATAAACAGGATGAAGCAACCTGTACTTGTTAAAAGTACTATTCTTTATCGGTAAGAAAAACGAATGCTTTATGCTTTTTGTAAAACTGTTGTTTTACTAAGTGCGAATTCAAATCCACCAAAAAGAATCGCAGAATAAGCCAGATCGCCAACAATGGTGTTTTTGAAGAAAGGCAGAGCCATTTCGTAGCAAAGTACTAAGCCGGCTGCGTTTAGTGGATAATCAGGATCAGAAAGCCATACGCCAAAGTTCGAGATTACGAAAAAGGCGATCGATGCCAATAAACTTGATCCTATAACGCGAGGCAATGTAACTTTTTTAAGTACCACAAAACCTATGAGTACTATAGCTGCAATGGCCCCATAAATCCATCCAAAACCAGGGGTGAATAAGGTGAAACCGCCGTAATAAGCGCCATACACGATGTTATTTATGAACAAATCGGTTACAAAGTAAGCGACCATCGGAAAAATGAATGCGAATTTCTTATCAGAAAGATAAGCAGCACCCAACAGCGACATTGCGCCAAGTGGTGCAAAGTTTAAAGGGTGTGGGATTAGTCGGCTTAATGCGGCTGCAAGTATAATGCCGCCAATTACTAGTGTTCGCTTGTTCATAATTCGTGTTTTGAAATTTCCCTAAAATAAAAAAAGCATCGTCTCAATGAAACGATGCTTTTCAAATCTTGATGAATTAGCGAAAATTTAATTCCCTGAAGAAGAATCCGGGTTAGAATTCACTTCTACATTTAGCTTCACATTTACTTCGTTCCCAATTACGGCATCAGAAATGTAGTCACCTGTTCCAACTCCGAAGTCGTTTCTCTTGAGCATGAATTCAGAAGTGAACCCAGCAATTTGAACGCCTTCGCGACGAGGATGATCCATCACCCCAAGTAGTGTGAAAGGCATTTCAAAATCTTTGGTTACGTCTTTAATAGTAAGCTCACCTTTTGCTACAAACTGATTGTCACCTACTTTTTCGATGCTATTGCTGGTAAACGTCATTGTTGGCCATTCTTCAGCATTAAAGAAATCTGGAGTGCGTAAGTGACCATCACGGCGTTCATTTTCAGTATCTACACTTGCAACCTGAATGGTAACATCAAGCTTGCTTGCATTGAGATTACTTGGATCAAAATGGATGTTGGCATCATATTCGTGGAAGGCTCCGGGTACGTTCGAGAAAAAGTGTCGAACTTCGAACTTGATGGAACTGTGTGATTTATCGACTGTCCACGCGGTTGCATCTTGTGCCATAACCGGTGCTGCTGCGAAAAATAATGCAACGAAAATTGAGAGTGTTTTAATAGTAGCTTTCATAGTAATGTTGAATTGATAATTGTTTAATCAAAATGATATATTTCAATATTAAACTAAATTTCATTCATCGAACAATCGGTTTTCTTTATGATGATGATAGTCTATGTGCCAAAATGATTTAGACGTCCAAGAAGTTCCATGTTAACAATGTTTTTACTTTGCAGGTGAGGTAAATGGATTGTCTTTGATGCGGAAGCGCCAAGGTAAAAGCGCATCTTCTTCGGCATAATCAACACCTACGCGTGGTGAAGCTATGATGTTTTCTGAAGCAATGATTTTGGAATGATCTTCGATCCAGATTATATCGCCGGTTAAATCAGTGCCATAATCATCGGTGGAAATTCCCAATGCCTGAGAGACAATGCCGGGTCCGCCACCAATCGAGCGTTCCAATTTGGATTTATTTCTGCGCTGCAAAATGTGATCGATACCTTCGATGGGCTCGATCCCTCGAATTAAAACCGCATCTGCGTATCCTTCTTTGTTGGTTACAATATTAAACAGATGATGAATGCCATAGCACAAATAGACGTACGCCAACCCACCTCGTTCATACATGATCTTAGTTCGATTGGTTTTCCCGGCAAAATGAGCATGGCAGGCTTTGTCGGTTCTACCATTGTAGGCTTCTGTTTCTACAATGATACCTTTCGTGAGGCTTCCATTTTTATGCGTACAAAGTACTTTACCTAGTAAATCTTGAGCGATTTGAACTACGTCATCACATTCGTAAAAATCGATACTAAGTTTTGAAGCCATCAATCTAAACCGGCGTAGGGGTTTGCATCGGTGGGGGTGGTCGATTGCTCGTAGGTTTCTTTGTAGGCCCGTGTTAAAATCACTGAAACCACAAAAAGGAGCGAGGTGTAAAATGCCCAAATTCCTATGATGATCAATACCGCATATCCTTGATAAAAATACTGATAGGTTGAGAATGCGTAGCCCAAATAAACGGTAACCACCCATTTTGCGAGTTCGAACAGAAAAGTATAAATACCTGCGCCGATTATGGCAGTTCTATAAGTGATCTTACGTTCGCTTACGAAACGATAGATTACAAAAATGAGGAAAAAGGTAAATATAATAGGCAGGATGAAATCTAATACATCATAAACCCATGGCAAGCGAATCTCAACCTCGGTATATGGTACTTTGATTACACTAAAATCGAATAGCGATATAAAAGAAATGGCCAGGCTGAAAAAGATGAACACCCCACCGATTACACCAAAACCAAGGAAATTGTACAGTGCATCTTTTACTGGGTGAGCACGCTCTTCCACATCAAATACATCGAAAATTACATGCTTAAAACTGTGTAATAACCCTTGGGTAAATAAGGCCAAAATGATGAGACCGGTAACCCCAAATACAGTTCTTGCACCAACTAAGGGCTGTAAAATGCTCTCGAGAGTTTGAGCGCCTTGTACTACATCTTCTTCTGAAGCTTCGTAATCAAAAACCGGAATAAGTTCTGAGCCGTATCGAACTATTTCTTCGAACGCCTGATCGAAAGACAGGATGTATCCAATGATGGAGATCAGAATCAGGATAAAAGGAATCGCGCAGATGAACAGGTTGAATGTTATCGCCGACGCGTTGAAAAAAATGTCCTTCTCGCTGGCCAAAGCCAACGCCCGTTTCCAGTAGGCTTTGAATTTCTGCACAAAGATGATTCTTTATTTGAATCAAAATAAAGGCATACAATCGTTATTTCAAAATCCATTGCTTAGTTTTTAAGTCAATACATTGGTAAGTTCAGTACTGCATAAAAACCAATCAAAATAAGTTAGCAAACCCGATTTAAAGCATGGCGGCACGCAAACAAACTCCATTAATGCGCCAATACGAGGATATAAAAGCACAATATCCCGGTACTGTATTATTATTTAGAGTGGGGGATTTTTACGAAACGTTTTCTGACGACGCCGTGCTGGTGAGCAAAGAACTGGGTATCACCCTTACCAAAAGAAATAACGGGGGCGATCAAACGCCTTTGGCCGGATTTCCCTTTCATGCGCTCGATACTTATCTGCCCAAATTGGTAAAGAAAGGCTATAAAGTGGCGGTTTGCGAGCAGACTGAAAGTCCTGAAGAAGCAAAAAAAGGTGGACGCAAAATTGTAGAACGCGATGTGACCGAAATCACCACGCCGGGCGTGACTTTATCCGACAAGCTGTTGGAGCATAAGCGCAACAATTACATACTTTCGATTTTTATTGCTGGGCCGCTCTATGGCGTGGCATTTTCGGATATTTCTACCGGCGAGTTTGCGCTTAGCGAAGTAAACGAAGGTCAGTTAAGAAGCTTGATGGCAGCAGTTCAGCCGTCCGAAATTTTGATGCAAGCAAAGTTAAAAGGCAAGCTGGATAAGCATTTCGAGTCGTTCAATATTTCGTTCATCGACGATTGGGTATTTGAAGGTGATTACGGCTACAAAACCCTCACCGATCACTTTAAAACACATTCCTTAAAAGGATTTGGTGTGGAAGAGCTGAAAGTAGCTCAGGTTGCAGCCGGCGCTTTACTGCATTACATGAAGGAAACGCAAAAGGCATATCTACTGCATTTAAAGCGATTGTATGCCTACGAAAGTAACGATTTTATGTCGCTGGATCCTGCAACAAAACGGAATCTCGAGCTCACCAGCAGTATTCAGGCAGGCAGCACCGAAGGCACATTGATCTCCATTATGGACGAGACTGCTACTGCGATGGGAGGCCGATTGCTGCGCCGATGGATTATGCGTCCGCTAAAAAAAATCACTCCGATTCAACATCGCCTGGATGCCGTAGAAGCATTGTATGAAAACCATTCAATTCGTTCATCATTAAGAGACGAGATGGATGAAATAGGGGATTTAGAACGTTTGATTTCGCGCATTTGCGTGGGCCGAACGAACGCCCGAGATTTGAAGCAAATTGAGCGATCGTTGAGCCAGGTTCCAAGATTGAAGAGTTTATTTTCGAGCTGGGAGCAGCCGCTACTACAAGACATCAACTCGCGATTGAAGTTATTGATGGAGGTACAGCATAAGATTCATGAGACGATTGCTGAAGAGCCACCGGCAAGCATTCGTGATGGCGGGATGATTCAGGATGGAGTGAATGAAGAGCTGGATGAATTGAGAGACATAGCTAAAAATGGCAAGAATTACATCGCTCAGATTAAAGATAAACTTTCGGCTGAAAGCGGAATCCCATCACTAAAAATAGGCTACAACAAAGTGTTTGGCTATTACATTGAGGTGACGAATTCTCATAAAGACAAAGTTCCGGATACCTTTATCCGCAAACAAACATTGGTAAATGCCGAGCGATATATTACACCGGAGTTGAAAGAAATTGAAGAAAAAGTTTTATCGGCAGAAGATCGAAGTAAATCGCTCGAATATCAGTTGTTTGAAGAAGTGCGCGTTTTTGTTGCCGAGTATGCCGATGACATTCAACAAATTGCGCAAGCCATCGCTCAGCTGGATGTGCTTCAAAGTTTTGCTGAAGTCGCATTTCGAAATAACTACGCAAAACCGGAAGTGCGCGACTCGGAAGAAATTAATATCAAGAAAGGGAGACACCCTGTAGTTGAACAGTCGCTGCCGCTGGGCGAGCCGTTTATCCCCAACGATATTGAGTTGAACAACGGCGAGCAGCAAATTATGATCATTACCGGACCAAACATGGCTGGTAAAAGTATCATCCTTCGCCAAACCGGATTAATTGTGTTGATGGCTCAACTCGGGAGTTTTGTGCCTGCTGAAGCTGCGCATATTGGGTTGGTGGATAAGATTTTTACGCGCGTTGGTGCTTCGGATAATCTGGCTGCCGGTGAATCCACGTTTTTGGTGGAAATGAATGAAGCCGCGAATATCCTGAATAACGCCACTCCTCGATCGTTAATCTTGCTGGATGAAGTGGGGCGCGGTACCAGTACGTTTGATGGCTTGAGCATCGCATGGTCGTTGGCAGAATATCTGCATAATCATGCTCCTGTTGCTGCAAAAACCTTGTTTGCTACGCATTATCATGAGTTGAATGAGCTGGAAAGCATGTACGATCGCATCCGCAATTTTAACGTGCAGGTGAAAGAACACGATGGGAAAGTGATTTTCCTTCGCAAATTAATTCAGGGCGGAGCCGATCACAGTTATGGAATTCAAGTGGCGAATATGGCCGGTTTACCTGATGTGGTAATCAATCGAGCGAAAGAGATTCTGGGGAATTTAGAAAGCCATAGCCTCGATATCACCAATACAAACGGGGAAGCTGCGAACCGAGCATCGAAACAAAAAGCGGCGGCAAGGCAAATGACGAACTCCATCGAAAAGCAGGATGAGATCGCCCAGATGAGTTTGTTCGCCAATCACATGGATCCCAAATTCGAAACATTGATGAACAAGCTCGAAGCCGTTGATCCAAATCGAATCACACCTATCGAAGCGTTGATGCTGTTGACTGAGTTGAAGCGGGTGTTAGGTGATTGATGGGAATCTGGGAAGTTTCGCTTGTTGGATACTATATACTAGCAACTATCTGTTACATTATTTACTGGGTTATTATGCTGATTACAATCCGCAGATCAGATGAAGATTTTGAAAATTTAAAAGAGGCAATGCATGATGCTGAATTATCAAGCCCATATCTTTTCAGATTGAAGTGGACTTGCTATTTTCTTGGATGTGCTCTTATTGTTCTCATCATTATTTATGGAGTGTTTGTATGATTGAGATACTTGATATAGTGCTTGGTTCATTTGGTATCGGAATCTTTATTTTTTTAACACATAGAATTATTGTCGATTTGATGCGCCGTGGTACTAAGAATATCTTTGATAAACCAAATCGAGATTATCATGATATTGATGAGAAATATACACTCTTAAAGCTCATGAGATATTTCTCTTATTTCTGGTTTTTAGTTTCACTTGCCTTTTTGATAATTCATTTAATACCCGAAGAATTTTTTATTTGAAAAAAACTTTCTGACACACCCCTAAATCCCCTCTCAAGAGGGGACTATTACGAAATCGTGATGAATTGGGTAATGAGTCTTCCGGCGGATCTGAATGACCTAGTTGGGTTATAGCATACCAAGTATCATAAAATTTGTTGTTTCGGTGTTTGGGTAGGTCAATTTTTAGTACTTTTAGGTTTGGTAGCTTGGTTTATAGAACGATTTTATTTTTTTGTAAGAACAAAAGTCCCCTCTTGAGAGGGGATTTAGGGGTGTGTAAAAAAAAGACTATCTAACGAGGAATTACTTTTGTGCCGAGAAGAAAAATCATTCCATATAACCCTCGATTGAAAGAACTTGCTCGTCAATTAAGAAACAATGCTACAAAAGCCGAGATTCTTCTATGGCAGTCTCTTTCTCGAAAACAATGCTTGGGTTATGATTTTCATCGCCAAAAACCACTTGGTGAATACATTGTTGACTTTTTCTGCCACGAATTAATGTTAGTGATTGAGGTTGATGGGGTGAGTCACAATCAAGAAAAAGTGATGGAAAGAGATCGCCAAAAAGAAAAGTTTTTAGAATCTATTGGCATTTCAGTAATAAGATTTCAAGACTCAGATATTTATCCCGATAATCGGGATGCAATGGCAGAAATTGAGCGTTATATTCACAACCGAGTTAATAAAAATTAACACACCCCTGTATCCCCTCTCAAGAGGGGACTAAATTGAAATCCTCCGCAACACATATCGCCGATCGTATTCGACTGATGATCTCTACCAAGCAGTTTCAGGTGGGAGAGGTGTTGCCATCAACTAGGGAGTTGGGGCAGCAACTGGAAGCGAGTTTTCATACGGTACGGAAGGCGTATCATATTTTGGCGGATGAAGGATTGATTACCGGCGAGCGTGGTCGTGGATTTGTGGTCAATCGCCAGACCTCACTCATGGATAAAGAGCAGCGACTCGAACTAGGTGGTGAAAGAGTACAAGCGCTTATTGAACAATTGGTGGGTTATGGGTTGGACGACAACGAGATTGAATTGCTATTTCAGGAGCAACTGGATTACATGGATTGGCCCGATCGTATCCAAACCTGTGCCAGCGTGGGTGAAAATAATGAATTGGGCGGCATGCTTGCTAGCGCTATCAAAAAACAAGTGGGCGTAAAAAGTCGAGTTATCGACATTAGCCAATATGAAAGTGCTGCACAATTTGATGCTCTCTTTGTACCGGTTCGGTTTATGCATCAGTTTCGGAGTTTGAGCGATTCTATTATGATCATCCCAATCATATACGGGTACGATCCCGACGTTTTACTTGCTGTTGTAGATCAGTTTGGTATTCAAACCATTGGATTGGTAACTTCAGAGGAGGATTCGATCGCGAGAATTATAGCCGAATTAAAGCCAACGATACCATTCGAGGGCTCGTTTGTGGCGGGCAGTATTTATGGGAAGTCGCTACCACTTTTTGTGCGCGAAACCGACCTGATTCTCTACACGCCGGACAGCGCCCGATTAGTAGAGCAAAAAGTGCCGGAAAAGAAACGAATCAAACTAGAATACAAGCTTTCCGATCGATCGGCAGAGATGATCCGTTCGGAGCTTTGGGAACAATAAAAGCAATTAAAAATTAAGAATTTATCAATTAAGAATTTTGAAACTGTTCATTCTTAATTGAACATTGATAATTGATCATTGACTACAAAAAAGACTATTCAGCAGGCGATTGATGCCATCGGCGAAGAAATAAAAGCCGTAAGAGAAACACCATCCACCGATGTGTTAACGCAGGGGATGAAGGAGAAAAAATCGGGGCAGCATGTTTATGTATTTGATTGCACCAATTTAGGTTTGCGATTTGCAGAGGAAGTAAAGGCCACTATCGGGAGCGATAAACCGATTAAAATTGAAGTGCTGGATCTCAAAGACAGTAAAGTGTGGCTGGAGTTTGATAAAGATCAGGGGAAAGTAATCAATGAAGTATATCTGGAATGGGAAAATGATTTCGTTCTCCGCCGAACCGAAGATCACTTGCATACGCTCAAAGACAAGTGGAAAGAAATCCCTCAACTGGAAGTATTGCTCCAGCCGAAAAAACGATTTAGCAAAACAGAGCCAGAAGTGGATGTGCTGAAAGACGAACTCAGGAATGAGTCTCAGCTGGATGCCATGAAGAAGGCATTGAATAACAACGTGACGTACATCTGGGGACCTCCGGGCACAGGGAAAACAGCAACCACCGGATACATCATTGCCAACTTTTTGAGGCTGAAAAAACGAGTGTTGTTTGTATCAAACACCAATCGCGCCGTGGATGTTGGATTGTTAAGTGCGATGGATGCACTGTACGAAATTCAGCCCAATTTTGATCTGCAAAACAGTACCAGATTCGGTGAGGCTTGGCTGGATGATGAACGATTAGATAACGTGCTGTTCGAGCATCAGGTGAAAGCCAAACTAGATGGGCGTAAAGCCGATGCAGTGGAAATGAGTCAGCTACTGGATAATTTCAGAGCGTTGCAGGATCAGATCGACACAATGATGGACAACGATGAGGAAGTACCGGAAGCGTTGGATTTACAGGCACAGCTTATTGGGGATAAAGTAGATCGGATGGGAGGCCCTGTTGAGTTAGAAGAGAAGATTGAAAAACTACTCAACCTGAACGAACGATATGAGCTGAAAAAAAAGCAATTGGTAGCCACAACCATGGCGAAAGTGTGCACGAGTGAGTTGTTTTACAATATCAGCTACGATGCCGTTGTTGTGGATGAAGCGTCGATGGCATCGCTTCCGTTTTTGTTGTTGATGGCGGCCAAATCGAAAGAACACATTGTAATTACAGGCGATCCGATGCAGTTGCCTCCAATTTCAATAACGGACGATAAAGAAGCGGCTGCTTTTTTAGAGAAAGATATTTTCACCTACGTTTCGGAAGCGGAAACGACGGAAGATCTATTTTTCTGGCACGATCGTAACCCGGATTTCACCTGTTTTTTTGATACGCAGTATCGCCTCAATTCTGATTTGGCAGGTGTTATAAGCTCTGTTTTTTATGATGGCAGACTTAAAACAGGGAAAAAGCCCGAGGCCGGAAATCGAAAGAATCAGGTTTCGGTGGCGCTAGTTGATTCCAGTAAATACGGACCAAGAATTGAGCAGGAAAAAAGTGACCGTGGCTTTAAGCCTAAAAACGACGTGCACCTGCGATTGATTGAGGAAAGTTTGAAAAAACTAAAGCTAAAACATCCGTCAGATCACATTGGAATTATTGTACCATTTCGAAGCTCGGTTTATCAAGTGCGTAACCATTTGCGAGAAAAAGGACATCGTGGGATTGAAGTGGGCACCATCCACACTTTTCAAGGCAGGGAAAAACCGGTGATACTTTTTGATACGGTGATGAGTGGCGAAATTCAGTACGGACAACAGCGCCATTATTCGGTGCGTCCATTCGATGAAACCAAAAACGGGATGAGTGTGCCGCGTCTGCTTAATGTTGCTTTCTCACGAAGCAAAGAATTATTAATCGTGCTTGCGGATATGAATCACATCCAAAGAGTGTACGGAAACAAGTTTCTGGGCAGATTGTTGAGAGAGTTGAAAGAAATTTCGATGTAATTGCATTTTTTGTTGAATTCGAGTCGAAATGGTTCTTATATTTAAAGCCGTTTCGGAAACGAAATGTATTTATTGAAAGCGAGAATAGCTCAGTTGGTAGAGCACAACCTTGCCAAGGTTGGGGTCGCGAGTTCGAGTCTCGTTTCTCGCTCTTATAAAGCCTCTTAGATTAATTTCTGAGAGGCTTTTTTATGATTGGGATTAAAATGAGGCTTGGAAATACTTGATTGCCAAGGCTGGGGTCGTCCCGATAGGTCGGGAAGTCTCGTTTTTCGCTCTTACAAAGCCCCACCTAGCGCAAGCGTCCGCTTGTGCAATGATGCAACGATCTGTTTGAACATTCAACATTCCATCATTTCTAATGTAAGGAATCTGATTTACAGGCATCATATATAAAAAGATGATGTAGGTATGAGTAGAAAGTATAAGTTTTTAGATCAGCAGCAAGCCTATTTCGTAAGCTTTGCAACCGTACGATGGATTGATGTATATACTCGAAGTAATTACAGTGATCGAATAGTTGGAAGCATTAAATATTGCCAAATAGAAAAAGGGTTAATGGTATATACATGGTGTAATATGCCAAGTCATGTACATCTGATAATTGGTTCAAAAGACCAACCAATGCAAAATATACTTAGAGATATGAAGAGCTTCACATCGCGAAAAATCAAAGAGGAGATTAAGAATCATCCAAAAGAAAGTAGGCGTGAATGGTTATTATGGATGTTTGAATAAGCTGGTAAAGCAAATAGGAATAATAAAGAATGGCAATTATGGCAGCAGCATAATCATCCCATCGAACTTTCGAGCAGCAAAATTATTGATCAGAAACTAGAATACTTGCATTATAACCCTGTAGTTGCGGGGTATGTAGAAAGCCCTGAACATTGGATGTATAGTAGTGCAAGAAATTATTATGGTTTACAAGGTATGATTGATGTTGAAATTGGATATTGAATGTGAAGGGAAAGCACAAGCGGGAATGGAATGCACAAGCGGACGCTTGCGCTAGGTGGGGCATGTCGTTAGCGCGGAATTACCTGGGACTTGCGAGGGTACTAGAGGTAGATTTATTCTCCGGGTAATACATTGTAGAGGCTGAGCCTCACACCTACATTCCGCAGCGGAGCTACGGAACGAGGTTAAAAGAAAGCACAAGCGGACGCTTGCGCTAGGTGGGGGTATTAGAGATAGATTTATTCTCTGGGTAATACATTGTAGAGGCTGAGCCTCTATGTCTCATTCCGCAGCGGAGCTACGGAACGAGAGGAAAACAGGTATTGAATTTGAACGCGGTATGACGCTTGCGCTAGGTGGGGGCATCAAAACAAAGCCTTATCCATACATTACCAACAATTAAATGAACGACAACAAGCAAAGAAACAAGGTGTAATCGCCGTTGCCAGGAAGTTGTTAATTCTTATTTACAGCTTATGGAAAAATGAACAACCCTATGATCCTACTAAAAACCTAAAACAGGTATTGACTTTGAACGCGTTATGACGCTTGCGCTAGGTGGGGGCTAGTCTGGATTATATAGATTTTTTAAATCTTGAATAATACTTTCAATATCAGTATCGAGGCTTCTTTTTAATAGAGGTTCTTTTATACTACAAAGTTTTGATATGACAGAATTAAAAATAATATCTCTTCTTTCATTTTCATTAAATTCAAAAAAATCAGACTCAAAAATTAAGTTAACTCCCAATGACTTCTCTTTACTACGGTATGAATCCTTTTCTTTAATACTACTTTTCTCTATAGAAAGAGGTTCTACATAAAATTGGAAAAGAATTAAATTTAAATCTTCTCCATATTTATTTATACCTAATCTTTTGAAATATTTATCAATACCATTATGCCCCCAAATATGATTTCTAAAGATCTGAGCTTTTTTTTCTTTTTGTTCTAAAATTATTTCAGTCTCACCGTGAACTTGTGTAGGTCCAGATACAAAACATCCTAATAAGGGTTTATTTTCATTCATTTAGTGATCGTTTAAGTTTAATGGACCTCTTAATATTTGATTTTGACCGTACTCCCATTTATATGCTTCTAATCTATTAGGAAATAGTCTTTTTACCATATGTTTACCTTCCATAAATGATCTAGTATACCTCTTTTCCGCAACAATTTGAGAAGTTATTCCGTTTTTTAGAAATGTTCCATCATTTTCATACAATTTATAACCCCATGTAGATCTTTGGCTTCTTAGAGAATTTCCATGAACAGCCACATTATCTGCAGCCGAAGCTGAAAATTTTAATGAATTATACCCCATTCTAGCTAGGCTATAAACAGAACGTGCAGCACCATAATATTCCATTGCACGTGCAACTGGATATACTGGCTCAACCGCCCCCATCCCTTTCACATCTATTAAGCTTTTATACCCCAAAGTAACAAGAGTTTGATTTGGTGCAGCCGAACAACCTTGGCAAGTTAATACTGGCATATCAATTTGTTGAACTAGTAATCCTCCAATCACCTCAACATCATTTTTAGTATTGACCCAGATATCCCCTTCAAATGCTATAGTTGCAGCAGTTTCATTTTGAACCCAAATAGTTTCACCGGTCCTCTGATTACAATAAAAATCACAGCCTTCTGCGCCATCAGGGTCTATGAATACAATTGGATTACTTCCTACATAAGAATAAGGTGAACTATATTGATCAACTGGATCAGTAACCCACCATCTACCAATTACAGGATCATAGTACCTAACACCATAATGGTACCAATTCAGGCCAAATTCGCCTTCCAGTTCTTTGCCGTTGTAGGTGAATTTGTTTTCGGCGCCATTTTGGTAGCTGAGTCCGGGCATTTTGTAGCCAAAAGGGTAGTAGCTATCGGCTTGTAGCAGGGTGGCTGTTCCGTTGTTGTTGGTAAAGGTGGCACGTACGTTTCCTAAATGGTCTTTCAGGTCGTATTCGTATTGCCAGTTGCCGCTTACTTTGCGTACCCGCCCTTCGCTAAAGGCGAAGAAGTCTACCGTATTATTGGTGTACACAAATCCACCGGAGTAATCGGTAGTGGTTTGCCCACCACCTGCCGGGTAGGTGATTTTCTGGAGTTTGCTACCGGCGGCATCGTACAAATAATGTATTTCGTTGCCACTGCTAAAGGTAATCACTTCCGGCAGGTTCATCCGGTTGTAGGTAATATCTGTAATGCCTTTGTTTAAATCCGAGTACATGTTCCCATTGGCATCGTACAAGTATTCTTCTGTTGCATTTACACCGTCCACAAAGCCGTTGTTTTTGTAGGTGCTAGAGGCGTTATCTGTAATAGATTGAATCTGATTGCCGGAATAAGAGTAACTTAGCTGGTCGTCGTTATAATAGGTGGTTCCGGCACGGTTTAAGGTTTGTATATTTCCGTTTAAGTCGTAGCTGTAATTTCCACTCCATCCTTCGTAGTAATTGGTCCATTCATTACAAGGTGCCGACCCTGCACATTCTGGAATCCAGCGCATTTTTTTGGCACTTTTCAACTGGTTTAACCCATCGTAGGAATAATCGTAACGGTGCCGTTCTGCAATGCCCGGAGTTTTGGTGCGCCAATCCATGGAAACAATATTGCCATTGAATTTATTTAAGCTTTGGGCTACCGAGGGGGTGGTATCGTAGTACAAGCGGTATGCGAATAAATCAGATCCCAAGTTATCAGGGTTATTCACACTGCCTAACCACCCACGTAAATGGTAGGTATAATCCAGAGTTTGTAAAAAACTGGAACCAGAAATATTTCCCAATTTTTTGGTAATTAGTTGGCTTACTTCGTTAAAATTATTTTCCGCAATCTTCTTTTCTGCTCCACCATCTAGCACAAGCGTCCGCTTGTGCAACGATGCAACGATCCGTTTGAACAAGCTGGTAGAACAAATGGGAATAATAAAGAATAGCAATTATGGCAGCTGCATAATCATCCCATCGAACTTTCGAGCAACAAAATTATTGATCAAAAACTAGAATGCTTGCATTATAATCCTGTAGTTGCGGGGTATGTAGAAAGCCCCGAACATTGGACGTATAGTAGTGCAAGAAATTATTATGGCTTACAAGGTATGATAGATGTTGAAATTGGATATTGAATGTGAAGGAAAAGCACAAGCGGACGCTTGCGCTAGGTGGTTCTTAGATTTAATTCTGAGAGGCTTTTTTTGTGGTTGGAACTAAATGAGGCTTGGCAATACTTAATTGCCAAGGTTTGGGTCGTCCCGTTAAGGCGGGAAGTCTCGTTTCTAGCTCAAACTGTTTTTGCAATCACAAAAAATCATGACTATCAACTAATCAAGAAAATCATTGTCAAAAAAGGGTAGTTTAAAAGAAACATACTTCACAAAAAAAATCGTACAAATTGAAGAAATCACTCTGTATAAGCTGGTTAATCGTACTACTCAATATATTTATACCGCTCACTGCTTTATCTCAAAACTCTGCCACACCTGGGCCTGAATTTGGAGCTTTTCTGGAACGAATAAATCAAGCCGAAACAAGCGAAAGACAGGCCATTGCGGATAGTTTTCTAACAGCTCAATCCGCTTTTCCGGTCATAGAAAGTGATACTATCGTGGCTTACATTTATACCGGAAATGTAAACTCTGTACATATTCCCGGCGATGCCAATGGCTGGGGCTCATCTGCATTTCCAATGTCGCGGATTCCAGATACTAATATGTGGTACCGACTAGAGCACTTTGAAGCCGATGCTCGCCTCGATTATAAATTTATACTAAATGGTTCGAACTGGATACTTGACCCAAGAAATAATAATCGGGTGAGTGGTGGCTTTGGCCCTAATTCTGAGCTGCGTATGCCGGCCTACGAATTTCCTGAAGAAATTCAGTATCGAGCTGACATTGCACACGGTAGTGTCATAAACTTTACCATAGCAAGTAATGAATTAAATAACTCACGAAAAGTATATGTCTACTTTCCTCCCGGGTATGATGAAAATAGCTCAGAAACCTACCCGATGATGCTTTTTCATGATGGAACCGAGTTTATAAGTTTAGCAAATACAGTAAATGTGTTAGATAATTTAATTCACGATAAACTTATCAATCCAATGATCGGTGTATTTGTACCACCGGTTGACCGAAGCAATGAATATGCATGGAATTCTACTTCTGATTTCGAAGCATTCATCACCCAAGAGTTGCTACCTCAGTTAGAAGAAAACTATTCAGTAAGTGCAGCTCCAGAGGACAAAGCCATGATTGGGGCTTCTTATGGAGGCCTAATAACTGCTCAAATTGTGTATAACAACCCTGATTTGTTTGGGAATGCCGCTATTTTATCGACGGCTTTTTGGGCAAAAGATCAGACAGTTTATAACCAAATAATGAATGGAGAAAAGAAAGCGATAGGCTGGTATATCGATTGGGGAACCTATGAAGGGAGCGGAATTGTAGATTATTCGCCTGATTTTACAACCATGCTTAATGACAAAGGCTATGCTCTTAAACAAAATGTATGGCACGATGGCCATAGTTGGGGTAATTGGCGTGCACATGTAGATGAAGCCCTAGAGTTTTTTTTTCCATTTAATGATACTACAAGTACCGAGCTGCAATATGAGGAGCAGCCAAGTGATTTTGTACTCAATCAAAATTACCCCAATCCCTTTAATCCAACTACAAAAATTACTTTTAGCCTTACAAAACCAACTCAACTTACTTTGAAAGTATTTGATGCACTAGGTAGAGAATTAATTGTGCTAGCTCATGGAAAGTATGCTTCGGGAAGGTATTCGATCGATTTTAATGGTGCCGGCTTAAGCAGCGGAATGTATATCTATTCACTAACTACCGAAAATGGCTCGACCACGAGAAAAATGCTGATATTAAAATAATATGATAAGCATATAGGTAAAAAAGGTGTTTGTTTTTATTAATTTTAATCAGAATAGCGAGGTGCGCTTTCGAATGCTTCCATAGGTAAGCTAAGCAATCCCGTTACGCCATCAACGTGATAGATATTGATAAACTTCTCAACTTCTTTGATGGTGATACTAAGCACCTTTAAGCGGTATACTAACGAGCTTGGAATATCGTAGCCCTTCATCTGAAGGTATTGTCCATGAGTATTAAGTTGGCTCCATTCCGATTTTAATTGGATATAAAACCACATGAGTACGAGTTGAAACTCTTCCTCTTGATACATGCTGCTAGTTGATAAAAACTGATCCACTTTACGACGAATCCAACGATTTATTTTAAATCGCTCTTCTTTGTTTTTTATTCTCGATAAAACATCATCATAGCTGGTAGACTTTAACTTAACAATGCATTCATCGAGCGCCTCTTTGGTAAAAATTTTCATAACTCGTGCTCTCTTTTTCTCTCTTTATATTCTGTAAGCTGTATGTTTCTTAATTATCGGCGGATTCAAAAATCACATTACACCGATACTTAAGAAACATTAAAAAAATTTAATCTTTATAAGTTTAAGTTAGACAGAGCATTATGAAAGTTTATTTTTTTCAGGATTCTAAATAAGGAAAGAATAGCGTGATTTTAGTGCCTTTTTTGAGCTTGCTTTCGAGCTTTATATACCCTTTATGTAAGTGCATTAATTCTATACATAAATTGAATCCAATACCGGTTCCACGTTCTTCAGAAGTTCCTTTTTTCGAGTCGAACGAAGTGATGTCTTGCAGAGAGCGTAAAGTCTCTTTATCCATACCAATCCCATTATCAGTAAGTATTATATAGCACCCAAGTTCATCTGAGTGAGTGGAAACAGAGACTTTACCGCCAGGATTAGTGAACTTAATGGCGTTAGTTACAAGATTTCTTAATACCGTTTGCAATGCATTTTGATCAGCGTGGAGCTCTGGGGCTTGTAATGGGCCAATATCAAAAGATATGTTTTTCTGGCAAAGTTTGAATTCCACTAAATCGTTTAAACTGTAAAGAAAAGGCTCTATACGGATCGGTTGAATCGAAAGCTTGATTTTACTTTCCTGAGATCGGCTCCATTCCAATAGATTATTTACTAAAAATGAAGTTTGATCGGCAGTAGATCCTAACATTCCGACATAATCATTAAGCTCTTCGTTATTTGTGCCTTCCGCTTCTTCTTTAATCAAAACAGCTAAGCTTGTTAAACTCATTAATGGTGAACGTAAATCATGCCCAATTATAGACAATAGCTTCCCTTTGGTAGTGTTACTTTGCTTTAGTAATTCTGATTGTTCTTTAAGTTCTTTCTGAACATTCTCTTGATTAGTAATAAATGCTTCTATTTGATTAATAAATAGATAAGCAATGATTACGTAAATCAAAAAAACCGTAGATACGGTTACAAAGGAGTCAAAAAGAAAGGTATCGCCGGTAATTAACGTGATACTGATATATTGAAATAAAAAAACGATTGAACTAACTATAAGTGCTTTTGGGCCAAAGAAAATGGCAATAACTGTTATTATGGCCCAATAAAACAAAGAGTTGCGCAAGAAAATAAGCGAGAATGCCTCAACATCAAGCGCTAAATAGGGAAGAATGATCAACTTTATAAACATGATTAAAATCAAAGCTTTAATCAAATTCCAGTTGTGTTTTCTCCATATCAGAAAAAAAGCAAGTGTTGCAAAACTAGCAGCCGAACAAATTACATGAAGTATATCGATGCTTAATGGAAAATCAACTAGTAAGCTGTCTATTATGTAGGCAACGCCAGAGATTAATCCAAATAATACAATAACCCATGGATTTGAAATAAATTTGTCGTAGGTATTAAACAATTTCATTAAATACCTTTTTTTTGCTTATCACTTGGTTTATTATTTTGAGTATGTCCGATTGGAATAACTGTTAGATTTTAACATTGTTCCATTTAATAATCAGTTCCGAAAGTAGTAAAATAAATTCGGGAATGAGTTTGAATTCGGATAAGTTATCGGTTGTAACTAACAATAAATTAATCAAATTATGCCAGATAGAAATGCAGAAGCCAAATGGAATGGCGACTTGAAAAGTGGAAACGGGAATTTAAAGCTTGGCAGTGGATTGTTTGAAGGTGCTTATACATTTGTATCGCGTTTTGAGAACGGCGATGGTACAAATCCCGAAGAATTAATTGCAGCTGCACATGCCGGTTGCTATTCAATGGCGTTATCTAACGAACTTGCAAAAGCAGGACACGATACTAAAAGTGTGGATACTAAGGCTACAATCACATTAGAAATGATTGATGGCGCACCAACTATATCTAAAATTAAATTGAACGCAACTGCTACCGTACCGGGTCTAGGTAACGAAGATTTTCAGAAAATAGCAGAGGCTACAAAAGAAGCGTGTCCTGTATCGCGCGCTTTAAATACGCAAATTATCTTAGATGCTAAATTAGCTTAATTAGCTGATATTTACGTTTTATAAAGCCTCTCGTTTTACTGAGAGGCTTTCTTATGCTAGGTAGTTTTTATGTTTAAATCTTTGGCTAATTCTTTGTCTTTGCTTGTTTTCCATATGAATTGATCCAAAAAATAATGATGGAAAGCTAGAATTCCAACGATACTCAGTGTGAAGCCAGATACTAATTGTTCGGCTGTAATTCCAAGAGTGGGTTCTATAGCTGAAAGAGATGGGGAGATAAGCTCTTTTGAGTCCGGAAACGAACAATGAAAACTATAAATGGAAGCATTAAGCCTGCATAAAGTAAACTTGAATCGATGTAATAATCGAGTTTACTACGTTCCTGATTTTTCTTTTTGTAGAGGGCTAAAAATCCATAATGTTGTCGAACCACATGCCAATAGGCCCACAGGCCAAAAAATGACGTAAGTAAAATCCAGAGCACCTAATAACTCTCAGAACCGGCTTTAAACATCAAATAGCAAACGAGTAAAATAACCGGAGCTATAACGAACCAAAGCAAGCTCCAAAGAAGTAGTTTTTTCGCTGGCGAAATTCCTGCCTATCAAGATAACTTCGAGTGTATCTTCCAAAGAAACGAGGCTTGTCGATTAAAGCTACCCAAAAAAACCAAATGGTAACCATGTCCCATCCCAAACCTTCGTACATAAACATCAGTAGATAGCCGCCAAGCGCACCGCCATTAAACCAAGTCAAATCGGTTTTTTGATTTATGATCCAGTTAGTGCTGATTAATGATTGGGGAATTAAAATAGATGAGTTAATAAGCAGAAAATAAGCGCCAAATGTAAAAATTATCCTATGCTACTAAAAGTACAGTTTTCAGCCCTATATCTAATCTACTTCTAATGCACACTTCCCGATTGGTTTTATTATCTTTAGTTTTTGCATCAAAAAATGAGTTCGAGGCATTTTAATGAGCGACAAACCCCGCGAGTATTGTGGTGTTTTTGGAGTATTTGATCATCCTGAAGCCGCATTGTTAACCTATTACGGCTTACACGCCCTTCAACATAGAGGGCAAGAGTCAGCCGGTATAGTTACATCCTATTTCGATGAAGAAAAGCAGCGGCATGTTATGCCCACCTATAAAGATTTCGGGTTGGTGTTAAGCGTGTTCGATAAACCTAAAATTTTTAAAAAAATTCTGAAGGGTGAATCGGCGATTGGGCATAACCGATATTCAACTTCTGGATCATCGAAAAATCCGGCCAATATTCAGCCATTTAGAGTTCATTATCGAACCGGGAATATTGCCATTGGGCACAACGGAAATTTATCGAATGCAAAACAAATCAGGCGTAGATTCAGAGAAGAAGGAGTGCTGTTTCAAAGTACGTCCGACACTGAATTGATTTTGCATCTCATTGCTCAGAGTAAAGAAGAGGATCAGTTGCACCAGATTATGGACGCCCTCTCACAAATCGAAGGCGCTTATTGTTTGGTGTTGCTAACGGATGATAAGTTGATTGCCGTTCGCGACCCTAATGGGTTTCGACCGTTAGCTCTCGGCAAAGTAGACGGTAAATATTGCGTTGCCAGCGAAACCTGTGCATTCGATATCATTGATGCCGAATATATTCGTGATGTAGAACCGGGCGAAGTAATTGTAATAGACAGGGAGGCCTCAGACAACGACTCGCCAAAATCCTATTACTTGGATGCAAAACCGGGTACCGGAACCAGCCAGTGCATTTTCGAATATGTGTATTTTTCTCGACCGGATAGCATGGTATTTGGAGAAATGGTGGATAAAATCCGAAGAAATTTAGGTAAAGCCCTCGCAAAAGAACATCCGATTAATGAGGTTGTAAAACGATCATCAGGTGATAAGAAGCCGGTTGTAATTTCAGTTCCCGATTCGAGCAATACGGCTGCCTTAGGGTATGCAAGCGAAAGTCAGAAGCAAGGGCAAGATTGTAAATACGATATCGGGCTCATCCGAAATCATTACGTGGGACGAACGTTTATCTCTCCGGGGCAAAAATCCCGCGAGCAAAAAGTGCGAACCAAGTTCAATCCTGTACGTGGGGTTATTGAAGGTCGCTCGGTGATCATTGTGGATGATTCCATCGTTCGCGGCACCACATCGCAGCTTTTAGTTGATATGATTAGAGCTTGTAACCCTACTGAGATTCATTTTTTGGTAAGTTCTCCTCCAATCATTAGTCCGTGTTATTATGGGATGGATTTCCCAAGCCCGGAAGAACTTATTGCAAACCGTTTTGATCGCGATATCGAAAAAATGGCCAAAGAGATTGGGGTTGATAGCTTGCGCTATCTCTCGCCCGATGGTTTAGTGGATGCCGTTAAAACAGCAAATCCTTCTGGACATGATTATTGCACAGCTTGTTTTACCTCAAATTATCCGGTACCGGTTAATTTTGGCGTAGAGAAAGAAGAAAATGAGTTGGTTTGATGTATAACGGACCCGCGAAGTTTATTACCAGTGCCCCTAGATTAGAAGATTGTCCACCGGCTACGTTACCCGAAGTATGTTTTGCGGGTAGATCAAACGTAGGTAAATCATCACTGATTAACGCTCTAACAAACAAAAAGCGTTTAGCTCGAACTTCGAACGTTCCGGGTAAAACCCAGCAGATGAACTACTACAACATCACCGATACCTGCTATTTTGTGGATCTGCCGGGCTATGGCTATGCAAAAGTGCCCAAACGCGAACGCGAACGCTGGGGCAGAAACATTCGCGAATATCTAGAGAATCGTGAAACGCTTCGTTTGATCATTCACGTGATTGATGCACGCCATAATCCAACAGAACTGGATCAAGACTTTTTTTATTGGATGGCAACCAACCAAATGCCTTTTTGTGTGTTAATGTCGAAAGCCGACAAACTTTCGAACAACAAAAGAGCCAAATCGAAGGCTGCCTTGAAAAAAGTGCTGGCTGAAATGAATATCGATGTTCCCATCATGATGTATTCATCCGACAGCAAATTCGGTATCGAAGCAGTTCAGAAACTCATCGAGGAATTTGTTGTCACATAAAATTTACTAGTAACTCACTCACACTCACTCTCTCACTCATGTCATTTAAAGTTTTATTGTTAGATAGCGTTGACCCGGTTTGCGCCGAGGTATTTAAAAAACGCGGAATCGAAGCAGATCAACCGGGAAAATTAACTCAGGAAGAACTAAACGCTCGCATCGGAGATTACGATGGAATGGTTGTTCGAAGTGCAACCAAAGTAACAGCCGATTTATTGGTTCACGCCAAGAAAATGAAAGTAGTTGGGCGTGCCGGTGTCGGCGTTGATAATGTCGATATTCCTGCTGCTACCGCAAAAGGGGTACTGGTGATGAATACACCCGACGGTAACACCATTTCTACCGCAGAACACACATGCGGGATGATAATCGCGCTTTCTAGAAACATTTCGAAATCGGTGGCCAAAGTTAAAAGTGGCGGCTGGGATCGAAAGGCGTACATGGGAACAGAGGTTCATAGTAAAATTTTAGGAATTGTTGGCCTTGGTAAAATTGGGACAGAAGTTGCGAAGCGGATGAAGTCTTTTGGGATGGAAATTCAAGCGTATGATCCATTTTCTACCGAGGAGCATGCCAAAGAAGTAGGGGTAAAATTGGTGGAGTTGGACGAGCTGCTTGGTACATCAGATTATTTAAGTGTACATACTCCACTTACCGAAAAAACCAAAGGATTGGTATCGCTCAAAAATGCCGCTAAGTTGAAAAAGGGTATTCGTTTAGTGAACTGTGCTCGTGGTGGAATTTATACCGAAGCTGATTTGCCTGCTCTTATCGATCAAGGAGTTGTAGCTGGCGCTGCGCTTGATGTGTACACCTCTGAGCCGCCCACCGAAGACATTTACAAAGTGCTTGAGCATGAGCATATCATTTGCACCCCACATTTGGGCGCATCTACCGAGGAAGCGCAAGAGAAAGTTGCCGAGCAAATTGCCGATCAAATGGCAGATGCGCTTGAAAACAAGAACTACAAAGGCAGCCTCAACGGGAAGTCCATTTCGTTGCTTACCAACAAAGAAGTACAGCCGTACTTACAATTGGCCGAAAAACTTGGGCATTTGGCGGTACAATTAAGTCCCGATCATGCAAATAGTTTTGAGTTTGAATATGCCGGCGATAGTGCAAAATTTGCAGATGTTCTTACAGATGGAATCCTCAAAGGCATGCTTTCTGAATATGTGGATGAATCCGTAAATCTGATTAATGCCCGTGTGTATGCTGATAATCGCGGATTTACGATCAAAGAAACTACCTCAAGCAAAGCTAAATTATACAGCGATTTAGTAACCATTCGACTGCCGAAAGGATCAGAGTATAGTGCGATTTCTGCCGTAGTGTTTGGAGAAGGAGATTACAGAATCGTAGAGATCGACAATTATGGAATCGAACTCCGCCTAGATGGCGACATGATTCTTTATCAAAACGAAGACAGACCCGGAATGCTTGCTTCGGTGAGTGGCGCCCTAGCCGAGATGAACATCAATATTGGTGGCCTGAGTTTGGGCAGAAGCGGTAAAGGCTCAAGAGCGATTACGGCGTTTTCGGTAGATAAACAAATGGATGAATCTGAGTTGGCGAAAGTGTCGGCCTTGGAAGGAATCGAACATCTACGGCACGTTTCACTTACCTAAAAAATTATAGATTAAAGGGAACGATCGACGCTCATTGCCGGTCGTTCGTTTTTTTGTTATCCAAAATCGCCACGGTCAAATCTTTCGATTAAGCGAGTCTCATTTAGCCGTTTGAAGCTTGCTAATTTCTGTTCATTCAACGATGCTATCGTCATTTCTCGTTTACCTAAGGCTCCTCTAGCCTTAGCAATGTGCCACCCGGTTTTGGCGAGCGCCGCTCGTGCTTTAGATGCGGCACAGTAGGTGCTCAGAACTGCATCTGATGAAGCCAAATTCGTTAGTTTCTGGAAGGTTTCAACTGTCCAAAGCTCCCCGTTTACTTCTGGCGAAAATGGATCATGAAAAAAGAAATCGATGGATGTTTCCGGTGCTTCTAAATCTTTAAAAGTTCCGAAAAATAGGTTTAACGTAATGTCCGGATAGTTTTTCAAGGAAAAGGAATTCCATCCGGATTTTAATGTGGTAAACACATCTTGCAAGAATTCTTTGTAGGAATCATCGCCTAAAACTTCTTGGTAGTTGATTTGCTCGATTGTTTCTGGATCGGCAGGAAAAGCTTCCACAGAATAAAATTGAATGGATACGGTGAGTTCAAATTTTGAATAATAATCGAGCAATAACAGAAAATTCAATCCGGTGCCAAAACCCATCTCAAAAATTGAAATTGGTTGGTTTGTTGACTTGAGTTCACTAACTAAACCGGTAGTCTCGAAAAAAACATGTCTGCTTTCGGAAACGGCACCGTTCGGATTGTGGTAATATTGATCAAACACTTTAGAAAAAAGCGTCGAAGAACCGTCTTTGGTGATATGATGTTCGATCGAAGTCATAGTTTAGCCGCTACAGAAGTAATAAATTAAGCCGTATTATCGAGCAAAACCACACACTTTATGCAACTGAAAAAAGAACTGCTGGAGCTGACGCAAAAGCATTTGCCGTACATGATAAAAACTCGAAGATATTTGCATCAGCATCCCGAGGTGAGCTACCATGAATACGAAACGACCAAATTCATCAAATCGGAATTGGATAAAATGGGCATTCCGTATGATTCACCATTAGAAACGGGGTGTGTAGGTGTTTTTTCTGGGGCAAAGCCTTCGGATAAAGTGATTGCACTCCGCGCCGATATTGATGCGCTGCCCATGAGTGAAGAAGGCGAAGCAAAGGCTGATTTCTTTTCAAAAAATCAGGGAGCAGCACATTGTTGCGGGCATGATGCGCATACTTCAAATTTATTGGGAGTTGCAAAAATGTTAACTGAATTAAAAGAACACGTTGAGGGTACGGTTTTGCTAGTATTTCAACCGGGCGAGGAGAAATTGCCCGGCGGGGGTAAGTTACTTTGCGACACAGGGTATTTGCAGGCAAAAGGTGTTGATGCTATCTATGGGCTACATACCGATCCATCGCAAAAACCGGGAAAAATAGCCACAAAAGTGGGGCCGTTAATGGGAAGTCCCGATGAGTTTGAAATAGAAATTTTTGGCAAAGGCGGGCACGCGGCTCGTCCTCACGAAGCCATCGATCCCATAGTTCTTGGCGCTCAATTTGTGAATGCTGCACAAACCATTGTGAGTCGTTCAGTTGACCCAACCGATTCTGCCGTGGTAACCATTGGCAAGTTTGAAGGAGGTACGGCGCACAATATCATCCCCGAAAGTGTTCGGATTTTGGGAACGGTACGAACCTTATCGAAAGAAGTAGCCGATTTGATTGAAGCACGATTAGAGGCAATTTTAAAAGGTATTACTGATGGTGCGGGTGGTGACTACACCTTCAAATTTACTCGAGGTTACCCGGTGGTTACCAACTCAGCTGAAGAAACGGCAAATATTTTAACGACGATGCGCTATTTGTTTGATGATGAATCCGCGAAAGAGCTGGAAAAACCAATTATGGCCGGAGAGGATTTCGCTTTTTATCAGGAGCATTTTCCCGGGGCGTTTTTCTTCGCCGGGAGCGGTTCGCCCAAAAGTGACTCACAGTATGTATGGCATCATCCAAAATACAATGTGGATGATCGGTTTTTTGAATATGCAGCCCCACTCATGGCAGCGCTGGTTATTGGTAAAGAATGATAGAAGCTCGACAATCGTATTGGGAAGAAGTGCTTTATAATCAACATTGTGATGTGTTGATTGTTGGGGCGGGATTAACTGGACTTTCAACCGCATTATTTACAAAAAAAGAAAATCCCCATGCAAGAGTTGTAGTTCTAGAACGTGGAGTTTTCCCAATTGGAGCAAGTACTCGAAATGCCGGTTTTGCTTGTATTGGTACAGTAGGTGAACATCTTGCAGATTTGGAACTGGATTCTGAATCAAAACTCAAAGAACGTATTAAGTCACGGTATGAAGGCCTTCAATTGCTTAAATCTACACTAGGTGAACAAAATATTGATTACGATCCGTGTGGGGGATGGGAGATTTTTACGGATCAACAAGCTTTTGAAGAAGCGGTGAACCAAGTAGAGCGATTTAATAGCTGGATGAGTGAACTGATCGGTGAAGATGAGGTATATACGATAGGAGAATTCGAAGGATATCCGGGCATTTTCAATCGTGTAGAAGGAGCTTTGCATCCCGGGAAAATGATCCAAAAACTCATTGAGTTGAATATTCAGGCTGGCGTTGAAATTCGCTGGAAAACGGAAGTAAAGCATCTTGATTTCGACCTTGGAAAAGTTCTTGGAACTAACGCAGAGCAATGGCTTGCTAAGAATATTGTATTAGCGACTAATGCATTTACCAATCGTTTGTCGAATACGGAAAACATTAAACCGGGAAGGGGCTTGGTGTTTGTAACTAGCCCAATTAAAGATTTTAAATGGAAAAGCACTTTTCATTTCGATAAAGGCTATGTGTATTTCCGAAATTTGGGCGCCGATCGACTGTTGATAGGTGGTGGACGAAATGTTGATTACGATAAAGAAACTACGAACGAATTTGGGATTAACGAGTTGATCAAAAACTTCCTGATTGGTTTTGTGAATGACATTATCAAATTACCGCAAGGATGGGAAATTGAAAGAGAATGGAGTGGGATTATGGGTTTTACCGAATCGAAGTCTCCATCACTAGAAAAAATTGGATCAAAAACCTGGCAAGTAGCAGGACTAAGTGGAATGGGAGTGGCATTGGGTATGGCGCTAGGCAAGAAAGCAGCGGATCAATTAAGAATTAAGAATTAAACAATTAAGAATTCACTTGATTAGAGGTGATGACAGAATCATTGAAAAATTGATAATTGTTAATTGATCATTGAGTGTACTCCTCATACATAACCACAAGTTCATTCAGCATCATTGAGGTAGCTCCCCAAAGCGGCACTCGATGCACATCCCAAAAAGGAACCACGTACTTTGTTTCGCGCAACGACCACTCCTCACGTTTCAAAAAATCCTTTCCGGCTAGTTTTGAAATCGGCACGCTGAAAATCTCATCTACTTCGTTGGGATTCGCACAAAATTCCTGCGCGGTATGCACAAATCCAACTACAGGAGTCACCATATTATTCGAGCGATCTACAAAAAGGGTTGAAAGTTGACCAACAATATCTACGCTCGCTTCGATTAGCCCTGTTTCTTCGTGAGCTTCCCGTAAAGCTGTTTCTTCGATGGTCTCATCGCCCTCGCGACCCCCACCCGGAAAGCTAATCTGTCCGCCGTGTTTAATGCCTTCTGTTCTTAGCGTTAACAAGATTTCAGGCTCGTTGGTATAGGTAAGAATGGGCACCAATACGCTACTGTTTCGATAGCTTCCATCTTCAGGAGAGAAGTTTTTGAACGTCGGATTAGTATACGTTTCGGGGTAAGGACGCATCCGGTTTTGGGCATCGGGACCGGGCAGAGATTGTTGAAGTCTATGTGCTAAAAATTCCTGAAAAGATGATTTCATGCTGAAATATAATTTGAAATAAGCCAAAACAAACAATCTATAATCAAGGTTCACAAACTTTTAATCGAGTAATAGGCTGCGTACCTTTGAGCCCTTAAAAAATCCTGTTTATTTGATGAAAAAATACGACGTATACGGCATTGGTAACGCCTTGGTAGATTTAGAAACAAAAGTTACCGACCAGTTTATAGAAGAATTTGAAGTGCCTAAAGGATTAATGACCTTGGTGGATGACGATCACCAGCGTAGCTTGATTGAAGCCATGGACAAAACCGACATCAAAAAAAAGTCGGGAGGATCTGCCGGTAATACTGTAATTGCGGTAAGTCAATTTGGTGGAAACGCCTTTTATTCGTGCAAGATTTCGAGTGATGAATACGGTGAAATCTTCAATAAAGATTTAAAAGATCTGGGTATTGCAACCAATTTGGATGATATCGACTTAGGCGATGGCCCAACCGGGCGCTGTTTGGTGATGATCACCGACGATGCCGACCGAACGATGAATACATTCCTTGGCGTTTCGGTAAACCTTTCGGTGAATGAAGTTGATGAAGACGCCATCCGAGCCTCCGAATATGTGTACCTAGAAGGGTATCCGGTTACTTCAGAATCTGCTTTTGAAGCATTGAAATACACCAAAAAAATTGCCGAAGAAGCCGGTGTAAAAACCTCGCTAACGCTTTCAGATCCATCCATAGTAAAAGCATTCAAAAGCCAGTTTGTAGAGCTGATTGGGGCTTCTGTTGATCTTTTATTTTGCAATGAAGACGAAGCATTGGAATTCACCGGCACCGATAATCTGATGGAAGCTCGCGAAGCACTTAAAAAAGATGCCAAACGATTTGTAATCACTCAGGGAGCCAACGGTGCGATGATCTTCGACGGTGATACCTTCATCGATATCGAGCCATACAATGTGAAAGCAGTAGATACCAACGGAGCAGGTGATATGTTTGCCGGCGCGTTTTTATATGGTATCACAAATGGACTTGGATTCGCCGGAGCCGGAAAATTGGCAAGTTTGGCTTCTTCAAGAGTTGTTTCGCAATATGGTCCACGTTTAGAAAAATCAGAAGTTCAAGAAATTATAAAGAGGTTCCACTAATGACAGGTGTTGAAATTTTAGGCTGGCTAGGTTTTGGTTTGTTGATAACAGCATGGGTACCCCAAACTTGGGATACCATCAAAGCCGGGCGCACCGATATGAACATGATTTTTATTCTGTTGTACGTGGCATCCAGTTTGTTACTAACCATCTACTCAGTATTAACTGTCGATTACGTATTCATTACATTAAACGCGCTTCTAACATTTGGTAGTGGAATCAATCTTTTTTATAAGATAAAACCAAGAAAATCAAATGGATAAACTGGTAGTCGCTTCTCGAAATCCGAATAAAATTGAAGAGATGGTTCAGCTTCTGAAACCACTTGGAATCGAGGTGTTTTCTGCGCTGGATTTTCCTGAACTAGAAGAGGTAGAGGAAGACAAACCTACGCTTGAAGGCAACGCATTAAAGAAAGCGAAGTATGTGCATTCCGTTACGGGATTGCCCTCGCTGTCTGACGATACCGGATTAGAAGTAGAAGCACTTGATGGAGCACCAGGCGTGTATTCAGCGCGGTATTCGGGAGAAAATGCAACCTATCAAAGTAATGTAGAAAAGCTTCTTTCTGAGATGAAGAATTCAGACAATAGAGCTGCACGTTTTAGAACGGTTGTAGCTTTTGTTAGCGATAAAGAAACCAACACCTTCGAAGGAATCGTGAACGGAGAAATTCTTAACGAACAAAAAGGGGAAGGTGGATTTGGCTATGATCCGGTGTTCCAGCCAGATGGGTACTACCAAACCTTTGCCGAGCTACCATCCCAAATCAAAAACGACATCAGCCATCGTGGGCGGGCCATTCAAAAGTTCGTGGCTTTTCTAAACGCTTAGTCGTTTCTTCTGTCCATGCAATTTGGACTGATAGATTATATTGTGCTAGCTACCTATCTAATAGCGGTAGCCATTTTTGGGTTAAAAGCTTCGGGAAAGCAAACATCCACACGCGATTATTTTTTAGGTGGGGATGGAATTCCGTGGTGGGCTGTCCTCTTCTCGGTAGTAGCCACCGAAACCAGTACGCTTACTTTTATAAGTATTCCTGCCGTAGCTTATGGTGGAAATTTGACTTTTCTACAAATAACAGTGGGTTATTTTATTGGCCGAGTTGTGGTTGCGCTCTATTTTTTACCCAAATACTTCGATGAAGAGATGTACACTGCCTACCAATTTTTGGAAAAGCGATTTGGGCGAACGATGCGTGTTGCAAGTAGTTCAACGTTTATGATCACTCGATTGCTGGCGGATGGGGTTCGTTTATTTGCAACAGCGATCCCATTAGCAATAATTCTGCGCTTTGGAGGAGCATTTCTCTCATACTCTGATTTGGAACTATACCTACTCTCGATTGCAGTTATTTCGGTGATTACACTTGGGTATACATTCTTTGGTGGGATTAAAGCGGTAGTTTGGATGGATGTGGTTCAACTCGGGGTGTACATTGGTGGAGCTTTGCTGGCTATGGTGGTTTTATTGAATAAACTTCCTGATGGCTGGAATACAGTAACGACGTTCGCAACCACAGAAAACAAATTTCAAATAGTTCGGCTTGGCTTCGATTTGCCGTTCAAAGAGTTCATCGCCCAGCCCTATACTTTAATTACCGCGATAATTGGCGGAGCCGTATTTTCGCTTGCCTCGCATGGTACCGATCAGTTGTTGGTGCAGAGATTGTTGGCTTCTGGTGATTTGAAATCGGGACAAAAAGCGTTGATATGGAGCGGCGTTGCGGTGATGGCTCAATTCACTTTGTTTTTGATCATCGGATTAATGCTTTATGCGTTTTATGAAGCGCAACTTCCTTCAGAAATGGGCTTATCAACCAACGATGAAATCTTCGCCAAATTTATCGTTGAACAACAACCAGTTGGTATTTCAGGATTGATAGTAGCGGCCTTGTTTGCTGCCGCGATGAGTAGTCTAAGTTCGTCGCTAAATTCACTCGCTTCCGCTACTACTTTTGATGTGATTAAATCCTTTCGAACAAGAATAACTTCCCAGGCTGAAGATCTAAAAACATCCAGAATTGTGACCTTATTTTGGGGTGTTATATTAACCGGATCAGCGTTTTTGTTCGCGGTTCTACAACTTCAGGCGGGGGAGCGGCCAACGGTAGTTGAGCTAGGGTTAGGAATTGCATCCTACACCTACGGCGGATTGCTAGGCGCATTTGGGTTGGGAATGTTATCCCAAAAACCGGACAAAACCGATGCTATCATCGGCTTTTTTAGCGGGCTAATTTGCCTACTCTTTTTGGTTGATGGTCCGGTTCAAAAAATCTTGCCCGGAGATGGCCTCATCTTAGCATGGCCACTATATACACTTATAGGAAGTGTAATTGTAATTGGTGTAGGATTGAGTTCATCAATCCTCAGGCGCGCTTAATTAAATAACTGGTCGGAGCTAGTTGGGCTTTTTATCAAGCTTACAAAGGCATTTAAATGATCAAGATTTCGCAGATCGATATGATATTCAATCGTTTCGTACAGTTCTTGCAGCACCGTGCGAAGTTCTTCATCAGTTGTACTTGTATCTAGGTTTAGAATCACCTCAGTGCTTTCAAAGTCTCTTTTTTCAAGAGTAAGTAGATAATCGTTTTCGAACCGATTGAAATTGAGAATCATATCCTCAAGATCATCATTCATGGTTTTATACTTGAAGGAATCCGGTCGATTTCTCCCCCATTTTATTTTTCCGGATTTAGTTGCTTCAGCAATTTCTTCGATTGCAGCGATATATTCGATAGTAGCTTTCATAATAAATACCTTTTCAAAAAACTTAGAATGTGAATAAGGTTAGTGTTCTCCCAGTGATAAAGACAATCTCGTAACGAGTTTGTGACAGTAGTATTATTTATACACTTGTGTAACTAAATTCCCCCAAATGGGTAGTAGTTCTGATCAAAAAAATTAGTTTATTATTAAAGCAATTAACAGAATCAGATTTTGGGTAATAAATCAACCGAAATAGTAAATACTTTTTACGAAGCTCTTAATAAGGGCGATATCAAGACGATTCGTCAATTGTATCACCCCGAAGCAGTATATAAAAGTGAAATGTTTACCTTAAAAGGGCAGGAAGTGTTTGCATTATGGTATACTGCAAGCCAACCAGAGATGAATTTAAAGGTGGAATGTACTTCACTTAAAGAGGTTAATAATGAAGTGCATACAACCTGGAATATTTCGTATCAATTATCGGTAGTAAATCGAACCGTTAAATTATCCGAAATAGGGCTGTTTAGATTCAAAGATGGCAAAATCATCTTTCATCAAGATAAATACAGTTTTTACAGCTGGTGCAAACAGACTTTTGGTCCAATTGGATGGCTGTTTGGTTGGACAACCTGGTTAAAAAAACGTGTTAGTAAGCAAGCACTTAAAACTATAAACTCGAACATTTACTCTGCTCAATTCGATAAAGTAGGCAACATTGAATGAACGATAACGCAACCCAACAAGCAGCACTAATTCACACAATTTATTCTTCATTCGCCCAACGAGATTATAAAACCATGGGTGAATGCTATCACGCCGAAGCCCACTTTAAAGATGAAGTTTTTGAACTGAATGGGAGTGAAATCACAGCCATGTGGCATATGCTTTGTGCCCGCGGTAAAGATCTGCAAATTGAATACGATCAAGTAGAAGTATCGGCTAATACAGGATCGGCAAACTGGATTGCTACTTATACCTTTAGCCAAACCGGGCGTAAAGTTCGAAACGAGATTGCTGCATCATTCATTTTTAAAGACGGTTTGATTATTAATCATCAAGATGACTTCGATTTCTGGAGATGGAGTACACAAGCACTTGGGTTTCCGGGGTTGATTTTAGGTTGGAGCGGTTTTTTGCATAAAAAAGTGCAAGATCAGGCTAAAAAATCTTTAGATGCATTTATTCGCAAACATCCCGAATATGAGGTTAAAAATCTGTTGGGCGATTAACCATGCGGCAACCATTATTAAGCGAAGGTGCAAACGAGCTTACTTACGAAATCCGTGAGATTGTAAAGAAAGCTCGATTCTTAGAGAAACACAGCGTAAACATTTCGTGGGAGAATATTGGCGATCCCATCCAAAAACACGCCCAGATTCCTGATTGGATTAAAGACATCGTAGTCGATTTAACCCGAAATAATAAATCGTACGGCTATTGCGATTCGAAAGGAGTGCTGGCCACGAGAGAGTTTCTGTCAGAACGAACCAATCGCTTAGGTGGAGCCCAAATTTCGCCCGATGATATTCTATTCTTTAACGGACTTGGAGATGCAATCGCAACTCTGTATCAATATTTACGGCCAACGTCGCGGGTAATTGGTCCATCGCCGGCATACTCAACGCATTCTTCGGCCGAAGCAGCTCATGCCAATCATCACCCGTTAACATATCGCCTCGATCCGGAGAATAACTGGTATCCGGATATGGATGATCTTCGCAATCAGGTGAAATACAATCCTAATATTGTAGCCATCTTGTTGATCAACCCGGATAACCCAACAGGAATGGTGTATCCCAAAGAAATTCTTGAAGAAATTGTTGAATTGGCTCGGGAGTATAATCTGTTTTTGATTTCAGACGAGATCTACAATCAAATTACCTACAACGGCGCAGTGGCGTACTCGCTGGCAGAAGTAATTGGCGATGTACCCGGGATTGCCATGAAAGGAATTTCGAAAGAACTGCCTTGGCCGGGCTCAAGGTGTGGTTGGATCGAATATTATAACCGGGATGCCGATGCGGATTTCAATCGACTGTGCAAAGTGCTCGACGATGCCAAAATGATTGAGGTTTGCTCAACGACGCTACCACAAATGGCGATTCCTAAGATTCTTGGTGATCCACGTTATGAAGCCTATCGAAAAGATTTAAATGAACAAACGGGGAGAAGAAGTCGGTTTATTTCGGAAACCTTGCAAGACATTCCCGAACTCACGTTCAACCCAACCTACGGTGCATTTTATAACACCATCGTGTTTAAAGATGGAGTATTGAATCACAAACAGTCGTTGCCGATTGAAAATCCAGCAGTGAACTCGTTGGTTGAGGAATGGGTGGAAGGCGTTTCACTGGATTTTCGTTTTGTGTACTATTTATTGGGTGCAACGGGGATTTGTGTGGTACCAATATCGTCATTCTGCTCTGATCTGCGTGGCTTCCGAATTACTCTGCTCGAAGAAGATGAAGAGCTCCTCAAAAAAACCTTCACCACCCTCCACGATTCCATCCGAATGTACCTCGACTCAACAAAATGATGAATGTTAAAAGCTAAGTGTTAAATTGAGTGAGCATTTTAAAATTTAACACTTAACATTCAACATTTAAGATGGTACACGGTACGCATAACGCTTTGGATGATCCGAGGAATGAGAACGTTTTGATCGCAATAAATGGCGAGCTATTTCCTAGACAAGAGGCCAAGATTTCGGTATTCGACTCTGGTTATTTGGTGGGCGATGGCGTTTGGGAAGGATTACGTTTACATCACGGCACACTCGTTTTTTGGGATGATCATATGGATCGATTGTTTCAAGGAGCAAAAGCTATCGGAATGGATATTGGCATGAGCCGAGAGGAGATCAAATCGAGCGTTGCAAAAGTACTGGAAGCCAATAACATGGATGATGGTGTTCATGTTCGAGTAATGATAACTAGAGGAATCAAAAAAACGCCTAGTCAAGATCCTCGGCTTACGATTTCCGGTCCAAATATGGTGATCATCGCAGAACACAAAAAAGCCGATCCCAAAACCAAAAATAAAGGCATCACACTGTTCACCAGTACAGTACGTCGGGGTTCTCCCGATTATCTCGATCCGAGATTGAACTGCCACTCTAAGTTGCACGAAGTTCAGGCACTCATTCAAGCAATCGAAGCAGGAGCCGACGAAGCACTAATGTTAGATGTAAATGGATTCGTAAGTACCTGCAATGCCACTAATTTCTTTATGGTGAAGGATGGCGATGTGTGGACATCTACCGGGCAATATTGCATGAATGGTATCACGCGGGCTAAAGTGATTGAGGCTTGCGAGCAGAATAACATTCCGTGTTTTCAAAAGAATTTCTCGCTTTACGATGTGTATGGTGCGGATGAGGCCTTTGTTACCGGTAGCTTTGGTGGATTAACACCTGTCACCAAAATTGATGGTCGCCAAATTTCGACGGAAGTCCCCGGAACCATCACCGGCTTATTGCAAAAACTCTACGAAGGCATGATTGAAGCAGCAACACTGAATGCTAAATTTTAAATGCTAAGTGTTAAATGGACTACCAGTTTTAATTTCCGAATTCAAAATTTAACCTTTAAAACTTAACATTTAACTTTCCATCCATGGTAAAAAAGCGAATTTGTGTGTGGTCGGGGCCACGAAATATCTCTACAGCGTTGATGTATTCCTTTGCTCAACGTAACGATACTACTGTTGTGGATGAGCCGCTGTACGCGCATTATCTCACCTCAACTCCCGCTGTTGAATATCATCCCGGAGCAGAAGAAGTGATCTCTGATCAGGAAAACGACGGCAAAAAAGTTATTGAAGAGGTAGTTTTTGGCGAATATGATACGCCGATTGTGTTTTTCAAGCACATGACGCACCACCTGGTGGATTTAGACTGGAGTTTTCTGAAAGACACCATCAACGTGATTCTAACTCGTGATCCGCGCGATATGCTGCCTTCCATTGTAAAACAGATTCCGAATCCAACCATGCAAGATGTAGGATATGCCGCCCATCTTGAACTGTTAAACTACTTGAAGGATATCGGGCAAAACCCGCTGGTCATCGACTCGAAAGATGTGCTGATGAACCCACAAAAAAAGCTTACCGAATTTTGCGAGTTTGCCGGCATTCCCTTCGACGAAGCCATGCTAAGATGGGAAGCCGGTGCCCGTCCCGAAGATGGTATCTGGGCGAAGCATTGGTATCACAATGTGCACAAATCAACAGGTTTTCAAGCTTATCAACCTAAAAAAGTGCCCGTCCCGAAACATGTAGGTTATCTCTATACTCAGTGTTTAGAGTGTTACAGAAGACTTATTTCGTAAAAAATTAGGAATTTTATTTAATGTTGATACATTAATTCATTGCTAATTTTTTTATGGCATCCTGCCCTTCTTTTTAAAAATTACATTTTTCGGGAAAACACTAACTAAAAATACGTTCATAATGGTACAACTACGAGCTTTTTTAAGCCTGGCAGTAATGGCCGTCCTATGTCTTAGTTCTGCATATGGCCAGTCAGGTTCAACTCATACAGCCTATTGGCTTGGCGCATCTGGCTCCTGTGGGTCAATTTACAGCTACGACTACGTTCAGGACTGTACGGGTGCCTTACCTGCCAACAAGGCTTACGAAAACATTGATTCCAATTTTTCACTTCCTGGTCCTGACCTCTATGTCAATCAACATGGTGGCACCTGGGATATTCATCGCTCATCCAGTATTTTGGTAGGCGGTTTCGGTCCAGATGGATATTCAGCCACAGGCGCTGATCATGTAACCATTACGATCCCAGGTGGTGCAACAAGCATTTATATGCATTTTGGTTTAGATAAAAGCAGTGGATACAGTTCCACCGGGCAATCTACAGTCTATCTTAAAAATGGCGGGTCTGTGGTGCACACTCAGGTTATAACAGGTAACAATTCGGTGGTACAATCCGGCTATTCGTTCGATGAAATTGAATGGACTACGACCGGGAATCAGATATTGAGAGTAACAAATGGTACACAGTTCTGGTTAGGTGGTGTAGATCCAAATGCTACAAGTGGCGGTGGAACAGGGAGCTCACAACCAGAGATTCTATTTGCTGATGATTTTGACAACGGAAGCCTTGGCACAAACCCGAATGGTACCGGAACAGGATTTTACGACCGTGGCCAGCGATCATCTTCTGAATCTGGAAGTGATGCAATTCTACAATCTGGATCTTGGAGTACAGCGGTTATCGAATCAAAAGACTCATTTACCACATTTGGTACAGAGCCAACTACCGTTTCTTGGGACATTACATCGGTTCCAAACAATGTGGCACGAGCTTGGGTGGGCGTCCGAAGAGCAAGTGATAACAGTGATCATTTTACTCCTGGTCGTTCAAGTAACGGAGCTTTTATGATTTCCATTTTCCAAAGGGGGGGTGACAACTCCGATACAACCACTCCAACACCAACTCATACAGGTAATGTTGTTTATAAGTGGAATAACACGCAGTATTTCCTTGCTAAGTTCACATGGGCGGGTTACGCTGGTGGTCAACTTGATGTGACTGCAACGCTGACAGGATCTTCCTATGAGGTAACATTCTCGGAGAATATAAACCTAGCCTCGGGCTCACTCTCTGGTTCTCTTCCCGGATCAGACCCTTCATTCATGATGGAAGCAGGCGCACATTTGCAGCCTTCTGGTCAATTCCGGATTGATTGCATATCTGCAGTACGGAATTCAACAGGTGCAGAAGGATGCGGAATAGGCGGCGGTGGAGGATCAGGTCCGGTAGATACCGATGGTGATGGGGTTCCAGACGAAGATGACAACTGTTCGGAAATCGCCAATGCAGATCAAGCTGATCTTGATGGTGATGGATTTGGGGATGTATGCGACGATGACCGCGATGGTGATGGAGTAGATAACAATACTGATG
The DNA here is from genome assembly GCA_034669965.1 of Balneolaceae bacterium. GTDB lineage: Bacteria > Bacteroidota > Rhodothermia > Balneolales > Balneolaceae > HXMU1420-13. The sequence goes on along the minus strand of JAXMOK010000001.1, from coordinate 649,193 downwards.
CTTTCCCAGATGATGCTTCTGAATCTTCGGATAATGATGGCGATGGAACAGGCGACAATGCCGATCCGGATGATGACAATGACGGTGTTGATGATGGAGATGATGCCTTCCCATTTGACGCAACTGAGACATCAGATGCCGATGGCGATGGAATTGGCGACAATGCAGATCCGGACGATGACAACGATGGTGTCAACGATGATGACGACGCCTTCCCGCTTGACCCAGACGAGCAGTTTGACAATGATGGTGATGGTATCGGCGACAATGCAGATCCGGATGATGATAATGACGGCGTGATGGACGAGGACGACACCGATCCGTTTAACCCCGACGTTGATGGAGACTCAATTCTTGACGGAGCTGACTTCTGTGAAGCCACGAACCTTACTGACAATGTTGGTACGCGTGGCCTTGGTCCGAACAAATGGAGATTGTCTTCGGATGGATTCACGTTCGAGCAAGGCAAGCCTAAAGGTAAAGGAAAGGGATCAGGTGGGTACTATGATCTTGCATCTACAGGCGGATGTACGTGTGAGCAAATCATTGTAGAGCTTGACCTGGGTAATGGTCATGTAAAAAATGGTTGTTCGAACAGTGCAATGGAAGATTGGGCTGGTATTGTAGCGTCTGCATCAGCATCGATGAAGGCTTCATTTGCAACCGAGGGTTTCGAAGACATGAATATGAATTCGAATGAACTTCCATCTGAAGTTACACTTTACGGCAACTATCCGAACCCATTCAACCCACAAACGATGATCAGTTTCTCTCTTCCTGAGTCAGCTGAAGTAAGTTTAGTGGTCTACGATATTATGGGTCGTGAAGTACAGGTATTGGTCAATGGTTCGATGAATGCGGGAATGCACGAAGCACGCTTCGATGCCTCGCATTTACCGAGTGGTACCTATCTTTACCGCTTGGTTACTCCAACACAGGAGTTCAGCAAGATGATGTTACTTCTTAAATAGAAAGAATAGCATCCAAAATTAGGAACGGGGCGGACGTCTTGGTGATCAAAGATCACCGGCGCCCGCCCTGTTTACGTTTGGTAAAGGAAAGTTTTAGGTTGCTCGTGCACAAATCCACAGGTTTTCAACCTTATAGTATTGCGGATGAACCAGTCACTGAATGGATTGAAGAATAATACAATCAATGTTTAGAGTATTATAGGCGTCTAATTTTTGTTAAAGATTAGAAAATGTTCTCTGAGTTGACTCATTAAACTCAAATCTGTTTTTTAGGAGGCGCCCGATTACACTTTTTAACAAGGTGATTATTTCGGGGAAACAATAAACAAAAACAGGGTATTTGATGAAGTACACAGCAATGAAAAGATCAACACTATTACTGCTATTGGTATCATTTGTAGCCTTTGGATGTAAGAACGGAACAGAACTTACGTCTCCGGATTCAGAAGATGCGATTGTAGCAACGGCCATTGAAGGTCAATACATCGTTGTATTAGATCAGGGAAAAGGAAAATTCAAACTAGGTGAGTCTGAACGCATTGAAGGAGTTCGACAAACTGTAATTGAAGCGAATAATCTTGTACCTGAACGCATTCTTAGAAAATATGACAATGCATTGGCAGGCTTTACCGCTACGCTTGATCCGGATGAATTAGTAAAAATTCAAAATGATCCGTACGTAAAATATGTAGAGCAAGACAGAATTGTTCGCTTTGCCCCTCCATGTGGAACCCCTAAAGGCGGCCCATGTGACGATCCTGGTGATGGTGGAGGAGGAGGAGATCCAACTCAGGATACACCTTACGGTGTCACTCGTGTTAATGGTGGCGTGACTTACACAGGAAATGGTGTGGCTTGGGTTCTTGATTCAGGAATTGATTTAGATCATCCTGATCTTAATGTTGACGCTTCTCGTGGATTCAACGCTTTTACATCTGGAAAAGACGGTAAAAGCTTAGATGATGGTGATGGTCATGGAACTCACGTTGCAGGAACCATAGCTGCAATTGATAATAACTTTGGCGTGATTGGTGTTGCTGCTGGTGCAACTGTAATTCCAGTAAAAGTACTAGATAGCCGCGGTAGTGGATCATATTCTGGTGTTATTGCTGGGGTAGATCACGTTGCAGCCAATGGTAGTAATGGTGATGTAGCCAACATGAGTTTAGGAGGGCCACCTTCACCGGCTCTAGATCAAGCGATAGTTAATGCGGCGTCTAATGGAATTAAGTTTACATTAGCTGCAGGAAACGAAAGCACCGATGCAAATAACTCGTCACCTGCTCGTGTGAATGGTTCAAACATTTACACCATTTCTTCTATCGATAGTAACGACAACTGGTCGTACTTTTCTAACTACGGAAACCCTCCTGTAGATTATGCTGCTCCTGGTTCAGGCATTAAGTCTACCTGGAAAAACGGTGGTTATAATACCATTAGTGGTACTTCTATGGCAGCTCCGCATGCAGCCGGTGTACTTCTTCTTGGTAATCCTTCTTCTTCAGGTACAGCTAATGGCGATCCTGATGGAAACCCGGATCCGATTATCAGCCATTAATAACTGATATTGATTACTTTATTATCAAAAGCGCCTCGGGAAACCCAGGCGCTTTTTTTGTGCTTTGAAAGAAATATGCTGTAAATAATGTTTCATACTTCAAAAATAGGGCTTCGACGGGCTCAGCCACCATTTTCAATTCGCTTTGAGATAGTTTCACAGGCTGAACCACTTGAATATTGCTATTCCTAATTCCTAATTGTCATATTCTTAATTGATAATTGATAATTGATAATTGATAATTGATCACGCGTTCCTCTCCAAAAAGTGCGTGTTTCCTTCCACACGATGCAGCGTGTTCGCGCTAATCACCGTGCCTTTTCCGTAACGATTGTTGATTTCATCCAGCGCCTCATAGCGAGCCACATGCTCGGCTTCATCCTGAAAAAACAGATTCATCTGGCTGGTTTTGTCGATGCTATGCGTACCAATCATCATATTTCGGATTTCCATCCCTTCGGCGCAGGCTTTTTTTATGGCAGGTAAAATCCGCGCCATGCATGCTTTATAAATGTACTTGTTGATGTTCGTGTAGCCGTCGGTTACAAACCGAAAGCCCACCCACGGCAAATCGGTATTGTTGAAGCCGAACATCCCGCTAAAGCTATTCCCTCGGATACCATACGCGCGCATCCGGTAGCAAATCATCTCGATGCCGATGGCGAACTCGCCCTTGATGCGCTCCACATCCGCGCTTCCCTCCGAAAAAGTATGACCATAACTCACGCCCCACTTGGGCGAATACTCATCGTTTTCTTCGAGGATGCGCCCCTGATCTTTGCCCGTGATGGTTTGGAAGAGCATCCGACCAAAGTTGGCGCCAAACAAGCGGATAAAGGTTCGGATATTCCCTTTCGTGGCTACATCGCCAATGGTTTGGTAGCCCTCGGCACGAAGGTGCTCGTATCGCTTGCCGCCTACGCCCCACACTTCGTTCAAATCCAGCGGGTGGATGTAAGCTCGTTCGTCATCATCCGTAATAATAACGCTGATTCCCCGTGGCTTATCGAGGCTGCTCGAGAGCTTCGCGTAGGTTTTAGATCGGGCAACACCAATGGCGCCGAAGAGTCCGGTGGTATCGTAAATCTCGGTTTGAAGTCGACGCACAAAGGTCCGAATCTCCGACTCCGATTTCTCTTTCATAAACGTGAGATCCATGAAATATTCGTCCATCGAATAGCGCTCTACCTGATGCGAGTACTTTTTCATGATGTGATGAACCTGCTTCGAAATGGCAGTGTAGGTGGCGTAATCTACTTGCAGCATGCAAATAAACGGACAAAGTTTATAGGCTTCGAGCGCACTCATTCCCGTTTTTACACCAAACGCCCGCGCCTCATACGAGGCCGTAGCTACGATGCCTTTCACCACGCCATTTTCCTTGCGCCATCCGCCCACAATCAACGGAATGCCGTACATGCGCTTGCGCAGTTGCTCTACCTGCGCGTAATAACAGGCGAAGTCGAAATGCAGATATAACCGTTCTTTGCGTGAGCGATGCTGATGCTCGGGATACACCGTGTTGTACAGTGTGATGCGGTGGACATCGTTCTCGGGATGTGCCGGATTCCCCTTTTTTTTGGGCATGTTTTTCTCCTCTTCATTGATATGTATAATATATGTGTGTAACTTAAAACGACCAAACCCAATTGATGAATGAATAAATTTCCTCTGGTAGAAATGGTCGCTTTTTTTTGCCGATTTAGTCGGCTCGAAACTCCGGTATGGAGGCGGGGACTGGTGCGATATACCAAGCGGGTGCGATCGAGCCACACCAAGATGGAAGGGGGAATCAAGAAATCGAAATATACGCTGGAGACCAAAGAGGGAGAGATCGTGAACCTAAGTCTGGATCACGAAGAGATGATTTGGGAGCTGGAGCCTGTGGATCCGTTTAAGGGATTTGTGATCGACCGATTACTGGTCTACGTGAAACGGCATAAACATCAGCCGTCGGAATCGCACCGGATTGTACCGTTACGCTTCGAGCTCATCCCCAAAGAAAAACTAGACCGAAAAACACCGATTGAGCTCGCGTTTATGGATCGGATGCAGCCCTATCGTTTCAAAAAAGGAAAGGTGTCGATACAGGTAAAGCAAATAGAAACAAGACATCTTGAAAACGTGATGATAACAAAACATGCGCATTATGTAGTAGAAGACACCGATGGGCGGTTTTATCACCTGGTGTACATTTTGGATGAAGGCGACTGGCGATTTATGCAGGAAGTAGACGAGCAGTTTTTGTTTGTGAGGGCGAAGTAGGGGAATGAGGATCAAAGGGGCAAAGTTGCAGAGTTACAGAGTGGCAAAGGCACAGAGTGTAAGATCTCGGTTCACAATCGCAATGAAAAACGAGTTTTGAATCTGATCTTTTTGATTGGCTTTGAGATGGTTTAAGAGCTCCCTCTCCTGATGCAGGAGAGGGTCGGGGTGAGGTCAGATTAAAGTAAATTCATGGACTAAATTCCAAATTGCCATTTCAAACGTTTAAACAGGTCCCGATATTGGATTTTGGAACGAAATGGTACTAAAATCCCCTCTTGAGAGGGGATTTAGGGGTGTGTAAAGTGAAACTTCGAATTTCACTTACAATGAAAAAAAGAGTTTTAGAATCTGAGCTTTTTAATTTGAGGTTATACAGATTATCTAACATTTTATGGGTTTACATATAATTTATAATTAAGCTTTATATATATACTGGAAACGAATTAATAAAATGAGACCAAAGTATATCACAGTTTTAATTATAACCAGCTTCTTTTTGAGGGGCTGTGATCTTTTGTTAGGCTCAGCATTTTGTGCTGCTCCAGAGCCATACACAATTTTTACTCTCACAAATTATACCTCTGATGGCAATAGTATAAGCCGAGTGTATAGTTCTGACCTAAGTGCGGAACCAATTAATTTTACTTTAGACTATTATATCGACGAATACGAATTTGCCACAGATCGATCGGTGTTGATTCACCCGGGAAGTATTTCAGACTACAAAACGTTATGGCACGGAGCTTATCCTCAATTACTTTCCAATTACCAGACGTTAATGCATAGTTTGCCAAGTAGTTATCGCTTGGAATCGTTGGATATACGCCTTGCCAATAAGGAGGCGACTTACACAACTCTTGATCGAAAATATATACAGCACCCGTCGGTCGATGAACTAAATATTCGAATTGATCATCATATTCTGAGCTATCAAAATATCGAACGTAACTCTTTGGATACACTGTACTTTGAGAAGTCGAGGTTTTTAGGGGATTATTCGTTTGTAAAGTCAAATGTTTACAATGCGTTACTTGGTGAGGATGAAATCTATGCTTTACTGTATAACGAATATTTTAGTGCCGATTCAGGACATACTAATCTTACTGAGGATTCATTTAACAAAACGGAAGAATTAAATCACCTTATTCGATATTCCCTTTCTAATCAAAAGTTAGATACTGTTTTGGTTATCGAGTCTGGTCTAGCCTCCGATTTCCAATTCAATATCACTAAAGATTATGTTCTAGTACTTACTAATAATTCGGTTTCTATCTACAGCTTGGATGGTTCACTAATTCATGAAATTAGCAACGTAGGTCAGGTAAGAGTGCACTTTGGAGCTAACGATTTCACCTATAAAAATAATGGCAAGTTTTATCACTTCGATATTGATAAAAGACGGAGATACCATCTATCAAAATATTCAGACAATATTAAATCTGTATTTCCAGGTAATAATAGAGCTGCCATAATATCCTATGATTCTCAAAAAATTGTTATCGCTGATTTAGAAAAAGAACAGATTTTGGAAACGCTAAATATGTCTTCTTTTGTAGATTCTGAGAATGAAGAACTCGATTATCTATTTTTATATCCAGTTTTTGATGATATGAACACCCTTAGTTTTTTGGTAAATAAAACTGGAGTTACAGGTGGAGACTGTTCTGAATGAACAGTTAAATTACGCCCAATTATCTCCAAGTTTCGGTAATCGAAAGCAATTGGTTACGAGTGGATACTATTTTGATATCCGGTAAAGCCTGTAAGTGGAAGAAGGGCTCTTATCCGCCAAGCATTTCAAAAAGTGTAAGTAATACCGAAACAAAAGACCTGTTATGTGCTTTCATCAAGAGAGTTTAGAATACCAAGAAAATGAAGGCATCAGAGAGAGAACATCAAGAGAAGATGGAGAAAGAAGAGTCTGCAAAACGAAAGAAAATGGAAAAGAAGCTGACGGAATTAATGCAGCTTATGTTCGAGGAAAACACCTTTCAATTTAATTGTCAGAATAAAGTAGATGGCTCAACCAACTCAGGTTGATTATTCCGCACATTTCCAACCGCTTTAGAAACGATATGTTCGGCAAGTGCATCATCGGGATAGGGCTGCAGCATATCCAAAAGTAGATCGTCGGGGCGATCGGGATCGAGCCAGGCATCAAATTCGGATGGATGCAAAAACGCCGGCATCCGATCGTGGATGGATTCCATCATAGAATTCGGATTCGTAGTGATGATGGAATAAGAGCGGGCGCCATCAATCGGACTAAAATCCGAAAATATTCCGGCAGCTACCAGCAATTCGCCATCATTTTTTGGATGGATATAATGAGGCGTTTTCTTCCCTTTAGGGCCTTGCCACTCGTAAAAGCCGTTCATCGGAACCAAGCATCGTCGCGATTGAAAAGCACGTTGCCACATCGGTTTTTTGGTTAGGCTGTCATCGCGGGTATTGATGGGTAGAAATGGTTTTTTGCCATCTTTGGGCTTCCATCCCATAAAACCCCAGTGCATATTTTCGGCTATCCGCTTGCCGTCTTCATCCACAAAAGCCACCGGCATGGTATGCGTAGGGGCTACATTATAATTGGGTGTGATTTCGCCTTTGCGTTCCAGCACACCCAGAAAGTGGTCGATTTCATCCATTAATTTGAATAGGGCGTATCGACCACACATGATTATCGGATGATGGTTTCGGTGCGCTTTGGTCCCGTTGAAATGATGGTAAACTTCACGCCTAGGTATTCTTCGATATACTCGATATACGATTTGGCGTTATCAGGAAGTTCGTCCCAGTTAGTCATGCCCGAGATGTCTTTATCCCAGCCCGGAAGTGCTGTATAAATCGGCTCAATGCTTTCAATTTCGGGTAGTGAGAGCGGGAATACCTTGGTTTCTTTGCCGTTCACTTTGTAGCTGGTGCACACCTTTATCTCTTCGAAGCCATCCATCACGTCCATTTTTGTGAGCGTGAGTTCGTTCATCCCGTTAATACGAACCGCATATTTGAGGGCAACTAAATCGAGCCAGCCACAGCGACGTGGTCGACCGGTGGTGGCACCAAATTCATGTCCTTTTTTACGGAGCAGTTCTCCCATGTCGTCTTCCAACTCGGTTGGGAAAGGACCATTTCCAACGCGCGTGCAATACGCTTTGGTGATGCCCATCACATGAGTAATAGCTGTAGGAGGAACTCCGGTTCCGGTACAAGCTCCGCCGGAAGTTGGCGATGATGAAGTTACAAACGGATAGGTTCCGTGATCTACATCAAGTAGGCAACCTTGTGCGCCTTCGAGCAGAATTTCTTCGCCATTTTCGATGGCTTCGTGCAATACATGCGAGGTGTTGCAGATAAATGGCTCAAGGGAATCGATAGCGGCTTGCATGGTATCCATCAATTCAGAAGCGTCAATGGTAGGCTCTTCGTACATGTTTTCGAGCGCGTAATTGATGTCTCGAATATTTTGCAGGATTTTTTCACGCAGAACTTCCCGATCAAGCAGATCTACCATTCGAATGCCGATGCGTGCTACTTTGCTTACATAGGCAGGCCCGATTCCGCGTCCCGTTGTGCCGATGGCGTCTTTTCCTTTTCGGCGCTCTTTCATTTTGTCGAGCACTTTGTGGTAAGGCAGAATTACGTGTGCAGTTTGGCTGATGAAAAACCGATTCTCGAGGGAGAATCCCATCTTTTTAACGCCTTCGATTTCTGAAACCAGCGCCATTGGGTCTATAACCACACCGTTACCGATAATGCATTTAGCATCGCCATTAAAAATGCCGGAAGGTACGAGGTGAAGAACCACTTCTTTGTCGTCGAATTTGAGCGTGTGGCCTGCATTAGCTCCACCTTGGAAGCGTACTACGAATTCGGCTTTATCGCTAAGCAGATCAACAATTTTTCCTTTTCCTTCATCGCCCCATTGAGCACCAATTACTACACGTACTGCCATAAAATATGATCAAATAAAAAAGGGGTGTAGTTAGGTACACCCCTTAGAATTAGTTGGTTATTGAGCTATTAATCTTCATTGTACGATTCAACGGCTTTTTCAACCGAATCGAAGTGCTTAAACACAGTGATAAGCTTAGTAACGATTAATAGACTCTGAATTTTATCTGTTGGGTTGGCAATTCGCAGGTCGCCACCGGATTTACGCATGGTGGTTAATCCGCCGATTAGCATGCCAAGCCCAGAAGAGTTCATGAACTTAACTTTTCCCAGATCCACCACAATGTTGGTTTTACCTGCGTCAATTAGCTCATGAAGTTTCTCATTAAGGCTAACCGCATCAGGGCCACCCATTACATTACCTTTGAATTCGATAACCACACTGCCGTAGCGTTCTGAAGTATTAAAGCTCATAAGTTTCCTCGTTGATATTCTTTAAGATTTTTTGGCGCGTTTGTCTAGTTCCAGTACCAGAGGACTTGCTACGAACAGCGAACTGTAGGTACCAAGAACCACCCCGATTATAAGGGCAAAAGACAAGCCTTTCAACACCTCACCTCCGAAAATAAACAGCACCAACACTACAAACAAGGTGGTAACCGAAGTAATTACGGTTCGGCTTAGGGTATCGTTCAAACTTTTGTTCATCATTTCGAAGAAATCCATGCCTTTATGTACGATACTATTCTCACGAACACGGTCAAAAACTACTACCGTATCGTTCAATGAATAACCTACAATAGTTAGGAAAGCCGCAATAATGTTTTGATCGATCAACAAACTGAAGCTAACCACATCGTTGAGTAGGGTGAAAATCCCTAGTGTGATAGTAACATCATGTACAAGAGCAGCAACCGCACCGGCCGAGAACGTCCAGTTACGGAAACGGATGAAAATGTAGATGAAGATTATTACGATCGCATAGATTACCGCCTGAATAGCTCCTGATTTCAAATCGTCGCCAAAACGAGGACTGATATAACTACCCGACTCCGACTCGTAGGTGATAAGACCTAATTCTGAATCGAAGGTTGCTTGAATGATTTCTTGCACGTCTTCTTTTGAAGCCGTGTTGTCGGTTCTGATGAGAACTTCAACATCAGTTCCGAATTGTTTTACCTCAGGTGCAGAGCCTAGAGGCTCGGCGAGCATTTCGCGCACTTCGGTTGTACTAACGGGCTCAGAGAATTTGTAAACAAATTCACTTCCACCTTTAAAGTCGATACCATATTGCAGCCCTTGGGTGATAATCACTACCAAAGACAACACAAACATGATACTTGAGAAAATGTAAGCGCCTTTACGCTTGCCGACAAAGTCGATATTTGGTGTTTCAAACCATCTCATAATTAATTCCTTTTATGTCTTTTTAAATTTCTTGAATTGAGATTATCCGAAGCTCATTGAGTCGGCATTTTTGTGGCTTAAGTAATCAACAATTACTCGTGTAATTACTAACGCACTAAATAGCGAGCAAGCAATACCGGCTAGTAGTGTTACGGCAAAACCTTTGATAGGACCGGAGCCAAAGCTCATCAAAATAATGGCTACAAAACCGGTGGTAACGTTGGCATCAATAATTGCGCTAAGTGCATTTGAGAAACCGGCTGAGATAGCTGCTTTCATCGTTTTACCGCCACGTTGTTCTTCACGAATACGATCGAAAATAAGTACGTTAGCATCTACTGCCATACCAATGGTAAGTACGATACCAGCCATACCCGGAAGCGTTAGAGTAGCTCCAAAACTAGCCAACACACCAAGAATAAATACGATGTTGGTGATCAACGCGATATCGGCCACAGCACCACCTTTTCGGTAATACACAATCATAAACACGGCAACAATCAATAAACCAATTAGGATGGAGTTTAAGCCGGCACTAACAGAGGCCTCACCAAGGGTAGCACCAACGGTTCGACTACCGATAATTTCAAGCGGTGCAGGAAGCGCACCGGAAAGAAGGATGTTCACCAAATCCTCGGCTTCTTCAATGCTGTCTAAGCCGGTGATGGTTGAATTACCACCTGAGATTTTAGTTTGTACATTCGGATAAGAAACAACGTAGCCATCTAGTACGATAGCAATTGGTTTTCCGATATTTGCACCGGTAATTCGGCTCCAGGTACGAGCACCTTCGCTGTTCATGCCCATGGCAACTTCAGCAGCGTTAGTTGTTGGATCGAACTGAATAGATGCTTCTTCGATTACATCACCGGTTAATTCGATGTCGTTATTTACACCAAATAGCGTGAATTGCTCGGTACCGTCAGCAAATTCGATGGTGCGAGAACCCCACAGTAGTTCAGTGCTACGCGGCATCATACGTTTGATCTCGTCGGTGCCCAAAAGCTCCATTACACGAGCGGTATCTTCTGAGGAAGCATATCCAAATACATACGGGCTTTGACCCTGAACAAATCCGATTACATCGATAAGAGGATTGGTTGACGCATCTAACTGAAGAGAATCAGTGGTATCAGGTTCTACATTGTAGAATTCAACCGCCTGATTTCTGAAAGCACTGAAATCCTGCGCATCAGGACCGGTTCTGAACTCCAAACGAGCAGTACCTTTTAGAAGGCTAGTTACTCGTTCTTCGTCGTTAACGCCCGGAAGCTCAACGATAATTCGGCTACTTCCCTGTTTAACGATTGAAGGCTCCGTTACACCAAAACGGTCAACACGAGTTCGAATAATTTCGATGGCTCGGTCGAGAGCAGCGTCTCGTTGAGTTTTTAGGAAAGCAATAATCTCTTCGTTGGTAGAACGGCGAGTGATTTCGTCGGCATCGCTGCGGTAGTATCTACTTAGGCGAGCGTTCGCATCTTGTGCTTCGAAAGCAGTTAGCATTTCGTCGATGAAATCAGTGTCGTTCTCGTTGGCTGCAGTGCGAGCCTGTTGAATCACTTGCGTTAGAAGCTCATCGCGGTTGTCACCGGCGAGTTCCATAATAAGTTGAGGAGTTCCAACCTCAAGAGTTACGTGCATACCGCCTTGAAGATCGAGCCCCAAAGACAGAATGTTATCGCGTAAATCGGATAGTTTTTCAGCGTTTTCTGCGCGATAAGAAGCCTCTTCGTCGGCTGTCATTTCGCTCATTTGTTTTTCTTCTAGGTTCCAGATAACTGTGGCTGATAGCTCGTATAAGAAGTATCCGAGAAAGGCCACAATCAGGAATATTTTAAATCCGTTGCCTTGCATATGTGTTGAATTAAGAATTAAGAATTATTCAATTAAGAATGGGTTTGAGAAAGTGTTCTCAAATTCGTTTTAGTATTTACTTTTGAGACTTCATTGATAATTGATAATTGATCATTGAAGCATTGATAATTACTACGGGGCACCAATAGCTGTGCCGCTCGCCATGGGGCGAAGTTGAAAAGAAGAGTTATAGTCTTGTGCATCCCTTGTTTTAATATCGGGATATTGCTCAGCGGTTGGGATTCTGTTTGAGATTCCCGCAATCGAAGCAAATTTGCCATCGTTGGGTAAAATGGTATTCGATTTCGCTGATTCCACGAAAATGGCTTTACCCATGCCTGCTTCCGAGTTCTGGAAATGATTCCATTGCTCAAGCAAGAGGTGGTACATGTCATCTGAACCGTCGTTTTCATCCGATTCCGACTCAAGCGGTAATGAAAATTCATCGGCGTGATTGCTAACCAGTTCCGAGGCTTTGCGGATTACTTCATCCAGCTCAGAATGGTCTTTCGATAAATTTTCGAGTGCTTGATGGGCTTCGCTGTCGCTGTTTTTAAGATGCGATCCTAACCAAGAGGTAAATGCCTCGTGATGTGCCTGTTGTTCAGAATCCCCAACCAAGTGCAGGGCAATTCCAATCATCAGCACAAAAAAGCTGTAGGAGCGCAGAATATGTGAGCGAAAGATTTTCATGGAAGCCTTAAAGATAGTTAAGGTAACTACCCATTTGCAACGTAGTTCTTGTATCACTTTCGCCTTTTCCAATTGATCAAAATCCTGCTTTATAACTTTATAGTCATGCCGGACTTAATCCGGAATTTCCTTTTCGGCAGGTAGGCAGTGCTACGGAACGGGGGTGAAGGCACGAGTGGACACTCGCGCCAGTTTCTGGAGACCCCGGATCAAGTCCGGGGTGACTTTGTTCACGAAAAAAAGATCTAAGTCCCCTTCCCTTAGCAAAGAGAAGGGACAGGGATGGGTTTGCTACGAGTTGTACGACGAAGAATTAAAAAAACCCGAATCACATTTCTGTAACTCGGGTTTGGTCATTGTTTCACTTACTCACTATTTGATGAGTGTCATTTTACGGGTTAATACATTGGCACCGGTGCGCAATCGGTAAATGTAGAGCCCACTCGCAAGGTTGCTTGCGTTAAAAGTAGCAGAGTAAGAACCCGCAGCTAGAGATTCGTTTACAAGCTCTTGAACTTTTCGTCCATTGATATCATAAATCTCGAGGTTTACATGACCGTTTACCGGAACAGCAAACTCAATTACTGTGCTTGGGTTAAACGGATTTGGGTAATTCTGTTTTAGTTCAAACTCAAGAGGCGAATCTGTTAATTGTTCGGTATGTACCGGACTATTATCAACGGTAAAAGATTGCTCGGCACTAAACGCTGATCCTGCAAAGGCATTATCAACAGCTTGAACTTGCCAGTAGTACGTGCCGTTTGCCAAACCGGATAGTTTAAACTTGGTTTGTTGCCCGGCATTGCCACTTGTTTGCGTGAATAGTTTTCCTGTGGCAAGATTTGCATTAGCTGACAAGACATCAGATAATCCCGGTGCTGTACCAACGCGCAGGTTGTAACTCAGGATGTTTGCCGGTGTTTGAGCATCGGTGGATGCATCCCAGGTAAACGAAACGGAGTCCATCATTACCGAAACCATTGCATTGGCGGGTGTTGTTGGTGGCGTGTTTACGATTGCCGTGGTATTCGCCAAAACTCTGGCTCCGTCGGCTCCACTTGCCACGATGTCTAAATCGCCGTCTCCATCATAATCGGCCCAAGTTACCGAGGATCCGCTAATTTCGAGCGTGGTTTCTTCTATGGCTGTTCGTTTGTTTTTGAGGATTGAAACTGATGCATTGGTATTCAATAGCACATCAGGATCGCCGTCGTTATCGAAATCACCTAACTGAAGTGTGCTTTTTGAAGCGACAGTTGCAAGAGTTTTTGCAGGTGGATTTTCAACCGAATAGAAAAGTTCGAAGTCGAGACCGTTGTAATGATACAATCCGGTAAAGTGCGTTGTTTTTCCCGAATCTTTGTAGCCGGAAATAAGAAGATCTAAATCACCATCCACATCCAGATCAGCGAAAGCAACTGCTCCTGAAATGACACCTTGGAACGTGCCTTCCTTCACAAAAAATGAGTTGCCATCGATATTCTGATACACGGTAGTGCTAATGGCTCCGTCTTGTAGTTCACCGGCAATCACGAAATCAAGAAAACCATCGGCATTAAAATCGCCCCAAGCTGCCGAAGCTTTAGAAAACCCAATAAAATCATAGGGTAGCGGCTCGAAACTCTGGTTTCCGTTGTTAACCAAAAGTGCCGTAGTGTATTCAGTTCCGGTATCGCCGGCAACCAGCAGGTCAATGTCGCCATCGTTATCAAAATCAGCAGGGGAGATCATTCCATCCGTGTAAGCCGGAAGTATCAACTCGGCATCGGTAAACGTACCCTCGTTATTCAGATATACTTTGGTAATTACGTTTCCATCGTCAGTTTGTCCGGTGATGAGCACATCCACAAAGCCATTCTGATCGATATCTTGCCAGAATACGGTGGTGTATATGAGTCCAACAAAATTCTGATTCGAATTGGTGAACTCACCAGTTCCATCATTCAAGAAGAGATGCGTTTCAGGATCTGAATTGGCGTTTAGTCGACCGGTCATCAATAAATCCATGTCGCCGTCACCATCCACATCAGCCCAAGAAGAGCTGCCATCCACCAAATTTGGTAACGTAATTTCTTCCTCCACATAACTGTCTTTTGGAACTGCGCTCGCAAAGGAAGAAAAACCCGCTTTACCAAACGCATTCACTCCGTTGATTAGGAAAGTGTAAACGGCATCGTTTTCTAAATCACCAATTACATAGGTGGTATCAAGCACATGGTAGATAGAATCACGCTTTACCAATTCGCCTTCCCGGGTATTGATCGTTAAATCATAAAAACCGAAATAAGAGGTGTCGATTGGACTCCAGCTTAACTGAACGGCGCCATCACCGGCAGTGGCAGTGAAATTCTGAATTTCTTCAGGACTTGGAGTTGGCATTCCGGTTAGCTGATTGGATAACTCACTTTCAAGCAAAGCTGTATTCACAACCGATACTGCAAAGGTATACTCTTCAAAGTTTTCGAGGTCGAAAATTGCTTTAGCAGTATCCTGTCTAAATCCAGTGCCTACCCGGGTTGAATCCACAAATTGTAGCTCACCGTCGTTTACTGCCATATACACTTTATAGTACAAGAAATCTTCGGCGGTACTCTGCGACCATTCGGGCATTAGGGAATTCTCAACAAACCCATCGCGAATGCTTAGCAATGTTACTGCATCCGGTGGAGATAACTCTTCTGCGGTTACTGTAAACGTCACCGAGTTTAGATTTTCAGCCGAAGCCTCGATCACATACTCGCCCACTTTATCGCTGAGTGTAAATACTACTCTGGCATGCCCCTCGGAGTTCGTAATTACTGAGCTTTCGCTGATTTCAGCTCCATCGGCGCCTTCGGGTTGATTGGTAATTGAGAAGTTAACGGTGACGCCTTCCATGGGTAATTCGTTCTGATCTAGAACCTGAACCATCAACGGCTCGGAGACGGTTGTGTTTACTACCCCGGTTTGATTGTCCCCGGATGCAATAATCATGGTGTCAGGAACTTGAGGTTCAACATCCCCAAACTGGTTTGAACCACTTGGCTGATATTTGTAATCGAAAGTGAACGAATTGCCAAAATTACCATCCGGTAGACCGGTAATTTCCATCACCGCATAATGTTCTTCGCGGGTAAATACGGCCCAAAGCTGTCCTACAGAAATAGGTTGACCGCCGGTTCCATCAGCAAAATCGTAAGAAACAGTTACCCAGGGAGCTTCATCTACACGGGTGGGCGCTTCGTTTACGCTTTCCAGACTTCCTTCGCCAAGCAGTAGAAACCTACGACCTGTTTGCGCAAGCGAACCACTACTTTCATTACCAAAATTAACGCCTTCGTTATTTACGAAAGCAAAATCGAGTTGATACTCGCCGGCATCTTCATTGTCGCCGGTTTCCTGGCGTGAAAAATCGAATCCGGTTCCATTAGTGCTTGTTGCTGTTCCACTAATAGTTTCTCCGCCGATGGTGTCTGTTTCTTCTGCATACAGCGAAAAAGTGACAAACTTCGTGGTATCTGAGTTCAACGTTGCTTGAATTTGGTATTCCCCCGGGGCATTGCCTGCGCCAACTTGTGCATGGGCAAATCCGGAAGCATTTGTAACTGCTAGCTCAGATACAATACCATCCGTTGTGGTAGCAGCAGGTTGGGCGCTAAAGGAGAATCTAACTTCTTCGCCACTTACAGCCTCATTATCCTGGTTTGTAACTTGAACCTGCAATGTAATTGGAGCATAAGCACTCGGTTCTACGGTTTGGTTGTTACCGTCTTCAATTGCAATAGATAGAATGGGCTCAGGAGTTGTGATTGTATCGCCCTCAAAAAAGCGACTGCCATTTGGTTGGTATTTGTACTTAAAGTCGAACGAACTACCAAAGTTACCACCGGGTAAAGCTGTTATTTCGATGGCTGCATAATTTCCTTCGCGAGTATAAACAGCCCAAAGCTGTCCTACAGAAATAGGTTGACCGCCTGTTCCATCAGCAAAATCGTAGGAAACCGTTACCCAAGGGGCAGCGTCGCTTCGTTCGGGTATAGTGGTTAGGGAATCCAGATTTCCATTTCCTAATAACAAGAATCGCCGACCGGTACCCGAAAGCGAAGTACTTCCCTCATTACCAAAATTAACGCCTTCGTTGTTCACAAATGCGAAATCGAGCATGTAGTCTCCTGCATCTTCATTGTCGCCGGTTTCCTGGCGGGAAAAGTCGAAGCCGGTTCCATGAGTACTGGTTGCCGAGCCTAAGATTAGATCACCACTAGCAGTATCCGGCTGATCAACGAACAGCGAAAACACTACAAAAGCGGTAGTATCAGATTGTAAAGTTGCTTGGATTTGATACTCACCAACAGCATCGCCTCCACTTACTTGAGCTTGAGCAACACCATTAGCATCGGTTGAAGCCAGTGTAGAAACTACGCCATTATTGCTTGTACCTTGTGGTTGTAGTATGAATGAAAAGCCTACTTCTTCACCAGAAATTGGAGAGCCATTTTCATCAGAAACGTTAACCTGAAGTGTTTGCGTAGCAAACTCGGTTGGGGCTACAGTCTGACTATCTCCACTTACAATAGCCATAGAATAGGTAGGATCAGGATCTACAATGGTAGTATCCGCTTCGAAATTGGTAGAACCATTCGGCTGATATTTATATTTAAAATCGAAAGATTGGCCAAAGCCACCGCCGGGTAAAGCCGTTATTTCGATGGCGGCGTAATTTCCTTCACGAGTATAAACTGCCCAAAGCTGACCTACAGAAATGGGTTGTCCTCCGGTTCCATCCGAAAAATCGTACGAAACGCTAACCCAAGGGGCGGCATCAGTTCTTGTTGGCACGGTGGTTAAGCTGTCGAGATTTCCGTTGCCAAGTAATAAGAATCTTCTACCGGTTGACGAAAGTGAAGTACTGCCTTCGTTCCCAAAGTTAACTCCCTCGTTGTTTACAAAAACAAAATCAGGCTCGTATGTTCCTGCATCTTCTAATTCCCCATTCGATTCTCCGGATAAGTCGAAGCCATTACCACTATTCAGTGTGGTGTTACCTACAATTTGATCCCCTGACTCTTCAATTAGATTGCTTTCTTCGAGGGTAGTTCCGCCTTCGCTCATGTACTTATATTTGAAAGTGAAGCTACTCCCAAAATTGCCATCCGGTAACTCATCAATTTGCATTACGGCGTACAAACCTTCTGAGGTGTACACCACCCACAGTTGGCCGGGCGAGATGGGCTGACCTTGCGTCCCGTTAGGCCAATCCCAGCTTGTATCTACCCAGGGAGCGGCATCGGTCCACTCCGGCACCGTTGTAACCGTGTCGATGTTTCCTGTACCCAATAATAATAGCCGACGCGGCGGAATAATTTGTGAAAACTCTTGCCCAAAGTTTACTCCTTCGTTGCTACTTCCCCGAAAATCGGGAGTGTACGTAGCGGTATCGGCAATGGTAAACGTTGTTTGCGATGTGAAATCGTAATACTGCCATTGGCCGTCTACGATCGAGACGGTGTCGATGCCGGCAACAAGTTGTGCCGATGCATGAGTAGTTATTATTAATGAAAGCATCACAGCCGCTAAGAACTGTAGTGCTAAAAATTTGGATCGATATTTAAACCCCTTCATAGTGATAAAGATTAAGTGAAATGTTGTTGGCTCAAATAATCGATCAGCCTATCAATAAGACATACCCGATTGCGGGTATTCTGTGAGTTCAGCTAAAGAATACCCTCGATAGGGTATCGAAAGAATGAGTTTGAGCAACAATATTGAGCCATCAATTCTAACTGCTGCCAGCAATGGCGGTAAAATTCAAGGGGTAACTATGAAAACTCTGACAAGAAAAGGGGCTTTACTACTGCTTTTGGTAGGGCTTCCTTTTATCACACATGCACAAGATGCGGATGATCTTTTCGAGAATGGAAAGTATCAGTCGGCAGCAAATGCGTACGAAGCAATGGCCACATCTAATGCGATGTATTACATGAACGTGGCGCAAAGTTATACAGCGTTAAAGCAATGGGATAAAGCCATTGAGAATTATCAACGGTATATGACCCAATATTCCGGCGCTGATAAAATGAAGGTTCAACAGATAATTGCACTGCTCGAGGAACCTGAAGAAGAAGTGTACATCGATAATCTCGGACCGAATATTAATTCCAACATCGATGAATTTCTTCCGAGAATCTCTTCGGATGGAAACCGCATGTACTTTTACTCTACCGATAGAGCCAACGGCTTTGGTGGGGGCGATGTTTGGTACTCTAATCGTGAAGCCAACGGCGAATGGAGCAAGCCAAATAACATGGGTTCAATCATCAATACCGATTCTCATGAAGGCATTCTTTCTCTTTCTTCGGATGGAAACACAGCCATCGTATTCGGGAATTACGAAGGACGTTTCGGCGGCGGTGATTTCTTCTACAGTGCAAAAATCGGCAACAGCTGGACGGTGCCCTGTAACCTTGGCGGCGATGTAAACTCCGATAATTGGGAGTCGATGGCTAACCTTTCTCCGGATGGTAAAACACTGATTTTTGTAGCCTACCATGGGCGTCAATCTTCGGAAGATGCCGATTATGAGACCGACATTTTTATCACCCATCTGGAAAATGGTCGCTGGACCACTCCTAAACCAATTTCTACCACAATCAACACTACAGGATCTGAATCGTGGCCATTTTTAAACGCCGATGGCAGAACCTTGTATTTCTCATCCGATTCGCATCCCGGTTTTGGTGGTAGCGATTTATTTGTAACTCGCCGTATTGGCGAAGGCTGGGATAACTGGACAACTCCTGTAAACCTCGGGAAAAATATCAATTCAGTATTGGATGATGAAGATATGACTATTCCCGCATCAGGAACTGTAGCATATTTCACTCGTGGTACTACCGGTGAAGGCGACGGGTATGGCGACGATGATATCTTCAAAATGATTCTCCCACCGGATATGCGACCTGATCCCGTAGTTTCCATTTACGGAAACGTGACCAATCAAGACGATAGCTTGATTGCTGCGACTTTATACTGGAGCGATTTTGATACGGGCGAACAACTGGGCTACTCAACCAGTAATCCGCAAACCGGCGATTATTTGATCAACTTACCATTCGGTCGACGTTATCTGATCACAGCCAATCAAAAAGGATTTCTGTTCCAAACGGAGATGCTGGATCTGAAAACTATGGTGGAAGATTCGATTGCTTTTTCTGAAAAGTTGGGTGCCGAGTTATTTCGAATGAAAAATGCGCTTAGTAGAATCGAAAGCAATCGTTCAGACTATGAGCAGTTACTAAGTTCCAATTCAACCGATTTAGAATCAGAATTTGATGAAATGGCTGACTTGAGCAAAGCGATGAATCAAGCTCAAGCAGATTTAAATGCTGCCATGCGCAGAGCAAGAATCAGTTGGTTAGAGGATAATTCCGGCTATAAAGAAGTTCGGAAAGACATCAGCTTAACCGAAGCTAATGAAGGCGCACGCATCGTACTGGAAAACATTTATTTCGATACAGGCAGTGACAATCTTCGCGAGGAAAGCATTCAAGAGCTGGACCGCTTGTACGATATCATGGCGCAATCGGCGTTGATTATCGAGATTGGTGGGCATACCGACGATGTAGGTTCCGATGAAACGAACATGGATTTAAGCCAGGCTCGTGCCGAAGCGGTAGTTAATTACGTGATTGAAAAAGGCATTTCTTCAAACCGTATTTCAGCACAGGGATATGGAGAGACAGATCCTCGTGCAACCAACGACACCGCCGAAGGTCGCCAAGAAAACCGTCGCGTTGAAGTGAAAGTATTAGGCAACGTAGCTCAGGAAGGAACGGGTGGAGTACTCGAGCAAGAGTTATTAGCCGAAGAAGCATTATCCACCGAAAACCTGTACGAATTATATCGTCAAGCAGCGATAAATGGAGGAATCCCTGATGGTGCAGCTTGCTATGACAACAGCAACTATACCGAGCAAAATACCACCTATGTAAGTTCAAACTCGAACGATTCAAAAACACGAACTACAAATATTAGTTCGGTTGAATCCGGTTGGTTTGTGGATGCAGGTGGTAACGATATCAGTGCTTTCGGTGGATCCAGCCTGAGTTTCTTAACACATTCGGGCAATGCACAGCACAGTTATTCGAATGTTGGCGGTGCCGGTGTCTTCTTGCAATCAGGCAGTGGGATGAAACAACGAAATATCTATGGGTATTTTCTAGGAAATGCGATTGGCGGTGGCATCGAATGGGTACGAATGAAGGACATTTCGAAGCTGACCAAACTTCCGTTGGCATTCGATTATGGCCTATCAGCCTATCTAATTTTCAATAAAGAAGAACGATCTACTTTTACCGGCGAGAATTACGATTTCTTCTACACCAGTTGGGGCGCACCGCTGATGGCAAGGATTCGCTACAACCTGGAAATTGCAGACATCAAGATTTCGCCGTACGCTTCGTACAATTACAATTTGTTGAAGCATGTTGATGTAGAACCTGAAAACATAACCGATGGCAACGAAGTGTACCCGCAATCGGTAGTTGGGGCGCCAAGTTGGATTGAATTCGGTGCAAGAGCCAAATTCAAAATCTTTAGCGCAGGCCTAGGACTGCAAAGCGGAGACAACTCAGGGATTATGCTCAGAGCGGGCTTAGCCTTCTGATCGTCAAAAAGAAAGTGGCACATAGATGCCACCTTGAAGCTAGGGTGCTGCTGAAAAGTAGTACCCTTTTTTATGTGGTGGAATTACTACAAAACAGAAAATAGATTCAGGAAACGATATGCAGCGATGCCACAAACTTCTTAAAGAGTAGAGTGAAATAAAATGCGTTGGTAGGGATAGATTATTGAGCCAGGCCTCGGTTAATGGCCAGCCGAACTGCCGAGGCGCGCGAATGCACGTGCAGTTTTTTGTAGATATTTTTGATGTGCGTGCGAACCGTATGTGGGCTAATAAAAAGCTTATCTCCGATTTGAGGCTCGGTGAGATCTTCAACAATACCCTGAAGGATTTCAAGCTCGCGATTACTTAGGGCAAATTCTTCCTGCGCTTCTCTTACCTTATCTACCTTCGTTTCTTGTTCGCTTTTCACAAACTTCATCACTTTAATTGCAATGGAAGGGGATAACACGGCGCCTCCATTCATCAGTTCTTTGATAGCGTCAACATACTTTTGGATGGGATCGTCTTTAAGTAAATAACCCGACGCCCCGGCTTGAATGGATTGGAATATTTTGTCCTCGTTTTCAAAAACGGTTTGAATGAGGATGTCGATCTCTGGGTATTCTTTTTTGATAATCTGAGTGGCTTCGATTCCGGATTTCCCCGGCATTTCGATGTCCATCAGAATAACTTGCGGCCGGTTAGCCTTTGGGCAAGTCGAAAGTTTTGATAGCGCATTTTCAGCATTATTGGCTTCCATTACGATTTCAATTTCATCGTAAAAACCAAGACGGGTTTTTAAGTTTTCCCGAATTCGGGCCTGATCTTCAACAATTCCAATTTTTATATGCATAGTGTATAAAACGAAAAATCTTCGTCCGGTCGAATACCCAATTTAGGGTATTATGAAAACTCGAGCGTGATTTTAGTGCCTGCTCCTTGTTTACTTTCAATTAACAACGCGGCATTCATAAGTTCAGCTCTTTCTCTCATGTTTACCAAGCCATTACCGGCGCCTATTTCAGCATCCGTTTCCATACCAACTCCATTGTCGCTAATCTCAATGCTTATTTGCTGATTTTTTTGATCGCATTCGATTCTAAAAAGCGAAGCATTTGCATATTTATTAGCGTTATTTAGTGCTTCTTGAATAATTCGGGTAAGATTTAGCGATCGGTCGGGCGATAGCACAAACTGCGGATCTACCGTTGAGTGAACTTCAACGTTCATCTCTTTCAGATACCGTTTTTGGCGGTTCAAATATCCATTCAGGTGATCGAGGAAGATTCCGAATTCCACTTTCTCTTTGTCGAGCAGCCATATCGTTTCGCGGAGGTCCGTCATCGCCGCACGGGCATCACTATCCAAGTTATCTAGCAGCGATAAGGCTTTGTTCTGTTGATTACTTTTCACGTGCAGATTGCTGATTTCGATACCGGTAATCAGGTTCGAAATCTGAGAACCCACATTGTCGTGCAGTTCTCTGGAAATGCGTTCTCGCTCTTTCTGAATTTTATGCTGGGTTTCCAGTTCCCTGTTCAAAGCTTGCAGTTTCAGATTAGAACGCCAATACACACCTCCGGCACCCATCCCAACAAAGCCAAGTAAACAAAGCCCGATGAACCACCAGGTTTTATAAAACGGAGGGAGAACGGTAAAATTAAGCGAGGCGGTTTTGTTGCTCCATTGCCCATCAGGGCCAATCGCCGATACATGAAAAACGTAGTCGCCATCCGGGAGAAAATCGTAGTAAGTGGTGGTTCGATTTTGAACATACACCCAGTCTTCGTCAATGCCCTCTAAACGAACTCGAAATTTGGTTTTTTTAGGTGATTCGAAATTAAGAGCCGAATAAACAATTTCGACCTTATTTTCATCGGGTGTAAGTATAACCGATTCTGCGATATCCTTGATCTGATTGTTAACAAAGAGTTCGTCGACATAGGTTTTGAAGTTTGTTTGATCCAACCGGGTATGTTTAGGATTAAGTACCGCAACACCATTTGATGTTGCAAAGAGCATTTCACCGGTATGGATGGTAGCAGTAGTGGCGTTGGAAGTAGCTTCCATTGAATTGGTAGGCAAGCCATCTTCGGTGGTGTAATGCTGAAATCGTACCGGTTCCTGTAAATCAAGGCTTAATCGACGAATATCCTCTGAAGAATAAAAGTAGATTCCGTGATTACTTGAAAACCACATGTTTTGCTCTTCATCTTCTTCCATACTGTACATCGTATTGGATGATACTCCATACTCTGAGCCATAAAAATCAAAATCAATTCCATTGAACTCAGAAATCCCACCATTATCGGTACTAACAAAAACCCTACCAGAAGAATGTTCGAAAATTGAATACACCGATAATCCCTTCAATCCATTTGAAGTATCATATCTTGTTACTACTTGATCTTTTATTCGGTACAGCCCTCCTCCATAAGTGCCGGCCCAAAAGTTACCCTTCGAATCATAAAGCGATGAAAAACAGTATTCATTTTCCATGCCATTTTGGGAATCATAATGTTCAATAACCTTATAATTTTCATCAAGTCGATCAACTCCGGAATTGGTACACGTCCACAAATAATTGCTTTCATCAAATGCCATTCCGTTTACAAATTCGTCGGCAATTCCATCTTCTGTGGAGAGGTGTAAATCAACCTCGAAGTTTTTATTTACTCGAATCAAGCCCGAACCTTGAGTCGAAAACCAAACATTTTCTTTTCTGTCAATTGCTGCACCGTTAGAATATCCATTGGAATGAACAGGTGGATTTTCGATGCCATTCCAATTAGCAGCTTGTTTGTACAGAAATCCGCGACCTTCGGTACCTAACCATATGGTGTTATCAACTCCTTCTATCACACTTAAAAAAGGAACGTTTTCAATTCCTTCAATTCGCTCATCAATTACGTCAATTGTTCTTTTTCGAAGAATAGATACTCCATTTTCTGTCCCTATTATTCCTAATCCGGATTCAGTAAAACCGATATACATCACCAAATTTGAGACTAATCCGGTAGACTCGTTGATATTTTCGAAACGGCCATCTTTAAATCGGTCTACTCCCGCACCATGATCTCCAATCCAAATGGAGCTATCCATTGGGTTTTGAGCAAAATATTGAGGAAACGATCCACTTAACCCATCTTTTATGTGATAGGTTTTATGTGGCGCATAATCTCTGAAAACAACGATGCCTTCTTTATCAGTGCCAACCCATACATCGCCATTGTACATTTCTTTAATTCCACGAATGGTGTTGTAGGGTAGTCCATTCTCAATTGTAAAATTAGTGAATACGCCATTGTCGAGAATACTAAGTCCTTCGTTGGTTCCAATCCAGATTTTACCTTTACTATCTTCAAAAACTGTCCAAATTGAGTTGCCTATCAAACCGTCAGCAGTAGTATATTTTTTATGAACCGCGCTATTATGGAATTTGAGCAAGCCTTCGCCATAGCTTCCAATATACATTGTATCGTTTTTGGTGATAATCATAGACTTTGCCAAGCCGTTTGGGGCTTCTAACTCTTGATTATATTGAATGGAAGAATCGCGATTGAATTTATATACCCCCGCAGATGTAGCCGGAATCCACAGGTTTCCATTTGAATCTTCATGAAATTCGTACATGAAACCGCCGGTGTAGCCTTTGTAAAATGGTTTAAGTGATAAGCCATCATATCTCGAAGGACCGGAAGAGCTTAATAGCCAGATAAATCCCTCGTCGTCTTCATATGCATAGGTGATTTGCTCGCCACGCAAACCATCCTCAACAGTTAAATTTTGGATCAAATACTGATCCCACTGGGAAGTATACTCGAGTATAGACTGCCCATAGCCGGGCAGATAGATCAGCCCCAATACAAAGAGAATTCCTATTTTTTTTACCATACCCCGCCAACTAGCTAAAATTATGCTAGATAATAATCATGTAGTGCTGGATAAAAAAATGATAAAACTATGAAGTAATAAGAGATTTGGTTGACCGAACCCGCTCTAACTCCTACTTCCCTAGCTCCGCTGCGGAACTATCCCAGAGGCTCTGCCTCAATCACTAAAGATGTTTTAAGTCTGTGACTTAAAACTAGTAGTACCGCCAGTTTCTGGGGTTTCCAATTCATATGGAGACCCCGGATCAAGTCCGGGGTGACTTTGTTCATGAAAAAAAGATCTAAGTCTACTTCCCATAGCAAAGGGAAGGGACAGGGATGGGATTGATGTCCTAAGAGTTAACCACTGCTTTTTCCAGCCGTTCAAACTCCTGCTTCAAAAACCGACCAGTGTGCGATTCTTTTTTCTTCGCCACTTGTTTGGGGGTGCCTTGGGCAATGATTTCACCACCGCCTTTTCCGCCTTCCGGACCAAGATCAATCACCCAATCGGCTGCTTTAATGAGATCTAGATTATGCTCGATTACCATCACGGTATTGCCTTTGTCAACCAGCTGTTGAATCACATCTACCAGCATTTTTACATCCTGAAAATGCAAGCCGGTAGTAGGTTCGTCCATAACATATAAAGTGTCGCCGGTGCCGATTTTCGATAATTCGCGAGCGAGTTTTATGCGCTGCGCCTCACCACCCGAAAGGGTAGTGCTGGATTGTCCCAGTGTTAAATATCCTAAACCAACAGAAGTTAGAGTAGAAAGGATTCTAGAAATAGTTGGCTGAGCCTCGAAGAATTCAGCGGCATCGCTGATGGGCATATTCAACACCTCAGAAATGTTTTTTCCTCTATAGTAAATCTCCAACGTTTCACGATTGTAGCGTTTGCTGTTGCATGTTTCGCACGTCACGTAAACATCCGGCAAAAAGTTCATTTCAATTTTACGTACACCATCGCCTTGGCAGGTTTCGCATCGTCCGCCTTTTACGTTAAACGAAAAACGACCTTGGTCGTAGCCACGAATTTTGGCTTCCGGCATTTCAGAAAAAAGACGGCGGATATGATCGAACACTTTGGTGTAGGTTCCGGGATTGGATCGCGGTGTCCGGCCAATTGGACTTTGATCGATGGAAATGATTTTATCCACGTTATCCAAACCTGCTACGGTATCGTAGGGCAGAGGCACACTTTTCGACTTATAAAAATGATTGGAAAGAATCGGAACCAGGGTTTGGTTGATCAGCGAGCTTTTTCCGCTGCCACTTACTCCGGTTACCGAAATGAATTTCCCCAATGGAATTTTCAAATCCACATTCTGAAGATTATGTCCGCGTGCGTTTTTTATGGTGATGGATTTCTTATTTCCTTTTCGGTAAGCTTTCGGAATTGGGATCACTTCTTCATCTCGCAGGAAACGAGCCGTCATCGAGTTGTGGGTGAGTTCCTCTGGTTTTCCCGCAGATACAATTTCGCCTCCGTGAACACCAGCACCCGGACCTAAATCTACCACAAAATCGGCATGTTCGATGGTTTCGCGATCGTGCTCAACTACAATCACAGAGTTACCTAAATCGCGCAAAGTTTCCAGCGATTTAATCAATTTGATGTTGTCCCGTTGATGCAGCCCAATACTGGGTTCATCCAAAATATAAAGTACGCCCACCAACTGGGTTCCAATCTGAGTAGCTAATCTGATACGCTGCGCTTCACCACCCGATAACGTCTGAGCTTCTCGATCTAGATTTAAATAAGTGAGTCCAACGTTGAGCAAGAAATCGAGGCGATCGCGAATTTCTTTCAATACTTGGCTGCCAATCAATTGCTGTCGTTCATTCAGTGTTAAACCGTACAGAGCATCCCGCAAATCGCTCACATCCATTTTCACCAAATCGTGAATGTTGTAGCCATCAATTTTATAAGAAAGCGCCTCTTTATTAAGCCGACCGCCGCCACAACTTGGGCAGGCAACTTTACTCATATAAGCTTTGGCTTTATCGCGTTGTTTTGGGGATTTTGAATTCTCGAATTGGTCGATGATGGTTTTGCGTAACCCATCGTATTTATGCTGATAGGTGACCGAGTTATCTTTAAAATCGTAGCTGACGGCATACTTTTTATCCCCACTGCCATGCATTAAAATGGTGCGCAGTTCATCAGAGAATTTCTTGAACGGAGTATCAAAATCGACTTTATGAGTATCCAAAACAGCTTTCAGTTGCTTAAAAGCGAACACATCGCGAGGTGAGCCTAGAAACCGGATTGCACCATCCTCTATTGATTGCGATTCGTTGGGGACCAGCAACTCCCAGCTTACATCATACGTGCTGCCCAGTCCGTCGCACGTTTGGCAGGCGCCGTAAGGCGAGTTGAATGAAAACATATTCGGAGCGGGATCTTCGTAGGCTAACCCGCTTTCCAAATCGAACAATTTTTGAGAGAACAAACGGTCTTTACCGCCCTCTTCGGTTTGTACGGCCAGGATCACGTTTCCGTCGGCCATTTCAAGTGCAAGACGAATACTGTCGGCAATGCGTTTCTCACTTTTGGGAGAAATCACAAAGCGATCAACTACCACTTCGATGTTGTGCGTTTTGTATCGATCTACCATTAAGCCATCTGTAAGCTCGGTGAACTCGCCATCAATTCGAGCCGAAACAAAACCCTGCTTAATGGTCTGCTCGAACAGCTCGCGATAGTGTCCTTTTCGTCCTCTTACCACCGGAGCTAAGCAATAGGCTTTAGTTCCGTGGGGAAGCGCCATTACCGAAGCAACCACTTGGTCGGCGGTTTGTTTTTCCATTTTATTCCCGGTTTTGTAGGAATAAGGAATTCCTACGCGGGCATATAACAATCGGAGAAAATCGTAAATCTCGGTTACTGTACCTACCGTTGAGCGTGGATTTCGGTTGGTGGTTTTTTGATCGATGGAAATCACCGGAGAAAGTCCGTCGATAAAATCAACTTCGGGGCGTTCCATCATCCCCAAAAACTGGCGAGCATAGGCCGAAAGAGATTCCAGAAATCGGCGTTGGCCTTCGGCATAAATAGTATCGAAAGCCAGAGAAGATTTTCCCGAACCGGATAGCCCGGTTAGCACCACTAGCTGTTCGCGGGGAATATCAATGTCGAAATTTTTGAGATTGTGTTCGCGGGCGCCTCGTACAATAATGTGGTGCTGCAATGCAATGATCGTTTTTGAGTTCAGGGGAATCTTAAAGGTACCAAACGCATCAGAGAAAGTCTTAATTCCGAAGAGTTAAAAAAAGGTGTTACCCTTTCGAGATAAAGTTGTAATCACGGATAAACTGTCGGTTAGGAATCACGCCTTCCTCGTCATCAGAATATTCCGGTTTAATACGTTTTAAAAAGTACATTTCCACATTTCCAATATTGCGGGCTTCAATCTCACCACGTGGTTCGCAATCAAAGAAATCTTTAATCCGCTCGAAGGTAGACTGAGAAATATTTATGGAGTTGCTTTCCGAGTTTTGCTCCATGCGAGCAGCAAGGTTTACCGCGGTACCCCAAACGTCGTAAGCAAATCGCTTTTTACCAATTACACCAACTACAGATTCTCCGGTGTTAATACCAATACGAAGTGGGAAATAGGGAATAGAATCAGGTAAGGATCCCTCAAGGCTTTTAACAAATGAACGCATTTTTAAAGCAACAAGAGCTGTATCTATTGGATGTGTATTATTACGATCAGGTATACCACCGGCCGCCATGTAACTATCGCCGATGGTTTTGATTTTGATGATGCCATGCTGCTCAACAAAAAGATCAAACTTATCGAAGTAGAACGACAAACTTTCGATGAGTTTTTCCGGATTTAAATCCGGTACAATGCGGCTGAAATCGTGGAAATCAGTGAACATAAAGGTGGCATCTTCATAGCGCTCGGGGGTAACCGTACCATACGCTAGAAGACTATCAGCTACTTTTTTAGGAAATATGTTTTGTAATAAATCTTCATACTCACGCTTGGTAAGCTCCAATTCCTGGTTAGAAGCATTCAGCCCGTGTTGAACTCGTTCGAGTTGTGCATTTTGCCCCAAGGCATTTTTATACGTGGACACCAGTAAATTTACCAGATGCGAATAATCGGCTTTAATATGATAGGTTTTACCTTCGATATTTATCGGAATGGTATCCTTAACATCGGTAATAGCAATCGGGTTATTTAGGAGCTCATCTACCTTAGCAAAAAGGGTTTCATCGTCATAAGGTTTGGTGATGTAGTTATCTGCTCCAACCTCAATTCCTTTTAACAAACTCTCAGTTTGAATGCGTGAGGTAACCAAAATGACGGGAATTTTCCGAAATTTGATATCACTTTTAATCTTCTGGCACAATTCGTAGCCGTCCATGATCGGCATTTCAACATCACTGATTACTAAATCAGGGTATTCGTCTTGTAGTATCTCCCAGGCATCTTGTCCGTGCTGAGCGGTGAGTACTTCATATCCTTTTTTTAACAATTTATGCCGAGTGATGGTCACCAGTGCGGGATAATCATCTACTATTAAAATACGTGGTGTGGTTTGTAACATAGCCAGGGTATATTTGAAGCCAAATATAGGGTATTACTACTAGGATTAGTATTTGGTTTTTTTATAAAAGCTTAATTCAAAAAAATGTAAGTTTGACGCCCCACAAAACTCATCGAAATGCAAGACACTATTCATAAAAATTGGACCCCAACAAGTTGGATGGATAAACCGGTGCAACAATTACCGGACTATCCTGATAAAGCAAAACTAGAAGATAGCTTCGAAACTCTTAGAGGCTTGCCACCACTGGTTACTTCTTGGGAGATTGAAAAACTTAAAGAAAAACTTGCCGATGTAGCTGCAGGCAAAGCTTTTTTATTGCAGGGAGGAGATTGTGCTGAAAGTTTTAATCTTACTCGATCGCCTAAAATCGTGAACATGGTTAAGGTGTTATTGCAAACAAGTTTCATCTTAATTCATGAGATGGGAGTTCCTGTTGTTCGATTAGGGCGAATTGCCGGGCAGTATGCAAAACCGCGTTCAAAGAATTTTGAGAATGTGAATGGAATCGACATTCATAACTATCGAGGTGATCTCATAAATGGATTTGAAGCTACCGAAGAAGCACGCTTGCCCGATCCGCAGCGTCTGATTGAAGGCTATCATAAAGCCGGGCTTACATTGAATTTTTTGCGTGCACTGGCAGATGAGGGTTTTGCTGATTTGCATCACCCCGAACAGTGGGAGCTGAATTTTATGAAGAACAACGATTACTATCATGAATACGAGGCAATGGTAGAATCGATTAAAAAAGCCGTTCGCTTTATGGATGCCATTGCGCCCGAGAAAGCAACGACACTTCAAAAAGTGGATTTATATACGTCGCACGAAGCACTCAATTTATACTACGATTCTGCCCAAACCCGGCAAGTTCCTCGAAAATCTGGGTACTACAATTTGAGCTCTCATATGGTGTGGCTGGGGAATCGTACCAGAAATCTGGATGAAGCTCATGTGGAATACTTGAGGGGAATCGAAAATCCAATTGGTATCAAAATCGGCCCTCCGTACACCATCGATGAAACACTACGTTTGATCGAAACCATAAACCCTACCCACGAAGCCGGTAAAATTGTGTTGATCACCCGTTTTGGAAAAGACAAGATCGAAAATGAGTTACCGGAGTTAATTAGAGCTGTTCGTAAAGCGGGATTACCGATTGTTTGGAGTTCAGATCCAATGCATGGAAACACGTTTTCGTCGCATAATGATTACAAAACTCGAAACTTCGATCACATTCTTTCGGAAATCAAATCGGCATTTGCTATCCACCGCGCAGAAGGTAGTTACTTGGGCAGCGTTCATTTAGAACTCACCGGCGATAATGTTACAGAATGTGTAGGTGGTGCAAATGGTTTGGGCGAAGCAGACTTGGATATGAACTACGAAACCTTCTGTGATCCACGACTAAATTACGAGCAATCACTCGAAATGGC
This sequence comes from Balneolaceae bacterium, assembly GCA_034669965.1. Classification (GTDB taxonomy): domain Bacteria; phylum Bacteroidota; class Rhodothermia; order Balneolales; family Balneolaceae; genus HXMU1420-13. The sequence continues at coordinate 618,027 of JAXMOK010000001.1, read as the reverse complement.
GTTTCTCGTTGCCAAAGAGTGGAAGCAAAGCTACCTCTGACAATTATCAATTAAGAATTACACTATTAAAAATAATCCCCTCTTGAGAGGGGATTCAGGGGTGTGTAAGTTAAATCTTTCATTTCTCTTTTCTTTTCTGCCATTCCGAACCCCTATTTCTGCCGCCTCGTCAACTGTGTCTGACATCCTTTCAAGCGTCGGAAATCCTGTCTGAAAAAAATTCATTTTCTCTTTGTCGGGATGTCATACCTATCTCGTTTTATTGCGTTGGCACATCGGTTGCATAATTTACATTGAATTGACAACTAAACATTCTAACTAAAACAAGAGAACGAGAGGTTCAATTATGGGACTAATTAAATATTCAAGACCAGACTCAGACATACTTACAAGATCATTCGATGATTTATTCAATGAATTCTTTTCTAACGCTCCATCGTACAAGAAAGATGGATTTATGCCAAGTGTAGATATTTCAGAAACCGAAAATCAATTCGAACTTTCTGTAGAACTACCAGGCATGAAGAAAGAAGACATCAATGTTGATCTTGAAAACGGACGACTCACAATTTCAGGTGAGCGCAAATTCGAAAACAAAGAAAACGGTAAAAACTACCATCGAGTAGAATCGCGTTTTGGAACATTTACCCGAACCTTCCATTTACCGGATTCTATCGACGAAGACACTATCGCTGCTAAATATGCGGACGGTATTCTAAATATCACCATTGATAAGAGCGAAGATAAAGTGAAAAAGCAGATCGAAATAGCATAGTATCGATCATAAGGTTAAGGAATGCCGAGGCCTTTGACCCGGGTCTCGGCTTTTTTTAGTTACAAGATGTAAAGCTCAGTACAAACGCGTACAAAATTGAAGAAAGCGTCCGTTAGGGCAACGAATTTAATTACAAACTATACATCAACTATGAGCACAACAATGAAAAACGCTTTTGGAATTGCCGCTGCAATTTTGCTTCTGTTAGGAGTGAATGCAACCACCAACTTTTCTAAAGTAGATTTACCTTTTTACGACACTGAAGTTGTTCCTGCGGAAAATAAACCGGTAGCAACACTCAAAGATTTTAACGACGCGATTGTAGATATCGCCGAAAAAACTAACCCCGCGGTAGTAACCGTAAATACAGAGCGAACTCAGGAAGTTCGTGTAGTAAATCCATTTTCCTTTTTTGGAAATCCATGGGGGCGCCCTGACGCCGAAACACAAGAACGAGTACAGCGCGGCTTAGGTTCTGGCGTGATTGTTTCGGATGACGGATATATACTTACCAACAACCACGTAATTGATAAAACCGACGAGATCAAAATTACCTTGTTCAATGGTGACGAAGTAACCGCTGAATTGATTGGTGCTGATCCACAAACAGATATCGCTGTGCTGAAAATCAACGGTAAAAACTTGCCGGCCATTGAGCTTGGAAACAGTGATGATGCCAAAGTTGGATCTTTTGTACTCGCGATTGGAAGTCCGTTAAGTAATGATCTTGCACACACTGTTTCGTTTGGGATTGTAAGTGCCCGAGGCCGTGTGCTTAACGATTTGACAGTTTACGGAGATTACATCCAAACCGATGCGGCGATCAATCCCGGAAATTCGGGGGGAGCACTCATCGACTTAAACGGAGAGTTAGTTGGCATTAACTCTGCTATAGCTTCCCGCTCAGGTGGAAATGATGGTATTGGATTTGCGATTCCTATTAATCTGGCAAAGCGCATCATGGATGATTTGATTGATGATGGCGAAGTTTCTCGTGGATATTTAGGCATGAATTTCGGTGGAGAAGTGGATCAAACCATGGCAATGGCCTTAGGTTTAGATAACGCCCGTGGTATTATAGTTGGCGAAGTAGTGAAGGATGGTCCTTCTGATAAAGCCGGGCTTCGAGAAGATGATATCATTGTAAGTCTAAACAACGAACCTGTTCGCGACTGGGACGCATTTCGAACTAAAATTGCCTCGTTAAAGCCAAAAGATGTAGTAAAAATTGGCATTCTTCGAGGTGAAAACAACATGGAATTAACCATTGAATTAGGTGAGCGACCTAATGAGTTAGCCGCTGTTAATACTGAGCCTACAAGAGATTTGAATGAACGTTTAGGATTTACTATTACCGATTTAACAAATGAAATAAAAAACCAGCTAAACCTGGGAAACGATTCGGAAGGAGTTGTAGTTAATAGCATAGAAGAAGGTAGTAATGCCTTCGAACGTGGATTGAGAAGAGGCGATGTAATTACAGCCGTAAAGCGTAATAGAGTTGAAAACCCATCCGAGTTTTATCAAGAAGTTAAAAATGCAGTAGAGGATGGAGATAAAGCTATTTTAATAACTATTGAGCGAAATAATGTGAAACAATTTATCGCATTTGAGCTTTAAGTAAGAGTTGATCTATTTATTGTACCCCGAAAAAGCCAAAGCTAAGGCCCTGACACGGTCTTAGCTTTTTTTATGCAATAAATATTTACAGTAAGTGCAATTCATGAATTGCGCCAACTCTAAATTCATGAATTGCACCTACATTAAATCAATACAAAATCGCGATCACGGAAAAGAGGGCTAAGGTCTTCGGGAGGAGGGAAATGCTCGTCACGGAATTTATTCATCGCATCGATGGTGGCATTACTCAGTAACTCGGTAACGACGTCCATGGCTTCATCCGAAATTAAAAAAGGAGTACGGTCGAAAATGGCCTTATCACCCTTGCATTGCACCGTAAGTTGAAACTGCGAACAATCGTCTTTAGGCTTTCCGGTTATCAGGCAAGAAGCCAGCCACTCATTCACATCAAAGTTTTTCTCTGTGGCCAATTTGTATTGGCGGGCAAGATTCATGTTATCCATAAAATACTCGTTCATCGCTTGGTGTGATTCTTTCGAATATTCGTTCATCACCGAATCCATACAGCTCATACAAATCGCGAATTCCCAGATCAAATCGGTGGTGCCCGTAGTTGGATAATTCACCATCGCCTTTTCAATGATGTATTCCTTGTCATCGAGTAAATAGGTATCGCACATTAAACACCGCTCGATAGGTGCGCCTGTATCAGAATTATGAAAAATGGCCGGTATTTCCTGAAGGTTTTGTGGCATAGTTGAGGATACTGCAATTCCGTCAGAACCACAATTCGGGCATGGTTTTGGACATTACAAAATCAGAAAAAAAGAAACTGAGAGGAATTTATGAATCTGAATAAATACACGTTAAAAGCACAGGAAGTCATTCAGCAATCGCTGGAGTTGGCACAGTCGGGGAATAACCAAGCGATGGAGCCTGCCCATGTATTGAAAGCCTTTTTGATGGACGGCGACAACATCGTTCATACGCTGTTCAGCAAACTAGGGGCGAATACCGCCGGCATCGAAAAAGTGGTAGATATTTCGCTGGCTAGATTGCCACGAGTGGAAGGGGCTTCGGTGTCGGGGCAGTATTTATCACCGAACTTAAAATCAGCATTAGATACCGCGCAGAAAGAAGCTACGGCTTTGGGCGATCAGTATATTAGTAGCGAACACGTGTTGATGGGTTTGGTACAAGTGAAAGATGAAGTCACAAAAGTACTCTCCGATCAGGGAGTGACCAAAGAGAATATTTTAAAGATTTTAGATGATGTAAGAGGCGGACATAAAGTAGACGATCCCAACGCAGAGAGTCGCTTTGCCTCGCTGGATAAATACGCCCGTGATTTGAATGAGCTGGCCGAGAAAAATAAACTCGATCCAGTGATTGGGCGCGATCAGGAAATCCGGCGCGTGATGCAAATCCTGACTCGTCGAACTAAAAACAACCCGGTGTTAATTGGAGAGCCCGGCGTAGGTAAAACTGCTATCGCCGAAGGAATGGCACTACGAATTGTGCGCGGTGATGTGCCCGAAGGACTTAAATCGAAGCGAATAATGGCGCTCGATATGGGAGCGTTGGTAGCAGGTACGAAATTCCGTGGAGAGTTTGAAGAGCGCCTTAAAGCCGTGGTTAAAGAAGTCACCGAATCGGATGGCGAAATCATTTTATTTATTGATGAGATTCACACCTTGGTAGGAGCCGGAGCAAGTGAAGGAGCCATGGATGCCGCCAATATTTTGAAACCGGCACTAGCCCGCGGCGAAATGCATGCTATTGGTGCAACCACACTAGATGAGTATCGAAAATACATCGAGAAAGACAAAGCATTAGAACGTCGTTTGCAAACGGTGTTAGTTGGTGAGCCGACCATCGAAGATACCGTTTCCATTTTGCGTGGATTGCAAGAGCGTTACGAAGTGCATCACGGGGTGCGCATTACCGATGCAGCCATTGTAGCCGCTGCTGAGCTGTCGCACCGTTACATTGCAGATCGCTTTCTTCCCGATAAAGCTATCGACTTGATTGATGAGGCTGCTTCGAGATTACGTTTGCAAATCGACTCCTTGCCCGAAGAACTAGATGCGGTAGAACGCCAAATTCGTCAGCTCGAAATTGAGCGAGAGGCCTTAAAGCGCGAGAAAGATGATTCGAAAATTCAAGGCATCGAAAAAGAATTAGCCGATCTGGAAGAAACCCGCAAAGCCATGCGAGTGCAGTGGGAGCAGGAACGTGATTTGATCCAAAAAGCACAGGAATTAAAGAAAGCCATCGAAACGACTCGCAATCAAGCTGAAAAAGCAGAGCGCGAAGGTAATTACGAAAAAGTAGCCGAACTGCGATACGGCACCATCACACAGCTCGAAAAAGATCTGGCAACAGCACAGCAAAAGCTGGACGAAATGCAGGAGAAAAAGTCGCTGCTGAAAGAGGAAGTGGACGCCGAAGACATCGCTGATATCGTGGCGCGTTGGACCGGAGTTCCCGTAACTAAAATGCTGCAATCGGAACGACAAAAACTGCTTTTACTTGAAGAAGAGCTTCATAAAAGAGTAATCGGACAGGATAATGCAATCGAAGCAGTGGCCAACGCCGTTCGGAGATCGCGAGCTGGTTTACAAGATGAAGAACGTCCGATTGGCTCCTTCTTTTTCCTTGGATCAACCGGTGTAGGTAAAACCGAATTAGCAAGGACGCTCGCTGAGTTTTTATTCAACGATTCGAACGCCATGATTCGCATCGACATGAGTGAGTACATGGAAAAGCACTCGGTAAGTCGCTTAGTGGGCGCGCCTCCGGGCTATGTGGGTTACGATGAAGGTGGACAGTTAACTGAAGCTGCACGACGACATCCATATTCTGTTATTTTGTTGGATGAAATCGAGAAAGCACATCCTGATGTATTCAACATTTTGCTGCAGGTGTTGGATGATGGTAGACTCACTGATAACAAAGGAACAACGGTCGATTTCAAAAATACGATCATCATCATGACCAGCAATATCGGCTCGCATTTGATTGTGAACGAGATGGAAAAGTCGGGTGGTGAATTAAGCGACGAACAATATCTTGATCTTCAAAATCAACTGATCGATCAATTAAAACGTACTATTCGTCCGGAGTTTTTGAATCGGGTGGATGACATCACCGTGTTTCATCCGCTTGGAAGAAAACATATTCGTTCGATTGTGGATATCCAACTGAAGCGAGTTCATCAACTGCTTTCGAAGAGCAAAGTTTCGTTGTCGGTTCCGGATGTAGTTAAAGATTGGCTAGCCGAGCGTGGGTATGATCCCGTTTATGGCGCGCGTCCGTTAAAGCGTGTGATTCAGCAGAATATCACGAACGTGTTGGCCACACATCTCTTGAAGCGAGATTCTGATAGTCCGGTGGAGTACGAGGCTACCGTAGCAGAATCCGGCGATAAAATCATTTTTGTGGAAGTTGTTAACGATGTGGAAGAATGGGTGGAAGACTGAGGAAGTACGCTTAACGATTTCCGAGTTACAAATTAAGGTTTAACATGAATTCTGAAAGTGCGGTTTTTACTCAATCGGTAGATTTCAAAATCGCTATCAATCGTTGCGATGTCACGGATTCCTAGTCGTTCGGCTAGAACCAAAAGGCAACCGTCTGCAAAGTCGATTGGCCGATCAGCATATTTTTCGAAGTTAGAAATCAATGAGCCAAAATCATTCTGATCGATGGATTCAATTTGCACAGCTCCTACTTCGATCCATTTTAGGAATGCGAGTTGAGCATTTTGATTAAAATCTAGCAGGTATAAAGTTTCTGTAACTGTTGCTAAAGAAGTGATCAATCTGCCTTTAAAACCACTGATAAACTCTAAGGCTTGAACGTGAAAGGCATCAGATTTATCAAAAAGAGCAACGATTGGACCTGTATCGATGAGGCAAAATCTCATCCTTTTTTAGATCGAATTTTTTCGGAAACCTTGCTGCGTTTATTCTGCGAAAGAGTGCCGTCTCCACTTTCAAATTTTCCGAATAAATCTTTACCGAGCTCGTAGGGGGTGGATTGCTCTTCTACCGTTAAATAATGGTGAATACTTTTTCTGACAAATTCAGATTTAGAAATCCCTAAAGCCTGCGATCTTTGCTCGAGCTTTTTTTCAGTTTTTTTATCTAGGCGAAGTGTAAGCATCGTTTTAAAAGTGTATTACACAATGTAATACATTCTTTTAGATGATTCAAGTTCTTACGGAGTTAACAACCACGCATACTCTGTGGCAGGAGCAATGCCTTTTATTCCAACGGGCATGCTTCGTTTTTCGAGGATTTTAATGGAATAAACGTTGGAGTAATGTGTTTCGATTTCATCATCAGAGATGGAAAAGGGTGGGCCGGGAACCAACTGCTGATCGTAATCGAAAACAATCAAAAGCTGTGGTGCATTTCTAGTAATTGATAAGAGATGATGGGCGTAATCTTTACGCATTTCAGCTGGCAGGGCCACCATCGAGGCTCGGTCGTAAATGCCATCAATTTGACCAATATCATTAGCAGTTAACTCAAAGAAATCGCCTACAAAAATGGTGATGGAATCATTAGAAAATATCTTCCCAAATTTCCATTCTGATATTTTTGGTTCTAGGTTAAGCAGATCGAATAATTCACGCACTGCCACCTCACTGAGTTCACAACCTACCACTCGGTAGCCTTGATCTAACAACCAGGCAACATCAATCGTCTTTCCCGTTAAAGGGACAAACACCTTGTTGTCGTGTTCCAATTTTAGTTTCTCGAAATGGGTTTGAAGTAGTGGATTTGGAGCCGGTTGATCGAAGCCGATTTGCTTGTTTGTCCAGCGATCCAGCCAATAAGATTGGTCCATTTATTGTTCATATTACGTTTTATTGTTGTGACGAAGAATACTAAAATCTTCTCGATCTAATCGCATAACATAACACTCATCATCGTCGAAGAATTTTGTCTCTATATAACGGAATCCTAGCCGTTCGTAAAATTGTATGGCTTTTTTGTTAGTGCTTAGCGGGTCGATTAGCACAGCATTTACCTTTAGATCTGTGAAGCATTTTTCGAGGGCGATATTCATCATTTCGGTTCCAAATCCTTTCCCTAAATTCTTTTCTTCACCAATCCAAATATCAATGGCCCGAAGATTTTGCTCTACGTCTCCCCAATAATGAGTGGGCTCGTTTGCCGGATCGATGATCATCAAATAGCCTAAAGGTTCATCTCCCCACATTGCGATATACTGCTCTACAAACTCCGACTCGTTGGATAAATCCTCTTCCCAATTCCAGCTTCCGTTTGGGTCGCAGGCAATCACATGTTGCTTAGTGTCCCAATATTCCAAAAGCGCTTTGTCTTCCATCGTTGCTTTTCTAAAACGCACTTTTGAGTCCATTACCCTCAATTATTGACTTTTATAAGGGAATGTGCAAAAGTGATTAATTATTTGCCACAAAAGAAATGATGGTGATGATGGCCAAAAATAAAATCGCTTGCAAAAGGTTCGGCATAGGCCACACCGGCAGCAAGAAGTAAAATTACGACTAATCCGGTTTTTCGGCGGTTCTGTTTATTCGAGTTTTTTAGAATCCAGGCGATGGTAGCAAAAGTGCCAACTATGGCAATTTTAAATAATCGATGCTCCCAGCTTAGGTAAGGGCTAAAGCCACCAATGATCCAGAAGAAAAAAAGTGCGGCGCCTATTAAAAAGAAACGTTGTGATGTTTTCATATCTCTTGAATTGATTAAAGGGGATAAAAAACTCACGTAATGAAACAAAAAAGGTTTCGCCTCCTCCCGGAAACGAAACCCTTAATCTTTAGATAAACTAACTAACGAAGTAAATTTTACAATCGTGCAAGTAGTTGGTCTTTGGCTTCTTTAAGTATGGTTATTCCCATAAAAATTAAGCCCACCACAAAAGCGGTGAATCCGATTTCTAACATGGTGTTTGAAGGATCAAATCCTCCAAGAATTCCAAATAGTGTTAAGCTTGCTACGATGATAAAAATTGGTTTTGCGATTTCCATATTGATACTCTTTAATGATTCTCAGATGACCTGCTCCTAAGACGCATAAAAAATCAAAAAGTTGAGCCCGCAACCACTTTTTACAAGGTTATTTTTCGATGTTCGATGTTCGATGTTCGATGTTCGATGTTCGATGTTCGATGTTCGATGTTCGATGTTCGATAGGTCTCATTCCATGCTATTCACATCTTCGTCGGATCCCATTTTCTCATATTCCTCATCATTTGGCTCCCAAAGTTCAATTTTATATCCGTTGGGATCCATGATCCATCCAAATTTCCCATATTCAAACGATTCCATTTCTCCTACAACTTCAACGCCTTCTTGCTTTAGTGTTTCCAGCAATTCTTCGAGATTTTCAACGCGATAGTTGATCATTGCATCTTTGTTGCTTGGGTCGGTGTAAGTGGTATCACTTTTAAAAATACTCCAAGCTGTAAACCCGTGCTGCTCTTTTTTGCTATCGGGGCGCCAGCGAAAAGTACCACCCCATTTTCCGGATTTTATACCAAGATGCTTTTGGTACCATTCTCGGGTATGCTCAGGATCATCTGCTTTTAAAAAAACTCCGCCAATTCCTTTTACTCTACGTTCCATTATTCGTCTCCATTTTTGATTGTTGATCGGACCCATTTCCAGCCAAATTTTTTAAATTCGCCATCACTTAACCCACTTATGGCTACTTCAAGAGTATCTGGTTGGATAAGTTTGTAATGTAGATTCTGTGGGAAATCATGATCCGGATTTGAAAAGGTCACTGTTTGATCTTCAAATTCTGATATCCGAAATTTAGTTGCAGGCACTCCTCGTGGCTGCGCAAAGTAGATGATGCCTTCATCGGTTTCTTCGATGCGGACAAATTCAAAAAAGGATGTTGAATCAGTAAACGTATCGCGGTGTAAGCCAATGATACTGCCACCAGCCGGCTCAGTCCAATATTCCTCCATTAACACACCGTTTTGGTTACCCATCCACAAACCAGACATCCAGCCTAAATCGTTGATCGATTGAGCACGCACACTTACTGATGAAAGCATAACTATGATCACACAAAGCAATAAAAAAGATGAAAATCGATGCATAATATTACTCGTTATGTTGGTCGAATAAGATCTGATTTCCATCCGGATCAGCAATGCAAAAATGGCACGGACCTTTTTCATCTTGAATAGATGGGGATTCCATCAGCCAATAAATATCAGATTCTGCTTTTAGTTTCTTTTGGATACTACGGGCATCGGTTGGGTTAAAAGTGATGATGTTTTCTTCAAACATATCTTGGAATAGCCCAATTTTCACATCACCACGTTGCATGATCAACCATTTATCTTCTACCGATCCAAATTCGGTGAGGGCTTCAAAACCCAGTTTTTCATAAAATGATTTTGATGCTTTGATGTCCTTTACGGCAAGCGAAAGTGAGTGTCGTCCAAAATTTGACATATCAGGCCTCTGTAGTGTTAAGATTCGGGTTTGCAAGAAATCGAGGATTCTTAAATAAGAACGCACTTATTAACGAGATTAACAGCCCAACCGGAAAGATTTCAGTGAAAGTCATAGGCAGGCGGAATAGAACTTTGCCATAGCGTTGTTTCATCACTTCCATTTCTTCAATGGTTTGCTGGATTTGCTCTTCGCTAAATCCACTGTTGCGGGCATTTTCAATAATACTTGCTGTGTACTCTTCTATAAAAGCGTAATCTGTAAGAAAGAGATTAATTTCCCATACAAAAACATAAACCACGCCGGCAATCAACGAGATGCCAAGCCCAACTTTAAACGCAGTTCCAAAGTTTATCACGCCGCCAAGTTCATCGTCGCGATACTTTTTTGTGGCTACAAATATCATCGAAAAACCGATAAGCATAATGGTATAGCCCAAAGCTTCCGAAGCAAAGAATGAGTCGGCTCCGGCTTGTGCGGCATAAATACCGAGTGTCATACTAAAGATAATTACAGCGCCGGCTATGGCTCCGTAGGTTAGAATAATTTTGCGCATAAATCTTTTTTATTGGTTAAAAATTCTGACCAAAAGTGGTGAAATTCCTGACGAGATCAATCACCCGAAAGTATGATTTTCACTTTAAAGTTGATAAAAGTGTTATTTCGATTAGGTGATTAGGTGATTAGGTGATTAGGTGATTAGGTGATTAGGTGATTAGGTGATTAGGTGATTAGGTGATTAGGTGATTAGGTGATTAGGTGATTAGGTGATTAGGTGATTAGGTGATACAGTGATTATGAGACGAGGGAGTGTAAGTACGAATTTCCAATATTTTTGTAAGGAGTTAGTTTGAATTTGATCTAACAAGGAAATGAAACAAAGTTCTAATATGACTTTTACAGAATGGGAAAAACAGGTGCCAAATGATTTGAAATCGGATGTAGTTTGGCGAATCGAAGGGTACAGAATCTCTCTTTTTTTATCGGATGCTTGTTGGTACGATACTCAGAAACTAATTGATAATAAACGCTTTGCTCTAGCCGATCAGCTATATCGCTCGGTGGGTTCTATCTCTGCAAATATTATCGAAGGGTATTCAAGGATATCAAATAAAGAAAAAGCTCGCTTCTATGAGATTGCTTTAGGTTCAGCCAGAGAGGCGAGGGATTGGTATTTTAAAAGTAGACACATATTAACTGTTGATAAAACTGAGATTAGAATCAAAAAACTAACATCTATCATTAAACTTTTACATGTGATGATTATTGATCAAAGAAATCGAAGTTGAAAAACCTATCACCAAATCACCTAATCACCGAATCAGGTTCTGCAACTCACCGTATTAAATTCAATTCCCGAGCCTTTTCAACCGCTTGTGTTCTTCGGTTTACTTCCAGCTTTTCGTACAGTTTTTTAAGATGAGTTTTAACGGTATTCACCGAAACGAAAAGTGTTGCAGCAATCTCTTTGTTTGATAGTCCCTTTGCCACTTGTTCCAGCACCTCAAGTTCACGATCGCTGATTTGTAAATAAGCAATTGCTTTATCATTTCGGTTGAAATCCACTTGAGGAGGTTTCTGAGAAACGAGTTTACTTCCGGCCCAAAGCCCAAGAGCAGTAAACACGAATGCGATAATTAATATGAGTATTTCCACCGACAACTCACGAACCAGATAGCGATACTCGAAATACTCGAGAAGAAATACGAGTATCGCCATCGCTAATCCGTACATGAGGATGGTTCTTTTCATAGTAGAGGATAAAATCGGAATGATTCCGAATGTGAATGCGCTAAGAATTAGTTTAACAGATTCTCAGGATTCAAACCCTTCAAATCATCAACTACATACTCGCGACCTTTACGGATGAGTTCGCCATCCAGATACACATCGGCGCCGATGCACACTAAATCCCAGTGAATGTTGCTAGAGTTTCCATTTGGAGCGATTTCGTAATCTTTGCCCAGCGTTAGGTGATTGGAGCCGTAGATCTTTTCATCAAACAAAATATCATACATGGGGTTTTCGATTACCGGGTTGGTCCCAAAGCTGAACTCGCCAAATCGTCGAGCACCTTCATCGGTATCGAGAATGTCTTTGAGGGCGTCGTTATTGGAAGAATCAAAATCCACAACCACACCATTTTCTACCACCAGTTTTACAAACTCGAACGGCTTACCCTGATACACGCTTGGCGCATAGGTGATGTGGCCATTCACAGAATCTAGGATGGGTGAAGTAAATATCTCGCCATCGGGAATGTTGTGCGCCCCAAAGCAAGGCACCCAATTTTGTCCCTTCACCGAAAACTTAATGTCAGTTCCCTCGCCTTTAAGATGGATGATGTCGGTGGCACGTAATCGTGTTTCAAGCGGCTCCATCGCTGATTTTAGCTTGCCATAATCCACTAAACATGCATTGTAATAAAACTCAGTAAACTCCCGAGTTGGCAATTTCGCGTTCATCGCAAAGGCAGGTGATGGGTAACGCATAATGCACCATTTGGTGTTATTCACACGTTCTTCGAAATGCACAGGCTTTAAGAAATGCTTGGAATACGCCTCATTAGCTTCTTTGCTGGCGAGCGAGTTTTCGTAAATATTTTCGGATGCACGAATGCCGATGAACACATCCATTTTTTCCATTTTAGGAAGCTGATCAACCGCAGCTTGATTCTTCCAGAATGCTTTGTCGCCTTTCTGAACCAACATCTTTTGGGTTTCGGTGTCTTCGATTTGTACAAATGGATGAGCCCCTTTTTCTCTGATTTGCTCAACCAACGCGCGAAGCAAATTAATACCATTGAGCCCAATCAGCTGGACCATTACATTTTCATTCTCTTGAACCTGTGTGCTGTGCTCTAAAATCAGAGCTGCCATTTTATAATCGTTTTCTGAAATCACTTTTTACTGCCTAATAAATTAAAAGTTTGATGGTCTGCTGAAAGTAAAGATTTCGAACTAAGTTATCTCAACGAATAACGATTTAAAAATATCGAGAAAGCGAGATTACTACGTCGTAAGCATAAATGCGGAAGGGCTCTACAGGCTCACCCATCTTAATATACCTTTCGTGATTTAGTGTTTTCGTGCTTTTGTGGCTAATCGTTTTCGAATAGTGAATTAAAAATAACGAGAAACAGAGATTGCTTCGTCGCAGGCTCCTCGCAAATGGAAAGATAGAATCAGTGCTTTAAAGCTTTAGTGGCCAAAAAAATTAGCTCCAACAATCATTTAAAATTTACCCCTTAGCATTAAACATTTTCAAAGCTCAATCACCTGATCGCAGAGCTTAATTTCTTTAGGATCGTTTGAAGCAATAATAACCAAGGTATTATCTGCCTTCTGCAAAGTCACAATATTTTTAATCAGCTCATGTCCGGCTTTATCCAAATTTGAGCCGGGTTCATCCAGAAAAATAACGTCTGGTTTTCGAATGAGAGCAGCCGCAATTTTCACTCGCTGCCTTTGCCCGGTAGAAAGAGATTTGAACAACTTCTTTCGATGATCTTTCATCTGCACTTGATCAATTTGGCTATTGATATGCGTGATTTGTGTAGGCAATCCGGCAGTTTGGAGAAGAAATTCCAGGTTTTCATATACGGTAAGCTCGTCATACAAATTGATATATGGAGCGGCGTACCCAATCTTTCCTTTAATTTCTTCTTTAGAGATCTCAACTTCTTTGTCAATCCACTTAAAGGTTCCTTTTTGAGCACGGCTTAAATATGCAAGGCAGCGTAGCAACGTAGATTTTCCACTTCCGTTCGCTCCCGATACTCCTAATATTCCATCGGAATGTTCAAAGCTTAGGTCCGAAATAATAGGTTTTCGATTGAAGGATTTGGATAGCCCTTTTACGCTTAATGAAATCATGCCCAAAGGTAGTAATGAGCAGGAACTTTATGAACGGTTATTTCTTCATTTAATCTCAATAATTCTTAACGTTATTTTATTGGATTGCCTGACTACACACGTTAAATTGGGTAACATTTTTGGGCACTTATGCAAAAAACGATAAATCAAATTACAGACAATCTAGCCGGGCTGGTAACATCCGATAAGCCATTTTATACTCCAAAGGAGTTGTTGAAGGCTAAAATCCCTTCGTTTGTTGTAGAACGGATTCGAATGTCGTTAGAGGATAAAGTGCGAGAAGAATTAGGAGAGTTATACTCGGAGTGGTTTGATGAGTCCTCAAAATTAGTACGAGAAGCGTGGAAAGATTTAAAAAATGCAGCGGTTGGATCTTCGCACATCCCCAAAGAAAAACTATATAAGATTCTAAATAATGTTGTCTCAGATATTGTGCACGTTTTCATCGAGCCACGTAAAAATATGGCGAACTACATTTTTAGGGAAGATGAAGAATTAACGTTCGATCAAGTTCAGCATCGGTGCTCACAACTTACGGTGTATAAGCATTTTGGTACAGCCATTCCTCTTTATATGAAAAAGCGGGAATTAACCTCGCTAACCAAAGAGCGATGTAAATTCCTCATTCAAAAAATTGATGCCAAATTAGTAGCAGCTTACACGGCAGAAGATTGGGCCCAAAAATTAGAACAGCTTTTTGTTCTTTTTGGTGGAAAAGTTGAGCCCAAACTATTAGCAATCTTTTTCGAAGATAAAGGGTTGCCGGCGATGGCAAAGAAATTCAGTGCTAAACGAAAACTGGTAAATAAAACAGATTTCATTTACATCATTTCGGCGAAAGAAGTAGAAGCTACAGAGCCGGATGAGCGCAAGAGTAAAGAGCAATCCTTGATTGAATCTTTCTTTGGGGAGTATTCTAATGATCCGGTAAATACCAGAGTAGTTGAGGACTCTATTGCAGGCCAATATCAAGAGGGTAGCCTTTCGGATGATGAGATGAACGAGTTGCTTCAGGATATAGCAGAGGTTGGTGTTGTAGAAGTGGATACGGAGCATGTAGCCTCACTAAATGAACTATTTCAAAGTGAAATAGAGCCAGAAGAAGAAGCAGCGTCGGAAACATCAGAAGAAATAGCGGAAAAGATAAAAAACCAAAAAATTGACGACCAGGAAGACATCAAAGAGTTTAGAGAAAACCTGATTTCGATTTTAGATAAGGCTAAGCATTCTTTCGAAGATGTTTCTGGTGATGGAGAGGCAACTACATCGCCTAATACTGCCACTCCTAAACTTAAAATTCAACTCGATGAATCGCCTGACGAAGAACCCCAAACAGTTGAGCCTACAGCAAACGATTTAGTAGAAGATGATGAGGCTGTGGATGACAGGCCAATGTGGGCTCAATTTCTGAATGACGATCAAATGGACGTGATCATGGGTGGAAAACGAAGCGAACAAAGAGAGGAAGACGAAAAAGACGATAAGCCCATTAGCTTGGATGAAGAATATGATGAGCTTGAAGTAATTGAAGAATTAAACGACGACCTGATAGAAGAAGATTCTTCGGATTCTGATTCAGACAAGAACGGTGAAGTTGCCTTTTTACTCGAATTGTTATCCGACCGAGTAAAAGAGTTCGAAAAAGAGATTTTTAATTCATCCCAAACTGAAATGGAAGATGCCTTACATTCCTTAAGCCAAATTGAAAATTGGAAAAAGGCCTCTGCGTATATTCAAACCGAAATTTTTAAAAAGAACGATGTGGATCTGTTATCGGGGGCAACGGTTGACTTTACCGACCGCATGCATCGTTACTTTAACGAACGATCAAATTCATAAGGAGCGAAAATGGAAGCTAACGACAAAGTGAAACGCTTAATGGAAATGCGTGCCGAAGCCTTAAAGGGTGGCGGCGAAAAACGTATTGAAAAACAGCATCAAAAAGGAAAACTAACCGCACGCGAGCGTGTAAATCTATTATTAGATAAAGGTTCGTTTGAGGAAATTGATGCATTTGTTACCCATAGAAGCGATGCTTTTGGCTTAGGTAATCAAAAGATTTTAGGTGATGGAATTATCACCGGTTACGGAAAAATTAATGGTCGTCCGGTGTATGTATTCAGCCAGGATTTCACCGTTTTTGGTGGATCACTTTCCGAAACTTTTGCCGAGAAAATGTGCAAGATTATGGAACTTGCCATGAAAAACGGTATCCCCGTAATTGGTTTGAACGACTCGGGCGGGGCACGAATTCAAGAAGGTGTTTCGTCACTTGGAGGATACGCTGAGGTGTTTTGGAGAAATAGTATGGCTTCGGGGGTAATCCCTCAGATTTCGGCAATTATGGGGCCTTGTGCCGGCGGTGCGGTTTATAGCCCTGCCCTTACCGATTTTATTTATATGGTTGAAAATACAAGCTATATGTTTGTAACGGGCCCGAATGTTGTGAAAACCGTAACTCACGAAGAGGTTACTTCCGAGGAGTTAGGGGGCGCATCAACCCATAATTCTAAATCCGGAGTGGCACACTTTGCAGTACCTAATGATGCAGCTTGCTTACAGGATATTAGAAAACTGATGAGCTATATCCCGCAAAACTGCGAAGAAAAGGTGCCGATGATTCCGGCAAAAGATCCGGATTCAGCCAAGGCAAAAGCACTGGAAAATATTGTGCCATTAAATCCGAATAAACCTTACGACATGCACGATGTGATTCAAGGCATTGTGGATGCAGATTCGTTTTATGAGGTGCATAAAGATTACGCAGAAAATATCATTGTAGGTTTTGCCCGTTTAGGTGGGCGAAGCGTAGGTATTGTTGCCAACCAACCTCTTGCAATGGCAGGTGTTTTGGGGATAAATTCTTCATTAAAAGCGGCTCGTTTTGTTCGCTTTTGCGATGCATTTAATATCCCACTGGTTGTTTTCGAAGACGTTCCGGGCTTCCTTCCTGGTACTGATCAGGAGTGGGGCGGAATCATCAAGCACGGTGCTAAATTATTGTATGCGTTCTGTGAAGCTACAGTGCCAAAAATGACCGTTATCACCCGTAAAGCTTATGGTGGGGCGTATGATGTGATGAACTCGAAGCATATCCGAGCCGACTATAACGTCGCTTGGCCAACCGCTGAAATTGCTGTTATGGGAACCAAAGGGGCCGTTGAAATTATCTTCAGACGAGAAATTGCCGCTGCCGATGATCCTGCTGCAAAGCAAGCTGAGCTGGAAGCACAATACGCCGAAGAATTCGCACATCCATATAAAGCTGCAGCACGTGGGTTTATCGACGACGTTATTCTGCCATCAGAAACACGCGAAAAACTGATCAGAGCTATGGAAGTGTGCCAACACAAAGTTGATACCGTACCAAAGAAAAAACACGACAACCTGCCGTTGTAATTTATAGTTTTCGGTACATGATAAAGGCATTGGTGAGACCCAATTCCCGATGATTAAACGCGTCGGGAATCTCACCGATTATTTCAAAGCCTAAATTTTTCCAAAGGTGAACAGCCGAACTATTACTGCTCACTACAATATTAAATTGCATAGCCGTGAAGCCATCTTCTTTGGCTGATTGTAGCGAATGTTTACACATGGTTTTGCCAATTCCATTGCCCCGGAAATCCGGATGTACTGCATACGAAGCATTTGCAATATGGCTCCCTAATCCGGGTTGATTCTGCCGGTAGATATACGTTCCAACAACGCTTTGGTTGGTTTCTGCAACAAAAATAAACGTGCCCTCTTTAAACCAATAATCCAGCATTTCTGTTTTTGGGGTTGTTGGATCAAATACGAATGTATCGCCACCTGAGATTACCGATTGCAGTATCTCCCAAATGGCGTCAATGTCATTTTTTGACGCTCGCCGGATGATCATAGATTTAATGAAGTAGCAGTTTCTCTTATCACTCCGATTAAATAATCAATCGAGCGTTTAGTTTTTCGATGATTAATCACACAAGCACGAAGTACAAACTCGCCATTTAATCTAGTTCCGGTTATAAATACTCGACCATCTTTTTCTAGTGCTGGTATTAGTTGCTTGTTTAGATTTTCTATTGCTACAGCGTCAGTATGGTTGCCTTTGTATCTGAAACAAGCAATTGCCAAATGAGAACGGGATTTTAGTTCAAAATCAGGAGATTGTTTTATTTGATCAGCCAAATAGTGCGTAAGATCAATGTCTTTTTGGATCATATTCCTGAAATTCTTTGCACCATACGCCTTTAACGACATCCATATCTTCAACGATTTAGCACTTCGCGAAAGCTGGAATGTATGTTCGTTAAAATCGAGGCGGCCTTTACTTTCGAGTTCAGTATCTAAGTAATCGGCCCGTTTGTAGTATGTTCGTTTCAATGTCTCCCAATCTTTAACCAACACACAACCCGCCTCAAAAGGCTGGTACAACCATTTATGGAAATCGACCGCTAGTGAATCTGCTTTCTCTAATCCTTTATATTCGTCTTTAATCGATTCTAAACTTGCAGCTAATCCACCATAAGCTCCATCTACATGAAACCAACAATTGTGTGTTTTGGCAATGTTTGCGAGACCTTCAAGATCGTCGATGGCACCGGTGTTAACCGTACCGGCATTTCCCACTATACAAAAAGGTAGATAACCGGCAGACCTATCGAGATCAATTTGATTTTCAAGCGCTTCAAGATTTAATGTGAAATCAGAGTGGGTTTCGATTTTCCGAATCTGATCACTTCCAATTCCTAAAAATTCAAGGCTTTTGTCTATGCATCCATGTACTTCTTTCGATGCATATACTGTAAAAGGCTGCATCCCAAACAATCCTTTTTTCCGGATGTTATGTTTTTCGAAAAAGATATTCCGGGCTATTGTCAGGCCGTGTAGATTAGCCGCAGATCCACCACTTACCAATACCCCACCAACTTCGGTGGCGTAATTCATCATTTGAGCTGCCCACCGGATAACGAGTTTTTCAATCTCTGAAATTGCAGGACTAAGATGCCATTTCCCAACATTTTGGTTAATAGTGGCCGCTAAGGTTTCTGCCAAAATTGATATTTGGTTACCTCCGGCCATCACATAGCCGTACATGTGTTCTCCAAGATTATCAGTAGCTGTTTGTAGAATTTTTTCATCGGTAAAAGAGAGCAATTCAAATATATCCATACCAAGTTCAGGCAGCGGCTCGTCGAACCAAGCGGCAACTTCGGATTGAACAGTTGCCTGAAAAGCAGGCCGCGATTCTAAATTTTTGAACTTCGAAATCACCAATTCAGAAGATTTATTTAACAAACGTTTAAATTCTTCTGTGGGAAAATCAAGAGAATGGTTACTCATTATTTAATTCCTCAATTGTTCTTTGCATTAAGTCTTTTTCAGTTAACTGGATTCGTACAGATTGTATGGTTTTTAAAAACTTGTAATCATTCCCCAGCATTTTGATAATAGCTTTCTCGCTGGCTTTCCAAACAAGTTCAAACTCTGGTAGTAAGGCTATAGCTTTCTCTGATAATGATATTAATTGCTTTCTGGAATCATGCTCATCTTTTAGACTGATCAAAAAACCCTTCTTTTTCATTTTTTTGATGATGCTTATCACAGAAGGGTGGGCCATGCCAAGATGATCGGAGATTTCTGTAACTGATAGCTGTTGATGCTTTTTTAAAAGCAAAAAAACGAGATACCAATTAGGCTCTATATCAAGATTTAAATCTTTATAAAATGAACGAGCACTATGTACCATTGCCTCTTGTACAGTTTTCAATTGAGCTGCAAGTGATAAAAACCCAAGTTCATCGGTAAATGTTGAAGTTTCCATAATATTTACGTAGTTGACTACATAAATATAACGCGAAACTATGTAGGGCGCTACATAAAATTTACTTTTTGTCGATAATCATCAACGTACAGCGTGAAGTGCACACCAATTTACCGCGCTCATCTACTATTTTTGTCTCCCAAACGTGCAAACTTCTCCCCATCTGCAATGGAACAGCCGTAGCGGTAACTTTACCACCCTCAGGCACCGAGCGGTGATGGTTAGCATTTATTTCTATGCCAACAGCGGTTTTATTCTCGAGGCAATTCACCCAAGCACCCACCGAGCATAATGTTTCTGCCAGTGCAACCGATGCCCCACCGTGTAAAATCCGAAATGGTTGAACAGTTCTGGAATCTACCGGCATCTCTGCAACCATCTCATTTTTAGCGATTTTAAGGAATTTCATGCCCAATGTAGAGCCCATATCATCGGTTCTTTGGCCAAGAAACCAGGTCACTTTTTCTTCAATACTTTTGTCTATGTGCATTTTTATTTGCTTAACAGTGTTAAGTTACGTAATTATTTGTTGGAACCGCTTTCTTATGTACATTCGGTATTAGCCTGATTCGTTAACTAAACGTGTTAAAAGTATGAAATATGAACCAGCCGTAGTACCAATATTAATAGACCAGTGTTTAAATAAAAATAAACTGGGTATTGCCGCTGCTGTAAAGCGTAATGGCGAGTGGAAAGAAACCACCGTAGATGACTTTAGACGTAAAATTCGCAACCTGGCTTTGGGATTGTATGAATTAGGCGTTAGAAAAGGGGACAGAGTTTCAATTCACTCAGAAAATTCTACTGAATGGTTGATTTGCGATCAAGCAGTGTTGTCGATAGGAGCAGTAAACGTAGCTATTTATACCACTCAGCCGGCAGATCAAATTACTTATATCCTCGAAAATTCTGAAGCGAAGGTGCATATTGTTTCTAATGATGATTTGTTTGAAGATACGAAGCCGCTCATCAAGAAAATAAAAACGGTTACTTCTATCATTTGTATTCAACCATCAAAGCATAAAAAGCTTCTTACTTTTGATGGAGTGATGGAAAAAGGTGCAGTATTAGATGAAGCCCAACCTAAATTATTTGAAGAGCTGAGGAATGCCATTGAACCTGAAGATTTGGCAAACATTAACTATACCTCGGGTACAACCGGTGTTCCTAAAGGAGTGATGTTAACACACATGAACTTGGCTTCAAATACAATTGCATCTGCGATAAGAATGCCATTCGATGCGAGTAATATTAGCCAACCGAGAGTGCTTTCTTATTTGCCACTTGCGCATATGTTGGAACGTATTGCATCTTATTTATACATTCATGAAGGTGCCTCGGTGTACTATATTGAAGATATAAATGAGTTTAAGTCTGATTTGGTGACCATTAAGCCCATCTACTTTGCTACTGTACCTCGCTTGTTGGAAAAAATCATGACCGGATTGAAAGTTCGAGGGCAGGAACTGAGTGGGGCGAAAAAAAATCTGTATTACTGGGCTCTAAATCTGGCAGAAGAGTTTGATCCTGAAAAACCTCCAAAAGGATTCAATGCTATCAAGTTCAAAATTGCTGACAAGCTTATCTATTCTAAAATAAGAGATGGATTAGGTGGAAATTTGATTGGGACTACAGTTGGGGGTGCAGCACTGGCTCCAAATGTGATGCGATTTTTTAACGGAATCGGACTTAAAGTAGGTATGGGGTATGGATTGACGGAAACTTCGCCAGTAATGACAGCCAGTATGCCTAATCACATTCGAATTGGTTCGGCAGGACTTCCATTGGATGATGTAGAAATCCGAATTGCTGAGGATGGTGAGATTCAAACTACAGGACCAAATGTGATGAAAGGCTACTACAAATTGCCTGATAAAACTGCCGAAGTGATGACAGAAGATGGCTGGTTTTGTACCGGTGATATAGGGCATATTGACGAAGATGGATGGTTATTTATCACCGATCGTAAAAAATCGATGTTCAAGTTATCTACTGGTAAATATGTGGCACCGCAACCTATCGAAAATGCGCTAATAAATAGTGGTTTTATTGATCAAGCATTAGTGATTGGGTCGGAACAGAAATTTTGTGCAGCTCTAATAGTACCCGATTGGACGAACGTGAAAAAAAGATTCGAACAAAAAGGAAAAAAGTACGATGAAAATCACTTAGTGGATGACGAGCGCGTATTTACGAAAATCCAACGTGAGGTGGATAAAGTTAATATGAAGCTTCCACATTGGGAGAAAGTGAAGAAGTTTATCTTGATAGAAGAACCATTTTCTATTGAAAAAGGAGAACTAACTCCTAAAATGAGTATTCGCAGAAATGTGGTAAAGGAAAACTATAAAAAAGAAATATCAGGGATCTATAAAGATTCTAAATCATCAGCATTATGAAATCATACCGGAAAATTCGAAAAGTCGCAGTTTTAGGAAGTGGGGTAATGGGTAGCCAAATTGCTGCTCATTGCATTAATGCCGGATTAGAAGTGCTACTTTTGGATTTAAAAAGTGATGATTCAAATCGACC
Source organism: Balneolaceae bacterium (assembly GCA_034669965.1). Lineage (GTDB taxonomy): Bacteria > Bacteroidota > Rhodothermia > Balneolales > Balneolaceae > HXMU1420-13. The sequence continues at coordinate 595,987 of JAXMOK010000001.1, read as the reverse complement.
CAATAAAATTGCTGAGGAAAGTGTAAAGAAACTCCTCAAAATGAAACCCGCGCCGTTAGCAGATCCTTCGATGGCTACTCTTATCAAAATGGGAAATTTTGAGGATGATTTAGAAGCTTTAGCCAACTACGATTGGATTTGTGAAGTGGTTGTGGAGCGGATGGACATCAAACAAGATCTGTTATCAAAGATTGATGGTGTAAGAAATTCAACTTCTATTGTGAGTAGTAATACCTCCGGATTGCCGATCGTAGAAATCAGTAAAAATTGCACAAATGAGTTTAAAGCACATTTTTTAGGAACTCATTTCTTTAATCCTCCACGCTACATGCATTTGCTGGAGTTAATTCCTATCGCTGAAACAAAGGAAGAAACGATAGAAACTATGCGCCTCTTTTTTGATGAAGTGCTTGGTAAAGGTGTTGTAAAATGTAAGGACACACCAAATTTTATTGCAAATAGAATAGGTGTGTATTCCATGGCAAGTTTGTTGCCTTACTTTTTTAATGGCAATTTCCGAGCTGAAGAAATAGACGCACTTTGTGGCACTCTGACTGGGTATTCGAAAGCGGCTTCGTTTAGAACGGCTGATCTTGCCGGGCTTGATGTTTTGCACCATGTAGCTAAGAATATATACCCAGCTATCCCGAAAGATGAGCAAAGAGAAGTATTCAAGCTACCTGATGGTTTTAGCAAAATGGTTGAAAACGGGTGGAATGGCAATAAAGCCGGTCAGGGTTTCTATAAGAAAGTTCAAACTAAAAAGGGGCGTGAGTTTCATGTGCTAAATCCTGAATCGTTTGAATACGAACCTCAGGAAAAAACTCAATTCGAGATCATTAATGAAGCGAAAAAGATTTCGAATTCGGCTGATCGGCTAAAATTTTTAGTGCAATCGGATTCGAAAGAAGGTCAGTTTTTATGGGAAGTACAGCGTAATCTTTTGCTGTATGCTGCAAATCGAATCCCGGAAATTTCAGACTCTATAGAGGCGGTTGATCGTGCGATGAAATGGGGCTTCAATTGGGAAATAGGACCATTTGAACGGTGGGACGCCCTAGGTATTAAGTATGTTGCCGATAGAGCTTCTGAAGACGGATTTGAAGTACCATCGATTATCCAAAGTATGGTTGATGCGGGTGTAGACCAATTTTATCAAGGTGAAAACGTGTATAACCCGCTTCACAAATCGTTTGATGAAGCAACTTTGCGTTCTTATAAGGACATCCCAAGAAGTAAAGCAGTTAACCAAGAAAGAGTGGTGGTTTCGTCCGGTTCATCAGCTGTGATTGATCTTGGTGACGGCATTGCACAATTCGAATTCAGAACTAAAAACTCGACGCTAAACGCTGAGTTAGTTCAAGATTTAGAAGCTTGTCTAAAGCGTGTTGAAGAAGATCTCGATGGACTAGTTATAAGCCATTGGGGCGATAATTTTGCGCTTGGCGCCGATTTGATGGAAGCAATCACGCATTACCGAAATGGCGAAACTGATAAAGTTTATGATACAGTAAATAACTTCCAACGAACTGCGGTTGCATTGCGATACGCTCCCTTTCCAGTGATTGCGGCTCCATTTGGTATGACTTTAGGCGGTGGAGCGGAGTTTGTGATGTACTCGGATAAAGTGGTCGCGCACCACGAACTGTACATGGGGCTGGTAGAAGTTGGAGTAGGATTGATTCCAGCCGGCGGTGGAACTACAGAATTGTTACGTCGGGCAATGCACAATTTGCCGGAAGATGCCGATCCGTTACCGTTTATCAGGAATGCATTTAAAACCATTGGATTGGCGAAAGTGTCTGATTCGGCGGTGAATGCTAAACAACATGGGCTTATTCCGGATGATTCGGTTATTGTGATGAACCGGAATAACCAACTTGAGGTTGCTAAACAAGTAGCATTAAGCTTGGTGAAGGCAGGGTATGTCCCTCCGGCAAAACCAACATTTAATGTGTTAGGTAAAAAAGCCGAAAGCGTGATGAAGATTATGCTTTATGTGATGAACGAATCGGGATATGCCACCGATTACGACAAAGTTGTTGCCGAACGAGTTGCTAAAGTACTGGCTGGTGGAAGTTTGTCGGAGCCACAAGCTGTTAGGGAAGATTACATGCTGAAGCTTGAAAGAGAGGCCATTTTTGAATGCTTGAACGATGAACGAACTCATGCCCGTATCGAGCACATGTTAAAAACCGGTAAACCATTGAGGAATTGAGATGAGAGAAGCGTTTATAGTAGATGCAGTTCGAACACCTTGCGGAAAAGCTAATAAGGGATCATTACGATTTACCTATCCCGATACACTTGGTGCTGCAGTTGTTAAAGATCTGATGGCACGTAATGAAACCATTGACCCAAATGATGTTGATGATGTTATTATGGGGTGTGCCTTTCCTGAGGCTTCGCAAGGATTGAATATCGCACGGCAAATCGCATTACTTGGTGGATTACCAGATTCGGTTGCCGGGATGACCGTAAATCGATTTTGTTCGTCCGGTTTGCAAACCATAGCCATGGCGGCAGAACGAGTTATGGTAGGTGGTGCTGATGTTATTATTGCCGGCGGAGTTGAAAGTATGAGTATGGTTCCAATGGGTGGATTTTCGTTTCAACCCAATCCGAATTTTACGGATAACCGACCGGAAATTTATATCAGCATGGGATTAACCGCCGAAAACGTCGCTGAAAAGTATAATATCAATCGCGATGATCAGGACGAATTTGCTTACCAAAGTCATAAAAAAGCAATAAATGCCTGGAAAAATGATCGCTTTAAATCACAAATCACCAAAATCGAAGTAGCCGAACAATTGGTAAACGCGGAAGGCGAAGTAGTTGAACAGAATTTTGAATTTGGCACCGATGAAGGACCTCGAGCAGATACTTCTGTTGAAGTGCTATCGAAACTACGTCCGGTTTTTAAACAAGGTGGTAGTGTAACAGCGGGCAATTCATCCCAAATGAATGATGCGGCTGCAGCAGTTTTAGTCGTTTCCGGTGATTATGTGAAAGAGCATAATCTTGAGCCGATTGCTCGATACGTGTCTTTTCAAGTGGCAGGTGTTGCCCCTGAACTTATGGGCATTGGTCCGGTTGAAGCCATCCCAAAAGCACTTAACCAGGCCGGATTAGAGAAGAAAAGTGTTGAATTAATTGAGTTGAACGAAGCCTTTGCCGCACAATCATTGGCGGTGATCCGAGAATTAGATTTAGATCCTTCTATCATAAACGTAAATGGTGGGGCTATTGCAATGGGGCACCCGCTTGGATGTACCGGTGCTAAGCTTACCACACAAATTCTGCATGAATTATCAGCCCAAAATAAAAAATTCGGAATGGTCACCATGTGCATAGGTGGCGGTATGGGTGCTGCCGGAATATTTGAAAATTTAATGAGCTGATTATGTTTACATCCGACACAATGGAAGGGAAAACCGTTTTAATAACCGGTGGTGGCAGCGGTTTGGGTCTTGCAATGGCTAAAGGATTATGCCGAGCAGGGGCTGATATAGCCATTTGTGGCAGAACCGTTGAAAAGCTTGAAAAAGCATCCGTGGAAATCGGCAAAGAACGAGAAGGTTCAAAAGTAAAAATCTATTCGGTTGATGTGCGAAACCACGAGCAAGTTCAGGAAATGTTTAATCAGATTAGTTCAGATTTCGATTCACTAGATGGGCTAATCAATAATGCAGCAGGTAACTTCCTTTCTGCTTCCGAAGATTTATCACCGGGTGGCTTCAAAGCCATAGTTGATATTGTACTACACGGAACCTTCAACTGTACGCATTGCTTTGGTAATTATTTAATCAATAATAAAAAATCGGGTAGTATTCTCAATATCGTTACAACCTACGCGGAACATGGTTCTGCCTTTGTGTTGCCTTCTGCATGTGCTAAAGCCGGAGTGTTAGCTATGACAAAATCATTAGCTTACGAATGGGCTGAGTACGATATTCGAGTCAACGCAATTGCTCCAGGGCCTTTTCCAACTAAAGGGGCTTGGGCAAGACTAGTACCTGATTCAATGCTCGAAAAAATGATGGTGAAGCAAAATCCAACGAAAAGAATGGGCAAACATCAGGAATTAGCCAATCTAGCTGTTTTCCTGATGTCTGACCTTGCTCCTTACATAACCGGAGAATCGGTTGTAATTGATGGCGGGGAAAGCTTAAAAGCCGGACAGTTTAATTTTGTTACGGATATGATGTCGCGCAAAAAACTAAAAATGGCTTTTAAAGCGATGAAGCCTAAAAAGTGATTATCCGATAAGGATAGAAGTTACAATTACGGCACCAATAATAGCCATGTAAAAGATGTCTGTTCTTACATCCGGGCGGCTTAAATGTAAATAGTGCTTGTTAATGTAATGTTCAATGCCAAGCTTATAGTACTTGTTGTAAATTCCTGCTTTCATAATTATCTCCTATTTCAAACCAAAGTTAATTGTAATCAGTATCTGCTATTTGTTTTTCTAACGCAGTGATTCTGTTTTTTAATCTGTTAACTTCGATTTCTTGTTGGGTAAATCGTACAAATTCACCGTCTATTTCTGTTTCGATCCAAACTTTAACACCCTTATCAAACTTAATTTTTGTGATCAGTTCATACGTATTATAATCGTATAACTTCCAGATTCCATGTTCGAGAAATCTATCTTCACTTTTCAAGTAAAACCCTTCCTTTAAAATGTCACCATCTGCACTAAATGCAGTCATTGAGTAATGATCTCCAGATAAATGGGTGATCACTTTTTGGTGTTCTTCATGCTGTACAGTGTTTTGGGCCGTTGAATTAGTCAATCCCGAAAAAATTAGTAGAGCAAGGGTAAGTGTTAACGTTTTCATAGCAATTCCTCTCTATGTAGATGCTTTCCAATGTTACCAAATTGTTAACATAAAGTAAAGCAAATGTTAACACAAAATTAACATACCATTAAGAGAACTGTTTCAAACGTGCTTCAATGCGTTCGGTTTGGATGGCTAATTGTAAGGCATCGTAGCTGTTATAGCCGGTTTGTTTACCCATTTGAACCGATTTGAGAAATAATATGGCGGCTTTTTCCGCCGCTTTACTAGCATCAAATTCCTGTTTCTCGAAGTAAACTCGCTTCGATTCGTTTGCCCGACCAACTCTTACAATTTGATCAATCACGTTGCACTCGAGTACTTCGTGTTTGTTAGCAGCCAATCGTTGATGACGATTTGAGCTTGAACCTGCATAGATATTTATTGTAGCTGAGGATCCATTATCAAATCGTAGAAAAAGATGAATAGCAATCGGATAAGTGCCAGATAACTGCACTTCCTTTGCTTCGATATGATGAATACCCGAATCCAGCCATTTCATACATAAACCTACTTCATCCATCCAATGGCTTTTAAAGGTCGATTGAATATTGATAAGAGTATTTTTTTCAATCTCTCTTTCTATATGTATTATAGATGGTTTAGGTTGTTTATCCATCATCCACCGAGTTGCAGGTGCTAGAGAAGGCCATTGCGAGAATTGAATACCACAACCTGATTCTTTTGCTGATCGATGCACCTTTTCGAGCATTTGAATGTTTGTAGGCTGTTTTGCAATGAAAAAGCAGTGAAATCCTCTTCGAACACCTTCCAGAAGAATTTCTAAGTTTTGTTCGCTTTCATCAAGAATAAAACAAGCATCAACAGTATTTAATTCGTGAAGAGTAGGGCATAGCTCTACTTCACTAACAATAGTGTGTGGGCGTAAATGTTGCTCCCAGGCAACTGCTCGTGTTGCATCTCCTACAATTCCTACCTTCATAGTAAAAAGCCATTAAGTTAGGCTAAAATGCGAATGGTGATGCTATTTTCCAACTAGTTGATTAATCGGGCATTACTACAGCCAGAATTAGATAAATAAGGGCAGGAGATCCGTACCCAAGAATGGCACAGATAACAAAGATAATTCGAACAATCGTAGGATCCCATCCTAAATACTCAGCCAGCCCACCACAAACCCCGGCTAGCATCTTGTCCTTTCTTGATTTTTTTAATTTTGCAGGCATATTTTTTGAATTTATGTCATAAATCAACAGCATAATACGACCGAAAAAATTAATGGTTACAAAATAGTTGAAAAATTTTATTGATAGTCACTCAGGTAATAAATGTTCCACTTTAAACGATGATGAGTATTAAATAGATAATTAATTTTATGACTCAAGTGGAACTCTTCTCAATCGATAGGTTTTTAATAGAGTATGAACAATAGACCGTATTTATCCCAAATCGATGAAAACATAGGCCGCACAAACCTTAATGGTATCCAAAAAGCCGTGTTTGTGGTACACGATCAGTTAAATCTAGATAACTGGCCGGATTGGGTAAAGGAAGAAAAACCGCTGCTAATTTTTATCGAATCGAAAGCAAAGGCAAACAGCTTGCCTTATCACAAAAAGAAGTTGGTGTACGTGCTCAGTAGCATGCGCCATTTCGCTATCGAGTGCGCCGAGGCAGGTTTTCCAGTAATGTACCAATCATCGGAATCTTGGTATAACGAGGCACTTTCTGAAATACTGAAGGAGTATGATGATCTTTCGCTAACAATGATGTCTGCCTCGGAATGGGATACGAGAGAGCAACAAAATAAAGTGCAAGAAGAGTACTCTGACAGGGTTGAGATCATCCCAAATACCTTTTTTCTGGCAGATGTTGAAGAGTACAAAGATAAAATCGCTCCCGGATATAGAATGGAATACTTCTATAGAGAGATGCGGCGGATGACCGGCTACTTAATGGACGGCAAAGATCCGGAAGGTGGGGAATGGAATTACGATGAAGAGAATCGAAAAAAATTACCCAAAAAAATAACTATCCCCGAAAGAGCCGGTACCAATGTAGATGAAATTACCGCTGAAGTCATCGAAATGGTGAGTAGTGAATTTATTGACCATTTTGGAAAAATCGATGGATTTGACATCGCGGTCACACGCCGACAAGCCTTATATCGATTAAATGAATTTATCGATGAGCGACTGGACGAATTCGGACCGTACGAAGATGCTATGGCAACCGGAAAAGATGTGATCTTTCATTCCCAACTTTCGATTTATATGAATAACGGGCTGTTACACCCCAAAGAAATTTGTGATAAAGCGCAGGAAGCGTACGATGCGGGAAATGTGCGTTTAAACTCGGTCGAAGGATTTATCCGTCAAATTATTGGATGGCGGGAATTCGTGCGAGTGTACTATGAGGCTATGATGCCTGATGTTCGTGAAACCAACTATTTTGGCTTTGAAGAGGCTCTACCTGATTTGTATTGGTCGGGTGATACAAAAATGCACTGCATGAGTGAGTGTGTACGACCGGTTATTAAGGATGGGTATTCTCATCACATACCCAGATTGATGGTTTTGAGTAATTTCTCAAATCTTACTCGCACTGATCCAAGAAAATTAAACGAATGGTTTTGGTTTGGCTATTTGGATGCTTACGAATGGGTGGTTCTGCCAAATGTATTGGGGATGAGCACCTTTGCTGATGGTGGAGTGTTGGCATCGAAGCCATATGTAGCCGGTGGTAATTACATCAACAAAATGAGCGATTACTGCAAAAGCTGCGAATTTTCTGTGAAGGAAAAAACGGGGGAGAATGCATGTCCTTTTAATTATCTGTACTGGAACTTTATCGATCAAGAGCGGGAAACCTTTCTCGAAAATGGACGGGCGAACTTCATGGTAAATATGTTTGATAAGAAAGATTCGGAAGAGAAAAATGCGATTCGCGATTCCAGCGAGAAGTTTATTAATAACTTGAAACGCTACAGCTAATTAGGAATTAAGAATAGAAGATTTAGGAATAGAATTCCTTGATTCATCACATATACATGTTATAGTGCTTAGCCCGTGTAGAAAATACATTCATTGCAGAACCTAACCCAACTGCTATGAAAACTTCACATCTCGTTTTACTATTTGCACTAGTTACCACCGTGGGTACTGCTCAACCTTTTAACTTTGACATCAGCTTTGCACTTGGCTCACCGCAAGGAGCTTTTCAACAATCACTCGAACGCGATTCTTACGGAGTAGATTTTGCATTCACTTATCAAATAGGTAGACAAATCCCAATTCATATAGGAGCTGGAATGGTATACCAAAATTATGGGTGGCGTGAGCGGGAGACACAATTTGTGCAAGGAGTACCTGAAGTGGATGTAAATGTTCGCACAACAAATAATATGATAACTCCACAATTGATTATGCGTATTGAGCCAAATATGGGAGGTTTTTCACCATTTATAGAGGGGTCATTTGGATTTAATTATCTGTACACTGAATCTTCAATTACAGATTTATACGAAGATGAAGAAATTGCCAGCACCGTGAATTACGATTACTATACGTCAAACTCAGGTATTGGGGCGGGTGCCAAATTTAGACTTTGGGAAGGCTATGATGATGATGGAGATTTTATCGGAGTTCATCTTATCCTAAAAACAAAGTATATGTTGGGCGGTGAGGCCATGTATTTAAAAGAAGGTGATCTGATTCCACGAGGCAATGATCTGGAATATATTGTAAGTAGTTCTCGAACCGACATGACGACCTTTAATGTTGGGCTAGTATTTAATTTTTAAGTTTGATTAGAGGAATCTTGGATCCTCAGGAATTAGTGATTTCAATTTTCGGTTTGTGATGCAAAGGCAATAAAATCACACATGAAAAACATTAATTCGTACCGAAAATTTGAAAGAAACGAGCATCCTGTAAATGAAAACGGGGACTATGTATTGTACTGGATGCAAATCAATCGCCGATTTCAGTATAACTACGCACTTGAGTATGCTGTGGCGTGGGCTAACAAGTTGGGTAAACCACTTTTGGTATACGAAGGACTAAACGTAGATTATCCTTGGGCATGTGATCGATTCCATACCTTTTTGATGGAAGGGATGAAAGAAAATCTCGAGTTTGCAGCAGATCATGGAGTGAATTACTTCAGTTATGTGGAGCCGGAATCTGAGGCAGGAAAAGGCTTGTTTTACCGGCTGGCTGAAAAGTCTTGTTGTGTGATTTCCGATGAGTTTCCGGTATTTATCATCCGCAAACACAATGAGCGTGTAGCCGATCGTATTGAAGTGCCATTCACCACCATCGATTCTAACGGGATAATTCCGCTGGGTATCACAGAAAAAGATCCATATTCAGCGTACCTCTTTCGAAAAGTGATGCAAAAGCATTTCCTGGAAGGATTTACTAATCCACCCCAAAAAGACCCACTCAACGAACTAGAAAATACCACAAACGTAAAGTTGTCAGATGAGTTTTTGAACGATTACCCATCCGCTACAGATGATTTTGAGGATATTGCCAAAACGGTTTCCAAACTCGACATCGACCACTCGGTGCCGGCAGTGGACGCATCAGGAACTAGAGCTGCGGCCCTTGGTAAACTCGGACATTTCATTGCGCATAGTTTGTTCGATTATGATGAAAAACGAAATCACCCAGACGAAAAGAAATCGAGCGGTTTGAGCCCCTGGCTCCATTTTGGCAAAATCAGTGAGTACGAAATTGTTGAAACCGTGCTAAATCATCAACCTGAAGACTGGAGTTTAAATGACCTAACCCCAAATGGGGGCAAAAATACTGGGTTCTTTAATGGAGATCCTAACATCGAAAGTTTCTTAGATGAGGTGATAACATGGCGCGAAGTAGGTTTTCATTTTGCTCATCACCGCCCAGATTACGATGAGTTTGATAGCTTGCCAGATTGGGTGAAAAAGACGATGGATGCACATCGGGATGATACACGCGAATATGTGTACTCACTCGAAGAGTTTGAGCAATCAAAAACCCACGATGAAATCTGGAATGCAGCTCAGACTCAACTCAGAGAGGAGGGGATCATTCACAATTACTTGCGCATGTTATGGGGAAAGAAAGTGATTGAATGGACCCCAGATTACCGTACTGCTCTAGAATATCTGATCGAGTTGAATAACAAATACGCATTAGATGGTCGTGATCCTAATTCATATTCCGGGATTTTTTGGTGTCTTGGTCGCTTTGACCGCGCCTGGCAGGAACGTGAGGTATTTGGCAAACTGCGTTATATGACCAGCGAAAGCACTCGTAAAAAAGTGCGTCTAAAAAACTACTTAGACAGCTATGGTTCTAATTACCATTTAAAGTAGCCACTGTTTTCAGTTTGGATTTAGTGCAAAGCCTCTTACATTCACATTAATTGTACATATTTCACTAATTCCTTTTCATGGATTTGTTTCAGGACCCCAAGTCCACCTCTTCCAATCAAGTAAACGAGTCGAGTACTCAGGTAAATTTTGATGAGCCTCTCGCAACCCGAATGCGTCCACATTCGCTAGAGGAATTTGCAGGGCAGGAACATTTGGTAGGGGAAGGAAAAATGCTTCGTAGAATGATAGAAAGCGGAGTTATTGGATCGTTAATCTTTTTTGGTCCACCCAGTTCCGGAAAAACGACATTGGCTCACGTGATTTCGAAAGAGATTAAAGCCTCGTTTGCGGTGATTAACGCGGTGTTAGATGGTATCAAAGAACTACGATCGGTAGTTGAGAAGGCTGAGAAACTGCGAAAATTAAATGGCCGAAAAACCATATTGTTTGTGGATGAAATCCATCGATGGAATAAAGCCCAGCAAGATGCACTGTTACCTCACCTGGAATCGGGAATCATCACTTTGGTTGGCGCTACAACCGAGAATCCGTTCTACTCGCTTGTAAATCCGTTGCTATCCCGTTGCCAATTATTCGAACTTCATCCACTTACCGTAAACGATGTACGGTCGATGTTAGAACGCGCAATCGTTGATGCAGAACGTGGAATTGGCAAAAAACAGATTCATATTGAAGAGCAAGCCATTCATCATTTTGCCGAGTATGCAGGAGGCGATGTGCGTAATGCGCTGAACGCTCTCGAAGTTGCAGTGCTTTCTAGCAAGCCCAACGATGAAGAAGAAATCCACATCACCCTAGAAATTGCCAAAGAAAGTATCCAACGCCGCAATGTGCGCTACGATCGTACCGGCGATGAGCATTACCATTACATTTCAGCCTTTATTAAGTCGGTGCGCGGTTCCGATCCAGATGGTGCATTGTATTGGATGACAGCAATGCTTGAAGGTGGTGAAGATCCCAATTTTATTTTTCGACGGTTATTCATATTAGCTTCAGAAGATATAGGACTTGCCGAACCCAATGCCATTACAGTAGTTCAGTCGTGCCACGAAGCCTTTATGAAATGTGGAATGCCTGAAGGGATGTATTTTTTATCGCATGCGTGTTTGTACCTCAGTATTTGTCCGAAAAGTAATAGTGCAGGAGCCATTTTTAAAGCTACTTCTGAAATTCGAGATCGAGGCGTAAAAGACGTGCCCGTATATTTAAAAGATCGAACTGCAAACCGACTTTCAGCAAAATACATGGATGTCGAAAATGCTTCTGAAGACTACAAATACCCGCATGCACATCCTCGTAACTGGGTGGATCAAGGATATTTGCCTAAAGCTATTTCGGGGATGAATTTTTACGAAGCAGGGCACGAAGGTAGAGAAGGATTGCTCATCCGTAGATTAAACGAGATTAAAAATCCCCCAAAAGAATGACGAACTAATGAGATACAGTCATTCCTTTTTTGATTTCTGAGCCGTCCATTAGTTCAAACTGAACCGAGAATCCTGCAGTTTTGGTCCAATCCACTGCTCGAATGGTATTAAAATGAAGATGTGGTGCACTACTGAAACCGGTATTTCCTGCCAGTCCGATAGGTTGTAGCGTCTTAACGGTGTCACCAACTTCAACCAATGCTCCTTTGTGCATGAGATGAGCATATTGGCTCATCGTACCATCATCATGTAGTAAAGTAATGTAGTTGGCATAATCTCTATACTTTTTACTATTTCCACCCACGTCGTAATCTTCAATTACCCCAATTACAATTCCATTTCTTGCGGCCGTAATGGTATCACCTTCCGCCATCTTAAAATCTATAGCATATCGGGAGTAATCGCTGTCGTGCGAATATTTGCCGTGGTAACCCTGCAATATCGTGTAGTTTTTACCTTTTGGAAAAGGCCATTTGTAACGAAAAGATGAGTCGGGTGTTGAATTGAAAGGATTACCCAATGAAACTGCAATTACAACATTTTGGACGGATGTACTATCATAAATGGTAGCAGGAAATGAAAGAGTGGTATCAGAAAGAGCGGGAAGTATGAATTGAAAATCTATTGGAGGTTCATTTGTCTTCGAATTCGACCTAACCCGAACAGGAGCGAATGTTGGATTAGACAAATACACAAAATGAGAATCACTTGTTGTGGTAATCTCTTTGGTAAAACTGAATTGCTGGTAGCGTTCGTCGGGCAAATCACAAACTAATAAAGCTAATAACAGAGGCAGTAGTAAACGAAAAAAATGCATGTATAAAATTAGCTCAAAAGAAGAAAAGAAAACAGGCGAAGTAGGTCAATACTTCGCCTGTTGTTGTTGGAGTCACTAATACCATTAAAGAGGCCGGCCTAACCAACCAGCCATCATTAAGTATTAGGCGGAATAAACACTAACTTAATCGCTTTAAAGATATTCAAATTCTAAAAACAACTAAAATAATTAGGTAAAAATGTTATTTACCATAAAATATTACCATTAAATTGGAAAAGCGCTTTTATTATCGCGGTTAATAAAGTTTTCAGAAATTCATTGAATTAATACACTTGTAATAGTGTTATTTTGAGCATCTAGTAATCAAAAAAAGCAATGAATTTAAAAATAATCAGCTCTACCGATCGTCCAAACTCAATGTCACTTTCAGTTTCTAATTACGTGGCAGATTTATACAAAAAGGAAGGGATTGATGCTGAAGTAGTATCGCTTGAGGATTTCCCAACAGCTGATGTTCAAGGAGGTAAATATGGTAAAAGCATACCTTCGGTTGAAAAGTTTAGGCAACCAGTTCTTGATGCGGATGCAATCGTTTGGGTGATTCCGGAATACAATGGAAGCTTTCCTGGAATCCTGAAATTATTTATAGACTACTTGCCATTTCCTGAAGCCTTTGTTAAGACACCAATGGCATTTATCGGTATTGCATCTGGAGCATTCGGTGGATTGCGAGCTGTTGAGCAATTTCAAATGGTTGCTAATTACAGAAATGCACAGTTATATCCCGAACGTGTTTTTGTTCAACGCGTTAATTCTGCCTTCGATCCTGAAACGGGATTAAATGTACCTTTACAACAAGAATTACTTGAATCGAAGGTGACGGGGTTTATCGATTTCGTTAGGAATTTAAATCAATCTGTATCTTAAACAGTTTTCAATAAATAGCCTACGCCGTGCAAGGTAATTAGGTATCGTGGATCGTCAGGTTGCATTTCAATTTTGGCACGTAACTTTGAGATGTGAACGTCTACGGTTCGTGTGTTAGTGCTAAACTCGTAACGCCATACTTTTTCAAGTAATTCGTCGCGTGACACAGGCTCACCGCCGGCTGAAAGGAGATATCGGATCAATTCTACTTCGCGAGCTGTAAGCTCATTCACGGTGCCGTCAGGAAGAGTTACTTCCGATTCAAGCATGTCGATGACAATATCACCAAGGCGAAGCACTTCAACTTTACTTGAGCTTGAATATGCACTTGCTCGGCGTAATCTTGCTTGAATTCTGGCTAATAATTCTTTAACACCAAATGGTTTGGTCAGGTAATCATCAGCACCCAGATTTAAGCCTTTTACTTTGTCGATTTCCTGGTCTTTGGCGGTAAGCATGATTATCGGAAAAGTGTACTTCAAATCACGTACTTCTTTACAGATATCGTACCCACTTTTACCCGGTAACATGATATCAAGAATCATCAAATCGGGAGTGTGCTCTTTCACTAATTGAACGGCTTGTTCGCCATCTTCACTAACAATTACATCATATCCTTCACTTTCAAGAGTGTCGCGAAGGGTGAAAATCAAGCTAGGTTCGTCTTCTACTACCAGTATTTTTAACGTCTTATTAGGCATATTCTTTTGGGTCAATCACTGTTGCTGATTCAGCGTTATTTTCGGGCTTGGATGTTAACGAATGTTCTTCTTTCACCAAAATTGGAAATTTCAACGAAAAAGTTGTTCCAATACCAACTTCGCTTTGAACATCAATCTTACCGCCATTAAGTTGTATTAAATTTCTTACGATACTAAGTCCAAGGCCATGGCCTTTTGTTTTAGCAACCAAGGTATCCTCAACACGATAGAATTTCTTAAAAATGTTTCTAATATGTTTGCGGGGAATCCCAATACCAGTGTCGGATACATTAATTGTAACTTCTTTTTCACTTGAACTTGATGTATACAATATGTTTTTGTTTTCCTTACTGTATTTAATCGCATTCTCGGTGAGGTTACTAATTACATTTTCAAAATGATCGCGATCTAGCATAACTAATGCAGGACTGGCAGTGAGTTTTAAACCAACATTAAATCCTTTGCTTTCAATGTACTCTCGGTTTTCGGCAACAAAGGCTTTGAGTGCTTCATTTACATTAACCGGTGTTGCTTGAATCAAGGTTTGTCCGGAATCAGTTTTCGCAACATCTAGCAATTTCTCGATCATTTTTCTTAAACGTATGGCCTCACTGTAAATGTGGTCGCCATATTGTTTTAAACGAGCAGTGTCTTTTACCCTTCCATCCGAGATGTTTTCTCCGGCTGCTTGCATTACCGCTAATGGTGTTTTCAATTCGTGGGTTACGTTGGCTAAAAACCCGGCTTGCCGTAGGGCCAGAGCTCTTTCTCTTTGTGCGGTATAAAACATAAACAACAATGCGCCCACTAAAAATAACACAGCAAATCCCAATACTACTAAGTTTTTAACTAAGGTATCGTTATAGGCAGTAGCAAGTGGATTATCCATAAAAGCTACTTTGATGTTCCAATTTTCGAACATACTGGTTCCAAAGCGTTGCCTTTTATCAACAATTTCAAAATCGTATTGCACAGAAGGGTCGTTGGTAGCAAGCACTACATCGTTAGCCCAATCATGTAACCAAAGCACAGCACCACCGGCAGAATCCGGACTAAAGTATCTCGTCATTAATGGCTGTATGAGATCATTAACGATGTAATCTTTATCTAAAGTGGTTGTCAGATAACCGATTACGCGGTTTTCTTTAAGATTAATGAATCCAATGTTCATCGTTCTATGTGCATCAAACTCGATGTTATTATTCCATCGGTAGTTAAAGCTGTTTAATTCGATGCGCGCTTTGGTACGTGCAAGGCCAACTCCATCGCAAAGTATAGTTGGATAATTCGATGTATGCTCTAATAGATGATCGGTGTAATTATAAGCATAGATTTTTGAATCTATTGAGCACGGGTCAATATCAGCAGGGGTGTAATAAATGCCGGTAAATAGCGGACTCGCCGCGGCTTTCTCAATTTTTTCCTGAAGTTGAGGAGGAAATTGGCCTGATTCTGAAATGGAATATTCAACCGGCTCAAGTTCAATTTTATTTAGCCCGGTAAACGGTGAGTATATTTCACGCCGAACGTCTTGTATTAAATCTTCTACAAGAGCAATTTGCCGCTCTTCCACACCCATAGTCATCTTATCTCGAATATCGTATAGCGAATATACGTTCATGCCTGTAAGGGCGATTACGGCAGCAAAACCTAAACCCAAAAGGAGATAGCGGATGGCTTTATTTCGTAAAACTTTATTGAGTGAGTTCATTGCATAAATTTATCACTTACGCTGATCGATTCAATGCTTAAGTGGTAAAAAAACGTGAACTAGATGATTAGAATTACTTGAAATTTCTATCTAGTGATTCTTTGATATCGTTAAACTCAATTGGTTTTACCAAGTAATCGAGGTAGTTCGTCTCTTTAGCTCTTTGAACATGGTAAGGATCGGAATTCCCGGTTATGTAAATAACTGGGACATCAGAAAAAGTGCGAATTTCTTTCATCGCATCAATACCATCCATAGTGCCTTCAAGCGAAATGTCCATCAAAATTAAATCAGGGCTAATTCGGCGTGCTACTTCGATGGCAGTTTTACCATATACAAGTTCGCCTTCTGCATCATAGCCTAATTTTTCGAGATAACTTTCGTAGAGCAGATTTAGGATTAAGTCATCCTCTACAATCATTACTGTTTTTCTTTTGTTACTGTCCATGAATTACAATTAGTAAGACGTTATGCCCCTCGTTTGCAGATAGTTCAAGGCCAAATATTACACATTTTTAATTGCCTATGAAAATCGCATACGAAAATAATCAAATAAGTGTGAATATACATTAATTATCGGCATTTAAAGCATTGGCATAATGCCAAAAGTTATATTAAAATCCATCCTTAACCAGAATTAGAAAACAGCTCTTCATTCACTATCTCAAATTTTTAAGCCTGATTTTTTAATCACTACCTTCGACCTGATTACGGTCTTTGGGTACACTTTAGCATTAGGAATCTCATTAAGGTAGAATTCAAAATAATATGATCAACGAAAAAGCACTCGAACGTACTAAACAGCGCATTTTGGATGCCTTAACCGCAGAGTTTTCTGATTGGAAGGCTAACGATTTAACTATTTTTATCACCAGAGTTCAAGATCATATCGAGAAATTACTTCGCGAACTTCACTTTCTATATAGCGATCAACCTGATTGGTACTTTTATGCCGAAAAAATGATTCTGGAAGCAGGACGCAGCTGGATAAAACGCCCAAAGTATCTGCGGGAAGTGGATGCTGAACGTGTCGAGAATCCTTCTTGGTTTGCATCGAACAAAATGATGGGCGCGGTTTGTTATGTTGATTTGTTTGCAGGAAATCTGGACGGAATCGAAGAAAAGCTGCCCTACTTTAAAGAACTGGGAGTCACTTATTTGCACTTGATGCCACTGTTCGATCGACCACATCCCGAAAGTGATGGAGGTTATGCCGTTAGTAGTTATCGAAAAGTGGAGCCAAGCCTCGGTACAATGGCAGGCTTAAAAAAGCTGTCGAAGAAATTTAGAAAAGAGGGCATAAGCTTAGTGTTGGATTTTGTGAATAATCACACCTCCGATGAACACGAATGGGCGAAAAAAGCCAAATCTGGCGATCCATTTTACAAAGACTTCTATTTCTTTTTCCCTGATAAAACGATTCCCGATCAATATGAGCAAAACCTACGCGAGATATTTCCGGAAATTCGACGGGGAAGCTTCCATCAAAATAAAGAAACCGGCGAGTGGGTTTGGAGTACTTTCCACAACTTTCAATGGGATTTAAACTATCGAAATCCGGAAGTACTCATCGCCATAGCTAAAGAAATGCTGTTTTTGGCAAATCAAGGGATTGATGTACTTCGATTAGATGCAGTGCCATTTACATGGAAGCAAATGGGAACCAACTGCGAAAACCTTCCTCAAGCTCATGCTTTAATTCGAGCATTAAATGCGGCTGCCAGGATTGGAGCCCCGGCCCTTACTTTCAAATCGGAGGCAATCGTTCACCCAGATGATGTAGCAAAATATGTGCATCAAGATGAATGCCAACTATCGTACAATCCAACGGTGATGGCGTTGATTTGGGAAAGCATGGCCACGCGTGAGGTTAAATTGTTGAAAAAGTCGATCGAAAATCGATTTTATATCCCCGAAGATTGTGCTTGGATAAATTATGTGCGCAGCCACGACGACATCGGCTGGACTTTTTCGGATGACGATGCTCAAGGTCTGGGGATTTTCCCTGAGGGGCATCGTTTCTTCTTAAATCATTTTTACGCGAAAGAATTTTCCGGCTCCTTCGCCAAAGGGCAACCCTTCCAATACAACCCAACAAATGGCGATCTCAGAGTTTGTGGGACAACGGCATCCTTGGCGGGATTAGAGCAAGCCATCGAATTAAAAGATGCAGGGCGTGAAAAAGATGCGATCAACCGGATTATTGCCTTATATAGTATTGCATTAACAATCGGCGGAATTCCACTTTTATATCTTGGGGATGAGATTGGGTTGATGAATGACTACAGCTATGAACAGGATCCATCCAAAAAAGAGGACACACGTTGGGTGCATCGTGTAGCAATGGATTGGGGTAAGGTACAAACTGCAAAAAAAGGGCAGGGAATAGAAGGCACTATTTTCCAGGCGTTAAAACATCGAATAGAGCTAAGGAAGGAACATTCTGCGCTAGGCAATAACAAAGTGGATTTGGTTGAAACACACAACGATCATGTGTTAGGCTTCATCAAGCAAAGTGAGAAAGAGAAACTCGTGATTATCCAAAATTTTAGTGAAATGGAACAGGAAATTCGTTGTTGGATGAGCGTTGGTGTAGATGTGTTAACCGGCAATCATGTAGATCTGGATGGTACTATTATTTTAAGCGGGTATCAGGGGATGTGGGTGAAGTTGGATTAATTATACAGCGAGATAGTAGTTAGTTGATCGCCAATCAGTGAATGAAAATCTGTTCATCGTGTGAAAGCTATGGTTCATCGAATAGTTTTTAAGGAGGGTAAATACCTCCGTTTCTTTGATGCGTAATCACTATCAAACCAAATACAAAATGAGACGCATACATTACTTTCTATTATTAATCATTCTCTATTTAGTTCAATCCGGATGTTTTTTGAAATCGGTGCATCCTTTGGTCGACCAAGATGACGCCATACTATATGCCGGACTTGAAGGTATATGGGAAACCGATGATCAACGCTGGACATTTATTAACGACATCTCAAATTTTCCTGAATTAGGTGACTTCTTTTTAGCTACTGATGCTGAGATCGAAGTCGATGAGCTGGATATAGGGAATGCCTACTTGATTCTATTTGAATACCTGGAGGATCAAAAAGCAGATACTGCAATTTTTATTGGAGCTGTTACCGAACTCAATGAGGCTTATTTTCTGGATTTATATGTTTTTGCCAAAAGCCTAACTAAAATTGAAGACAGTAAGCCTACTTTTGTAGATAATCATTTCTTCCCGGTACACACTTTTTCTAAGATTAAGATTGCCGATCAAGTACTTTCAATCGAAATGTTTAAATCGTCGTTTATTCGAGAACTGATTAGCGCGAACCGAGTGCGTATTAAACATGAAAAAGCCGACGATACCATTTTAATAACCGCTTCGACCGACGAACTACGCAAATTTGTAGCAAAATACGCGCATGAAGAGGAAGCATTTGAAGGAGCAACTGAATTCAGATTCAAAGGGTTCTGCCATGACCAATAGAACTAAATCGAGTTTAAATCACCTGATTCAGCACGGACTGTTTTGGGTTATTTCTTTTTTTGTTTTGCTACGGGTAATGGATCAGGATGGGGAAACTACAATTTTGGACGTGATTTACACCTCACTTTTTCATATTCATTTGATTGCCTTTGTGAGTTTTAATGTATTTCTGTTGATACCTAAGCATCTTGAGAGGGGGAAATATTGGTTATATGGGATAACCAGTTTGTTTTTGTTTGGTTTTGCATTCAGCCTTTATAACCTAACTTACTTATCAATATCGGATTGGTTGTTTCCTGATTTTTACTTTGTTGCGGTTTATAATCCTCTAGAAACTTTCGGGATATTATTGATCTATTACGTTATTTCAACACTTCTTGTGTTATCGAAATCTTGGTTCGAAGCTCTGGAGCTGAAGAAAGAAAATGCTGAATTGAAAGAACTGAATTCAACTAACGAGTTGAAGGCATTGCGAGCTCAAATCAGTCCACATTTCTTGTTCAACAGCCTTAATACCATTTATGGTTTGAGCATCAAGAAAGCACCTGAGACACCGGAAAGAATCCTGTCGTTATCACAAATACTGCGATATAATCTTGAGCAGTCAAATGATGAGTTGGCAAATTTGACTGATGAAGTTAATTACCTGAAAGAATACATCAAGTTGCAAAAAGTACGGCTCGATCATCCCGATCAACTTCGGATGGCTTTGATGGGAAAGATTTCTGATCAAAAAGTACCGGCGCTGATGTTAATCGAATTTCTGGAAAACGCCATTAAGCACGGAAACATCCAGCAAAAAGGGGCTTTTATTATTTTAAGAATAACCGTCGAATCAAAATCTTTAGAGATGGTTTGTTCGAATAGCATCGATAAAAAAGATGATAGCAAACTAAATACAACCGGGGTTGGGTTGTCGAATATTCGAAAACGACTGGATCTACTTTACCCGAAACGTCATCAACTTGAAATCAGCGAAAACGACCACGACTTTGAAGTAACATTGAGGATAAGCTATGACTGATTTCACTTGTGTGATTGTTGATGACGAGCCCATTGCCAGAGATATTTTGCGTCAATTTGTGGCGGATGCTCCAGGTTTAAATTTGGTTGGCGAATGCAGTAATGCCTTGGAGTTGATTGAGATTTTAAAGAAAAAGCGAGTTGATTTGATTTTTCTGGATATAAACATGCCTAAGCTTTCCGGTATTGATTTTCTTAGAAGCCAGACAGTTCAACCAAACGTGATTTTGACTACGGCCTACCCTGAGTTTGCTCTGGATGGTTATGAATTAAACGTGGTAGATTATTTGCTCAAACCCATTGCATTTCCGCGGTTTTTACAAGCCGTTGATAAGGTGAAAAAGGTGGTTGATAAACGAGAAGTAAGTTTTGCTGTAAAAACAGACGGCAAAAGTTACCGTATTGATGTAGCTGATATCCGGTATGTTGAATCAAAAGGTGATTATCTCCAATTTCATCTTAGTGAGCAGAAAATAATGGTGTACATGACCATGAAAAAGCTAATGGAATTAAGCCAAGAACGAATAATAAGAGTACATAAATCATATGCCGTCTCAATTTCAGCAGTGGATTATGTGGAAGGAAATCTGATCCACATTGGTGACTCAGAAATCCCAATCGGTGCCAGTTACAAAGAAGATTTTAAGCAGAAATGGGGAGATTAAAAGGTCATCGTTCGTTGAACGGCTTTTCTCAATAAGCTTAGATGATTAAAAATTAACCACCAATCCAATCGAAGGTAAAACTGCTGCTTCATTTTCGAGATTTACCTGGACTAAACGACGAGGTTCTTCTACTTCTCCGGCTTCATTTCTGGCCAATCCGAATTGTGGCTCTTCCGGGTTTTTCTGAGCTAACGCATTCTGAATCTCTAAGAACACATCCAAGCTCCAGCGCTGGAAACTCCACTTTTTGTCGATACGAATATCCATCTGGTTAAAAGCCGAAAGTTGTTTATCTCCAATGCGAGAAAAATCGCGAATAATGGCCGGGTAATTTTGCAGTGTTGCCGATCGATTCACCGGAGCATAAGGAGATGCGCCCAAATATCGATAACGGGCACTTACTTCCCAGTTGTTGCCAAATTTGTACCCGCCTAAAAGTGAAATCAACAAGTTGTTATCCCATACTGAGGGACGGAATTCATCCGAATAGCCATTGGTAAACTCACTTTTGTACAGCGTGAAAGCTGCGATGGCGTACCATTTTCCGGTAAATTTCTGCTGGAATAACAACTCGGCTCCATAGGTTCGCCCTTCGCCAATACTTCGAACAGGCTCGCTTCCCAAAACTTCAAATCCACCACCTTTGTTTGCCAGCGACACCGAATCACGTTTGGAGACGGGGTAATTTCCATAATCTTTGAAAAATCCTTCTAATGAGATTCGCGAACGATCATTGATCAGGTATTCAAGTCCAAGAACAGCGTGATCGGTTCGAATGTATTCTGCATTCTTGTTTACGAATGCACCTGAATTATTCTCGAAACCAAGAATGGTGTAAGGCGGGATTTTATAATATCGCCCAAGGGAAGAGTTTAACGTCCACGTACCGTCTTCGGTGATTTTAAATGACTTTGAAATACGGGGACTGAATGTCTTCCATAGTTCATTTCCGGAATCGGTAAAGGTGTTGCCATCAAAACGCACTCCAAAAGAGAAAGTGGTTCGATCGCTGAAACTTCGAGAAGACTGAGCGAACAAACCATATTTATAAAAGTCGATAGCTGAGTTAAAGGTTGCGTCGTTTACTAAATCGGTAGTTTCGTTGAAGTACGATACATTTTGGATGGATCCGCCATAGTTGGTAATCCAGTCGCCCATAAACTTGGTAACGTTTGCCCGAAGTTTGATCTCCTGCTCAACAGCATCGTTTCTAAAGTACAGCCCGTTTTGATTAACGTTGTCTTCGAACTGTGAGAATTCATTTTCTAGTCGATTGGTACTCAATGTGAGTCGTAAACTTCCCGAACGATCTTTGAAACGACGATTCCAACTGGCGCCTACTGTATTGGTTTGCTGTTTGATAACCGGAACCTGTTCCTGAATCGCTTTTTGTTCGGCGTCGTATTCATCCAACTCGTTGATCGCAAAATTATCGATTGAGCCTACTCCGGTAATCAGTAAGCTGTTGTAATCATCAATTTGGTGATTCACTTTGTACTGATAATCCCAGTAATCCGGCAAGAAAGGGAGACCGATGGCTTGGAAAAGTAACTGTAGATACGAACGACGTACCGAGGCAATAAACGTTGTATTTGCTTCGGCTGCATCTCCTTTAAAAAGTGGACCTTCAACGGTTAATGCCGATTCGCTGGATCCAAGCCTGAAATTCCCCGTAAACTCGCGAGCATTTCCATTACGCTGATCGAACTGCAAAACTCCGGATAGAGCGTTATCGTATTGTGCATCAAAAGATGATGCCGACAGGGTTACGCCTTCAAAAAACGATACATTCAGCAAGCCAACCGGTCCGCCTGCGCTGCCTTGAGTAGCAAAGTGATTGATGTTTGGGATTTCGATGCCATCCAAATAATACACGTTTTCGTTGGGTGCGCCACCACGGATAATGACATCATTTCGGAACCCGCCAACGGTTCCACCTACGCCGGGCAACGATTGCACCACTTTGGCGATGTCGTTATTTCCGCCGGGATAGGAGGCCACTTCTTCCTGGCTGAATTTTTGGATGGAAAGTGGGGTAGTTTGCAGTTTTTCGAACGGATTAGGAGTTACCACCACTTCGCCGAGTTGTTGGGCGTCTTCCTGTAAAGCTACATTCAAATCGGGATTACCTTCCGATCGAATTACCACATTGAATTTGGTAACCGTAGTGTAGCCAACATAAGAAATAATGATGTTGTACGTCTTTGTTGGGATGCGTGAAATCAGATAACGACCATTTACATTGGTGGCATCTCCAATAGAAGTACCTTCCAGAATCACCGTTGCACCAATAAGTGGTTCACCTGTTTTAGCATCAGATACAATTCCGGTTAAGGTTCCTGTTTGCGCATTCGCAGTGATGGGAAATAGTAAAAATAACAGTAGATGAATTTTTTTGAACATGAATAGTTTTGCTCTTGGTAAGTCGTTGCCTGCCAAACCAAGAAAAGTGTGAAATCGCTCCAAATTATATGGACTTCTTATGTTAGAAAATTTCAAGCCGATAATTTTAGCATTGAGTCACTAATTTGATTAATTGAATTTCATATTAAACCAATTTTGCGATAGAAAATCGTAACTATTTCAACAGAACTATGCCGGGTTTTAAAAAGACAGTATTTGTCTACCTTCTCTTAATAAGTACTTGTAGTTATTTACCGGTTGAACCGGTATCGCAGAATATTTCGATAGGTTTTTCTCAGCTTACTTCAAACGATTTGTGGCGACAAACCATGAATGCTGAGTTTGAACGATTTGCGATGCTGTACCCTGAGGTAAATCTAGAAATTAGAGATGCCAATGATGTTTCGACACAGCAGATCAAGGACGTTGAGTATTTCATTGATAAAAAGGTGGATGTACTAATTGTTTCACCAAAAGAAGCAGATGCATTAACACCGGTGGTAGAAAAAGCCTATAAGTTGGGCATTCCAGTGATTTTAGTTGATCGGAAAACTAGTTCTGATATGTTCACTACATTCATCGGCGCAGATAATGTAGAAATTGGACAACAGGCCGGTAACTACACCAAATTTTTATTGAAAGGAAGCGGTAGAATTCTTGAAATTTACGGCACTAAAACATCCTCACCTGCACAAGAACGACACGAAGGCTTTTTTGAAGAATTTGAAGGTGATGAAAACTATGAAATTGTTGACGGCGGGGATGGAAAATGGTTTGCGAAAAGTGCTGAGCAAAAAATTCGAGAAGTATTAGAAGAAGATCAAAATTTTGATCTTGTATATGCACACAATGATGTTATGGCAGAGACGGCTTATAAAGTTGCAACTGAGCTAGGCATTGAAGACAACATGTACTTTATAGGAATTGATGCACTACCTGGAAAAGAAGGTGGTGCACAGATGGTGAAAGACGGAAAATTGGATGCCACTTTTCGATATTTAACAGGTGGCAGGGTTGCAATCGAAACTGCAATAGCGCTATTTAAGGGAGAAGATGTACCCAAAAATATCACACTAAATACAGCATTAATTAATACCGAAAACGTAGATATTTATCAAAATGAAGAAGAACGGATTCAGGAACAGCAAAAGATATTAGAACAACAACAGCAGGCAATTACTGATCAACTGCTGAAATTTGAAAATCAACGGTTATTACTAACACTGATATTCACATTGTTAGTTGGGGCTATTCTAATCTTAATATTTTTGATTAAGGCATCGCGAGCCAAAAGAAAAATCAACGCTGAGTTGAAATCAACCAATAATCACCTCAATCGGATGGTTGAAACCAATAACGAAATAAATTCGGTGATTGGGCACGACATTAAAACACCTATTAATTCAACTCTTGCAATTGCAGAAATGATGTCTGATTCACTTAATTCTGACGAGCCTATCGATATAGAAGAGATTCAAAATTTTTCATCGATTATTCAGGTTTCTGTAAAATCAATCTCAGACTTAACCAACGATTTGTTTAATTGGTCGCGCATTCAAGCAGGAGACTTAAAAATTAGAAAAGAGCATTTTAAAATTGCTGAAATCGTTGATCAAACAGTAGATCTGTTCGAAACCATGACAAGTTTTAAGTCTATATCCATTGAAACAATACTTGAAAAAGATTTCGAAGTCTACGCTGATAAACACATTGTGGCAACCATAGTGCGAAATTTTCTTTCCAATGCTCTTAAATTTTCATCAAAAGGTGATACCATTTATTTGAAATGTGAAGAGATAAATGATGGTTGGTGTATTTCGGTGAAAGACGAAGGGGTAGGAATGTCGGATGAAGTCTGCCAGAAACTATTTCATAAAGAATTTCACCCTTCTAGAATAGGAACCAAAAAAGAAGTTGGTACTGGGCTAGGACTACGGCTGAGTAAAAAAATGGCCGATCTTCATAAAGCTACCATCGAAGTACAAAGCATTTTAGGAAAAGGCTCTACATTTACGTTTAGAATTCCCAATGTCGGTTGATAACCGTTTTTAGTTTTTAACAATCCTTTTGATTGTCTAATATCCGAACTAAAATTCGGGTATGAAAAAAACTTCTTCCTTACTTTTTGCATCCATCGTTGCCGCTTTAGCAGGTCTGCTTTTCGGTTTTGATACCGCAGTGATCTCCGGTGCGGATAAACCCATTCAAGATTTATGGCAAACTACGCCACTCTTTCACGGCACATTTATCATGTCGATGGCGCTTTGGGGAACAGTAATAGGTGCTTTATTTGGTGGAATTCCCTGCGACAAATTCGGCCGAAAGAAAACCTTATTCTGGATTGGTGTGCTTTATCTGATCTCTGCACTTGGTTCTGCGTTGGCAACTGAGCCTTATGTTTTCTCATTTTTCCGATTTATAGGAGGATTGGGCGTAGGGGCATCATCGGTAGCCGCGCCAACTTACATTTCTGAAATTGCACCGGCGCATCGGCGAGGTCGGCTTGTGATTTTGTATCAATTTATGATTGTTCTGGGGATTTTAGTGGCCTTTTTATCAAACTGGTTGGTTGGTAGCGGACTTGGTGAAAACGCTTGGCGCTGGATGTTGGGTATCGAAGCCATTCCTGCCACAATTTATGTGTTGCTTATTTTTCGGATCCCAAACAGTCCGCGCTGGCTGGTCATCCACAAGAATGATGTTGAAACTGCCCGAACTCTAATCTCACAACTTGACCCTACGATTGATCCTGATGTTGAGCTTGCTGAAATTCAACAAACCGAACGTGCGGATGCAGGCAATGGGTTTTTCTCAGGTCGCTATAAATGGCCGATTTTATTGGCTTTTTTACTCGCCTTTTTCAATCAACTTTCGGGGATCAATTTCGTGATTTATTACGCACCCCGCATCTTTGAAGCAGCCGGATTGGCTCAAAGTACAGCGCTACTTTCATCAGTTGGTATAGGTGCTGTAAACCTTGTTTTCACTATGTTGGGAATTTATTTAATCGATCGTGCCGGTCGTAAAACCCTGCTGATTTATGGCTCAATCGGTTACATCACAACGTTGAGTATTGTCTCCTGGGCTTTTTATACCGGTGCAGGTGGCTTAGTGGTGGTTTTGGGTGTATTTGGATTTATCGCTTCTCACGCGGCCGGACAAGGAGCTATTATCTGGGTGTTTATCTCTGAGATTTTCCCCAATCATGTGCGAGCATTCGGACAAGCTTTTGGTTCAGGAGTACACTGGGTTTTTGCAGCACTCATTACCTTATTTACGCTGTTTTTTATGGATATATTAGGCGATAACCCGGGGCCGTTGTTTGCTTTCTTTGCATTTATGATGGTGTTGCAACTGCTTTTTGCTCTCAAGATGATCCCCGAAACCAAAGGAAAATCGCTGGAAGAGTTAGCCAAAGAAATGACAAAAAAATAATCGGGATTGAATGAGCAAAGTGGTTTGTATAGGCGAAGTGTTATGGGATTCATTGCCTCACGGGATGTTTTTGGGGGGAGCTCCACTCAATGTCGCGGTGAATCTCAGAAACCTGGATGTTGAAGCTTCTATAATTAGTGCGGTAGGCAATGATGAACTGGGTGAAAGAACACGATCAGAAATCACGAAAAGAGGTGTTAATACAGCCTATATCCAAACAAACAGCTACAAAACCGGGCTGGTTGAAGTTGAACTAACTGCGAAAGGAATTCCGAGCTATGTGATTCATGAGCATCGCGCCTGGGATTATA
This sequence comes from Balneolaceae bacterium, assembly GCA_034669965.1. Lineage (GTDB taxonomy): Bacteria > Bacteroidota > Rhodothermia > Balneolales > Balneolaceae > HXMU1420-13. The sequence continues at coordinate 568,916 of JAXMOK010000001.1, read as the reverse complement.
TCGAAGCGACAGAAGATGCAAAAAAGTTAATAGGCGAAGCAGATTATATCGTGTTTGGCAGTCTGGGTTTTAGAAATGCTGATTCAGCGCAGAACATAAAAAAGTTACTTACAACTTCGAGTGCATCTAAAATTCTGGATGTCAATTTTCGGAAACCCTTCTATACAAAACCACTGATTGAAGAGTTGCTGGGGTTAGCGGATGTCCTAAAAGTAAACGACGAAGAAATCGAAGAAATGGCCGAATGGTTTGGTCTGGCTACGGATTACAAAAGTGCGATTCCGAAGCTTTGTGCTATGTATGGCATCGAAAAAGCAATAATCACTCTTGGTGAAGAGGGTTCTTCTTTATATGTGGATGAGGAATTTGTACATCACCCTAGATTTGATGTAAAAGTAAAAGATACGGTTGGTGCCGGTGATGCTTTTCTTTCCGGAGTGATCTTTAGTATGATTCAGAACAAATCGCCAGAAGAAACACTTCGTTTTGCAAACGCGATGGGAGCCTTTGTAGCCGGAAGTGAGGGAGCCACGCCAGTTCTAAATCGTAGTAAAATTGAAGATTTTTTAAATAAGTAGTTCTGTTTCTACTCAATAAAATGACTAGTAAAAATTTCGTCCACTTCATCCGCATCACATAAATCTGTACCCTCACTTTGTAGGGTGCTTGCTGCCGCCGAAATCCCGAATCCAACCGCTTGTTTCTTATCGAATCCGCGCATTAACCCAGCTACCAATCCGCCTATAAAGCTATCACCGGCGCCAATAGTGCTGCGTACATTTATGTTTGGAGGGGTAAATTCAGAGATACCCTCTGGTGTAATCAATAAGGTCTTTTCTTTACCTAGAGTATGAACGATGTGTTCGATGCCTTTATCAAATAAAATGGAACATAGTTCTTTATCGCTGGAGGCTCTAAATATGCGTTTCATCTCAGTAAATTCTTCCTGATTCGGCTTGATATATGCTGCACCGTTCAATATCCCTTCAAACAAAGCTGATCCGGAGGTGTCGAGTACAAATTGTTTGTCTGCATTTTGAGCAATGGCTGCAATCTGACTATAAAAATCGGTAGGCACACCTTCTGGTAAACTCCCACTGGCAACTACGAAATCATAATTTTGAATAGTTGATTCAATTTTCTCAAGAACAGCCTTCCAAGTTGATTTTTTAGAAACCAAACCGGGCAGCACAAACCGATATTGTTTTCCTATGCTGTTATCGATGATTGCAATATTTTGCCGAGTAACATCCAGCGATTCGATGGGAATAGACTTGATTTCTTCTTCGGCCATCATTTGTCTGAGCAAACTTCCTGTATAGCCACCGCAAACAAACAATGCATCACTATGCACTCCCAATCGCGTAAGTACCCGAGCCACGTTAATTCCACCACCACCGGGATCGATGGTTGGAGCAGCACAACGGGTTTTTTGATCGGTAATCACTTCGTCAGCTTCCGTCCCGATATCAATCGATGGATTCATAGTAATTGTTAGTACTCGTTTGGGCATCATCGTAAGATTTAGTTTTTTGAATGAACCGATTGGAACGCTTAACGATTCCAAAGCTTTAGAGTAATCACATCTATGGAAACAACAAAAACTATTCTATTAACCGGCGCTACGGGTTACATTGGCAAGCGCTTACTACCGGTGTTATTTCGAGCCGGACATCATGTAATTTGTTGCGTTCGCGACATAAATCGAATGCTTATTCCAGAGGATTTTGAGGCACAGATCACTTTGCTAGAGGTAGATTTTCTGGAAGCCGGTAGTCTCTCCAAAATCCCTGAAGACATCGACGCTGCTTACTACCTGATGCATTCGATGTCGGCCTCCGCCGATTATGAATCGCTGGAGGTTAAGGTTGCCGAAAACTTTGTAACGGCAATGAAGTCCACTTCGGTAGAGCATGTGATTTATCTGAGTGGGATTGTGAACGATGAGGAGCTGTCGAAGCATTTGCAATCACGAAAAAAAGTGGAAGAATTGCTCAGCAAGGGATCGTACAATTTTACCGCTTTACGTGCCGGAATAATCGTAGGTTCGGGAAGTGCTTCTTTTGAGATTATTCGTGATTTGGTGGAAAAGCTCCCGGTGATGATTGCCCCTCGTTGGTTAGATACGAAATGCCAGCCAATTGGTATACGGGACGTGATTACATTTCTGGAGAGGAGCTTACTTAACAATGCTACCTACAATAATCATTTTGATATTGCCGGACCGGATGTGCTCACCTATAAACAAATGCTGATGGGTTTTGCTAAAACCAGAGATTTGAAGCGTTGGATTTTCACGGTACCGGTGATGACGCCTCGGCTCTCTTCTTATTGGCTCTTTTTTGTGACTTCAACTTCCTACAATTTAGCCGTAGCTCTGGTTAATAGCATGAAAGTGAATGTGGTGGCTTCATCCACCGAAATAAATGAACTCTTAAATCATTATCCGGCCAACTATAAAACGGCATTAGAACGTGCCTTTACTAAAATTGAGCAAAATGCAGTGATTTCAAGTTGGAAAGATTCGTTGGTGAGCGGTCGGTTTCAAGAGAATATCTCGGAATATATTAAGGTGCCGGAATACGGATGTTTTAGAGATTATCGGCAGACAGAAGTAGATGACGTTCAGGCGAGTTTGGAACGCATTTGGTCGATTGGAGGCACAACCGGTTGGTATTATGGTGATTGGATGTGGAAAATCAGAGGATTTCTCGACAAGCTTTTCGGCGGGGTTGGACTTCGACGCGGGCGTACAAATCCTGATCACATCGAAGCCGGCGATGCGCTAGATTTCTGGCGAGTGCTTTACGCCGATCGCGAAAAAAAACGATTACTGCTTTTCGCAGAAATGAAAGTTCCGGGTGAAGCTTGGCTCGAGTTCGAGATTAAAGGAAATACCTTATATCAACGGGCAACCTTTCGCCCAAAGGGAATATTGGGCAGGATGTATTGGTATGCCGTTTTTCCGGCGCACGGCTTTGTCTTTAATGGTATGCTGATGAGCCTTGCCGGGAAGAGAAGATAGGAACAAGGGAACATTGAACGTCTAACTTTGAACGATTGAAGTGCGAATATGCGAATAAAGAATTTCGAATTGCTTACCCCTCTTTGTTTCTCCCCTGTAACAGGGGAGAAGACTTTGATAGTTAAATCATTTCATGAATTGATTTCTGTCTGAATAGTATCCTCGATTCCGGTCATCCCTGTGAAGCATGCTAAACAAAGCACTGGTGCGTAGTTAAAGCAAGAATCTTGAGTTTTGAATGAGTCAATACTCTGTATTTTAGTGCCTTAGTGCCTTAGTGCCTTAGTGCCTTAGTGCCTTAGTGCCTTAGTGCCTTAGTGCCTTAGTGCCTTAGTGCCTTAGTGCCTTAGTGCCTTAGTGCCTTAGTGCCTTAGTGCCTTAGTGCTTATGTGGCGAAATCAACAGCCGAAGTATGAAGCTGATAGAGACATTTATTATTTAACTTTTAACACTTAAAATTATCCCCGACTTCATCTTCGAAATCCGTAATTTTTGAGTCATCATTCTAAAAGTCATCACAAAGAGAATACATGTCAGCAGCAATAACCGCACGCATTTCTAAGCAATTAAACATCGCGCAACACCAGATTACGACCGTGGAAGGATTTCTCGAAGAAGGAGCTACGATTCCGTTTCTAGCTCGATATCGGAAGGAAGCAACCGGTGGGTTAGATGAAGAGCAATTGCGTGCAATCAGAGATGCACTGGATTTACAAAAAACGCTGGAATCTCGAAGGGAAACGATTCTTAAAGCCATCAAAGAGCAAGATAAACTAACTCCCGAGTTAGAGAAGAAAATCAAGGCGTGTGAAGATTTGGCGGTGCTTGAAGATTTGTATCTGCCGTACAAGCAGAAACGAAAAACACGCGGTGATAAAGCCAAAGAAAAAGGATTGGAGCCGTTGGCTGAAATGGTTTGGCTGCAGGAAATTACTAAAGGAAATCCGAACGATTTTGCCCAAAAATTCATCGACAAAGAAAAAGAAGTAAAGACGTTAGAAGATGCCTGGGCCGGAGCTACCGATATTGTCGCTGAGTGGATAAACGAATCGCTGGAAGTGCGCGAAAAATTACGCGACATTTTTGCGAATCATGCTACCATCAACACCAAAAAGACATCCAAAACCAAAGAGCGAACAAATTTTGAGGATTATTACGAGTTCTCTTGTCGGGTTCCGCAATTGAAACCGCATCAGATCTTAGCAATAAATCGTGGTGAACGAGAGAAAATTTTATCTGTGAAAACAGAAATTTGGGAAGAACGAACCCTCGAAACGATCGATGATTTGGTGATCGAAAACGACCGAACCATTTTTGTGGAACAGATACAAGATGCCGTGGAAGAGGCGTACAAACGATTACTATTTCCATCGTTAGAAAGAGAGCTTCGTAATAAACTAACCGAGAAAGCCGATGAGCATGCCATCGAGACTTTTGCAACCAACCTCGGAAATTTGTTGATGCAACCACCACTGCAAAACAAAGTGGTGATGGGCATTGATCCTGCGTTTAGAACCGGATGTAAAGTGGCAGTGGTTGACGAAACCGGAAAATATTTTGAGGGCACGACCATCTTCCCGACTCCGCCACAGAAAAAAGTGGCTCAGGCTGAAGTAGTGATTGAACGGTTCATCAAAAAGTACAAAGTGAATGTGATTGCTATCGGAAATGGGACTGCTAGTCGCGAAACCGAGCAGTTTATTGCTGATTTCCTGCGAAAAAAAGGCGACGAATTTTCTGATCTAGGGCTCAGTTATTTAATAGTGAATGAGGCTGGCGCTTCGGTGTATTCTGCATCGACAATTGCTCGCGAAGAATTTCCTGAATTGGATGCAGCGCAACGTGGTAATATTTCGATCGCACGCCGGGTTTTGGATCCATTGGCAGAGTTGGTAAAAATCGATCCAAAATCGATTGGGGTTGGATTGTATCAACATGATTTGAATCAAACTCAGCTGGCTTCAAAATTGGATGATGTGGTGGAAAGTTGTGTGAATGAAGTGGGAGTGAACCTGAATACGGCTAGTGTTCCTTTGCTTTCGCACATTTCCGGTTTGAGTAAAAAAGTGGCCGAGAATATTGTGAAGAAGCGCGAATCGGATGGTGTTTTTACTTCACGAAAAGAGATAAAAAAAGTGGCAGGAGTAGGTGATTTTCGTTTCCAGCAAGCTGCAGGTTTTTTACGTATTCCTGAGGCCAAGAATCCACTCGATAACACTGCCATCCACCCCGAAAGTTATGAAGCTGCTGAAAAACTCTGCAATCTTTATAATATTGATCTGAATACACTTTCAACTCAGAAGAAAGAGATCGAACAGAAATTATCGAACATCAATCTGAAGCAAGTGTCGGAACATGTTGGTGTGGGAGTTCCAACTTTGGAATTGATTATTGAAAACTTGATGAAGCCGGGTCGTGATCCCCGAGAAGAGCTCCAAAAGCCGTTACTTCGTACCGATGTGATGGATATGAACGACTTGAAAGAAGGACAAAAGCTGGAAGGTACTGTACGAAATGTGGTCGATTTCGGAGCTTTTGTGGATATCGGGGTGAAACAGGATGGTTTGCTTCATATCTCTAACATGAGCACTACCGGTCGACGTATCGAAAACCCGCACGATGTGGTAGGGGTTGGGGATATCATCTCTGTAGAAATTATTTCGCTGGATCTTGATCGCGGAAGGATTGGGCTTAAACTTTTTTGAACAGACGAACATTAGAACTTCGAACACTTGAACATTGAACTTCGAAAAAACTTTGTCATTTCGAGTGCAACGAGAAATCTAGAAATGAATATCAAGGCCGAGAGATTGAATTCAAACTTCGTTCGAAAAGACAAAGAAATCAGTCTCCCCTTGAGGGGAGTGCCGTCCGACAACAGGCGGATGGCGTGGGGTGTAGAACAATAGAACTTCGAACTTTGAACAGTTGAACAGTTGAACAGTTGAACGATTGAAGTACGAATATGGAAATTAGGATTAATGAGTTACGAATTACTGACCCCTTTTTGTTTCTCCTCTGCCACAGGAGAGAAGACTTTGATACATGGTTGATTTCACGAATTAAATACTGTCTGAAAAGTGTCCCCGATTCATTGAACAAGAAATCTAGCGGTGTGTATCAAGTTTGGTTTGCAAGATTTCTTAAGTCTCCCCTTGAGGGGAGTGCCGTCCGACAACTGGCGGATGGCGAGGGATGTCTAGCGTGGGATAAAATTCTTTTCTACAATCGTAGCCGAGCAATTAATCTACGCAATGAAATCTTATTCCTGTAAGTTCATAGTTCGATAAACAAATTCGAGGTACTATGATCTATTTAAAAAATGCCGAAAAAACCCGATTGCACACTGTATTACTACTCTTTCTATTTCTAACAATTCCTTCGATCTCAGCAGCACAAAGTGTTCAGGAATATTTCAATAATGCCGTAGCTGCCTTCGATCAAGGGGACTTTACTGGTTATTTGGATAACCTCGAAAAAGCAAATGATTTGCGACCAAATCACAGGGTGATTGAATACCGACTAGCGAGTGCGTATATACTCAACGATCAACCAGAACAAGCAGTTAAGCAACTTTACAATCGCATTAATTATTATGCTATGGATGATTTTTCAGAGGATTCTCTTTTTCAAGAATCGCTCTCGGAAGAACAAATGAATATGCTGAAAAGGCAGATTGAGGAGATGACTAAACCCATCCAACAAACAAGCCCGGCATTTACTTTCGAGCGAAACGGTTTTCATCCTGAAGGAATGATCTACTCAGATTTTGTGGATGCATTTTTAATCAGTGATGCTCGTTGTGGTGAGTTGATATCGATAGATCCGGAAACAGGTAAACAAACTCTGATCGTTGATTTGAAAAATCTGGGTTATTGGGCTGGATTTGGAATAGCTCAAGATTTGAGTAACCCCGCTCATATTTGGATTGCCAGCAGTGCAATATTCAATTTTTGTGAGGTTTCTGAAGAAAATTCGAACAAAGCTGCGGTCATTAAATTCGATCTCGAAAATAAAGAGGTGCTTTATGCATTCGAACCGGAAGGAGAACATGTTTTTGGTGATTTGAAAGTAGCTGAGAATGGGGATGTTTATCTCACTGATTCGGCGCAGCCGCACATATATAAAATCGACCATAAAAGTGGTGAGGCTGAGCTCTGGCTGGAAGGTGAAAACTATTGGAATCTACAAGGTGTGGCATTGCATCAAGATAAACTCATTGTATCAGATTATATCTCCGGATTATATGCCATCGATTTGGATACAAAGCAATATCAGGCGGTTAGTAAATCAAACGAATGGTTGCGAGGGGCGGATGGGATTTACTTGCATGACGATCAACTTTATTTGCTTCAAAACGGCACACGCCCCATGCGCGTAAGTGCCATTCAATTAGATATTGAAGGACTCATGATAGAAGACTCTTATTCTTTTCTCGAATCCGGAGTAGACGCACTTAACGAGCCAACACTAGGCACAATTCACCAAGATGAGTTCTACTTCATATATAACAGTCCGTGGGCAAGCTACAATGCCGATGGAATCCCCGACTTAGAAAACTGGCCTGAATTAAAAATTGGGAAATATAGTAGTGATGAATAATGATCAACTTCGGTAACAATAAGTTGATCTAAAAGACCCAATTCTGATTTATCTTTGTCATCTCGAACGAAGTGAGAGATCTAGAGAGATTCCTTTTGCAATGAACAAACCCTTCAATTGCTTTGTTGAATCGTTTAAATGAGCTCTCTTTCCTAGTGTAGTAGAGTGTCGGTGTGAGATCAGTGTAACTACGAAAAGAAGTCGAATCGAATAATTCTAAGCCATAAAAAAACCCGATACTCTATTCAGAATATCGGGCAAGTACCGCGGGCCGGGCTCGAACCGGCACGACCATTGTAATAGTCATTGGATTTTAAGTCCAACGTGTCTACCAATTCCACCACCGCGGCTTTTCAAGGGGTGCAAATATACAACTTAATTAGGTACTAACTCAATCGCTTTTGTCTCAAAAATGTTGAATCTCATTTTTTGTACGTTTAAAGGCTAAAAAGAGAGAAAAAAGTTTGTTTTAAAACGATAACCTAGCTAAAGTATAGGTTAATCCAACTGTTATGGACAAGGCAACGATTCTGGAAAAATATAACCTAGACGAATACGAACTCGAAAAAGCGCAAAGCGAAGATCTTAAGCAGCTTATTAAGATTTGCTATGAGCATATGGATTCATTGGATGAAGATGCAATTACTAAGGCCTTCAAGCTTTGTTATTTGTCGCATCACGGCCTCACTCGCGCCTCTGGTGAACCGTATTACTATCATCCCGTAGAAGTTGCAAAAATTGTTGCACAAGAAATTAATATCGATGATATCTCAGTGATATCTGCGTTACTTCATGATACTGTGGAGGATACCGATGTCACGCTCGAAGAAATTCGCTTTTGGTTTGGTGATGAAGTTGCTGTAATTATTGATGGGGTTACAAAGATTGCTGGAGTATTTAAAAGCCGCGACAGTAAACAAGCCGAAGCATTTATGAAGTTGTTGTTGTCGATGGCTGAAGACATTCGGGTTATCCTAATCAAGTTTGCCGATCGCCTGCATAATATGCGAACCATTCAGCATTTACGACGTGAGAAACAGATTCAAATTGCTTCCGAAACCATGGAATTGTACGCGCCACTTGCGCACCGATTTGGATTGTTCAATATCAAAAACGAACTTGAAGATCTCTGCTTTAAAGCCATAGATCCTACTTCGTTCAAGTTTATTGCACGTAAGCTTCGTGAGAAAAAAGATGCGCGTGAGACTTTTATCGATGAATTTATGATGCCGATCGGTAGGCAGCTCATCAAACAAAAATTTAGCTTCGAAATTAAAGGTCGGCCTAAGCATATCTATTCGATTTATCGAAAAATGCAGCGGCAACAAAAGCCATTCGAAGAAATTTACGATCTATTTGCGATACGAATCATCCTCGAAGATCCGCATACCAAAGAAGATTGCTGGCGAGTGTACTCCATCATTACCGATTGGTATACACCTATTCCAGAGCGTTTCCGTGATTTTATTTCGGTACCAAAAGCCAATGGCTATCAATCGCTGCATACTACGGTGATTACTAACCGAGGCAAGAAAGTAGAGATTCAGATTCGTACGCGACGAATGGATAACATTGCTGAAAAAGGACTCGCAGCACATTGGAAATACAAAGAAGGAGAACAAGCCGGATCCGAATCGCTCGATCGATTTGTGAATTGGGTGCGTGATGTTTTAGATAATCCACGTCCGGATTCTACCATGGATTTTGTGAAGGATTTTCAACTGAATTTATATCAAGATGAGCTATATGTTTTTACTCCAAAAGGTGAATTGAAAACATTACCGGTAAATGCTACACCTATCGATTTTGCTTTCGAAATACATAGTGAAATTGGCGAACGTGCAATGGCATCGAAGGTGAATGGTAAGATGGCACCACTACGGCAAAAGCTTCGAAATGGCGATCAGGTTGAAATAATAACCGGGAATAAAGTGAACTTAAATCCCGATTGGATCGATGATGTAGTTACGCACAAAGCGAAGTCGAGAATCAGGCAATTCATCAAACAAAAGCAGCGTATAGTTTCGGATAAAGGTCGGGAATTGTGGCTTAAACGATTGGATCGTGGCAATGTTGAGATCTCCGATCAAGAACTCACAAAAATTGCAAAACGCTTCAAATACACCGATACCCAAAACATGTTCTATGAAATGGGCACGGGTTCGTTGGATGTTAACACGGTATATAAAGAAGTTAAAAAGTATAAAAGCACCGGGCGAATTGAAGATGAGGCTTCAGAATCAACTGCTAAATCGGAGCAGGAAATTCAAGACGAATATATCAGTAATGCTCGAAGTATCGCCGCCGGAAATGCACTCATTTTAGATGATGATATCAGCAATGTTAAATACTCGTATGCAAATTGTTGTAATCCAATTCCCGGCGATAATGTGATTGGCTTCATCAGTAGAAATGGAGATGTAAAAATTCATCGAACCATGTGTAACAATGCACAGCATTTACTAAAAACTGAAGGAAATCGAATTGTTGATGTACAATGGGCTAAAAATATTGAGAATAAATTTTTAGGTGCTGTTCGTGTGATTGGTGAAGACCGAGTTGGACTAATAAATGATATCACTGATGTACTCTCGAAATCACTATCTACCAACATGAAAAGTATTAATGTTTCGAGTGATGAGGGTATGTTTGAAGGCATCATAACTTTATATGTGGATGGATTGTCGCATTTAGATAGAATAATGAAGCGTTTAGGCCGAGTAGAAGGCGTTAAAACAGTGATGCGCTATGAATAAATGAGCTTATATCTATTTTGCAATAGATTTAACCGCTAAGTATATTGATTGAAATTGTTTTTACGCAAACGATACAGCTTAAGGAAAAAAATACTGCGTACAACAAACTGGAAGGAAAAATAAACGTGCAAAAAGCACACAACATATAAAGACTAGAAGTTATGATGACATACACCAAACGAGACATCGTGCGACGCGTTGCAGAAGCAAAAGGCGAACCGATGATCAAAGTAGAACCATGGGTTGATGGAGTGATTGTCGCCATTCGCGAAATCATGATGTCTGCTAATACAGAATGTAGAATCGAAATCCGCGATTTCGGGGTTTTCGAAGTTAAAGAAACCAAGGCTAAGCCTAAGGCTAGAAATCCAAAAACAAACGAAGTGATTTATGTGCCGGCTCATCGTAAAACACACTTTAAGCCAAGTAAATTATTAAAGTCTTTCTTACGTCAACCTTTGGAAGACAAGTAAGCTACCTATTTTGCAGGAATATACGCGGTTGGTCGGTATCGATGTCGGAACAAAACGCATCGGTATCGCCCAAACCGATCTGCTTAAAACTATTGCCTCACCTGTGGGTACTTTTTCACACGAAGAAGTAATTCCTGCTATTAAAAACATTGCTTCATTAGCTAAAATAGAAGCTTTTATAGTTGGATGGCCCCTCACTACAAAAGGAGAAGAAGGCAAAGCAACCAATCGTGTAAACGAGTTTATATATCGTTTAAAAAAGCAATTTCCCAATGTGCCCATCCATAAAGTTGATGAACGATATACTTCTGTTGAGGCAAAAAACGTGATGGTTCAGGCTGGGATCTCTAAAAAGAGACGTCAGCAAAAAGAACGCGTGGATAGAATTGCGGCAGCCCTTATCTTACAGCGATACATGGAATCTAATTATTGAAAGCATTTTTAGCACATGCCCATTCTGCCCATAGTTACTTACAACGACCCAATTTTACGCCAAAAAACTACCCCGGTTGAAGCACTAACACCTGAAATTCAATCATTTATTAATGATATGTTCGAGACTATGTACAACTCGGATGGAGTTGGACTTGCAGCGCCACAGGTAGGCTCGGAGCATAGTATTTTTGTGATGGATGCAGATCCCATAGCGGATGAAGATGAAGAAACGTTTGGCCCATTGTTGTTCATCAATCCCGAAATTATCGAAAAAAAAGGCGATAAAATAACGATGGATGAAGGTTGTTTGAGCATTCCTGAGGTTACCGATAAAGTTACACGCCCAGAGAAAGTAGTAGTTAAATACCAAGATGATACATTTGAAGTACAAACTAAAGAATTTGACGGTTGGGTTGCCCGAGTGATCCAACACGAATACGACCACCTCGAAGGTGTGTTATTTATTGATTACTTGAGTGCCTTTCGACGACGAATGCACAAATCCGACTTAAAAGAAATTGACAAGGGATTGAGAGAAACCAGTTACCCGGTTAAACCAAAATAAGTATATGAATATCGTTTTTATGGGTTCGCCGGATTTTGCGATCCCCAGCTTAGAGAAATTACACAGTTCCACACACACCATTTCTGCAGTAGTTTCCAATGTGGATAAGAGAAGAGGGAGGGGAAAAACACTAACTCCCACACCAGTTAAAGCACGAGCACTTGAATTAGGGTTGCCGGTGATTGAAGTTGAAGATCTAAAATCAGATGAATTTGCAAATCAATTAAAAGAATTGGCGCCCGATTTACTGGTTGTTGTAGCTTTTCGTGTGTTACCAAAATCGGTGCTTGAAATTCCAAAAATAGGCTCTATTAATCTGCATGCATCATTATTGCCAAAATATCGCGGAGCAGCTCCCATCCATTGGGCAATTATGAATGGCGAAGAAAAAACCGGGTGCACCATTTTCTTATTGGATGAACAGGTTGATACTGGAAATATAATCCTACAAAAAGAAACCGACATAGGTTGGGAAGAAACAACAGGCGATCTTTACGAGCGGCTACGGATGATAGGCAGTGATGCTTTACTGGAGGCTGTTAACTTGATAGAAACCGGTGGTTATACATTACTTTCCCAAAATGATGCGGAAGCTACCCCTGCACCGAAACTATTTAAAGATCATTGCCACACAAATTTCAATCAATCGGTAGATGAAGTGCACAATCATATTCGTGGTTTGAGTCCATTTCCTACTGCATTTGCCATGTTGGATGGTGAGAAAGTTAATTTTTATCAGACAAAATCGGGTCGGGATGCCAATATCGATGCCGGCGAAATCCTCATCAAAGAAGATAAAATGCTTGTTGGCTGTAGCGATGGAACCATCGAAATACTAGAATTACAATTCCCTGGAAAACGACGGATGAAAACGGCTCAGTTTTTAGCAGGCAACAACCCAACCGGTAGATTTAACTAAGTTTTTGGTGAATTAAAAGTTTGAGTTCGTAATTCCGTTTTTTATTATTTCGCAATGTCAAAAATAAGGAAAGAGATGAACTCAGTAGAACTTGTTAATGCAGCCAGAAGCGGAGATTTCGAAACCGTAAAACAACTCCACAAAGAAGGAGCTGATTTAAACGAGACTAACAGCAGTGGCGCAAGCGCCGTAATTATTGCTGCTGAAAAGAATCACTTCGAAATTGTTAAATATCTTGGTGAAAATGGTGCTGATCTCAACATCGAAACCAAGATGGGTGGTACAGCACTGCAGCGTGCAGCCGAAGTAGGTAACATCGAAATGATGAATTACATGTTCGACAAAGGAGTGAAAGTGAGTTCGCTTGCTTTGATTGTTGCTGCTCGATATGGTAACCTTGAAGCAGTAAAATTGCTAGTAGAAAAAGGTGCCGATGTCGATTATCAACAAAGATGGGGACATACGGCATTGATGGTAGCAGCCAAAGACGGACATATAGACACTGTAAAATATTTGCTTGAGCAAGGTGCAAATTTGTTTCTAAAGGACAGAAATAAAGATACGGCTATGAACATTGCTACGGAGAATGATCAAGAAGATATCGCTATTATCCTAAAAAGAGCCGGAGCCAATTATGTGGCTAAACCACCCAAAGAGAAAAAAGGCGAAGACATCGGTGACGATGACGAAGATTCGATGTTAGACGATACACCCGATGTTGATGATTTGGTGTCGGATGATATTGCTCCTGACGAAATGGATGACGAACTGGATTAATTCATATGGCCACAAAAGCACGAAACCACTGAAATTTATATCGACGCCATTTGCGAGGAGCCTGCGACGAAGCAATCTCAGGATCTAAAATCTATATTGAAACTTAATACAGAGATCACTTCGCCCGGCTCGTGAATGGTTCTTTCCTCCTGAGTCCTTTATCCTGACTCCTTTTCGCCACAAAAGCACGAAACCACGGAAATTTATATCTACGCCATTTGCGAGGAGCCTGCGGCGAAGCAATCTCAGGATCTAAAATCTATATTGAAACTTAATACAGAGATCACTTCGCTCCGCTCGTGAATGGTTCTTTCCTCCTGAGTCCATTCTCCTGACTCCTTTTCGCCACAAAAGCACGAAACCACGGAAATTTATATCTACGCCATTTGCGAGGAGCCTGCGGCGAAGCAATCTCAGGATCTAAAATCTATATTGAAACTTAATACAGAGATCACTTCGCTCCGCTCGTGAATGGTTCTTTCCTCCTGAGTCCTTTCTTCTGATTCCTTTTTGGCCACAAAAGCACTAAAACACTGAAATTTATATCGACGCCATTTGCGAGGAGCCTGAGACGAAGCAATCTCAAGCTCTAAAATCTATATTGAAACTTAATACAGAGATCACTTCGCCCGGCTCGTGAATGGCTCCTTACTCCTTTCTCCTTTCTCCTGATTCCCGAATATTGTTATATAAAAAAAGCCCACATTGGAATTACCAAGTGGGCTTTTGTAAAGTCGAATTTTTTATTTCGTGTAACTGAAATCAGGCAAACTCATATCAACATCTTTATGCGGACGTAAAGTCATAGATTTCGGTTGTAAGAAATAAAGTAGATAATCGCGGCCACCGGCTTTCGCATCGGTACCACTCATGTTGAATCCACCAAACGGTTGAGCGCCTACAAGTGCACCGGTACATTTTCTGTTGATGTACAAGTTCCCCACTTTATATTCGCGTAATGCACGCTCAATTTTCTTAGGATCGCGACTGAAATAAGCACCGGTTAATCCATACTGAGTGCTGTTTGCAATGCGAAGTGCATCGTCGGTGTCTTTCGCTTTGATGAAAGCTGTTACCGGACCAAAAATTTCTTCTTGTGCGATGCGGGCATCTTCGGCGATATCAGCAAAAACGGTTGGTTCGATGTAAAACCCTGGGTTTTCAGTATCCGCCATTTTACCACCAGCCATCAATCGGCCTTCTTTTTTGCCGATTTCGATGTAGCTCATGATTTTATCCACGGCTTTCTGGTTTACAACCGGTCCGTTCGGATAATTATCTTTAGCATCGCCAACTTTTAGAGCTTTCGTCTTCTCAGTTACTTTTTCAAGCAATTCGTCATACACACTCTCCACAACGATGGTGCGTGAGCCGGCCGAACATTTTTGTCCTTGGAAACCAAAAGCACCTCTAACGATTTCATCAGCAGCTAGATCGATATCAGCGTCTGCATCAACAACAGTAGCATTTTTACCGCCTAGTTCGCAAACTAATCGCTTTAAGAAATGCTGACCGTCAACCACTTTTCCAGCGATTTCAGCCATGTGTAAACCAACAGCTTTTGATCCGGTGAAAGAGATAAATCTGGTTTTTGGGCTAGTTGTAAGTGCTTCACCTACTTCAATGTTCTCGCCGGTTACAAAGTTAAATACGCCTTTTGGCAATCCAACTTCTTCAAAAATCTCAGCGATTACATGTCCTAGTTTTGGGGTATCCGGTGATGGTTTGGCAACAACAGTATTACCTGCAACGATCGGTGCCGCTGCCATTCCTAAGGTGATCGCAAATGGGAAATTCCAAGGCGAAATAGAAACGCCGGCACCCAATGGCATGTATATAGTTCTGTTTGCATCGCCCCAACTGTCTTTAACCTGCATTCCGGCATCCAAACGCATTGCTTCGTATGCGTAGTAAATCAAAAAGTCGATACCTTCAGCAGTGTCAGCGTCAGCTTCTAAGTAGTTTTTACCGGCTTCGCTAACCATCCAAGCGTTGATTTCCATGCGACGACGCTTAACTACATCAGCTGCTTTCAATAAATACTCGGCACGTTTTTTAGCGGGAGTGTATTGCCACGTTTCGAAGGCTTCCCAGGCAGCATCAAGAGCACCGAGTGCCTGCTTGGTACTTGCAAGTTGAAAGGACCCGATTACTTCGTTTGTGTTTGATGGATTGATACTCTCGAAAGTTCCTGACTCTCCTTTCACCCACTCGCCGTTAATAAACATGTCGTGTTCTTTGCCGAAATCAGCACGAGCTTCTTCAATAGCTTTCTTCTGTGCGGCATCAATGGTGGGGTCGTTGAAGTCTAAATAAACTTCATTTTCAAATTTTTCTAGGGTGATATCAGACATCTTGTATCCTTTAACTCCTTTTTGTTCTCAGGTTTTAAATTTTAATCTTCATTTCAGGCAACAAATATACGCAGAAAAGCGCTCCCATCTCAAAGATAGTATAAAGCTGTATTATCTTGCTGTAAAACCATTGAAAATGGGACTTAGTAGTGGTAGTTTAACTCTTCATAAGAACTTTACAAGATAGTTATATGTTCGTGTTCAAAAACATAGACTATCCATTCAAATAAATAATACAGAGGAAAAGAAATGGCAAAAATTAAGGTTGGAATTAATGGTTTTGGTCGAATTGGCCGCATGGTTACTCGCGCCATTATAGCAAACTATAAAGATGATATTGATGTAGTGGGAGTAAACGATCTAACCGATACTGCTACACTAGCCCATCTTTTCAAATACGATTCATCACAAGGCACTTACGCTGGTAACGTTTCTGCCGATGGCGATACGATTACGATCGATCATCTTTCATTTAAAGTAACCGCAGAACGTGATCCTGCGAACTTAAACTGGGGCGATCTTGGTGTTGATGTTGTAATCGAATCAACAGGATTTTTTACTACTCCTGAAACTGCCGGAAAGCACATTGAAGCAGGCGCAAAGAAAGTAGTTATTTCTGCTCCTGCAAAAGGTGACGTTAAAACCGTTGTACTTGGGGTGAATGATGGTGAGATTGACGATGAGACTACGATTTACTCGAACGCTTCTTGTACTACAAACTGCCTTGCTCCTATGGCAAAAGTGATTGATGACTTGGTAGGAATCAAAAAAGGATTCATGACTACTATTCACGCTTACACCGGCGATCAGCGAATTTTGGATGCTCCTCACCGCGATTTACGTCGTGCTCGTGCAGCAGCTGTTAACATTATTCCTACATCAACCGGTGCAGCTAAAGCAGTTGGTTTAGTACTTCCTCATTTGAACGGAAAATTGGACGGTGGCGCGGTTCGCGTACCAACCCCAACCGGTTCATTAACTGATTTTGTATGTGAAGTGAACCGTGAAACTACTGCTGAAGAAATCAATGCAGCATTTAAAGCGGCAGCTGATGGACCAATGAAAGGAATCATACGTTATACTGACGAACCAATCGTTTCATCAGACATCGTAGGAGATCCACATTCTAACATCTTCGATTCTCAAATCACCAAAGTGGATGGCAACCTGGTTAAAGTTATCGGTTGGTACGATAACGAAGCAGGTTATGCAAGCAGAACTGCTGACTTAGTTAAGCGAATCGGTTGATAACTGATTAAGCATATTATAATTGAAAAGCTCATTCTTCGGGATGAGCTTTTTTTATGTAATGCAGATGTAAAAACAGGTAGCCCCAATTGAGGGTGATACGAATGCTGACTACTTTCATCAAAAACATCCAATTTCTATGAACAAAACCACCTTATTTTCGCTGCTTTTTATTGGGTTGATGGCATGCTCATCCCCGCAAAAAGAAATATCACTAGATACCGATCAACTTATTGCTGATATCGAATATTTGTCATCCGATGAGCTGGAAGGGCGATTAGTGGGAACACCGGGAAGCGAAAAAGCGAGATCATTTTTGGTGCAACGATTTGAGGAAATGGGTGCTCAGCCGTTTATGGGAAAATTTGAACATCCGTTTACTTTTGAAAGGAGGGGAGGAGAGCTTACCGGGATAAATGTGATCGGAAGTATTGCAGGAAAAACCGATTCTGTGATTTTGATCACGGCACATTACGATCATTTGGGCATTCGTGATAGCCTGATTTATAACGGAGCCGACGACAACGCTTCCGGGACTGCCGGGTTACTGGCAATGATGGATTACTTTTCGAATGTTAAGACCAATCATACGATGGTTTTTGCAGCGCTTGATGCCGAAGAAGGTGGGCTGAATGGGGCTGTTGCTCTGGCTAGCGATTCAACCTTTTTGGAGCGCGTTGTTTTGAACATCAACATGGATATGATTGCCCAAAATGAAAAGAACGAATTATACGCTGTGGGAACGTATCATTTCCCGCAGTTCAAACCGGTGCTGGAAAGTGTTGAAACCGGTGATATCAGTTTACTGTTTGGCCACGATCGACCGGAACATGGTAATCAGGATTGGACATATTCGTCTGATCATGGTGCTTTCTTTAGGCAAGGAGTGCCGTTCATTTACTTTGGCGTGGAAGACCACGAACATTACCACAGGGCAACCGATGAATTCGAAACTATCCCACAGGAATTCTACAAAAAAAGCACTCAAGTTATATTGAACGCTGTTTTAGCTATGGATGAACATTTGTTTAATTAGGAATAGTTCGATTAGGAATAAAGAAAAGAGGCTGCGTCTTTTCGAGCGAAATGAGAAATCTAGCTGCAATTATCAATTAATCGCCCACGGTGGGGTTCGACAGGCTATTAGTATTGGGTGTCTCATTTTATAGATTATGGGACTGAAGGAGCGAAAGTTGCTCACCCACCTTTAAAATACTGTTGTGATTTTGTGTCTAATTATACAGGTACTGAAATCATTCACGAGCGGAGCGAAGTGATCTCCGATGTTAAGAAGTTGGAAGATACTAGTTAAACAGTGCACAAGTTATTTTAAATACTGTTAAGGCCTTGGGTGTGCATTTGTTTTAATTAGGAAAAGCGGTTGTGTCATTTCAAACGAAGTGAGAAATCTAGCTGCAATTATCAATTAATCGCCCACGGTGGGGTTCGACAGGCTATTAGTATTGGGTGTCTCATTTTATAGATTATGGGACTGAAGGAGCGAAAGTTGCAAGGTGAACTATTTCGACAGATAAGCTTACGCCTTACCCTGAGCATCAGACCTTGTTTACTTTCTGAGGAAATCAAGAACCATTTAGAATGCTAAGCTTACAGGCTTATTAATAGCTTTAGTTTTTTTCCTTTGCCCCCTCAGCCACCATTTAACCTAGCTCAATATACTATGAATACTTTATTTGTTGGCATTGATATTTCCAAAGATACCTTGGATTATGTTGGATTAAATCAGCACCACCATGTTATACTCCCACCTCGCAAAATTGCGAATACTAAAACCGGTTTAACCACATTGCTCACCGATCTTGAACGCTTAAACGATCATTCGGTATGGGTATGTATGGAGCATACAGGAGTTTATGGGGAGTTACTACTGCACACTCTGGACGTGAAAGGGATTCGGTGTTGCCTAATAAATCCATTACAACTTAAATACTCTATGGGCTTGGTTCGCGGTAAAACCGATGCCATTGACGCCCTTCGCATTGCAGAGTATGGCCTTACTCATAACAAGAGCCTAACGGCATATACCGACCCAGGCAAAATTCTTAAGCAATTAAAAGTATTAATGGCTACTCGGTTACGATTAGTTAAAATACTAACGAGTTTAAAAAATGGACTAAAAGCCACTCAAATTGCAAGCCAAACTCTAGATATTTCGAGTTCGATCGATATGCAGCAGCAAGCCATAGCAGAGCTAAAAGCCCATATCAAAGAACATGAGCGACAAATGAAGGCCTTAATTAGGGCTTCCGATTCGTTAAGTAAGCGGTATCGGCAGCTGTTAAGCGTGATTGGAGTTGGGCCGATTACAGCCATACTATGCTTGATAGAAACACAGAACTTTACACGATTTACAAATCCAAGAAAGTTCAATTGCCATTGTGGACTAGCTCCATTTGCACACCAAAGCGGCACTAGTATCCGCAAACGGACAAAAACCAGTCCTTATCGTGACAAGACTCTAAAAAAGATCCTCATTCAAGCTGCCGTAACGGCCGTTCAATACGACCCTCAACTCCAAAAATACTACCAAAAAAAGATAGATCAAGGAAAAGCTAAGTTAAGCGTATTAAATGCAGTAGCGAACAAATTAGTGCTTCGAATATTTGCAGTTGCTAAACGATCGGAGCCTTTCGTAAAACTATACACTTGATTTTAACTTAGAATGCTCACCCACCATTTTTACGATAATAGGGCAATGGAATAAATTTTTGAATCGATTATTCCTAATTAACCTATTCCTAATTCCTAATTCCTAATTCCTAATTCCTAATTTCGAAATCGTATGTGATTTTGGAGCCTTTTTCCAGTGCTTTCGATACCGAGCAATACTTGGTGATAGATAGCTCAAGTGCTCGTGCTACTTTCTTCTCATCAAGATCGCCGGAAAGCACAAAATGCAGGTGGATGGAATTGTATTGGGAATAACCAGCTTTAAGTTTTTCGCGATCGCCAATTACTTCAACAGATAATTCTTTTAAATCTTGTCGCTGTTTTTCGAGAATTGAAATCACGTCGATGGCACTGCATCCTGCCGCGCCGGCTAACAACATTTCCATCGGGCTCATCCCGCCTTCGAGTCCACCGATTTTGCGGTCGCCATCAATTCGGATTTTGCCTGCAGTTTCGTTTTCGGCTTCCATGTGAAAGCCTTGTCCCATCCAGTTTACATTTACTTTTACATCCATAGTAGTTTGATCTGATTTTTCGCCAAAATACAACGAATCAGCAGAGAAGACATCAAAAAATTAAAACCGAACTTGAAATCCTGCACCATACACAGAATTAACAGGATCGACTACGGGTGCAAGGCGAATACTTAGATTGCGTTCTTGATTGTACCGTTTCGTATCGCGGTAAACGCCTAAAAAATCCCGAAAGGTGGTGTAAACGTAGAATCCGAATCCGGAAAGCATCAAGCCATATCCAAGAAGATAAGCTGCATCATTGGAATTGCCATCTTCTTCGAATAAATCGTCGAATAAAGATGCAACCAAGATAAGTCCACCAGCACCAAGGGCTAATATTGAGAGTCCGCGCTGTACACCGCCCTTTAAAAATTGATCACTATCTTCAATGTATAAATAGCCGGCTCCCGGAGCGAATGAAAATAGTGCCAACACAGCCAGAAATGAAGCGGTATAAAATATATCGCTATTTAAAAGAATAGGCGAAACAACAAAGGTTGCAACAGTAGCCCCTACCGAATAGAACAAAGCTTTACCTGGGTTTTTTACAACATCTGGTTGAGCCTGAAACATGCTGTATTCAAGTAATACTTCTTGTTTTTGAAGAGCTTGTGGTTTCGATTGAGCATGAATTGCGGATGTAGCAAGAAGTGCTATCAAACCGAATAAGAGAAATCGCATAATGTTTACCCCAGAAATATTATTTGAGACAATTATGAGAAAATTAGCGGTTATTCGCCATTAGAATTTGGGGTTTACTACCTTCAAAAGTTAGTTCAACTCTTTGAAACCTAATGCAATCAGACCATCTTTTATATGCTTCGCAGATTCAAAATTTAAAAATGAAATATTCCGAGGATGAGGAATTCATTTCTAATTATTAATCTTTCATTTTGAAATTAACTACTCGCCAATATGCTTGTGATTTCCCCGGTCGTGACGCTTACGGAGTAACTTGATTACTTTGTGCAGCGGGATGTCTTTCTCGGCGAGGAGTAACATTAGGTGGAATAGCAGATCTGCTGCTTCAGCGATGGTTTCCTTATCGCCTTCATTTTTTGATGCAATCACCGTTTCTACGGCTTCTTCGCCTACTTTTTGTGCGATTTTATCCAAGCCTTTTTTGTACATCGTAGTTGTGTACGAACCACTAGGCATTTCGTCTTTTCGCTCGTACAGCAATTCTTCGAGCTCTTTTAAGAATTTATAGTCTTTTTTACTGAGAGATTGTTTTACGCTCATTGTGCTTTCTTGATTTCTTCGAGCGCTAAGGTCGTACTTTTAATCCGCCAAGGCAATTGCGAAGTGTAAATTTGTGAATTGATAATATGGAGAAGAGAAAGAGGCAAAGGAACAAAGGCACTGAGGCACAAAGAGAGATTTATCTCGTTCCGAAGATCCAGCTTCCACTTTATGACTTTTTTGTAAGGAGTAGCTGTTAAAGTGATTATCAGGTTTGGCAAGAAGGTAGCCATCCTAAGCAAATAGATAGTTCTTCACAAATGATTGCTTGTCTGGAGTATATTCACAATAATCCGGTAAAGGCTTGATATGTTGAAGATTTTCGGCATTGGCGATATTCATCGGTAAAGAATTACATGAATGAAGAAGGAATTATTTCAATATCGTTATTTGAGGGATAGATTATGGAAACATGGAAACTTAGTAACATGGAAGCTGGAGCTTAACCTTGACCCGGGGGACCAGGTAGTAGTGCGTGGTAACCGGATAACTTGGGATCTGATCTATTCGCATACCGCTTGTACTACGATACCACCCCCTCAGTAGCCCAAAGCTTAAATAAATTCAATGGCAATATAGTTTCCATGGATTGGCGTACCAAAACTCCGGGCATTGCAGAACGCCACCGTTACGATTATTCCTACGACGGGTTAAACCAGTTGAAAAGTGCCAAAAAAATGCGCTGGATACCATCGTGCCAAAATAACTGCACCGAATGGACCAACTACTACGAAGGATGGAGTGGGAATTACAGCTACGATTTAAATGGAAATATACAAACCTTAAACCGTGCCGGAACCACCTATTATAACGACGACCAGCTAAGTTACACTTACTCCGGCAATCAGATACAATCTATTACGGATAATGCCTCCAGCACCTACAAAAACAACGGCTTTGTGGACGGTGTAAATGCAACAGAAGAATACTTGTACGATGCCAATGGCAACATGTACTCGGATTTAAACAAAGGCATTACAGATATTACCTACAACCGGATGAACCTGCCGGAAGTGATTACCTTTAGCAGTGGCAACGAAATACATTATTTGTACGATGCAGCCGGTTCCAAACTCCAGAAAATCACTTACCCTTCTAGTGGCGGGCAAACCACTACCGATTACTCCGGTGGATTTGTATACACCAATAATACGGTAGACTTCTTCGCCTTTAGCGAAGGGCGGGTACGCAAAGTAAGCGGCAACTGGCAATACGAATACGACCTGAAAGACCATTTAGGAAACGTACGTGCCACCTTTTCCAACAACAACGGAACGGCCACTTTACTACAAGCCGATAGCTACTACCCCTTCGGCTACAAAATGCCCGGGCTCAGCTACCAAAATGGCGCCGAAAACAAATTCACCTACAACGGCAAAGAACTCGAAGACGAATTTGGCCTGGATTGGTATCATTACGGCGCAAGGTATTATGATCCGGCAGTTGGAAGATGGTGGAGTGTTGATCCATTAGATGAGTTTATGTCTCCTTATATTTATGTTGGGAATAACCCGATTATGCTGGTTGACCCTGATGGAATGATGTCCGATGATCCACCCGGCACGTGTATTGGCCTTTCTTGTATGTCTGGGGAAGCAATGAGTCGGATGTTTGATCAGGCAAGTTCGATGCTTGATATGAATAACGAGAATGGATTATTTGCCAATAGCGTAGGTTTTTTAAGTGATTTTTCTACTAATGCTGGTTACTTGACTGCGGCTACTTCAAAAATAGTTAGCAGTGCAATGTATTATGATAAGGGAAGAATATTTACTACTTTTTTGAGGTATAGACCTACTTTTAGTGTTCAATTTAGAAGTACATCTGTTCAAAAGTTTGTTGGAATAACTGGAGGATTAGGTACTACTTTTGGTTTCTTATCATTAGCTTCTACTGGTGTTGGTGTCAGCCAAGGATATATTTCTCAAAGTCAAGGTATAGGTGATGGTATTTTTGGGGGTATTTCAATGCTAGGTTGGGCTGGATCGATGATCTCAACAGGCTATTTTATTCCAAAAACAATGTATGAGAATAATATTTTTCCGTTTCGAAATTCCAGAGGAAGGAGTATGTATCCTGAGGAGATTTTTGGGGATAGAACTCCAGCTGAAAGCTGGATGTTATTAAAAAAATATTCATGGCTGGGAGATGTTTTTGATGATTAAACTCTATTCATATTATCTTAAATCAATAGAAGTGATGTACTCACAAGTTTTCAATAATCCAGGAGATCCCACCTATATTACGTCTTTCATGGGATCTGGATTCTTAATATTCCAATTTGCTTTTTTTAATGAACTTTTTGGTTTTTTTGGAAATAATTTATCGATTCCTAAACAACCAGAAGGTGTTATACTTGTAATATTATTAATAACATTTTTTAATTATTTATTAATTAAAAAGGCATCAATTCTAAATGATGTACAAGTATCCAAATTAACTTCAGTTCTTGTTTTTCTGTATTTTTTTCTAACCACTATGATTACTTATTTTATGTACGTTTTTTAGCCTACGTTCCGTAGTTCCTCGCCTTTGATGTTTTTGTCTTGCAATAGGGGAAAGAGCTAATGACCCACCTAGCGCAAGTGTCATACCGCGTTCAAAGTCAATACCTGTTTTAGGTTTTTAGTAGGATCATATGGTTGCTCATTTTTCCATAAGCTGTAAATAAGAATTAACAACTTCCTGGCAGCGGCGATTACACCTTGTTTCTTTGCTTGTTGTCGTTCATTTAATTGTTGGTAATGTATGGATAAGGCTTTGTTTCGATGCGCTGCGTTTAATGCCGGCATATATAATGCTTGCCGTATATGGACATTCCCCACCTAGCGCAAGCGTCCGCTTGTGCCTATCCTTCACATTCAATATCCAATTTCAACATCAATCATACCTTGTAAGCCATAATAATTTCTTGCACTACTATACATCCAATGTTCGGGGCTTTCTACATACCCCGCAACTACAGGATTATAATGCAAGTATTCTAGTTTTTGATCAATTATTTTGTTGTTCGAAAGTTCGATGGGATGATTATGCTGCTGCCAAAATTGCCATTTTTTATTATTCCCATTTGCTCTACCAGCTTGTTCAAACATCCATAATAACCATTCACGCCTACTTTCTTTTGGATGATTCTTAATCTCCTCTTTGATTTTTCGCGATGTGAAGCTCTTCATATCTCTAAGTATATTTTGCATTGGTTGGTCTTTTGAACCAATTATCAGATGTACATGACTTGGCATATTACACCATGTATATACCATTAACCCTTTTTCTATTTGGCAATATTTAATGCTTCCAACTATTCGATCACTGTAATTACTTCGAGTATATACATCAATCCATCGTACGGTTGCAAAGCTTACGAAATAAACTTGTTGCTGATCTACAAACTTATACTTTCTACTCATACCTACATCATCTTTTTATATATGATGCCTGTAAATCAGATTCCTCACTTTAGAAATGATGGAATGTTGAATGTTCAAACAGATCGTTGCACAAGCGGACGCTTGCGCTAGGTGGGATCGAGGCAGAGCCTCTGGGATAGTTCCGCAGCGGAGCTACGGAACTAGGGAAAATGGAGTAATTAATTGTAGGTGATCGAGGCAGAGCCTCTGGGATAGTTCCGCAGCGGAGCTACGGAACTAGGGAAACTCTGTCACTTTGTAACTTTGTGCCTCTGTAACTTTGTGCCTCAGACCCTCCGCCCCTTCTTAACTCCGCGCACCAAAAACAACTTTGAAACAAATCCAATATTTAATACTCTTGCTAAGTAATATTAATTGTTTAAAATGGGTGCAATATGTTAAAAAAGACAATTCTGGGTGTTTGTATTATCGCAATAACTTCGGTTCAATCTTTCAGCCAAGATTCTCAATTTGTTGAGTTACGGGATGGCACACGATATGAAGGTCGTGTAGAGGTTAAAGAACCGTTTTTAAAAAAATCTCGAATCATTTTAAACGATTCTACCACCATCTTGATGCAGGATGTAGAAAAGTACCGCAGCTCGGATGGCTATTTTGTAAGAATGCATGTCGGTTATGGCGATGCTTTTGCTCGCCGTATTCAAAAAGGAAATATTGATTTATTTGAACGAGTTGTTCCTAACCATAGTGCAAGCTGGGTTCCCGGACCAAACGGAACCATGACTTACTTGGGAGGAGGCGTGGGAAGTTCCAAAGCACAGTATTTTTCTAAAGATGGTGGCCGGATCATGAGGGCCAATGCCGTAAACCTTAAAAAGGAATTGTACGACAACCCTTTAAGTATGCAATATTTGAAACAACGCGATGGGCTAACCGCGTTACAGGTTATTGGTATTATCGGCGGGGTAGCTTTGGCCGCTACCAGCGTTACTTCTCAAGCGGATAAAGTAGAACCGGATTTTACCGGGGCAATCATTGGAGTTGGAGTAATAGGTCTTAGTTCCTGGATTCCGCATTTCGCAAAACAAAACCTCACCGAAAAAGCAATTGAGGCTTATAATCAGAGCGAATGATTTGTATAATGCCGAAATGAATCGATTATCGGTTAAAGAATTTTTTGTTGCTGAAGAAGGCTCAGTGCTGGCCTCTGTATTAGTAATTGTGACAATATTACTGGTATCCATTGGGGCCATTTTATCTGCAATGCTACTTCAAAGTAGATTTATACACAAAGACATTCAGCATACAGAGGCAGTCTATAAAGCTGAACAACGGTTAAGTGAATACCTGTATTGGAAAGGCAAGAATAATAATACAGAAGCGAGTTATTCAAATTCTGATTGGTCCGACATAATTGAGAAAGATCACGGTTTATATACATTAGTGACTGCAAAGGTATTAGGGGTAGAAATTCAAGCTTTAATTGGCAATAACGCCGATAATTGGCTCAATTATTCTATCATTTTAACCGACACTACTTCGGCATTAACATTCACCGGAAGCCCGATCGTGAATGGCGATCTCCAACTCGGGTCAAAAGAATATAGAACAGACAATTTTAAAGGGGTTCCATTCACCGGAAGTATTACCGGAAATGCTGTAAGACCTTCCGAAACATTCGACTTAGAGTCGATACAATCAATTCTAGATAGTTTATCAATCTTGATTGAAAGTGATTATTCGGAGATCGAATTGGGAGATCATACTCGTTATTTCGAAGATAATACTGAATCTGGTGAGCTGGAGTTTTTAGCGGAGGGTATTTCTAATGTTTTTATTGATGGAAATCTTTCCATTTTAGAGCCTCTAAGATTGCCAAATTTCACCAACGTCATAGTAAAAGATACATTGTTTATTGAAGCGAATGTAGATGGGGATCACTTGGTATTTTTAGCTGGCTCAAACATTGTGGTGGCTAAAAAAGCAGAATTACAGGCACAACTAATTTCAACAGGATCAATTAGTGTATCAGGTGAGGCCTATTTGCACTATCCAAGTGCAATTGTAAGCTATTTTAACCCACCTGATTTCGAGGAACTTGCCCCTATTTTGATTGAAGGCACATCAATAGTTGATGGCTTGGTATATACCCAACACCAATCGTCAAGTTCATCCGGAAATTCTGTCTTCAAAAATGTAATTGAAAGCAATGCGCTGATTCGTGGGGCTTATTTCAATACTGGTATATCAGAAGTTAAAGGAAAAATATATGGTACGATTATTACGCAACAGTTTGAATTTTATGAATCACCAACTACCTATAAAAACTGGATTAGAGAAGGAGAATTTGATCTTGCTAAGCGACCTGAGGGATTTATTATACCAAGTTTATCACGCCAACAAATAGAAATTGGAGTAGTTGACTGGAGGATCATCGAATGAAGTGGTGGAAAGAAGAAGAAGGGGCGTCATTGGTAGAAACGTTGGTAGCAATGGCCATTCTATTGGCGGTACTTGTGCCTTCAACTATGTTTCTTACCTACATTGGAAGCAATTGGCTGGTTAAGGATAAAGAGGAGAGTTTTCAACTGGCTCGAAACGAGATGGAAAGCATTATTGCCATCAAGAACGATTCAAGTTTGGTCCGTTCTGAAGGGAAATGGATAGTAAAACGAACGGTTACAAATCAAGAAGAACTATATTATGTTACTGTGGATGTGTTTAAAAGAGATACAACAAATTCACCAATTATAACACTGGAGACGGCCCGCATTTGGTACAACAAATAATTGATAACGAAGACGGATATACGGTAGTGGAGATACTGGTTGCACTTACACTACTCACCATCATTTCAGCCATCGTTGGAAGTGTGTTTATATTCACCGCGCGACAAATGAATAACTGGAGGGAATCGGTAAACTCGATCAATGAGTCACATATTGTTACAGAGCGTTTGTATAGGGATGCTTTACATTCGAATCAAATTCAAGGAACAGATACGAGTCTGGTATTCAATCACCCGGGCAATCGATCCATTCAATATTCAAATTTGAATCATAACTTGATACGCAATAGAGTTCAGCTTTCCGATCAGGGGGATAGTTTGTACTTCAAAGAGATTAATATTAGTGAAGAAATGAGTCGGTTTGGGTTTCAACATGTAATTGATGATGCATCGAATACACATTCTGTAGTTGTAGCCAATCGACAACCAAAATTATGGGAGGCGGTAAGCAGAGATTAATGGGATTACCTCCAACCATACAAAAGCTTGAAAAGAAAAAGGGTAAATCAACCGGTGCAAGGGATATTGAAATCCCGTTTCTGCCGTCTATTCCACAAAAACTAGTCATTGAGTTTACTCGGAATTTAGCGGTGATGCTCAAGGCCCGACTTACTTTATTGAAGTGCCTGGATACCGCAATCCAACAAACTACCCATGCTCGTTTTTTGGAAATCCTCAAAGATATCCGATCAAATGTGAAGAGAGGGAAGAGTTTGTCTCAGGCGATAGCGAAACATCCCAAAGTATTTGATACTGTCTTCATTCAGCTTACGAAAGTGGGTGAACTATCGGGGAATTTAGAAGATGTGTTGTTGCGGATGTCGAAGTATCAGGAAAAGGCATACAAGTTAAAGCAATCAATTCGAATGGCCTTAGTGTATCCGGCTATCATCATCACAGTAGCGGTAGCTGCAGTAAGTTTTCTATTGGTATTTGTGGTGCCAACCTTTGTGGATATGTACCGAGATTTTGAAGCGGAGCTCCCGGCACCTACCTTACTCATTCTAACTGTTAGTGACTTCCTAACCAATTATCTCCTATGGATTCTAGGTGGAGTGATAGCGATCGGTTTTTTTATCCGAAATTACGCCAAGACAGACAATGGCAAGGCGTTCATAGATCGAGCAAAATTAAAGATCCCATATTTTGGTGAAATGTATAGAAAAGGGCTTATCAGTCAGTTTTCAGATACCTTATCGACCTTGCTTTCAAGCGGTGTTACCCTCACAGATTCCCTAAAAGTATTAAAAGATTCCTCGCAGAATGTGGTGCTTCAACAAGAGGTGAGTAAATTGCTCAGCTCTATCAAAAAAGGAAGAAGCATCAATAAGTCATTATCAAAGTCTACCATCTTTCCGTTAATGGTTACTCAAATGATTAGTGTTGGAGAAGAGACGGCCAGCCTTGGCGAAATGCTAAAGCAAGTAGCAGTCCTTTTCGAAGAGGAGCTAGACATGATGGTTGAAGGATTGACTTCTGTTATCGAACCGGTTCTCATCGTTTTTATCGGTCTCATCATCGGAGTAATTATCGTAGCTCTTTACCTACCTATTTTCGAGATGGTAAATGTGATTGGGTAGGGGTGTGCTAAAACCAAATATTCTGGTTGGTTTCAGTTAGTGCTTACCAATATCCATTACTGTTAGTATTTAATGTCATTATCTCTGATTTTAATATTTCAATTCTTCAGATAGGCCACTGTAAAGTCACTCAGAACGAAGTGATGAGTCTTTTCAAATTAGTAATGGATTAGAAAGAATTGGAAGGGTTCTTCACTACGGAAAGGCGGTCCTGAATGATATACCAAGTTAGTTTATATTTTTTTAGCAAAAGAATAATTCAATGCCTTAAGCTTATCTGCATATAATGCAGTGTAAGCTTGTTTCATTCGTGGGCTAAGAAAACTTCTAGCAATTAATGCATGTACTTTGGTTTGGTCATGCATAAATACCGCCAATATTTTCTTCAAGCGCGATTCGATGAGTCCAAGCCGAGCACCAAATTCATAAAAATCATCAAATGCGTAAAAACCATTTACTTCGAAACTCTCGGTTCCATCAAAGTCTATAAATAACCCGTCTTTTAAGGCCATGTCGGTGTCATCAACATGCAATTTTGTATTTATCAAATCATAAGCCGGACTCAGTTTGTAATCTCCTTGATCCGTTTCTAGCAAACTAAAGTTCTTTAAGTGCGCATCCCCATTACCAAACAGATAATTAAATAGAACCAAAGCAAAATATTTTTCCATTTCGATATGGAAGGCAGGCACAAATTTTTGGATCAGCTTTCCAATTTGTTCATAGCTATAGTCGTATTTAAAATTACTACCGTTCGTTTCAGCGGTGAGCCCTGCAAGTGTTGCAAAATCCTCTTTCCCAAGTTTTATACCTTTCTCGTTCACATCAAATCGCTTAGTGATATAGGCAGAATCCCCATTTTGAAAGAATATCAGGGCATTTTCAGCGGTTTCAATACCATAAACTTGCCGAGCAATTTGCATAGTTAGATGCTCATTTGCAGGAACCTGATCCACATGTTTTAAATCTCTGGGAATTGGTTTTAAAATGTAGGAGCCCTGTTCATTATGTCGCGTTAATCGAAGTTTATTCTTTTCCATCAACAACGAGACTTTTTCCTGAACTCCTGAAATGGATAATCGTTTTCTGTTTTCAATGAATAACCCGGCATCCACATCACCTACCGATGGAGCGTTATAGGGCAACACATGGTGTACTTTCCTGCCTTGGAAAACACGTTTTAAGCAAGTCGGACTATAGGTGCTAAAGCCTTCCGATAATGTACCTGGACAATGATGAATTTCAGGCATACTCATGATCGTGATTCCAGAATTGGTTTCAAGGTGATGGCACCAATGGTGTCAAATTGTGCGATTTCAATTAATAGGCCAAAATAGTCGGTCTCATCAATTTTAAGTTGTCGTGCCTGCAATGTGCGATTCACACCTTCTGAGAGCATGTTGAAGAAAAAAGGGAAAAGGTGATTTGAAGTGTACGTTTGCTTTGTCTTTGGTAGTGTTAGACTAACCGCTGGTTTTTCTGAGTTATTAAACCAGGCTTCGTCATAGCTAAACTCATATGAGCCGATGTTGTGCTGAAAAAGTGTGCCAACTAATTCGTTATTTCTATATACAGTTGCCGCTCTCATTTATTTCACAATGGTTTCTTTACTTCCAATTTGAGTTCCATACCAAGAATCTCAGCTATTTTTCCTAACATTTTTAATGTTGGGTTTGTCTGTCCGGTCTCAATTTTGTACAAGGTATTTTTACTTACCCCGGCCATTTCGGCTAAGTCGGATTGAGTAATGCCCAAGGTCTTTCTTCGCTCTTTTAGCTGAGAACCAATGTTCTGAACAACCATTATACTGTGATAATTTATGGATGAAATTTAATATTGGATAATAATATACTTTAAATCACTTTATAATGTGCTAAATGATATGATAATTGCTAATTGTAAAACAAAAACCACAAAAATCACATTATAATGGGATTTTTATTCTAAAACGAATGATAGGAGTTTAGTGCCGCAATCAAAATAGAATCAATGATTCGGCTGATTTTGGGATTAAGCAGCTTTTATATAAAGTCACTCAGAACGAAGTGATGAGCCTTCATAAACTAGTAGTAGGTTAGAATGAATTGTGAGGGTCCTTCACTGCGGAAAGACAGTCCTAAATGAGTTATTATTCGATCATATCTGTTGATATAAGCTCAACAGCACTTTGTAACTCTGTCACTTAGAAACTTTGTTCCTTTTTTCTTGACCTCACCCTTTTTCCCTCTCCTACAATAGGAGTGGGAGGCTTTTTTAACTGAGATTCGAGCCAGATAGAACTATTGCATGCCAACTACAATACCGAGTGAAAGCGATAGATCAGCAGTGCTATGATATAGTGGAAAATTAACAAACTAGGTCAGAAAACAGATTTGAATTCACCTACTTTCGGTCTTTCCAGATCTTGGGATCTCTTGCTGTATTGAAAACAGCATGGATGATTACTCTCATGTTTTTTTCTTCGATCGTAAAATGAATCATATAAGGAAACTTTTTCAATAGTAAGCAGCGTGTATCATCGTAACGTACTTGAAAATCGGGATCGGCAGTTAATTTCTTTAGATGAGCTTTTACCGCACTGTGAAATGATCTCCCTAGTCCTGCTTCTTTTTCATTATACCAATCAATGCCCTCTTGAATGTCAAACTTTGCCTCGGGTTCAATTTTGATTGTAAATGCCATTAATCAAGTGTGAAAGAGTCCTTAACTTCTTCCCAATCCAATAGCCGCTTTGGATTTTCTTTATATAGTCTTATCCGTTCTCTAACAATTGCTTTGTGTTCTTCGGGAATCTCAGAAGTCTCAGTAGAACTTTCCAATCCCAATTGCTCAATAAGTTCAAGAACGAAATCTACTTTTTGATCCGGGACCTTAATAATTATCTCTTTCATAGCTTTAAATTTTAAATGTAGCCGAACTCAGTATAATGAATAAACACAAAAGTGAACACTCGTAAAACTATGTAACTGTGTTAGACCTTATCCATGTTCGCTCTCCTACGATTGGAGAGGGAGTCTATTTTAATTTGTTTGAAGCTGGAATGATTGAATGAATGATAGTAATACTGAGTGAAGCTAAGGATCAGCGGAGAATCAGAACAAAGTATACCTAAAACAAAAAACCCACATCTATCTAAAGTGATAAATGCGGGTTTAAAATGTTCATTGAATATTGCTTGTTGTTTATTGAATATTCAACACTGTGGGCCCAGAGGGACTTGAACCCCCGACCAATCGATTATGAGTGTGTTAATATTTTAGCATTAAGTGCTATTAAGGGCATTATTTAATAACACTGTACCACCTATTGTACCACTTTAATTGTTACTCGATGAATTGTTTTCACTTTAAACAATTTTAATTGGTTGGCACAATTTGGGAATTAGTTTGAATATTAAGATTTGACAAATCTATTTAATCAAAAGACAAATAGCGTTTTACAAGCTATATTTTTGCATCATACTTTTCACTATAGTGTTTAGCTCATTTGCTAACCATTTTGGCTTAATAACTGTTACACCTGCTCCGAAGCTTAGTAATAGTGCTTTGAGCTCATGATTGGGGCGCACGTGAATTTCAATAAGGAGTTCTTCGCCCTTTTCGAGCAGCTTTTGGGTGGCATGTAAAGGCTTCGTTTCTACATATGGCGCAGTTGATTCATCAAAAGAAAGGACAATGCGTTCCAGTGGTTTATCCTCATAGATAGTAACCCCAATTATATCATAAAAATACTCATTCCAATCGATATCGGTTGGGTGATAGGCTTCTGAAGTGAGTTCAATTTCTACGATTCGATCCAGAGCCAGATTCCAGGTATCAACCTGGTTTATGGAATGGCGCCCTAAGGCAAACCAGCGATTATTGAACTGCTTTAGGAAGTAAGGGTGAAAAGTAAGGATATAGGGTTCCTTACTTATAAAGTCTTGGTAGGTGACATTAAGTACCTGATGTTTAAGAATGGCTTCATAGATGGTATTCAAATGCTCCAAACCTTTTAAATCAATGTTGGACTCTACTTGAATTACCTCTTTTGAGTCGGAGTTTTTAAGTCCAAACCGATCACGCAGCATGGGAAGAATTTCTTGAATTTCCTCAAATTGTGGTGCACCGGAAAATCTGGAAAGTACTTCCATGGCAGAGGCCATAATATGGACTTCCTGCTGGTTTAACGGTTCATTGGAAATCGAAAAAGTAGGGTTGTCATACCTCAGGTACATTTTATTACCATCCCTTGACCTAATTAATGGAACCGACCATCCTTGATCACTCTCCATAAACTGAATATCATATTCTAATTGCCGACGTTTTATTTCTGACTCAGGACCATTATACTCTCTAAGTTCTTTATTTACTTCAACCAATAAGGTATTAAGGGTGTAATTTCTACCAGTGTTTCTAAAACAACGATCCAATACCCGATACCGTAGCATTGCATTTTTAATGATTGCCATAATTCTCTATGCAGTTAGTTTGCATAAGATAGTGCTATACTAGGGTGAAACAAAAAAAGGAACACGATCTTTGAAAATACCTGCCAAACATTGAAACTGCACGCTGCATTCGGCGTGTCTTCCTGAGTGCCATGTTGCAACGTGACTCTGGATGAACGTTAAATGGTTTATTCTGTTGATTATTCTACACTTGGTCATCCATTTGCCGGTGAAGTTGATGTTACAGTAATCTATTTGATAGTATAGGGTTATCTATGTTTACTCTCATTGAGTCCATACATAAAGAATGTAAGTAGGTATTTTCAAAGGTTAAGATATAATGATGCAACTACTACAACCACATATCAAAGAGATCACCAATCGGTTTGACCACGTACAATCCAATCAGGAGTTTGTTGAGTTATTAGACTTTATAAATACAAAGGTATGGGGAAGTAAGTCGCATCCTATCCGGTTAAAATCATTTACCTATTATTCTAATCCTAGAATTGCGAAGCATCGATACGCTTCATTTGAGGTCCCCAAAAAGAATGGGGGTAGTCGTACAATACATGCTCCAAATAGTGGACTTAAAGCCCTACAGAAACCGATTAGCCTTCTACTTCAGTGTCTATTTGAAGAACACCGCGCTGCAACCGGGTTTGTGTTTGGAAAGTCCATTGTGGATAATGCCAAAGTCCATACTAACAAAAACTATGTCTTCAATATGGACATGAAAGACTTTTTCCCGTCTATTGATAAGCCTCGATTTTGGAAACGATTGCAATACCCTCCCTTCAACTTGAATGAAAAACACGGGCGTTTGGAGCTTGCAAATCGCATTTCAGCCATTTGTTTTGAGACCATGACCGTGGAACGAATCATTGAAGGTGAATGGCATCAGGTTCAGCGCGATGTACTTCCCCAAGGGGCAGCAACTTCTCCTGTTATTACCAACATCATTGCTCAGAGACTAGACAAAAAACTGTCTTCGTTAGCCGATGCTTATGGGGCTATCTATACCCGGTACGCCGACGATATTACTTTTTCTTCGATGCATAATTTATACCAGAAGAACAGTCTATTTCGCAAAAAAATCGAAGGTATCGTTGAAGAAGAAAACTTCTATGTGAACCCCACTAAAACGAGGGTTCAAAAGCGCGGATATCGACAAGAAGTGACCGGATTAATTGTGAATACAAAGGTGAATGTAACACGTAGATATCTTAAGCAATTACGTCATTGGATTTATTTATGGGAGACTTATGGGGAAGATAAAGCCACAGAACTGATCAGGAATAGTTACATGAGTGATAAGGGACATGTGAAGAATCTCCCGAGTATTCAGAGGGTCATTGCAGGAAAATTGGAATACCTAAAAATGATAAAAGGTTCCAATAATTCAACCTATAAAAAATTGAAATATAGGTATGATGTATTAATGGGTGATGCGGTGAATTTTGACCCTAAAATAATATTGGAACTATGGGAAGAAAGCGGCATCGAACGAGCTATGGAATATTATACAAGCTGTTACCCGACAATGCAAGACATGCCGAAAAAGGGAATCCTAAGTAAAATATTAAATGAAGGTAGCGTCTGATGAAACCTCCTGCAAATAAAACAGAGTTCATTCTGTCATTACTGGATTCGGGCCGGTTTGAAAAGAGTGAACATGAACGTTTATTACGCTTAGCTACCAATGAAATTCATGCTATTGAAACCTCTGAGATTGTGCTTCGAAATGAAATTGAATCCATTAAAGAAGCAATTTCAAAATTAGGATCCTCAGATATGCATAGCGGCAACAAAGAAACATCGTCTAAAAAAAACACAACCACTCATGAAAAAGCTTCACTACCACATAAGGTAGTCCATGAACCCCAAAAACTGGTGAATTTATTGTCACTGTTCTCTAGAGGTGGTGATGAAAGGTCAAGTGCTTTGAAGCATAGTGTGCATGAGTGGTTTGTGGGCGCAGACTATGAATCCTATGACGAATTCATGAAGTATCTAAAACAAGAATTCTTAAAGCTATCAAAAGAATTAAAAGCTTTAAACCAAAATTTATTTCACAAGTGTTCTGCATTTATACTATATGATAAAGTAGCTAATAAAGGGTGGGGGCCTGATCGCATTAAAATAGGGTGGTCTAGTCCAGAGCTAGCGAATTGGTGCAAGAAAAATCCAACAAAAAATCCACAAGATTTTAGAATCCCAAGAGAGTTTCGAGAACCTAGAAAAGGAATAAGGCTTAACACCTTTGAGCATGTTATTACTCGATTCAAATATCAGATTGAAGTTAGAAGGGAAAGACCTGCATCCTTAGCGACACTATTTTTAAAAGCTTTTCGAAATAATAATGTAGACAAAACTCCAATTGCAAGGAGCCCCGCCTTTATTAAACTTGGACTTAGTGATGAATTAATTAATGATCTAGAATCAGTCACATTTTATACTGATGTGCAGTGGTTAGAATATGCGTTCAGAATAATGTTTAAGCCTATCAATGAGCGATTGAGAAAAGGTGTTGGAAATATTAAAGTTGAGCTTGCTGAGAGTGATAACTTCTATAAGTTAATGATTATTCACAATGGTTCATTTAACGATCAAATGTCTGTTAACTCAACAAATAAGCTGACAATATTGAGTGGTGATTTTGAAAACATTAGAAATAAATTACATAACCTGT
Organism: Balneolaceae bacterium; assembly: GCA_034669965.1. Lineage (GTDB taxonomy): Bacteria > Bacteroidota > Rhodothermia > Balneolales > Balneolaceae > HXMU1420-13. The sequence goes on along the minus strand of JAXMOK010000001.1, from coordinate 532,454 downwards.
GTGATTGGACTATTGAAACACGATTTAAAGAGGGGGCCTATCGTTTGAATTACTTAGTTTCTGATGAAACCACAGATTTTAAGGAGCCCATTACTGATTGTAATGGTTTCACTCATGTTCTAACCTTTTATAAACCTTCAAATTGATGAGCAAAGTCCTATTGATAGAAGATAGATTAGATCGAATGAACCATTTTCTAAAAATGAGAAACCTAGATCTATCCCAGTTTGATATTCTAGATACTACTCATGAAGCCAACTTCTTGAACATAAAACAGCAAGTTAATGAGAAAGATCTCCAATTATTTAATGGTTTGGATGTCCTGATGGTTCATCAATCGGCTTGGAGTCTTGATGAGTTAAAAATCATTGAAAATTATTGCGAATCCAGTCAAAAGACACTAATACTCTTCACAGGGGGAAATACTGCTTCTCATGTTTCATTAAATCCATATCCATTATTGAGAATACATGTCAATGATTTTTACAGTAAGAACCTAGAATTATATTTAAAAGAATTTCATAGTACGAATGAATCAAATCTTGCCATTTTACAATATGGAAAGAAATGGAAACTAAGTGCATTAATGGAAGCGAGGAATAATATTGCAGTCTATCTTCAAAGGTATAGATCTGCAAATAATTTTGAGGCTAGATATTCAAATTTAGAAATACCTGACATTCTGTTCGAAATGGAAGAAACATTTCAGATCAACCTTGTTTGGTATAAGCAGGGCGTTGAGCAAAATGCGAGTAATGCGTTACAGGATACCCTTACAAAGTTAACTGCTGCCATAAGAAGTGAAATTTATCAACTATGAATAGCTGCTTAATACATTCGGACAATACATCCCTTCTTGAACTTGATCAGTTCGCCCGTTCCGATATTTATTTCAAGATTCCAAAAAATGAAGATGTAGATATCTATATGTCCGAACTCATTCGAGATGAGTTGAACCCGCTTAAACCAAATGTAATATTTATTAAGTATGCACTCGACCATGAATACCTTTCTTTTTGGGGACTTCGCCTTGCTCATCACATCCGGTTATCTAGGGAGTTTCCATCAATCTGTGATTTGCCAATTGTTTTTGTGGGGGAAGAAAGCATAGGAGAGCTGATAAAAATTGCTGATTTATACCACATATTATCTACCCCTGGTATTTATTATGTATCTGAGGACTTGTTAAAAGTTCAGACTATTTTGACAAATTTTGAAAAGAAAGCGTTACCTGGATTAAGGGATTTCAATAGTTACTTAGAAAAAATTCACATATCTCCACCGGCGAATTATGGAACTCGACATTCTTTTGAGAATAAATTAGCAATAAAGACTTGGTCAAAAGCATTAGGAATCGAATTACCATCAAGTACGATTGATCACAACATATATTTCAAGTACAGATTGCAGGAAATGACTCGATCTATTTCTTCTGACGATAGTTTTAAATTGCCAAACATATCGTCGAAAGCTAAAGTATTATTGATTGAAGATGAATTTGAGAAAGGCTGGGATACACTTTATAAAACCTTGTTTTCTGAGTCTAAAGGTATAACGTTTAACTCACTCGCCTCCGAATTTAAAACTTTTGAAAGCATAATATCAGATTTCAAAAAGATTTACGCCAAAATAGATCCAGATATTATACTGTTGGACCTGCGCCTAACTGAAAATGATACCCACGAATCGAATATCGAAGAAATAACGGGGTATAAACTCATAAAGACTATAAAGTCAATGAATCCAGGTACACAGGTTATAATAACTACTGCATCAAATAAAGCTTCCTCCTACCAGGCTACGATTACCTCAGGCGCTGATTATTTTATCGAGAAAAATAGTCGGTCAATAGATAAAATAGACGAATTAGTTGACAGTATTTCTGATGCCGCGAAAGAGGCTCGTTTCCTAAAGCCATTTATTCGTAGCCTTAAAAACCTCAGAAAAAACATAAGATTCAAACGAATTAATAAAGATCAAGATGAATACGACTTTTTGATTGAACAACTCAATTTCTACAGCGAGCTAGCAATTGATACCGCCAAAAATAAAACTATTGTTGATCGATTTAGCCTGTCCTTAGTATATCTGTATAATATTTTAGAAAAGATCACTGATTATTACCTAGAACATCACCAAAAGGGGACATATAAGTTTAGAAATGGTAAGCCAACTTTTAAGTTTAACATCACTGATAAAGGATTTAAACAAACACAATCGTATAAACATCTAAGCGAAAAACAAAAATTTTATAATCTCTACTATTATCTGAACAAGGAAATAGATCTTGAAATATCTAAAGGGATTAATACTCTATTCTCCTATAGAAATAATTTTCTCCATGGAGTTCTACCCGATAATTTTAAATTACTTGAAGAATTGTATGCTTCGGGCGATTCAAGAGTTTTTCAATCAAAGTTTAAATATTACTACAGCAGTGTACTAGACTTTATAAACGCGTTAAGATTGCCTGAGACTAAATATTAGTACGCACATCCTCTGCATACCCTTCATTTATCATTGGAGTAAGCAAATATGCTACTCTAATGATGACAACAAATACTACATATAAACCCTTTACCCCGACTACTGAACAGCAGGCAGTCTTACGTGAATTGTCCACCTTTATTAGCGATTCAGACAGTCGGCAGATAATGATCCTTAAAGGTGCAGCTGGAACAGGTAAAACCAGCATTATGAAAACTTTTGCTTCCATTATTGAAAACGAAGGAAAAAACTGTCGGTTTGCTGCACCTACCGGGAGGGCTGCCAAAGTGTTATTTAGTAAATTACAGAAGTATGAAGTGTCTACTATTCACTCTATGATTTATAGCACCCAAAAGACAGAAGATGGTATTATTGAATGTAGTTTGCATACACAAGAACGGGAGGGTAAGTGTATCTTCATCGTTGATGAGTCATCTATGATCTCTGACTTTCATATTAAGCAGGGTCAGTTCCGAACAGAGGATGCGCTGCTCAGTGATTTGTACCGCTATGTGAAATTGCAGCACCCGGAAAATAAAATCCTGTTTGTAGGTGATCCATATCAACTACCACCCGTTGTTCCCAGTAATGTGCCATCAATCAGTCCAGCACTTGAATCATCTTATCTAGAACAAAAATTTAAAGTAAAGGTGCACACCTTAGAACTTACTACCATTATGAGACAGCAGGAAGGAAATTCTATCCTATCACTAACTGGTGCAATTCGTGATCAAATTAAGCTCGGAAATACGATGTACGCCACATATCCAGAAAGATTTTCAAATTGGATGCAGGCTTCCAATGAATTTGCTGAACACTTTACAACAGATGACCTGCAAAAGGTGATGATTATATGTCATCTAAATAAAGATGTAAACTGGTGGAATGCTCATATACGTAGAAAGAAATTCGGACCGTATGCTCATATTCTTCAGCAGGATGATGTTGTGATGTTACAGAGAAACTGTTGGGCCGATGATGGGATTCTATTTAATGGAGATATGGGAATAGTTAAAGAAGTTGATACAATTCCACACAACTTTGGTGGCTTACATTTTTCAGACTGTACCATTCAATTTGGAGAGGGTGCTCAAGCAAGAATAATTACTCAAAAATTCTGTTGGGAAGTTTTACAGTCGGAGAGAGGTGCTTTAACTATGGAGCAGGAGAAGAATTTGTATCATGCCGTAATGGAATCTAATCCAGTCTTCAGAGATAGTAAGAATGAATTAGATGATCCGTATCTGAGTGCTTTGAAGCTACGCTATGGGTATGCTTTGACTTGTCATAAAGCTCAAGGTGGGGAATGGGATAAAGTTATAGTTCATCCGTATTTACAGCTGCTTTTAACTGATCGGGCTAAATGGTTATACACCGCTTATACCCGGGCTAGTAAAGAACTTTACAGTTGGGCTGCTTAAACATTAATGGTTATATCTATGGTAAAATTAGAATCCTATGTATGTTCGAAATGTGGAGTAAGTGGTAGTAATCGACCGGTATGGGGGCCTTTTTACTACATACTTGACGATAAAACAAAAGTGAATTTTCGGCCACTTTTAGCCTTATGTAATGAGTGTAACAAGTTTGTAGCTGCTGAGAATGAAAATATAACAAATGAACTATTTAGCAGAAATGAAGCAAGGTGTCTTAGCTGTGGTTCTAATCAATTCATGAACATTGAACCTGTAAATATTCCCAGAGATAGACTCTTGATCAAAGCCCCATTTCGCACAACAATGATTCATCCTAACTGTGGGGGTAGAATATATTTCGAACATGATACACCATATCTCTTTTATCCACTAGGTGCGCTAGAAATACAATACTTCGATAAAGAAGGGAGATTAATTAAACAAATACAGTAGAAAAATATTGAATCAATCTAAGATTAAAATCAAACTATTAAAAAAACACATTGTAGTTTGTATCTTCGTGAAATGTAATGAATCAATTGAATTAATAGCTAATTAGTTGTTGAAATTGATGACTTTAATGCTTGGTAAAATTCGTAGCTAGCTGTATAATCAATTGATGAATATTTATATCATAACCACCTGTTGTACCACTTTCTTAGTTCATTAGTGAACGAGAATAACTTAATTGACAGTAGATTACTTTAAAATAATATGCTCACTTTTAATGCTTTCTTCCTGTTGAAGTAATCTGAATGTATTAGCCAAGCTGAATGCATATTCAAATGATAAAGCTTTTGTATTTGCTGTAGCACTAGTCCACCAATTATGATAAAATTCACTCATTCCTTCAATTGAGTTCCTAAATTTTTCATCAAATTGATTTTTTGAAATAGGCTTTATTTCCGTGAAGAAAATAAATTGAGGTTTACCGCTTCTAATAAGTTCTTTGCAAGAACAAATAAACTTAAGGCTCAAAGCAAATTTAGCAGAGTTGGAGTATCTGCAAACCTCATTCGATGTAGTTTTTCAGGAGTTTGCTAGCATATTAAAACAGTATGAGTCTTTTAAACATGATCTGAAAAGGTTGAGTAATACGACCTAAAATCTGAGATAATTGGTGCCATTGTTAAACCAATTAAAAAAATCACATATAAAAATCAGTCACTTAACATGGTTTTTGTACCCGGGCTATGACTCAAATGCTATTAAATAATTTAAAACATTTTTTAAATCTGAATGTGTTTTTGACTTTTTAAAAACATTTTTATTGTTAATCACATTTTTCTAAAGTTACTTTTCTTTTTAACGGACAATAAAGAATTGGTAATGATTGATATTTATGCGCAGGGTAATTATGAATTATTCTATTAATTGTAAGTGGTTTTTTTAGAATAAATTCTTTTAATTCATTTTCATAAGTTAGGAATATTATAAGTTTACTATGTCTGCTTCCTCATTTGGTTTATTAGTTCTTGCTTCCTTTTTTGTATTTATTGGTTGGAGAAGATCATTTATAGACGATACATCCTCTTCAATAAAAGAAGTTGCTGCTAGTATATTTACTGTTGTTGGAAGTGGTGAATATATTTATGTAATCATTTTATTTTTAGCTTTTGGATTTATTGCACCAACATTTTTACTTGGACTTGCAATTAGTTTTTTTTGGTTAAAGAAATATGTCCCGAATATTAGGCAAAGCATTAACCGATTTGTAACGATAGATGGTTTTCGAATATCATCTACACCTGATTATTTTAAATCCAAATTTGGGAAAATTCCGGCAAGTATTTCATCAGTAATTACCACTATTGCTTTTCTAGTGATAATGTGGTCGCAATTTGCGTTAGGTGGGGTTCTAATCGAAGCTTCAACAGATCTTGAATATTGGCAAGCTGTAATTCTTATTTCAGTTACTTCAGCTGCATATTTGGCGTTCGGTGGTTTAAAAGCTTTATTGCATACCGATCTTTGGCAGGGATTGTTAATGTGGATTGGCCTACTAACAGTTGTAATATTTACCATATTCATAAATCCAGCTGAACATTTATCAGATTCTTTTAGTTATTTAACTAGTACGTCAATTAAGTCTTTTAAGTCAATTTATTTAGATCCTACTCTAATTACAGTACTTATAGCAACAATTGCAGCAGCTTTTGCTGGACCTGATATTTGGCAAAGGGTATCATTATCTAAAGATGAAAAAAGTGCTGAAGAGAGTCTTAAATATGCAGCAATTGCCATGTTATTGTTCATTATACCGCTTGGTTTATGGGCAATAGATATTCATGGAACATTAGGGCCTTCCGTACTTTCGGATGTTAACAATGGAACAAAAGAACCTATAGAAGAGTATTTAAAAATTGTATCAACTAGTTGGCCAGCTATTATTATGTCGATATTTTCACTTGGTTTACTAAGTGCGTGGTTATCAACTGCTGATACAGCTGGTATGGTTGTTTCTTCTACAATAATGTCAGAGTTAGGTTTAACTGAAAAAAAAATAACATTTACAACTTCATCTAGATTAATTGCAGTTTGTTTCATATGTATAGGATGTATATTTGCAATATTTCGAAAAGATAACATCACTGATGATTTTCAAGGTGTTATTGCGCTATTGTCTGCTCAAGGTTTGCCTATTTTCCTTTCATTCTTGGGATATGGTACTACACGAACGGTGACCATTGCATTAATTTTAGGAATATTATCAGCTCTTACACTTGGTTACATAGTACCTGAATATAATGAGGGTTATTGGTTACTATTACCAATTTTACCAGGATTGTTATTACTGACTAAAAGTAGAATAGATGATGTAGAACTATATCAAAATTCAGATGAATAAAGGCTTGGGTATTGGTGCTACCTTAATAGGTGGTCTTATTGGGATTCTATTATCATATTTATGGTTTGGTATATCTCAAGGTATTGACGATTTAACTATTGGGTATTGGTACGGAGGCCATGTATATGATAATAAATTATATAGATCATGGTACTTGTTTTTTATTGCTATTCTAATGATGAGACACTTTTTTCGTATCCTATTTTTAGAACGACAAGTTGATTATCCTATAAAGAATCCGCATCGAATATTTGCATTCTGGTTGTTGTTAGCAGTTACGTTGATTGGGTTTTTTATTAAAACATTACTTCCATTATCCGCAAGTGTATTTAATAGTTTTCTTTATTTTTATAGTCTAATATTTGCGCTATTTGGACTATTTATAGTTTTTGGATTCGATGAAGACGAGGTGACTATTGACTATTTAAATGAGGTTAAAGCAAATGATGTTTCAGATCTTTCGACAAAGCAAGATGAAAAACTAAAAAAAACTATTAAGGATAAAAAAACAGCAATTTGGACATCAATTTTTGTGGACATAATTGCGGTTGGAATTTGCATATATACTCCAGTAGCAACACAAGAATCGCTCGTGACTTTATTAATGGCTGGTGTACTAATTTTTGGTATTGAAATAAATACCTTATATGGGAAACAAATAAAAGATCAGTTTATTTCTATAAAGCAATATCTAGCTAGCTAAACAATGACTGAACTAAAGTACTAGGATATGACCGCTAAAATTGTGCAATAAAACAATAAATTGATAAGAATATTGTACCCGTAGATGAACTAATCAATTAAAGTGAAGAAGATTTATAGTCTTAATAGACTAGAATCCGGTAATTTTATTCAGTCTAAACGAATGGTTCTTATTAAATGATGTCTAAAATGTTTGCCTAAGAATATAATTCTAGGTGCAATTTATAGATAATTATGCGATGCAAGAGAAACTCTTTTTGAAATGATATCCGAAAGTTTTTTTGGCGAAAGCACCCTCACCTTCTCCCCAAAACTTAATATCAATGTCTCCAGCTCATAATTAGGAATGACTTCAATTTCGACGATTAGCTTATCGATTTCCCAATATGATTTTTGAGAAGGATGGAGAGGTTTGGTTTCGATATAAGGGGCCTGCTCTTTAGTTACTACGAGCTTAATGGTTTCTGGTTCTTTATCTGCTGGCCGGGTAACGCCAATTATATCATAGAAGTAGTCATTCCAGTCGATTTCACTTGGTTGGTAGGTATCTGTTGTATACTCAATCGATAGAATTCGATCTAAGGCAACGGTCCAAGTTGGGGTATTGCGATCTGGGTTCAATCCAATTACGAACCAGCGGTTGTTGTATTGTTTTAAATAGTAAGGATGGAAAGTAAAGGAATAGCTGTCGTCAGTTTTAAAGTCCTTATAACTTATGCTGAGAACCTGTTCCTTATTGATGGCTTCATAAAGCGGACTAAGATGTTCGATTCCTTTTAGATCGATGTTTGATTCGATGGATATAATTTCCTTCGAATTGGTTTTTACATCAAAGCGGTCTTTAAGTACCGGAATTAATTCTTGAACCCATTCGAATTGTGGGGCACCTGAAAAGCGGGAGAGAACTTCTATGGCAGCACTAATCTGCGAGCTTTCACTTTTGTTTAAAGGCTGATTGGAGATTGAAAATTCAATGTCTTCATACCGATAGTAGGTTTTTCTACCATCTTTAAGCGTTTTCAGAGGAATTGACCATCCTTGGTCACTCTTCATAAACTTAATGTCATCAAAGAGTTGTCGGCGTTTTATTTTTGAGTCAGGACCGTTATACTCTTCAAGCTCTTTGTTTACTTCGTGTAATAGATCATCGATGAAATAATTGCGACCGGGGTTTCGAAAGCAACGATCTAATACTCGGTAACGAAGCATTGCATTTTTGTTTATAGCCATAGATTTTTAACTGTGCAGATTGAGTGCACAGTTTACTCATATTTTTGAAACGAATTAAAAATTGACGTGTGAAAAGAGAATTAAAAAACTTCCTTAATTATTTAAAAGATGCTCGCTACAAAAGTGGAGACTTGTTTCATGATTCAGACCTTGAGTGGAGAATTGTGTATTTATTTCTGAGAAGGTATCACGCAATTTCTAAAGAACTATCGATTTCAAAAATCGAAACAAAAATTTCAAAATATTTAGATGGTAAATCTGACAATCTTTGGCCCTCAGATGACTTATTTGAACCTTTCTTTTCTTTTATAAGAGAAAAGAACCCTTCAACTTTTGAGAATATTGATTTAAAAGCATATTTAAAAAAGGATATTGAATCACTGAATAGTAGTGATATAGAATTATTTGAAAAAAAGATCGGTAAGTTCAAACTCAATGATTTCTCCCTTGAAGCTTATACTATTGAAGAATTTGACGAATTTTTCACATCAGTAATTGAACTTACAAAATCAAGACAACAACACTCCTACTGGGAAAGAACAATTCCTAAACAATTGTCAGAGTTAATTAATAAAACAATCAGCAACCATGCGGTTGAGTTATATGTGGGAGATCAAAATGCGCAACTTGTTTTTGATAGAAATGATGACGAAAGCAAAAAAATAATAACTAGCGATCCAGATCTAATCCTTTGGTATTATTTAAGAATATTGCTGACAGGTAAAGAGAATATCGAGCTTCTTCGAACTGAGTTTCATGGATTATCAAATATAGAAGCCGACTTTAAATTTATGTTCCCTCCAGTTGGAAAGCTGGATATAAGTAAATTATTTGATTGGGAGAAGCCACCAAAAAAGAAAATGCATGACTTAGAGTTGTGGTATGCTAATAATGCAGTAGATAATATCGGAGATAATTCTCGTGCATTGCTGTTAATGCCAACTCATACTCTTTATCGTAATTCAAAAGCATTTCAGGATTTTAGAAAAAAGATTGTTGATGAAAAATATCTCAAAACAGTAATACTATTCCCACAAGGTCTTTTCTATCCAAAATCGTCAATCAGTTATTGTCTTTTGGAGCTAGATTCCAGAGACAAAACAGATGGGATTATTATGATAAATGGCACTGAGATTGCTCCTTATATCGCACCACGCCAAACAGAGAAGTTCGATCTATTTTTTAAAGATATACAGTCTTATTGGTTTGATCAGCTTGCTTTCTATCCATTTATCATGTCAGTTTCGTCTCATGATATTAAAAAGAACAAGTATTCTCTTGCATTTTCATACTATTTCAATGTTTCTAATGACCCTGTAAATAATACAAGAAATAGAGATGAAGACTTAATCTCGCTCAAACAAGTTCTGAAAGAGATTAGAACTTCAACAGAGGTCATTAATGACGTTCCCTACATTGGGATATCTGAGTTGGCAAAAAATATTACTGAGTTCAAATTAAAAGTTGATCAATTACCAAATCTCAACGAAAAAGAAAGGCTTCGAAGAATTGATCAATCAGCTATCATTCTTGGCAAAATAAGTGGCAATATTAAACCAACTTTATTTGAGTATGAAGGAAAATCAGTTTACATCAAGAATAATGTTATAGCATTTCAAATTCCAGAAGAATATGATTTAGAGTATATCCTTCTTGAACTTCGATCTGATTTTGTCATTAAACAATTTCAAAGTAATTCAAGCATTCGAGTATCTGAACTTGAGAATATTTTTCTACGAATTCCACCAACAATAGCAACGCAAAAAGAAATTGTAAGACAACGCTTCTCTGAATTTGCAAAGGAAAAACTAGACGAGATAAAGGGGCTTAGTAAAGATTTTGAATATATTGAAAAAGATGTATTCTCCTCATTTGCCCATGATTTTGGAAAGGTCTTAGCAAATGCAAGAGCATCTGTAGAAATACTTGAAAATTATGTTCGAGAACTTGCTAAGAAGGGTATCATTAATTGCGAGGATTCAGTCTTCTTTGAAACCAAGCCAAAGAGAGGTGAAAAAGTTAAAGATGTACTTCAAATGCTAACCAGGAATCAAGATAGAATTCAAGAATCCTTACAATCTGAGGTGGAATTCTTTACAAAAAGTAATAATGAAAGATTAGAGCGACTCAATCTATCATCAATAATCTCTGAATGGGTATCGAGACAGGTACAAAATGGTTTTTATTTAGAGTTCTATGATTTATCAAGACCCCATGATAATAGAATGGAACTACATAAAAAAGGTGAATCATCTGGCAGTAAAACAATGATTGAAGGTTCAAGAGAAGATATATTCCATATCATGAATAATTTTCTTTCGAATGCAAAAGAGCATGGGTTTTATAAAGACGAAATTGAAGATGAATTCATAGTAATCATAGATGAAGTTCTAGAAGGAGATGAAAAATTGGTTGTACTTCATGTTGGTAACGATGGAGAACCCTTCCCAGAGGACTTTTCATGCGAAGATTTATTTAAACTAAATCATAAAGGGCCAACAAGTAAAGGTGAAGGGAAAGGTGGAAATAGCATAAAACGAAAACTGGATAGAATGGGGGCTACTATAAATTGCCATTCAAATATACTCGAAAACGATGGGTATACAGTTCATTTCGAGATAAAGTTTAAAGCAGTAAACTATGAGTAGACCAATTAAAGTGCTTTTACTTGATGATGAAGTTGATGAGCTATTAGACAGTTTCCAGCTGGTTGCAAAATCAAACCGAGTAATCATAAAAAAAGCAATCAGTAATGCACAAGAAGGGAAAGATTACATCAAAAAGCATAAGAATGATATTGATGCAATTATACTGGATGGCTTCTTTCATTCTAAACCAGACTCCTCAAAGAAAAAGGATATTTCAGCATTAAAGGAAACAGTTGCTGAACTAACAAAACTCCTTTACAAGGAGGAAAAACGTATCCCATATTGTGTTTTGACAGGTTATTTAGAAGATCTGACCAAAGATTCATTGCTTTCGGATATTAAGGTGTTTAAGAAAGGCAGTAGCTATAAAGAAATGTTCGACTACCTCAAAGAACAAGTATCTGACAATGAAAACTATCAAATTAAAAGTGAATACGAAGATATTTTCGAGCTATTTGAAGAAGACTTGTTGCCGGAAGATAAGGAAGAAGACTTGGTTGAAATTCTTCGGAAATTGAAAAATAAGGCTAAATATAATGATGATGATGCATTTACTCCGCTTCGAAAAATGTATGAAGCATTAATTAATGAAATGCATGATCAGGCATTAACAAAAAACAAAAAGCAGGATTTAGTTCCAGAAGCTTTATACAATAACAACGATAACCTAAGCATTAGCTGGTCCTGGTTTTATTTATCAGGATTTGATGTGAAGCAAGGGGAGGATATTGTAATTCCTGCCCGTGATGAGGCCGTTTGGCCGTCTCATATAGCAAAGGTTACTAAGATGTTGGTGGATATTACTCAGGAAGGTTCTCATGACTATCCCGAAAATGTTCATCACTATGCATATAAAAGTATTGTTTTTGCTTTGCTTGAATTATTACTTTGGTACAAAAACTTTATTAAAGAGTATAACTAATCAATGACCACCAACTTCCAGGAAAAAGCATCGTTCATCTGGCAGGTAGCCGATGACATTTTACGGGGTACCTTTAAATCACACGAATACGGTGATATCACCTTACCATTTGTTGTATTACGCCGTTTAGACTGCGTACTTGGTGAAGAAACCCGGAAAAAGGTGCAGGACGCCTACAACGACATGAAAGAGAAGCTTGATGAGGATCGTTTGGAAAAGGTGCTCATGAATGTTTCGGACAAAGGCTTTTATAACACCTCCGATTTTGATCTGGTCCGATTAACTGAAGACGCCAATAACATTGATTTAAATTTCAATGCGTATTTGATTGGATTCTCAGAGAATGTGAGAAAGATTATCGAGAACTTTAAGCTCGATCCCATCATTAAAAAGCTCTCGGATAACGATCTGCTTTTCCAAATGGTAGATAAGATGACCGAAGTGGATTTCCATCCCGATTTGGTAAGTAATCATGAAATGGGGCAGATTTTCGAGGAGCTGCTTCGTCGGTTCTCGGAAATGAGTAACGAAACTGCCGGAGAACATTATACCCCTCGCGAAGTAGTGGAATTAATGGTAGAGCTTTTATTAGCCGAACATCATGAAGATTTACAAGGGAAAGGTCTTGTTCGCAGTGTGTACGATCCGGCGTGTGGAACCGGTGGGATGCTAACGGTAGCCAAGAAGAAAATGCTAGGTATTAACCCTGACATGAGCATTAACCTCTTTGGTCAGGAATTAAACGATCAGACCTATGCCATTGCCAAATCCGATTTTCTAATTACCGGAGAAACTAACGGAGGCATTGAAGGACCCAGTTCGTCATTTTCAGATGATCGTTTTAATGGACACCGATTTAACTTTATGCTTTCTAATCCACCATATGGGGTTAGTTGGAAGAAAGAGTCGAAGTTCATTAAGAACGAAGCTAATGATCCGAATGGACGCTTTCATGCCGGTACCCCACGGGTAAGTGATGGTTCGTTGTTGTTTCTACAACATATGATTTCGAAGATGGAAAATCAGGGGAGTCGTATTGCAGTGATTTTTAATGGTTCGCCTTTGTTTACTGGCGATGCCGGTTCCGGCGAAAGTGAAATCCGTCGCTGGATTATTGAAAACGACTGGCTGGAAGCCATTATCGCTATGCCGGATCAAATGTTCTTTAACACAGGCATCAGTACCTACATCTGGCTTGTCACCAATCGTAAACCCGAAAAGCGCAAAGGCAAGGTACAGTTGGTGGATGCCACCAAACATTTCAGTAAAATGCGTAAGAGCCTGGGGAATAAACGGAATTTTATTACCGATACACAGAAACAGGAAATCATTGATTTGTACACCTTTTTTGAAGAATCGGACGAGGTGAAGATTTTTGACAATACCGACTTCGGCTACACCAAAGTTTGTGTAGAGCAACCACAGACCGATGAAAATGGCGAGGCAATTATCAATAAAAAAGGAGAACAAAAGCCAGATACTAAACTTCGAGATTACGAACGCATTCCCTTGAAAGAAGATATTCAGGAATATTTTGTGCGGGAAGTGTTGCCTCATGTTCCGGATGCATGGATTGATGAAAGCAAAGAAAAAATAGGGTATGAAATAAACTTTACGAAGTATTTCTACCAATACCAGCCATTACGATCGTTGGAGGAAATAACCAGAGATCTATTGGAGCTGGAAAAGGAAAGCGAGGGGCTGTTCCATGATATTATCGAAGATGTGGGCTTACACTAATTTTGGAGTTAAAAAAACAGCTCCTTATTTAACTCAGAACATGGCTTAGTTAAAAAAAGGGGTAAAATTTTAATTAAGAGGAGTTCTTAGTTAAATTAATCTCGAAAAATTTAACTAGGCTTGAGAATAGTAAAATAAGCATGAAAAAATTTAACTCTGGAAATTATGTTAGTCAGGGTAGTTATAAGAGCTTCCAGCCTGAGGTTCTGAACCGGCCATGGGTGATTGATGACATGGAAGTGCTGGAGTTACTGGGAAAAGCAGATCGCCATCTGGGAAGGCTGGATATGTATTCCGAATACATACCGAATATTGATCTGTTTATAAACATGCACGTGTTTAAGGAAGCAACCCAGAGTAGTAAAATTGAGGGGACACAAACCAACATTGAAGAAGCCCTGCTGGATGAAGAAGATGTTCCTGTAGAGAAAAGAGACGACTGGCAGGAAGTGCGAAATTATACGGAAGCTATGAACAGGGCAATTGAACATCTTGAAAAGCTGCCATTCTCAAGTCGCCTGATTAAAGAAACACACCGGATTTTGCTGCAGGGAGCACGGGGGGAGCATAAGCAGCCCGGAGACTACAGGACCAGCCAAAATTGGATTGGCGGAGCGAATATACAGAACGCCACTTTTGTGCCGCCGGTGCACCAGAGCATTGGGGAATTGATGGGCGATCTCGAAAATTTTGCACACAATACCGATCTGCATTTTCCTGAGCTACTGCGCATCGCACTTATTCACTACCAGTTCGAAACCATTCACCCTTTTCTGGATGGTAACGGACGAGTGGGAAGATTGATGATTACTCTGTTTTTGGTGGAAAGAGAGATACTGAAACGCCCCGTGTTGTACTTGTCGGATTATATGGAGAAACACCGGACTGATTATTACGACAACCTGATGCGGGTACGTACCCAACACGATATATCCCGATGGTTTAAATTTTTTCTTACCGGAATTATTGAAACCGCAAAAAATGGAATAGAAACCTTTGATAAGATTTTGCAGCTGCAAAAAGAAGTAAGCGAACAGCTGAAAACCTTGGGAGGTCGTTCTGTAAATGCCCAAAAAGTGGTAGATGAGCTCTATAAACATCCGATTACCAATGCAGAGCATGTAAAGCAAATAACCGGGCTGACTAAACCCAGTGTATATACCCTAATTAAGGAAATGGAAAAGCTGGGCATTCTAAATGAAGTAACCGGGGCCAAACGGGGCTGGGTGTATATTTTTAACCGATATCTAAACCTGTTTAGATAGAGAAGGAGATTCTACAAAAATGATGAGCTCTCACTCAATCACTATCGAAGGATTTGTTACTCCAAAGAGTTTTGTGGAAAAATGGAGACAAGCGTATGACAATTACGATGAGCAACGATATATCGACAACATTGATCATGTCCTCGAGAATTGGGAAAGTTTCAGAGAATTGTTTGCCTGGAAGAATGGAATGGGTGATAAAATTGCTCCTCAGAAATTAAAACTCGTGGAAGGGTTTTGGGATAAAAAAGATGTTCTGAAAAACCTGCAACATCAGTTTTCCTGGGATGTATTTGAACAGGTATTTAAGCCATCAACTACATCTAATATCTGGAAACTGTTTTTACTTCACATCATCGATCCCTTCAATTTTCCAATATTCGATCAGCATGTGTACCGATTTTATACGTTTCATAAAGCAGGAGTAATTGAAGAGATTCCAAAGAACCACAAAGTCCGATATCTATGCTATAAGGAAGATTATATTCATTGGTTCAGAGATATAAGGGATAGACACAAAATGAATCCTAAAGCCATGGACGAGGCTTTTTTTAGTTATGGAAAAATGTTAAAAAGTCTGGATACAAAGAGACTTAATATCAAAGAGGTGAATGCATGAAACTCTTTAAAACAACCGGGGAGCAACTCGAACGAATAACATCAGAACCGTTTACTTTAGAAAAAGACATTCAGAGTTTGGTGGAGAAGAATACCCAGCCCTTGTTTGGGTTTGAGTTTGTGAAGTCTGAGCTGACGGTCGATAAATTCCGGCTGGATACCCTTTGTTACGACAAGGAAAGCAATGCATTTGTAATTATTGAGTACAAAAAGGACAAGAACTTTTCGGTGATTGACCAAGGGTATACCTACCTCTCGCTGATGTTGAACAACAAGGCTGAGTTTATTCTAGAATACAACGAAAATATGGATGGCAACCTAAAGCGGGATGACATTGACTGGAGCCAATCCCGTATTCTGTTTGTATCGCCCCGGTTTACAAGTTATCAGAAGTATTCAGTTAACTTTAAAGATGTTCCCTTTGAGTTGTGGGAAATCCAGCGATATAAAGGTGGTGTTGTTGGCTTTCTGAAACATGAAGCTGAATCTACTGAAAGCATTGAAACCACCTCTCAATCTAAAAGTTCGTCGGCTATACAATCGGTTTCTAAACAGGTGAAGGTGTATAACGAACTATACCACCTCAACAAAAGCAAGAACAGACCTCAGGCTATCATTGACCTGTACCATAAACTAAAAGAGCGGATTCTTGATTTAGGGGATGATGTGGAGCTAAAAGCCCTGGCACAGACCATACAGTTTAAAACCACTAAAAGTTTTGTAGACCTGATCATATACGATAAATCAATTATCGCAGTCATTAACCTAAAGAAAGGAGAGTTGGACGACTCCAGAGAGCATAGTGAGGATATTAGTGAAAAGGGACATTGGGGTAACGGGGACTACCGAATTTATATTAAGCCTGAAGATGACATTGAATATCCCTTACATCTGATTAAACAGGCTTATGAACGCAAAGAAGAAATAAAATGACTTGGGAAATATTTTTTAAGGATTTTCTGGATGATGTAATTGCTTTTTTTGCATTTGGACTTGCAACTTGGTCAGCCATTTATACCTATCATCATTCTCGTAAAAGTGTACGATTACAAGAAGAAGCACTTGCAATGGAAAAAAGAAAAGAGAGAAAAGCGGATGAAGAGATTAAGAAAGCTTCTTTTGAGATGTACTTTTCTATGAGTAAAAGAACCGCAAAACCAAATATTGATCAGCTTAGAATAGTAAATCGTGGAAAATGCGATGCAAGAAATGTAAAAGTCTCAATTAACGGAAAGAGCTTAAATAAGTTCGATGCTATTTTTGATAAGGCTGTTATACCAGATGTTTTTCAAAAGATAGCCTCAGGATCAGTTGAAGTAATTCGAATAACTACGACTAAGGATACTGAACGAGTGTGGAACATTGAATTGTATTGGGACGATGATGCGAATAAGGGCAATAAAGAAGAGTTTAGTTTAAGATTATAGTTATGATGAAACCCTACCCAAATATGAAAAACTCCTGTGTAGAATGGATTGGCAAGATTCCCGAGCATTGGGATGTAATAAGAATGAGATATTTAATTAATATTGAAACTGGATCGAAGGATACTCAAGATCAAAATCCTCTTGGAAGTTTTCCTTTTTTTGTAAGATCAGATACAATAGAAAAAATAGATTCTTTTTCATTTGATCGAGAGGCAATTCTAACTGCTGGAGATGGAGTAGGTGTCTGTAAAGTTTTTCATTATTATGAAGGGAAATTTGAAGCCCACCAACGCGTTTATGTCCTTAGTAATTTTAAAGATATACTCGGTAAATACTTATTCTATTATATAAAAGAAAATTTTATAAAAGAGGTTTTAAGATATTCAGCTAAATCGACGGTAGATTCATTAAGAAGATACATGTTTGAAAATTTCCCTGTAGCACTTCCTAGTCTCCCTGATCAAACCCGAATCGTGGCTTTTCTGGATGACAAGACTTCCAAAATTGATGAGTTAATTGCCAAAAAGGAACGTAAGATTGAGCTGCTGAAAGAACAACGAAAAGCGCTCATCAATCAGGCGGTGACCAAAGGCCTCGATCCTACCGTTCCCATGAAAGACACCGGCGTAGAATGGATTGGCGAGATTCCGGAGCATTGGGAAGTTAAAAAGACCAAATACATTTTTGATCTAGTTACTGATAAGGCACCTGAAAATAATCAATATGAACTGTTATCTATTTATACTGACATAGGTGTTGAGCCAAGAAAAAATTTGGAAGCAAAAGGTAATAAGGCTACCACTACAGACGGGTATTGGATTGTTCGAAAAGAAGATATCATAGTCAATAAGCTTTTAGCATGGATGGGTGCTATTGGTGTTTCGAAATACGATGGGGTAACAAGCCCAGCCTATGATATTTTAAGACCTAAAAAAGATACTCAAAGTACCTTTTATCATTATTTATTCCGGAGTAAAATGTGTCAGGTACAATTAAAAAGATATTCTTATGGCATAATGAATATGAGATTAAGATTGTATTTCTCACAATTTGGTCAAATTTTTATGCCCGTTCCACCATATGATGAACAGGGGCAAATCATAGCATATATGAAAGAAAAGGATGATGAAATAAGTAAATCAATCGATTTAGAATCCCAAAAAATCGAGCTCCTTAAAGAATGCCGGCAGGCGCTTATTTCGGAGGTGGTAACCGGGAAGGTGGATGTTCGGGATTGGGAGCCAACACCCAAAGAGGTAGCCGCATGAGTACCGCCGCCTATAACGAAACGGATTTTGAGGAATTTATTGAAGGCGAATTGCTAAACTCGGACTATGTTTCCTTGCCACACTCTACCTATAACCGCCGGTTGTGTTTGGTGGAGAGCGAGCTGATTCAGTTTCTGCAAAGCACGCAAGAAGATGCCTATCAAAAGCTGGAGGCTCAATATGGTGTCCAAACCGATCAACGTATTTGCGAACGGATCAGCAAAAGCATTCAACAGTTGGGCGTGCTGGACGTGTTACGCAAAGGAGTAAAAGACCGGGGCGTACACCTGCGGCTGGTATTTTTTAAACCTAGTTCACGCAGAAACCCTGAGCACGAAGTGTGGTATGCCCAAAATCGGTTCGGAGTAATGCGCCAGCTTCATTTCAGCGAAAAGAACGAGAAATCCCTCGATCTGGGTTTGTTCATTAACGGCATTCCCATTATCACGGCCGAGCTGAAAAACTCGCTTACGGGTCAAACGGTAGAAAATGCCAAAAAGCAATACCGCACCGATCGTGATCCCCGGGAGCCGTTGCTAAAGTTCAAGCGCTGTCTGGTGCATTTTGCAGTAGGCAACGAGCAGGTATTTATGACTACGCAGTTACGGGGACTAAAAACCTTCTTCCTGCCATTTAATTTGGATATCGAAAATCCGGTAAACCCCAACGGACATAAAACGGCCTATTTGTGGGAGCATTTCTGGCAAAAAGAAGTGCTGCTGAACCTCATTCAGAATTACCTGCTGGTGCAAGTGAATGAGGAGAAAGTGTACAATGCCAAAAAGCAGGCATTTGAAACCGAAAAGAAAGAAGTACTCATTTTTCCGCGTTTCCACCAATACGATGTGGTCACCCGATTGCTGGCCGATGCCCGGCAACAAGGACCGGGAGAACGCTATCTGGTACAACATAGTGCCGGTTCGGGGAAATCAAATTCCATCGCGTGGCTTTCGCACGGGTTACGCCAGCTTTTCGACGAGGAAGGCAATCGCATTTTCGATTCCATTATTGTGATCACCGACCGTAAAGTGCTGGACAAGCAGTTACAGGATACCATCACGCAGTTTGAGCAAGTTTCGGGGACCGTGGTTCCCATCACTAAAACATCGGAGCAATTGAAGGAATCGCTGGAGCAGGGCAAGGATATTATCATTTCCACGCTACAGAAATTCCCGGTAATCTCGGAATCTATCACCGCACTTGAGGGCAAAACCTTTGCGGTTGTAATTGACGAGGCTCATTCCTCGCAAACGGGAGAAACCTCCAAACACCTGAAGAAAACCTTGTCTGCCAATCTGGACGAAGCTGAACTGGAAGACCTCACCGGAGACGATTTAGAAGACGAGGTGATTAAAGAGATTAAAACCCGGGGTAAGCAGAAGCACATTTCCTTTTTTGCTTTTACGGCCACGCCCAAGAATAAAACGCTGGAGCTGTTTGGTACTAAAAACAGCGACGGGCATTTTGAGCCGTTTCATACCTACGAAATGCGACAAGCCATTGAAGAAGGCTTCATCCATGATGTGCTGCGTAATTACACCACCTTCAGTCGATATTTTAAACTGCTCAAAACGGTGGATGACGATCACGAATACGAAACCAGTAAAGCGGTTCGGGCATTGACCTCGTATGTAGATCTTCAGCCTCATGCCATTGAGCAGAAAACGCGCATCATGCTTGGGCATTTTTTAACCACTACCGTGAATGCCATTCAGGGAAAAGCCCGTGCGATGCTGGTCACCCGCTCGCGGCTTCATGCGGTTAAATATTTCCTGATGTTTCAGAAAGTGCTTTTGGAGAAAGGGATGAAAATCAGACCCATTGTCGCCTTTTCGGGCACGGTTAAAGATCCTGATACGGGGCTGGAACACACGGAAAACAGTCTTAATAACTTCGGGATGCGGATCAATACTCAGGATGCGTTCAAGCTACCGGAATATCGAATTTTGATAGTCGCCAATAAGTTCCAAACCGGCTTTGACTGTCCGCCTTTACACACCATGTACGTGGATAAAAAGCTATCTGGAGTTCAGGCGGTTCAAACGCTATCCCGGCTCAACCGAACGATGGGCGGTAAAACCATTGACGATACGGTGGTACTCGATTTTGTGAACGAAGCGCTTGATATTCAGGCGGCGTTTCAGCCTTATTATCAACGTACTGCCTTGGTGGAAGAAACCGATCCCAATAAACTGTACGACATTGAAACCGAGCTGGATCAGTTAGATGTATTCACCCAAGCCGATGTGGATGATTATGCGCATATCTTCTACGATGAAACCAAGCCCAATGAACAGCTACAACCGGTGTTAGATCGGGTGGTGGATCAATGGAGAACACACAGTCTGGAACAACGGGAAGAGTTCCGTTCCAAGTTGCAATCCTTCATTCGGTTATATAGTTACATCTCCCAACTCATCGACTTTGTAGATTCCGGTCTGGAGAAATTGTATATCTTTAGCCGGGCCTTAAACCGGAAGCTACCCAAACGGGAAGGTCAGGGATTGCCTCCTGAAATTTTTGAAGAAGTGGATTTGGATAGTTTCAGGATTCAAAAGCGCTATGAGGGCAGTATTCAACTTGCGACGGAAGATGGCACATTAGCTCCGATCTCCGCTGAAACAGGTTCCTCGAAAGAGCCCGTAACCGATTACTTATCTGAGATTGTTAAGAATCTGAACGAGACCTTTGGGGTAGATTTAAACGATAAAGATAAGGTGAGATTCGAGGAGTTTATTAATGAAATCCGCGATGATGAAGCCCTTGCCGAAGTAATGAAGGGCAATAACACTTATACCAATAAGCTTAATTATTTTGATGAGAAATTCGAAGATAAATTGGTAAAGCAGGTTCAGTATGGTGTCGACTTCTACGACAAGATTTCGGAGCAGCAGGTAAAAGAGATCGTGAAGCGTAAGCTATTTGCCGAAATACTGAAGGCGGTGGGGTAGATAGATTCAAGAATAGAAAACAAATACATAGATGAGCATTGTTGTAATAAAAGTAAAGTAAGCCAAATAGACTACTATTTATAAGTATTCTATTTTTAGAAGTGCTACCACAACAATTTTGACTTTGAGGGTATGCAATATAGGGTGAACTCATTTTGGGAGAATTTTATTCAAAATGACATGAAGAATATTAAAGTGATCATAATTGTTAAGTTAGAGTAACTAAAAATATCATGTTCGACATCATAGGTGACATACACGGGTTTCACGATGAACTTGTAAGGCTTTTGTTAAAATTGGGTTACCAGAAAGGTGAGCGATCTTGGCAACATCCTGAGAGAAAAGCCTTATTTGTAGGTGACTATATTGATCGGGGTCCTAAAATACCAGAAACACTGTCATTAGTCCGTACCATGGTTGAAAATGATCAGGCTATTGCTTTGCTGGGGAATCATGAATTGAATGCGATTCTTTTTAATGAGAAGGCAAAAGAAGGAGGCTATCTACGATCCCATAGTCTGAAGAATTTTAATCAGCATTCTGAAACCATCCTTCAATTCAACAGGTTGGAAGATGGTCAGGCGATTTATAATGACTATATAGAATGGTTTAAATCATTGCCTATTTATTTCGAAAATGATCAGTTTAGAGCAGTTCATGCTACCTGGCATCAGGCTTCAATTAAAGAGTTAAAAGCGTTTGAACATAGATTTGCTAGCGATCCTAACTTCATATTGAATGCCGGAAACAAAGAACATCCATTGTATTCTATAACTGAAAATTTACTCAAAGGAGTAGAAAAGAAATTACCCCATGGATTACATTTCTTTGATAAAGATGGCCATAAACGCCATGAGATGAGAATTAAGTGGTGGAATAATCCGGTCGGTACTCCAATAGAAGATTACGGTTTCGGTGCTGATCTTTCAGAGTATAAAGGTAAAATGGCATCAGATTTTGTTGATGAAAATTGGCACTATGCTGATTCAAAGCCGGTTTTCTTCGGTCATTATTGGTTAAAGGGAACACCAACGCTTCAGACCAATAAGGTATGTTGCCTGGATTATAGTATTGGAAAAAAAGAGAAGCTTGTCGCATACCGCTTCAATGGGGAAGAAAGCCTGAACGAGAAGAATTTCGTTTACATTGACTACAAAGATTGATCATAACTATTGATGTACAATCCCATTTAAGCCATAGAAAAATAAATCCTGTGGCCACCGAGTAGCGGGGTGCCAATAGTCGATTACCATATAATTTGAAGTTTCATGCAATCTGTGTCCGACTTTTTTGATGTCAGGCCAATAATGTTCTACACTTCCAAATACACCACAACAACAGATAATATCGGGGTTGATTAACTCAATTTGTGCCTTCAAATACTTTTGATCCTTTTTCGCAAATTGTTTTATATCCTCAATATCAGAAGTCTTAGTACCGCCACTTTTTTTAATATTAATGATGGCAGAATTTAAAAGTGCTTCTTCATAATCAAACCATTTTCTTGTAAAGGGTTGAATCAAATCAGGAGTATCTAAATTTTGTAATAAGTAAGCCCAACGAGCAAGGTTCTTCCAAGTCGATTTACCTTTTCTTGTACCTGATTCCAGTAGTAGCTTTTTGGTTAGGTTAAATCCACCTTCTATTTCTGCTGGTTGATATGCCTCTCTAAGAATGAATAAGACTTTTTTATTTATTGTATTCCATCTAACGACATCAATAATTCCATCTTCAATAAAACTGTTTAAGTGAGCATGTGTTTTGGTTTGTTTCCATTCAACAAACAATGTTTCCATATCATCATAGCTTAACATAGATTTCCTTTTTTATTGATTATTCATTTCTTCAGCTCCCACAAAGGACGACCTTGAGTATCAAGCTTATCTTTACGAAATATAAACCGGTTACCCGGTATACCTTTTTCTGTAATCATAGCTACCATTTGTTCATATGAATACAACAAGTTCTTCACACCTCGTTTCAAATCATTTTGGATGGTTTCAGGGAAGTTAAAAAAGCATTTCGGTTGGTCTCTGAGTTCTGGTTTATTGTTATTGTAATAATCAGCTTTAGATCGATTATCCATTGCTGTAGTTAAATCATTAACAGAAAATTGTTTTAAACATTCATTTATGGCTTGAAGTAGGATTTGATCAGATTTGGAAATCTTTATTGCAAATCGAGTATTCCATTCTTCAGCTACAAGAAGAACATTATTAGAAAAAATAGTAGTACTACTTTTTATTTCATTTTTTTTAAAAGGTGTCTTTTGTGTGTTTAAATCCTGAACTGCTTGCCGGTTTAGAATTTGGTCAATGTCTGGGACAGCAATTAAACCTTGGTTTATTTTTTGAACACTTTCAGTTTTTACTATTTGGTTCTGTTGTAATACGTCTAGATTAAGTTCATAAGTATTGGTTGTGAGATTTTTAGACTTAATTATCAGTTTCCTATCAATGAGTTCGTTTAAACCTTTAACAACACTTGCTTTACTGACACCCGTATATTTCTTGAATATCGACAATGAAATATTATCCTGAGATTTATTAAAGCCAATTGTTTTACGGCAGATCACAGAAAGTAATTTGAATGCAATCGGGCTTATCTCCTTCATATATAGATCCATTAAAACATTTGGATACTTGGTGAATCCGGTTTTGTTGATTATATCATTCATTTAATTCCTCTCCGCTTAAATTGAAATATCTCAAGCATTATTTCATCCGTTAATAATTCTCTGTTTGCACGATGTGAAACAAGTTGATGCATTTTATTTTTAAGTTCTAAATGTGTGTAGGATGCGTTTAAACCATATTGAATACATTTTTTGTGTATTTCATTGTCAATATCAATGTGGACATGTACGTATTTATTCCAATGATTAATTGCTATCTCTAACTTAGGTGGAAAACCGCTACGTTCGAATTTCATTTTTTCTACTATCGACTGAGCAAAAACTACACGGTCAAAGATATTTTCACTTTCGGATTCAACAACTGATAGTTTAAAAATTGTACTACGGTTTAAACTATAGCCATGTACACTGCCTTTTCGATTTACAATCAAGAATTCCTTTTCAACTAATCCCATGATGGCTTTTATAATGGTTTTTTTTGATGAAGAACAAACGACCATCAAGTCATCAATTTTGATAGGGATTTCAGCTAATGATTTATTGGGTAAGGATAGTTTGGCTATCACTAGCATTAGTTTTAATTCACTTCCAGTGAATTCAGATAGGTTATTAATAATAGTATCTATGGTTCGATCGTAGAAAGGAGAACTAAAGTATCTTTTAGTATCCATGATCTCACCTCAGTTTAAAAATTCGTTCAATAACTTTGCGCTCGAAGTATTTTCTACGACTACCACCAATCTGAATGGAAGGTATATACCGTGGATTATTCTGATCTAGATTGGATCGATTTAGAATGGTTCGGTGATCCAGGCCGGTGAGCGATTGAACATCCTTGGCTGTGATGTACTTCTTTTCATTGATGCGGTTGGAATTGGAATTGAGAAGTAAGTCGAGCTTTGTCTCAATTCGTTCTAGTGTTTCTTGGTTCATTGTTAGATCTATTAGTTGGTGAGTTTGTTTCACCAATTTTAGGCATATAACAATTGAATAATCAATTACTTGAGGAATAAATTTCTATCGCAACCGATAGAAATCGTCTCTTTAGAATAGAAATCGGAGTTTTTAAATAGAAATGTCGGGAATAGAATAGATGAAATGATCACGACTAAAATTCATGTGCGTGAAGTGCGATTAAACTGTATAGATTTTTGATGTGAAATCCAGGCGTTCAATCGAGTACGTATTTTAGTCATAGAAAGGGCTGCATCATTATTAGACTCAATATGTGCATATTCTTGTACCCACTCTTTCAGCTTGTTACAATGATCGCTATTGTCTATGTCAAATTCTTGATGAATATTTGCTCTATAAAATTCACAAGCTTTTGGTACTGAGCTAAAAACATACGATTTCAAAAATACACCATAAGCTATGCAGCTTGATTCTACTTCTTTTAGAGTATCAAGATGTATAAAGTGCGATCCAAGCAAATTTAGCTTGTCTATGATTAATTCAATTTGGTCTTTTATAACTGTTCTTAATATGAGTTTTTCTCCAATATTTGCGTCGAAATTTTTTAAAACATGTTTTAAGAGACTATCTTTTTCTCTAATACCTGTTTCATTCGGTTGATACTCAACTTTTGATTCCTCTAAGTATTCTGAATTTGCAAGAAGTCTTACTTCTGATTCTGCTTTTCTTATTTCTTCGAGAAGTTTAGATTTGAGTTTTTCAAACTCTGCTGAAGTTATAAATGACTGGGTCTTGTTATTGTACCTGTCCCTGTATTTCTTTTTAGTATTGATATAGCTTTTGTTGACGATTAATGAGTTTACTGCGATATAGTTCAGTGGAAATTCATTTCCTATAAACCTACTTCTATAGTTTACCATCAAAGTGATGAGTTCAACTAATTGCTCTTTCTTATCCATCTATCCCCTTTATTGCATTATTAATGATATTCGAATCAATGTGTTCATAGATCATTGTAGTATTCAAAGAGGCATGGCCCATGATTTTCTGAACGACAACTGCAGATACTTCTTTAGATAACAGATCGGTAGCACATGAATGCCGAAGTCCATGTAATGTAATTGTGTTTGGAATATCATCACATAGTTTCACAAATTTTTTAAACGACTTAGAAAGAGCCAGCGGGTCCATGCGGTGCCATTCACTCATTCCGGTTGCACTTGGAAATACATAACCATCTGCCGGGCATCCTTGATCCTTGTACCACTGCTTTAGTATTGGGTAAAGTGGAGCTCTTATCGGAATAACTCTTTCTTTACCAGATTTGGTTGTTGATTTTTCTTTATTGGTTACTTTAATAGCTCCATAAACTTCATCTTTACCTTTCTTCGGTAATTGAACATCTCTCCACGTTAGGTTTACCGCTTCCTTGGCCCGAAGGCCACAATAAAAAATAGTGCTAATCATGGGCTTGAACCACAAACGCTGTTGTTCAGGTTTTGTGACGTATCCTTTTTTCTTCATTTTTTTGCAATAGGTATCAAATACCAAGAATAACTTCCCCAGTTCTTCTTGATTAATAATCTTTTGTGCAATTTTTTCCGGAATACGAGGTGGCTTTAAATTTTTAGTAGGATCAGTCTTAATAATTTCTTTTTCAAATAACCACCGGAAGAACACTTTTAAATGTGTTAAGTAGCTACGCTGAGTAGCAGGTGCCAAATCTGATCGGAAACAGAATTCTCTGATATCCTCTTCTATAATTGAAGTCACGGGCATTGTTGTACCAACTTTCTCCATCAACATGTTAAAGTGTCTTTGGTAGTTATCTTTGGTTACCTGATTTGCCTGAGAGCGATTCTGAATAAATTTCTTTGAGGCATCAGAAAGAGACATATATTTTCCTTTCAAGCTACTTCTCTTCTTATTTGCCTCAATTTTTGGTGTCCACCCATCGAATGGATCAATTTCACCTCTTTCAAATAAATCTTGATATTCGAATAATAGCTTCTCTGCCTCACGCTTATAATTGGTGTTTAAACTAAATGCTTTTTGCTTTTTCTTACCATCGATAGATTTAAAGAATCGAATGTAATATTTGCCTTGTCTTTTTCTAAGGCTTGCCATGAGCGTAGGGTTTATTTAGGTAGAGGTGGTACAGTATAATTTTGTACCACTTTTTGTACCACCCAATTTCATAAATCGTGCTGAAAAATGAAAATATTTCATTTTTCGGACTAGTGGTGATTTGACAAAATTGCATAAAAAAACCCGTTTAAAACATGTTTAAGCGGGTTTTTAGTGTAAAAAATAAATGTGGGCCCAGAGGGACTTGAACCCCCGACCAATCGATTATGAGTCGACTGCTCTAACCAACTGAGCTATGGGCCCGTTTTTTCCAAAGGCTACAAAGTTACGGCGTTCTTAGTCTTTTTGAAAGTTCTAGTTTAAGGATTTTTCGCCGGAGACTTATTCCTATCAAAAAATTTCTCTTTGAGTGAATAACTATATCAAAACAGTGTGGAAGAACCCTTAACTTTGGGCTATAAAACATCATCAGAAATCGCATCGTAATTCAATTTACTCCAACAATATGCTCACAAAGCGAATCATTCCCTGTTTAGATATCAAAAATGGCCGAACGGTTAAAGGGGTAAACTTTGAGGGTTTGCGTGATGCAGGTGATCCCGTAGAGCTTGCCCGACGATATTCTGAAGAAGGAGCCGACGAGCTTGTGTTTCTGGATATCACCGCGACGCTGGAAAAGAGGCGCACACTGGTTGAGTTAGTAACCCGAATCGCCAAAGAGATCAACATTCCATTTACAGTTGGTGGCGGAATCAAAACTGTGGATGAAATTGAGGAGTTGTTGAAAGCCGGTGCGGATAAAGTTTCCCTGAATTCGAGCATCGTGAAAAATCCTCAGCTCATCAACGATGCCAGTGAAGCTTTCGGGGCACAGGCTATTGTTGCAGCAGTGGATGCTAAGCGCACCGAAGATAGTTGGCATGTGTTCATTAAAGGAGGCACGGAAGATACCGGGATGGATGCCATCAAATGGATGATCGAAACCGAGCAGCGTGGAGCGGGCGAAATACTGCTCACCAGCATGGATCGCGACGGAACCAAATCCGGCTTTGATACCGAGTTGCTGTCCATTGTAAATAAAAAGCTCACTATTCCTGTAATTGCTAGTGGTGGAGCTGGTACCATTCAGCATTGTATCGATGCAATTTCACTTTCAAATGCGGATGCAGTTCTTGCCGCTAGTATTTTCCACTTTAAGGAAATCGAGATCGTAGATTTGAAGAAATCGATGGCAAATGCCGGAATTCCGGTCCGTTTAGATTAGAATTTGACTAATTCTGAAATTTAAATTAATTCGGCAATAATTCAATAAAGACTTAATAAGTTAAGTAATAAGTTTTTGATCGAAAGCGCTTTTCTGATTTCGATCTATCCATTGTACGGTTAAAGTGTAGGTGGAAAAATGCGTTTTAAAAGCAATAATGCCTAATAATCTAAGTTTTAACTAAGTCGACTCATTTCTGTCAAATATTGACAAACCCCATTTTTTTGTGCTTTTTGGGGATTCTCACTCACAAAAAACGAAGTCAACTGCGATGATTAGCAATAAAAAGTTAAGCTATAGTGGGCCCGAAAAGTCTGCATGTGGCGTTGGGTTTGTTGCCAGCCGAAACGAAGTTTACAGCAATCAACATTTATTAGAAGGCCTACACGCCTTGCGTTGTGTGGAGCACCGTGGCGCTTGTGCCGCCGATGGACTTACCGGCGATGGTGCCGGCATCATGACCGATATTCCTTTCGATATGCTCGGCTACGAGGCCGATACCGTAGCTGTGGCTACGCTTTTTTTAACTCGCGATAAAGCACGTCGTCAAAAAGCACTTAAAATATTTGAATCAACCTTTTCATTATTTGGCTTGGATGTACTCGAGTATAGAGACGTTCCCGTAAATAAAAAGGTACTTGGCGAAAGCGCAGCAAAATCTGTTCCCGTGATTGTGCATGTATTCATAAAACGACCTGAACGGGCTAAAACCATGCTTTCTTTCGATAAGAGATTGTACACCGCAAAGCAACTCACCAAATCGAAGTTGTATGCTACTAAACTGGATGAAACGCTCTTCTTTACTTCCTTATCTGCCAAAACGATGGTGTATAAAGCGCTCACGCAGTCGTACGCCCTGGAAGAATTTTATCTGGATTTAAAGAACCCCGAGTACACTACTCGTTTTTGTTTATTTCACCGTCGCTTTAGTACCAACACCACAACCTCTTGGGATAAGGCACAGCCTTTCCGTTTGATTGGGCATAACGGTGAGATTAACACCATTGCAGGAAACAGATCGTGGGCGAAATCCAGAGAAAAAATGATTGGCGCCGAGCGTAATGAAATTCTGACCCGAGAAAATATAAGTGATTCGGGCAGTTTGAACGAGATGGTGGAATCGTTGAGATACCGTTCTTCGATTCCGAATGTGGAAGATATTTTGGCGATTTGTATGCCTCCGGCCACCGAAGGCAATAAGTTCTACAAGTTTTGGAGCCGGGCTATGGAACCGTGGGATGGACCTGCGCTCATCACCTACGCTAACGGTTACACCATTGGCGCTCGTTTAGATCGAAACGGTTTTCGTCCTTGTAGATGGGCCCGAACCGAAGAGCATTTTTATCTATCAAGCGAGGCAGGAACATTTGCTTTAGATGAGAGCAAAGTTGAAGCAAAAGGCACCTTGTATGCCGGGCGTGGAGTTACCGTTGATCTAGCAAGTGGCGAAGTGCTTTTCCGTGATCCTAGCCATTCTAAAGAGAACTTCGATGCACCTTTCAATCCGAGAGTAGAAGTTATACCGGAGAAAGTTGGCGAGATTAAAGAGTCGTTTTCTAATCTGAAACCCTTTTTTAGTTACACCGATGAAGAACTGAATAAGATCATTTATCCGATGGCAGAAACGGGTAAAGAACCGATCGGCTCGATGGGCGACACAGCTCGACTTGCGGTTTTATCTACTGAACCCCGTTCCTTTTTCGATTTCTTCTTTCAAAATTTCTCGCAGGTTACCAATCCACCGTTGGATTATATCCGCGAGAAAGTGGTTACCGACTTAACCGTTTATCTTGGTAAGAAACCGAATATTTTTGAGCCGAAAGAACTGATTCCGACCGCTCCGGCATACGAGATACGAAGTCCGTTTCTGAGTTTGCAGCAAATGGAGTTCATCTACAGCTGCATCATCAATAAAACCGAGTTAGATCGAGTGGTTCCTTACACGATCGATACTACTTTTAACAGGAGTCATGGTTCTGTTGGCTTTAAATCCCGATTGGAGCACATCAGTAAAGAAGCCATCGAGGCTGTGCGAGCAGGGCACACTATTTTAATTTTAAGTGATCGCAAGGCCGATGTTAACAACACGCCGTTGCCAAGTTTGCTCACACTTCGAAAAGTGGTGAACACGCTTAATGATGAGGGTTTGAAGTTGAACGCGGCTGTTATTGTGGACACCGGTGAGGTGAAAAGCACGCATCATGCCGCAGCACTCATTGGTTTTGGGGCGCAAGCAGTTTGCCCGTATTTGGCGTTGGATGCAGCCCGAAATGATGCTCATCGATCACTTAAGAATCTGGATGCCGACACCAAAGAACGCAATCTCTTAAAAGCGTTCGAAAGCGGATTACTGAAAATAATGGCGAAAATGGGAATCTCCGTGGTTCGTAGTTATCAAAGTGCGAAATTGTTTTCAGCATTGGGATTGGGCGAGGGTGTGATTGAAGAATTTTTTCCGGGAATTCAAAGTCCGATTGGTGGCCTTGAACTTGATCAAATTGCTGAAATGGTGTTGGCGCGAACCGATGTTTCCGAACTTGAAAGTATTGAGGCTTACAAACCCATCAAGAGTTTTCAGTACAAAGAACATGCTCGCGGTAAGATGGGAGAGAAGCATTCGATGACCAATACCCGCTCAAAAATGATTCATGAATTGGTTCGAGAAACCGGACTGGAATTGAACGACTGGGCGCTGTATAACGAATATGTAAAGCTTGGTTTGGATGACGAACCGGTTGCACTTCGGCATTTATTTAAGCCGAAATCGACTACATCGCCGATTGATATGAAAGAGGTAAAAGAAGCCGGACATATTTTAAGAACTTTTGGTTCGGGTGCGATGAGTTTTGGAGCGATTAGCGCGGAATCGCAGCGGGATATTTTTCTGGCGATGCGTGAGATCGGAGGTCGTTGCAACAGCGGCGAGGGTGGAGAAAACCCGTACTATTTTAAAGAAGGTGTGGGTGCTTCAGTTAAGCAGATTGCTTCCGGTCGATTTGGTGTAACTGCCGAGTATTTAGTTTCAGGCGAAGAAATCCAGATTAAGGTTTGTCAGGGAGCAAAACCAGGCGAAGGCGGACAGTTGATGGGCTTAAAAGTGGACGCAGATATCGCTAAGGCGCGATTTGCGAATCCCGGATTTGACCTCATATCCCCACCACCGCTACATGATATTTACAGCATCGAAGATTTGAAACAGCTGATTAATGATCTGAAACAAATCCATCCCAAAGGAAAAGTAAGCGTGAAATTGGTGGCCGGTGTAAACATCGGAACCATCGCCGTGGGTGTTGCTAAAGCCGGTGCAGATTCCATTCAGGTTTCCGGTGGAGAAGGGGGAACCGGGGCGGCATCACTTTCGAGTATGAAGCACGCCGGTTTACCGTGGGAAATTGGATTGTTAGAAGTACATCAGGCGTTGGTGGAAAACAATCTGCGCGACCACGTGGTGCTGAGAACCGACGGCGGACTTTCATCCGGAAAGGACATCGTGTTGGCTAGTATTTTAGGTGCTGAAGAATTCGATTTCGGTAAGTTGTTGTTGATTGCACAAGGCTGTGTGATGGCTCGTATTTGTGAAAAGAATACGTGTCCGACAGGGATTGCAACACACGATCCGAAGTTCAAAGCCAAGTACAAAGGCGATAAAGATCACATCGTAAAAACCCTGAAGTATATCGCCGAGGATGTTCGACAAATATTGGCGGATTTGGGTAAAACATCACTAATCGAAATTTGTGGCGATACAGAATTATTGGAGATCAACAATCAACATCTTGAGCTGATTAACGAATTGAATCTGGATCTTGGATTCTTTTTGGATGCTCCGGCATATAAGAAAGAATCGGAGCAGGAAAGTCTGTCAGAGCCAATCAGCGAGTTGAATGCAACGGTACTAAGTAATCTGATGGAAGCCATTGAAAAGAATGAATCAGTACGTCGTGCGTATCCGATTATAAACACAGATCGATCAGCTTTGGCAACCTTATTTGGGCATTTAGCGGGGCGCGTAAGCAAAGCCCGAATGGCGGAAATTAAAGGCGAAGAATCTGATATCAAGCCGTACACCGAAACGATTGAACTGGAATTCAACGGAAGTGCCGGACAAAGTTTTGGGGTGTTTCAAACTAAGGATGTGAATATTCGCCTTGTTGGTGAAGCCAACGATTCGGTATGCAAAAGCATGAGTGGTGGGAAAACCGTGATTGTTCCTCCTACCGAAGCCAAATATAAGCCTGAGGATAATGCCATTATCGGGAACTGTGCATTATACGGCGCCACCGGTGGCACCCTGTTTGTGCACGGACAAGCGGGCGATCGTTTTGCAGTTCGAAACTCCGGGGCAACCGCCGTTGTGGAAGGTACAGGACTTCATGCTTGCGAATACATGACGAATGGTACCGTTGTGATTCTAGGCCAAACTTCGGATAACATCGGTGCTGGAATGACCGGTGGAGCTTTATTTATGTACGAAGATCCGGGCTCGCGAATTAACAAAGAGTATGTTGGCAAAGCCTCGCTAAGCACCAAAGATTACGAGCAATTGTTTTCCATATTAAGTGATTATGCGGCCGAAACAGGTTCAACCAAAGCGAAATACATCGTGGAAGATTGGGAGCAGGCGAAATCGCAATTCATCAAATACATCCCACTTTCGATGATCACCGTTGGCGAAGGAGTAGAGGAATCGGAAGAGCAGAATTGAATGTTAAGTGCTAAAGGTTAAATGTTAAATTAATCGTTTAATGAAAGCTGGTTACACAATTGAATAGCTCCGAAGCAAAGCATCTGATCTCGTTTTGAGTTCACTTATTTATAATGATGAGAAAGTCTCCCTTTGAAGGGAGTACCATCCGCCGGTTGGCGGATGGGGAGGGATGTCGAGCAAGGCTTCGTGCGAAATCAGGAGAAAGGCGCCAGGAGAAAGGAGCCATTCACGAGCGGAGCGAAGTGATCTGTGTATTAAGTTTCAATATAGATTTTAGATCCTGAGATTGCTTCGTCGCAGGCTCCTCGCAAATGGCGTCGATATAATTTTCAGTGGTTTCGTGCTTTTGTGGCGAAAAGGAGTCTGGAAAAAGGCACAAATAGCCAATAACAATTAACGAAAGCTGGTAATGCAGCAGTAAGTCCTCCTTTGAAGGGGTGGATCCCGACGAATAGTCGGGAGACGGAGGATGTTGGCCGCAGAGCATCTGAGTTCGTTTCAAATCCTGAGGTGCTCGACGAGCTCACCCACCGTTAATCAATTTTCGTGTTTTAGTGATTTTGTGGCAATAAAGAATCAGGAGAAAGGAGTAAGGAGCCATTCACGAGCGGAGCGAAGTGATCTGTGTATTAAGTTTCAATATAGATTTTAGATCCTGAGATTGCTTCGTCGCAGGCTCCTCGCAAATGGCGTCGATATAATTTTCAGTGGTTTCGTGCTTTTGTGGCTAAAATCGAATTAACCCACTCTCTCGTCTTCGAATTTCTTCTGCAATCCGCTTAAAAAATAACGCAGATATTGATCGTTGCATTCGCGGTATTTCGATGATCCGGGTTTTCTGAAAAAAGCACTCAGTTCGTGCGGGCTAATACTTTTATCGATGGAAGTGTATAAATCGAGAATATCATCCGATTGCAAATTAAACGCGATTCTCAGCTTCCTGAAAATGATATTGTTGTTCAACTCTTTCTCAGGCGCTGGTTGAGCACCTTCCTTTTTTCCACGCAGTTTGTTGATTAAACCGTTCAAGAAGGTTGCCATCATAACATCGCTCATCGCTAAATGAGCAGGGTCCTCGTGCTTTTTCAGCCACAGAGTAACGCTTTCTTGTTTGATAGCCGTACCGGTTTCGGCAAAGACTTCGGCCATCTGTTTGTCGTTGTAATTAAGCGTGTATCTGAGACGGCGAAAAATGTCGTTATTGTCCATGCGGGCTGTTCTTGACGTTGGATGAGGGATTGATATAAAGGTACCGTTATTAGCCAACGAAGGCTAAAGGAAATTGAAACCGATTATTTCTCAGGTTCCATCTCTATCAAGAACTGCTTCCAATCTTTAGTAGCTAGATATTCGCTAAGCTTTTTACCCGGGCAAAGTGTTTCAGCGTAATCTTTATGGGTTTTGATTTTTGATGCCGGAACAGACTTCCAATCGGCTAAGTATTCGGTTACTGTTTTCAACGATTCGATTTGCTCATTGCGAAGCTCTTGCTCTTCGAAATTACCAAGTAATACTATGAGCGCGTGTCCGGTTGGATCGTAGGTAGTGTTGGTGTCGCCACGGTAATCCAAAGGGCGACCTTCGAAAATGTTACCTTTTCTGTCGATGATGTAATGATAAGGGACATCCATCCAACTACGAGCAGAACGGCTCCAAGACTGGAGATTCTTGAGATACGTGTACACATCTTTATCATCCTCGAAAATCTCACCGCCATGATGAATGGTGATGTATGAAATCGAATGACGATTACTTTCGACAAGAGAATCGGTGCTACCCCATTCTGAACGCTCAATCAGCCAATCTTGTGCTGTGGCTTGAAATGAAGTGCATACTATAACGAAAAGTAGTAAACCGATGTATCTCATAAGGTTGATTTGTTATTCCATGATGATAGAAGAAAGGTATCATTTCCGAAAATCAGATAATATGAAACAACGTCAATTTTGGTAAAGCAAAGCTATTATTTCATCAACAGCATTTTATTGGAAATCACAGCGCCTTCAAATTCTAGTTGGTAAAAGTATACCCCACTTGATAATCCCGAGGCATCGAAACTCACGGAGTGAGATCCGGTATTACGAATTTCATCAACCAAAACCTGTACGATTTGCCCAACCACATTGTATACTTTTAAGGATACTTTCCCTGATTCCGGCAAGCTGAATTCAATTTGAGTACTTGGATTAAATGGATTCGGATAGTTTTGTTTCAATTTCAAATCTAATGGTATTTCCGGCTCAAAATCTGTTTCATTATTCACAGTTAATACATCCATATCAGGAATCAAATAATCTTCATGGATTACATTAGTTGGATTTGAGCCCGACCATCGAAGATATAAGCCGGCTGTCCCCGAAGTGTGGGAATACTCAAGTATTATTTGTCGCTTTTGATCTTTGGTAAAGGCAATTTGTTGATTATTTGATACGGCTTCACCATCAATATAAACCGTTGCTTCGCCATTGATTGCCTCCACCGAAAAACGATAATTTCCGGCACTAGGCGCCATTACTTCACCACTATATCGAACACTGAAATTGTTAGATGGAATGCCTGTAACGGGGCTATTATTTTTCCAATTCCACGCTACCATTGGTTCTTGCCTTACAAAAGGAGTACCGGTAAAATCTGAAGTAGGGTAATAGGTTGCAGCTAGTCCTTTCAATGAATCTGGGTTGGATTTAGCTACACCTTTTCCATGGAATTCAAACCAGTTTACATTTCCAATTCCGCCGGGATTAGCTGCATTCTTGAAAACCACATATAAATCGCGGCTACCGCCAAGATTATTTAAGTCGGTGGTAAAATAATCGTAGGATTGCCAGCCTCCGGTTAAAGCCGTTTGCATACTGGCAATCAAAGGTCCATTTATATCATCCAATCGAAATTGGATTTCTGCCGGGTTTTGTTGAGTAGCAAACCGAGCAGTGACAAACTCAATGTTCTCGAAATTCATTGGTCCAAATTTGAGGGCAGAATTATGATTCACAAAGCCAATGTTAAGTCCGCCCCCAAGAAAGTCGCCGGTGGTTTCTGTTTTAAGATCGATAAACTCTTGAGTGTGTTCTGCTTGTTTTTTCTTAGGATGAAGAATTACGACATCATTTCCCGTTAATGGAACACCCGCTCCACCACCGTCATCTGTAAACTGGGCATTAAACACATAAAATATATCATCTGAACCTTCGCCATGTGGGTTTGTAGGAAACTCGCCTTCACAACCTTGGCGCGATCCTTCTCCGTGTGCGTGATCGTCGTGGCCGATGGATGGTTCAGAAATCACATCACTACAATTAATACCGGCTTCAGTGGTCCCTTGCTCGTCATCTTCAACAGAGATTTTATATTCAACAACATCATAATCTTCATAAAATCCACCATTGTATGGACGTTCTATGATCACCTTTGGTTTAGTATTACCAACTACAATTTGAACTTGTGCGACCGCAGATTCACCATCCGGATCACTAACTGTTAACTTGGCTGTATAATTACCATCTTCGGTGTACGTAAACGTTGGGTTTTCATCGGATGAATCTTCAATATCATCTCCATCAAAATCCCACGAAAATGTAAGGAAATCATTATCAGGATCGCTGGAGCGGCTTGCGGTAAACTCAACTTCTAAGGGTGCTGCACCACTTGTTACTGAGGCAGAAGCGATCGCTGTGGGCCCTCTGTTTCCTAAATTTTCGACGTACTCAATTTTGATCACTCTCGCATCTTCGTTGTTCGCGAAAAATCCGGTTCCCCACTCAACAATGTACATGGCACCATCAGGCCCGAATTGCATATCAATAGGGCGGGCGAGTTCTAAATCCGGTAAAAAGGGATTTATTTGGAGCAGGTTGCCGTCTTTATCGAACCGCACTTCTTTTATCCAATTTCGAGTCCATTCCAGTATGAACAACGTGCTATCGTAATATTGAGGGAAACTTCCAGATTCAAGATTTGTGGGATCAAACTGAAAAAATCCTCCTGCTATTGCTGTTCGATCACCTTCTTCAAACTCCGGTAGGTCAGGGGTGAAGCCATAGGTGTAATCGAGCCAGGCGGGCTTTGCCGGAGGCAGGTTTTGCGCTCCGGTATTATTGGGAGAATCGTTAACGGGATTGGAACAATCGAAGGCTGAGCCCGAACTTCCATTCGCGAAGTTGTAATCAACGTAAGCTTGGTTGTCGGCTATGCAATAGGGCCAGCCAAAATTACCAGATTCTGTTGTTCGATTAAATTCATCATGACCAACCGGTCCACGACTTGAACTTGTTGCCGTTGCATCCGGACCGACATCGCCCCAAACTAATTCATCGGTATATTTGCTAACGGCCATTCTGAATGGGTTTCGGGTTCCCATTACATAGATTTCAGGTTTTCCATCTTCGGAATCTGAAAATAAATTGCCTTCCGGAATGGTGTAGCTGCCATCATCTTCGGGATGGATTCGAAGAATTTTGCCTCGTAAATCGTTCGTATTTCCGGATGTTGCCTGAGCATCGAACGCAGATCGCCCGGCACGTTCATCGATGGGAGCGTAGCCGTCCGATTCAAAAGGGTTAGTATTGTCGCCGGTAGTTATGAATAAATTTCCGTTGCTGTCGAATTCCATATCACCTCCCGAATGGCAACATTGCTCTCGCTGAACGGGAATGCGCAAAATGATTACTTCGGAATCCATATCTATAGAAGTGCCATCAAAGTTAAAACGTGATACTCGCTGTTCTGAAACTCCGGTAGGTGAATAAAAAAGATACAGCCACGAATTCGTTTCGAAATCAGGATCGAGAACAATACCAATTAATCCGTCTTCGCGACCGGAATCAACACTTAATGAACCTGCGTTTGAAATAAGACCCGTTTCGTTGTTCCGAAGTTTTAAATTACCAGCCCGTTCGATGTACAACACATCTAAATTCGGCAGAACGGCTACTGCCATCGGGCTTAACGGGTTGTTATCTAATACGGTTACCTGATATTTATCATCAATGGTGCCTTCATAATTGCCACTAACATCTCCACTTGCATACAAAATTCCACCCAAAATATGCTGCATGAACATAGGTTCAGAATAACTTGCTTCGGTATGTCCGCCACCGGTATACCAAGCTCGTCCACCTTCGTAATTGTGCATCCAGGCGATGGGGTGATCATAACCCATGTTCCCGCCGGAGTACGTGCTTTCGTCTAACGTCATCAACACATGAACTTCGCCTCGGGGATTCGCGCGATAGTTGTACCATTCATCAGTTCGTACCCAATAATCCGGTAAAAAAGAGGTGGAAGGGTGGATTTTATCAGCTACTTCGATGGTAGCAGTTGGCGTTCCGGGAGGGTGACTATCAAAATAAGCTCCCACGAGTCCGCCATACCAAGGCCAATCGTATTCGGTATCCGAAGCTGCGTGAATTCCCACAAACCCACCGCCAGTTTGAATGTATTGCTCAAAAGCTGCCTGTTGATCTGAGTTTAACACATTGCCGGTGGT
This sequence comes from Balneolaceae bacterium, assembly GCA_034669965.1. GTDB lineage: Bacteria > Bacteroidota > Rhodothermia > Balneolales > Balneolaceae > HXMU1420-13. The sequence continues at coordinate 493,838 of JAXMOK010000001.1, read as the reverse complement.
GCTCAGAAAAATGATAGCATCATATTGGCTAAGGATTTCATACGTAAACAGGGAAGCATCTTCGGTGGCAACCACTTCGAAGTCGTGATCCAGTCCAAGTTGTTGAATTGCAGCAATGCCTTCATCAATTGAATTATGGCGAAAGCCTTCTGTTTTCGAAAAAATGAGCACTTTAAAAGTGTGTGCAAATGCTGTAGTGCTGATGAATACAGCAAAGAGAAAAATCGAGATTGATTTCTTGAGCATAGTATGACGTGTGTGAGAATTGAGAGAGTATCAACAAAATTAATTAGTTAACCAAGTGATAAGATTTCTCAAAACACTTCATAAAACATGCTAAGTCAAGTATTGTAGTAAAACTGCCTAGCATTACATTGTTAATAGCACTGATCTTTTATATTGTATTGGGATAACTCATTAACCGTAAGAGGATTAATATGATAAAGGCTTTCGTTTTATTGTGGATTGCTTGTTTATTGGTTAAACCGACCATCGCACAAGAAAAAGAATGGATGCTTGGTCCATTCGAGCGAGCTGAGCATCAACAACCCATCATCTCACCGGATACACTTTCAACATTTGTTGATCCGATTCATGGCCAAACAGTTTTTTGGGAATCGATGGCCACTTTTAACCCCGCAGCTATTGTTAAGGATGCTGAAATTCATGTGTTTTACCGAGCCGAAGAAAAATTAGGTGACGTAGGTATCGGCGGGCACACTTCAAGATTAGGATTGGCACTTTCGGAAGATGGAATTACCTACGATCGAGTTGATGAGCCGGTATTTTATCCCAAAAATGATGATCAAAAGAACTATGAATGGCCGGGAGGAGTTGAAGATCCGCGAATCGTTGAATCGGCAGACGGAATGTTTGTGTTAACCTATACTCAATGGAATAGGGAGTATCCGAGATTAGCCGTTGCAACTTCTTATGATCTAGAAAACTGGGAAAAGCACGGGCCGATTTTTGAAAACTGGAAAGAGGGGAAATATCATAACAGAGAATCTAAATCGGGTGCTATTGTTACCCAATTAATAGATGGTCGGCTGGTTGCTGCTAAAATTGATGATCGATATTGGATGTATTACGGGGTTCCTCATATTTGGCTGGCTAGTTCCGAGGATTTAATAAACTGGGAACCGGTGGAGAATTATCAGGGGGATTTGGCACCTGTATTGAGCCCGCGACCGGGCTATTTCGATTCTTGGTTGGTAGAAGCCGGTCCGCCACCGCTGTTAACCGATGATGGCATTGTTGTACTTTATAATGCCGGTAATTCTCAAAATATTGGTGCGCCTGAACTAGGTAATCGAATTTATACGGGGGGGCAAGCTTTATATGATGCCAACGAGCCATGGAAAATTTTGGATCGTTCGGATGAGCCATTTATTAAACCTGAAATGCCTTTCGAAAAATCAGGTCAATACAAAGATGGCACCACCTTTATCGAAGGCCTGGTGTATTTTAACGATCACTGGTTTCTGTACTACGGCACAGCAGATAGTATGGTTGGAGTGGTAAGCTGGGAAAAGGATGACTAATTATTAAAGTGTTCCTTTCCCTTTTTCAAGGGAAAGGAATTCAATCACTTCATCAATATCATCTTGTGTGATAACACTTTTCCATCGAATTCGAGCTGATATACATATACTCCACTGGATAAGTTTGAGGCATCGAAAGTGATCGAATATTGACCGGTACTTCGAAATTCATCAGCCAAAACCTGAACTGTTTGTCCCAACATATTGAATACTTTGAGACTTACTTTTCCACTTTCAGGTATACTAAAATTGATCTGCGTGGTTGGATTAAAAGGGTTTGGATAATTTTGCGATAATGTAAAATCAGTGGGTGTTGATGTTTCCTCTTCATTAGATACGGCATCTGAATTAATAACTACGATCTTATCCATACTAAATAGCCAATTATTTTTCTCTGAGTTGAAATCGGTATCGAATTCAAAACGCATGATATGAGTGCCGACTTCAAGAGTAACGGGCTCAATATCAATAGGCTGGAAGTTGATGAAGCTACCGGTTCCGGTAACCTGTTTTTTCCCACTCACATCAACATTATCCACGAAGAGAGTGAGATTGCCGAATCCAGGGACAGTAGCAACAAATGGGCTGAACTTATAATTACCAGCTTCAGCAACCTGAAAGGTGTACTCAACCCACTCACCGGCTACAATCCAGTAGATATGAATTTGTCCGCCATCAGCACTCAAATCAACGCCTTCATCAGGGCGATATACTAAGCCGGCATTGTTTGCATCAACATCATGGTAAGCGATACCTTCGCCGCCCAAATCGTAATTTTCTGCCTGCATTGTCCCCGGAAAGGAAACAGGTGTTCCTGAATATGCGGTACCACTTGGAAGTACTTCTACCGTTACACTATCGGTAGTTGAAAGTGCATCTGAATTGGTAACTGTTAAGGAAACTGTGTAGGAACCGACTTCAGTGAAGGTAAATACAGTATCTTGAGTAGAACTAGTGCCAAGGCCATCAAAATCCCATTCGAAAATCAATGCCTTATCATTTCGGTCAAAGCTGTTTGTAGCATCAAAGTGTATTTGTAGCGGAGACTTTCCGCTGGTTTTATCCGCTACTAATAGTACAACAGGTGCATTTGGATTTACTTCTTCGGTTGATTCAGTGAGCATTTTACCAGCAGGAACAGTCATCGAATATCCATCAGAAAATGTAACTAAACGTTCTGAAGTTCCGGCGTTAAAAGCTATATAGGTGTTTGATTCTCCTTTATTGAATACCGAATAAGTTGGGATATTTGCCGTAATGGTGGTGTCTACATGTCCCATGCGTTTCATGTTGTACAACCAATGCATGGTGTGTGCTTTCGACTCGCCATCGAAGGCTTCATAATTTGGGTCGGCCAGATAGTATGCAAGTGCTTGATTTGCATCTGCTAGCGCGAGAAACTGCCAGAATATATCTTTCCATTTATTAGGTTGGCCACTGCGTTCTTCAACTACCTCATTATAGTTTTTAACCACATAATCAGGATGTCTTCCTAAATAAAGCGAACCACTTGTGATGGGTAGCAAATTAATGCCATGTACAAACTCGGGATCGCCACCGAACCAGGTTGCATGCACGCCTTTCGAGCCCCAAACCATGCCAATGGCTTCGTGAGGGTAATCTTCAGGAAAAACGGCTTCATCTACATCAAACCAATATTGTTCAACTGCCGTAGTTTCTGTGGCATACAAGAAAATTCCCATATCGCGTATTTCAGTCTGCCCGGTAACCTCACCCCACAATACCACTGCCGATGCAAAATTCATCGACTCGGAGCTGGATTCTTGGTTATTTCCTTCAGCAAAGTCCCCATGGCCCGCTGCCCATGAATGTCCGGCATAAATATCGTGCGATCGTAAAAATGGGAATAAGTCATCCTCTCGATTCCAATTATTCGCATCGCGAATGAGCATATTTACCATGCCACCCCATTGATCCTGACCTGCCCAAGCCGGGTTGTATTTTGCAATGGTGGCTGCACTTACGATCGCATAACTCATATGAAAGTGATGGTCATTTATTTGATTATCAGCCCCAAAACCAGACGGATAGCCGGTTAACACATCCCAATTAGCGTTGTAAGAATATTCCTGATCGCCACCTACGGAAAACCAATCTTCTAAACGAGTTTTTAAAGCAGTTAAAAAATAGTCGCGTTCGGTATCCATACCCATTTGATCGGCGATATGCACCAGATTTGCAAATCGTGCCATGGCTTTTCCATTCTCGTAGGAAGGTCCGGAGTTCAAAGATTCTGTAGCAACATCAGCCACTAAGCTTTTTAGTACATCCGGATTGTAATCCCCTTGATTTGGCAGTGCAGGAAGTACACCTTGAAATTTTAAGCTTGTTGAAAAAGTATTTCCTGTAATTACTTTCATATCGCCACGTGGCGAAGTGTATTTGAAATTTGTAAGTAAATCTTGTTCGTTCAGATATAAGTATTGATGGCGATATAATGCTGAAATGGTTTCGTTGATATTGCCTTCAGCCGAATCCATTAACGTAGTTTCGTAGCTGTAAGTAGATGTGAGCTCTGCAGTGGCTTCGTTGTATTGCCATTCAACCAAACTATTGGTGATAAATGCATAAGCACGAGCTTTGAATACATTAAGTGTCTCAACAGAAGCATCTGGTAATAAAGCTACAGAAAGGTAATTTTTACCGTTTAAATCAGACGTAAATGTGCTGCCGGTTGTCCACGATGAACCCGTTGGCGCAAATATTCCATAATGACGGCCGTCAATAGTAACACCAAGTACGCCACCTTGATTGAACCAAACATTTGAGTTTCCATGAATGTTAATAGCAGCATTGCCACCGTTTAATTCAAAATACACAAAAGGTAGACCGTGACCGAGTGTTGCATACATCGATTTGTCACCATTAAGCCATTCTGCGGTTACAGTCCAATCTGTGTAGCTGTAAGTTTTAGTATCTGATGCGTTAAGCCCAGAAACTCCAACCGTCATTTGAGCTACATAAGGGAATAAGTAATCGGTACCAGGGGCGGCAGTTGCAAACACGTGCTGTGAGGTATAACTGAGTTCTAAACCTGAGGCAACAGCTTGCATCGACAGTGGGTGAGCAATAAGTTTACCGGAATGTGGATTGCCAAAAAAAGGAAATATTAAGCTACTCCAGAAATCGTTGGTTTGCACATGCTGATCGAAGGAAGCTGAAACTTTGGGAAGAATATTCTGTCCATTAAAGTTTTGTGGCCCAATCTCACCAGATGGTAAAGTTGTACTATAACTCCCTGCACCAACAGTTACAGATTGAGCTAGCAGAATATTTTGGCTAAAAAAGGTTAATAATAACAGGTAAAAGAAAGAGCGAATTACTGTAAATAAATTGGTAGGCATTGAATAAAATGAGTGATAGAATTTAAATAAGGTAGGGATTCTATCACCAATAAAACTAATGAGATAATTTCTCACCAGGTCTTGTTGAGATACTATGCTTTTCCGTTAAGGATGTCTGAAATATGATTCATAAGAACTTTGTAGCTGTTTACATTTTTTTGAACAACAGCTAATGCTTCGGTGTAGAGTTCTTTCTGTTCGGTTTTAGAGATCGTTTTCCCGGAATAAATAATAACAGGCACTTCAACTCGGTCTTTCAAAGTACGTATGTGGTACAATACGTCTTTCCCGTAAGCGTCCGGCAAATACATATCTAAAATGATGCAGTCGAAATGTTCGTCGGTTTCAAGAATTTCATAGGCTTCTTGTGCAGACTCTGCTGTGACGCACTCTTTAACTACAACACTCAAAAACTCTTTCAGCGCCATATTGTGGATGGTAGAGTTATCAACCAGTAACACTCTTCCTTTCGATTTCTTTGTTCCTGATTGATTCTCTTTGAGTGTATTCGTCGAATTTGATTGAACAACTTTCACCACTTCAACCTCGGGTTTGCTTTCTACTGCAAAACGGCTGTCGGAGGGTAGATAAACTGTAAATGTACTACCGGAACCATATTCGCTTTCGAGGGTAAGTTTGCCGCCTAATATATGAGCTATTTCTTTTGAAATGGCTAAACCAAGACCGGTTCCTCCATATTTCTTTTCAGTTGACTGCCCCTCTGCTTGCACATAACTCTCGAACACAATGCTTCTTTTCGCATCGTTGATTCCAATACCCGTATCTGAAATTTCAAAGGCAATAATCGAATCGGCAGAATCAAGATTTTGCATGGCCAGCTCATTATGGTCAGGCATATAAGTCGTTAATTTTACGTAACCTTTGTTAGTAAATTTAATCGCATTACTAATCAGATTATTCAATACTTGTTCTAATCTGATCCGATCTGTATTGATTTCATGAACACCCGCTAAATGATTCACATATCGGAATTCTATATTCTTTTCTGCTGCTACAGGAATATATAATCGAGTTAAGCGAGTACTGAACTCGTTCACACTTACTTTTTCCAATTGGATGTCCATCTTGCCAGATTGAATCTTAGACAAGTCCAAAATCTTGTTTAACAGATCCAATAGATTGTTACTTGAACTGTGAATTAAATCGATGTATTCAATCTCATCTTCTTTTAGCGATTGGCTTCTGTTTTCAGCTAAAATCTCGCTTAAAAGAATTACTGAATTCAAAGTTGTGCGCATTTCATGGCTTATTTTGGCAATGAACTGCGATTTATAATTCAATTCATATTCAAGCTCTCTTCTTCTGTTATCTAAAATAGCATCTTCTAACTGAAGGCGAATTGTATGCTGAACTAATTTTTCATCTTGTTGTGGGATGAAAGCCCTATATCCGGCGTCAAGTAATCCATGAATTTGGTCTCTCGACCTAGATTTACCAATGGCAATTACACGGGTAAAAGCTTTTCTGCGTTGAAGCGATCGCATCACTTTTTGATGATCAAAAGAAGTGTGATCAACGTTTATGAGTAAAATATCCCACTGATGTCGTTTTACAGCTTTTTGATAATCCTGATAACTTCGAAGAAATCCGGTCTCAATTTCAATGCCTTTAATTTTTAAAGAAGATACCGCATGTTGAACTACATCTGGAGTCTGAGCCAGTAAAATTGAAATCGTAGAGCCGGACATAAATTAGGGGAGAAATGTGGGTTTTATTATCTAATTACTATCGCCGATAAAAATCAACAATGTGTTAGACACCTGAAAATTTATAACATTAAAAAGCATTAATGTAAATGTATTAAATCTGAACAGTTCAAAATACTGATAAATAGTTTTTTAAACGATATAAATTGAATTAGTTTTTGCGTACCATTTTTAGAATTTAGAGTAAATGGCACGTTATTTGTTAGAGAATTTTAATAAATTATAGATTTGCAGACCTTGTCAAACTAACTATATAATAATTTGTATTTCTAAGGTCAGCTTTAGTTATTTAGTACGTCGGTTACGTTGGCTGTTTAAAAAGAGAAAGAAAAGTGCAAAACGAAGAGAAAATTAAGCAATTAGTTGAGCAGATCGTCGAATCTGTAAGTTCAGTAGGATATCAAGGAGAAGTTGAACAACTCCGTGATAAATACTCGAAGCTGAAAACGGTGCATCAACTTCAAAAAAGTATTGTTCGCCAAAATATGCATAATGCAATGTCGCCGCTGAGCGCTATTTCAGGCTATCTTGAATTAATTAACATGGCTTTGCTTTCGGAACCGGATTATGAGCAAATTGAACATTACCGGAAAAAAATTGAAACCGGTATTCAAGAGGTAAATACAATACTTGAACAGCTTCAGGGAATTTATAATGATGAATCTGACCTGGTAGATACTGATGAAGTTGATACTTTTTTGGATGTTGACCTAAACTGGTTGGTACGCGACGTTTGTTCGAAGATGCATTTTACCGATGCAGATTTGAAGCTGGAAATGAAAACGATTTCATTGCATGTTCAAACAGATGTTTTCATTACAAAACTCATCATCTTTAATTTGATCAATTACGCATCTAAGTGTAATTCTCAAAAAGAGCCGCTATCTCTCATAACTAATGAATCTAATCGAGCTGCTGAATTTATTATTGAATTCGAAGTGGTTGATCAGAAAAAAGTTGAAATAGCGCGCGTGATTAAATCAGCAAATAGCATTAGCAAAAGTTTTGAGAGTAATAACTCGTTCGACGAAGGGCTGCTAACTAGTGTTAAGTTAGCTAGAGAAATTTTCGGGAATATTAGTTATGTGGGCTTACAGGAAGGGAAAATACAAATCAAACTATCAATTCCGCTGGCCAAGACTAAAAATTAGCTTTGAACATCAATCCAGCTGCCAGCCGGATTTTCGTAATTCATTATTTGATTGAAATAATTCTGGTGGCGTTTAAAATCACGCTGGCTATAATCAGACTTTGCATCGTTTACAGAGTTCACATATGCAAAAGGATGTGCTCTTTGTTGAGTTAGGAAACTTAACTCTTGATAGCCATCTGAGATAGTTTGGTGAATTTCTTGAGCACTGTTAGTGCGGAAAAAATCTCCACCTGCTTTTTTTTGTTTTGCAGAAACTTGATCAAAAGTGCTGTTAGCCTGTCTCTTGGCTTGATGCTTTTCTTCCACCCCTTTTACACTTCGCTTGTAAAAGGTGCCAGTAGTTGAATAAGAGGAACCGGAAACGGATACTATAGAGCCGCGTCCATCATTATTGATACTCATGTGGAAAATTTTTCTGCCCGAGAGGAAATTAATTCAATTTCACGTAAACAGCCAGTTAAATTCGATTAATCTAGAAAGTTTATCGGTCAGAGTAGGGGAGAACAAAAAAAGATTAATACATCTTAAGGATCAGGAATATTACCCGATAAATGCGTTGATAGGACTTTTTCTAGGTAGAACAATAGGGATGTCCTAAAACCAATAAACCAATATATAGTCCAGTTTTGGGCAAAAATTTATTTTTCGCGAGCAAAAGAGGAGAACTTTATGAGCACAATTAAAGCACTTGTAGTCGATGATTCAAAAATTATGCGAAGCCAGGTAAAACGGGCTTTAGATCAGGTAACCATAGCAGATTTTGAGTACGAAGAAGCAATGGATGGCGAGGATGCTTTAGAGAAGTTCAACGACGACATCGATATGCTGTTTGTGGATTGGAATATGCCAAAAATGACCGGCGTTGAGTTTGCGAGAGCTGTACGCGATCAGGGATACGAAAATATCCCCATTATTATGGTAACCGCAGAAAAATCGATGGGAAAGGTAGATAAGGCCCTTACAGAAGGTGGTGCAGATGAGTATATCACCAAGCCATTTACTGCTGAAAAAATGAGCAGCACCATCGCCAAGTTTTTTGATGCGCGAGGAAATTTAATTACAGACGAGCCGGAAGAAGAAAAGAAAAGCTTCTTTAGCAGCATCCTTAAATAAAATCGGGTACGGTACAATGATTACAGAACAGTTAAAAAAAGCTAAAGAAATTCCGGTTGAGATTGTTGAAGTAGTGAAGCAATCAGTGATTAATACAATTGAGTCGATTGCCGGTGAGGCGCCTACTTTTATGTATGAAGATACAGAAAATGGTCCTTTGAACGGCGTAATTGGAAATATTGCAGTGTTTAATCCCGAGTATACGTTTTCGTTAATGCTCGTTATTCCTAAAGATACGGCGATTAAAATTTCAGAAGCTTTCCTTGGGATGGAACTTTCAATTGAAAGTGAAGATATGGGCGACCTGATCGCAGAGTTATCGAATATTCTTGCGGGGGAAGTTGCCGCCAATATGGAAACAGTGGGATTTCGAGGTCAGTCATCACTTCCAACAGCAACCCGTGGGAGCGATTTACGCCTATTTATGCCAAATAAACCACCATCAGCCAAGCTTCGATTTGTAGGCAATGTTGGTGATTTTCTTTTGAATATGGCGTTAAGCGAATCTAGGCAATAGATCAAAAAACTTCTCTAAACTCAGAATAAGGTACAGAATCAGATGAGTAACGATAATACCCAAGTTGTAGATGAATTGGCGCAAATTATTCAGCTAATTGCTGATGTATGGCCAAAAGACCGTGAAAATCTAGCTATTGCCGGTGCAAAATTTGAAAGTGTAATTGAAAGTTTGGACCAAAACTTTGGGCACACTCGAAAACTAGCGAATCTAGCGTGGGATGGTATTAAACATCTCTATGAAAAAGATGATTTTTTCATGGAAGTGAAAGCTACTACCATGCAGGCTATAAACCTGTTTCGCGAGTTCGTTTTAACAAATGGTGATATTAAAGTTGAAGATTTTGATAAAGCTTATACCGAGTTAGCTAAAGCGTTAAACGGAGGTAAGGAATCTGCAGATAAAGTAATTACCGAAGAAGAGTTAGAATCATTGAGTTCCAATGAAGTGGAAGTACCATCAAATTCGCAACCGGAACAAACTGTTACTCAGATTGATGCCGAGCAATTGCCGAATGAGGTAGCGTCAGTTATTCAGTTACTTGCAGATGTTTGGCAAAATGATCGCGAAAATGTTGCCAAAGCCGGTGCCAAGTTCGAGCAAATTGTAAGCAGTTTAGGTAGTATTTCCGGGCAATCGCAAAAACTGATAGACCTTGCATATCAAGGAATGATGCATCTATACGAAAAAGATGATTATTTCATGGAAGTGAAGGCTACTACCATGCAAGCTGTAAATTTGTTTAGAGAATTCATCCAGTCGGAAAAAGACGTAACTGTTGATGATTTTGAAAAAGCTTTTTCTGAGTTGCGTAAAGCACTGGAAGGTGGGAAGAAATCTGCGGATACAGTAATTTCAGTTGAAGAACTTGAAGCTTTAAAGGCTAAGGAAAAGCAAGCAGCAAAAAGTAAAGAAGCTGAAAACGATGTTGCTGAAGCTGTTGGTGAAGAAATTGCTGAAATCATTAATCTACTCGAAAGTGTTTCTCCTTCAGATCGAGATAATGTAGCCCTTGCAGGTGCGAAATTTGAGAAAGTTGTTAGTGCAAGAAAACGCCTATCTGGGCAGTTGCAGAAACTTTCAGATGTGGCTTATCAAGGCATTATCCATCTTTATCAAAAGGATGAGTATTTTGATGCTGTAAAAGTTGCTACCATTAAGGCCATTTCTATTTTTAAAGAGTTTACCCAGCCAAAAGCAGATGTTAGTGTCGACGATTATGAAAGTGCACTCCATGGAATCGAAAAGGCTATAGCGGGTGAAGGTGAGGTAAGCGAGAACATTACCGACTCAACGTCGGTACCGGCAGATGCTACAATGGATGATTTATCCACTCACTTGATGATGATCGATGAATCGGCAGAAATACAGGAAATTGAACTTCTTGCCGGATATTTAATGAATTGTGCAGCTAACGAAATTGGTGAAGTTGCTGATGAATTAAAAAGTGCATACGCAATTGTTGAAAGTGTACTCGCCGGCAACGGTGTAGAAGCAGGCTGGTTAAACAAAATTTCAGTTCATATTGAAAAGGCCGAAGAAAATGCTGCAAATCTTGAGTGGGAAAACTCAATGATCGAGCATGATGAGGAATCCGCTTCAGCTAATGAAACTGTAAGTACTGAAGTAGAAGAATCGCCGGTAGCTAATTCACCGGAAAAAAATAAATTGGCTGAAGTGCCAACTCCCGAAAATACCTCGGTATTTTGTATTCCCGAAGATATCGATGTTTCTATGGTTGGTGAGTTTATCACTGAGTGTAGTGAACTAATCGAATCCGCGGAAAGTGCCTTACTTGAACTGGAAGACAAGCCCGATGATAATGAACTTGTTAACACAGTATTTCGCGCTTTTCATACCATTAAAGGTACATCGGCATTTATGGGGCTTGATCCGATTACTGAGTTCACCCATCATGTAGAAACAGTATTAAGTATAGTACGCGACGGAGATTTGCCGTTCGATCGAGCTTGTGCAGATATCAATTTTGAATCGATTGATATCATAAAAAAGCTGCTGAGCACAGTTGATAATTGCAATGGAGGCGATCCGCTTCCTGTTCCCAATAACTATCAAAGTATGATGCGTGTATTGGTAGACGTGGCCGATAATAAAGTGCAACCAGCTGATGCATTAGCTAAAGAAGGTGAGGCTGTGCGTCCGGTTACTGCAGAAGTGCAAGTAACTGACGATGAAACGCGGGTTGATTCGCCCACTGGTAGTACTGTAAAAGGTGCAAAAAACAAAGTAGAAGAATCAAGTAACGGCAATCAGAAAAGTGATACCGAAAGCTCTGTTAGGGTAAGTGTAAATCGTCTTGATCGCTTAATTGATATGGTTGGAGAACTTGTAATTGCACATTCGGTAGTTGCACAAGATCCAAATATTGCCAAAGACTCTGAGCTTCAAAAGAAAGTAAACCACGCTACTAAAATTCTTCGCGAATTACAGGATACTAGTTTAACGCTTCGTATGGTTCCGCTAAAAGCAACTTTTCATAAAATGAATCGCTTAGTACGCGATTTGTCAAGAAAGGCAGGCAAAAAGGTGAAATTTAACACGGTTGGTGAGGATACCGAGATCGATCGAAATATGGTTGATGTGATTAATGAGCCGTTGATTCACATGCTTCGTAACTCGTTAGATCATGGGATTGAAACCTCAGAACAGCGTGCCGAAACAGATAAACCGGATGTCGCAACTATCACCCTTCGTGCATTTCAGGAAGGCGGCAAAGTTGTTATTCAAATTCAAGATGATGGTCGTGGAATCAACAAAGATATTATTCTTCGAAAAGCTATCGAAAAAGGACTCATTGAACCCGATAAGAAGTTAACTGAGGCTGAAATTTATGGCCTCATTTTCCTTCCAGGTTTTTCATCTGCCGAAAAAGTTACCGATTTATCAGGAAGAGGCGTTGGAATGGATGTTGTTCGGCGCTCTATCGAAGAGCTGCAAGGTAAAATTGAAGTAAGCTCAGAACTCGGTGTTGGTACTACCATCACAATTGAGCTGCCATTTACACTAGCCATAACCGATGGAATGCTAATTAGAGTTGGTGATGAACGCTTTATTGTACCAACAATTAACATCGATATGACATTTAGAGCTCAACCGGATGATTTATTTACCGTGTTGGGCGAAAACGAACAAGTTTCGTTTCGAGGGAAGTCTGTTCCCGTAATCCGCCTTCATCGCCTATTTGAAATTGATGAAGCCATTGAAGATATCATGGAAGGAACCTTGTTGGTGATCAAAAACAATAACGACCGTTATGCCCTTTTGGTTGATGAAGTGATTGGGCAGCAGCAACTGGTGGGTAAGTCAATCAACATGATTGCACCAACCGAGCATATCTCAGGTGGCGCAATTCTAGGAGATGGCCGCGTTGGATTAATATTAGATACCGCGGCACTTATTCAGTAGACCGAAAAGGAGATAAAAATGAGTATTACAGCTTTAAAAAGTATATCAACCGACGCCCCCCTAACACATACAGATTTCGAGCGTGTGCGGAAAATGATATTCGATTACTCCGGCATTGATATTAGTCCTGGCAAAGAAGCACTGGTTCAAAGTCGCCTAACAAAAAGGCTGCGTTTGTTGGGGATTTCTGAATATTGTGAGTACTTAGATCTGATTGAATCGTGCAAACCAAGTGGCGAGTTTTTGGCATTTGTTGATGTTTTAACCACAAATAAGACGTCATTTTATCGTGAAAATAAACACTTTGAATTTATTGAGAAGCACATCTTTCCAACCATGCAAGGCAAGTCGGTAAAGTGGTGGTCGGCCGGTTGTTCTTCCGGCGAAGAGCCAACAACACTTGCTATGAACCTGTTAGAGAACAAGCGATTAATTCGATATAGATCAGTAAAAATATTAGCAACAGATATTTCCAGAGATGTTTTGAGAACCGCGAAATTAGGAACATATGCAGCTCATAAAGTGAATGATATTCCGGTTAACTATCTCAATAAATATCTTACTCCTCAACAGAATGGTAGTTTTAAAGTAAAAGACCAAGTGAGAAAAATGATTACGTACGGTAGATTAAATCTAAATGATCGTTGGCCATTAAAAGGTGATTTCCAAATGATCATGTGTCGTAATGTTATGATCTATTTTAATCGGCAAACACAAGAGGAGATAATTTCCAAGTTTCGTGACCTATTAGAGCCCAATGGATATGTATTTTTAGGGCATTCTGAAAGCATGAATGCACCGGCTTTAGGTTTTAAAAATGTAGCACCGGCTGTATATCAAAAACTTTAAAGAACTTTGTTTGAAGTAGTAGTTAGTTGAAAAGCACTCAGTTTTGGGTGCTTTTTTTTTGTAGATGCTCAACCTAATTAATTCCAGATTTTTTTTTTGGTTTATATAGAATTCACCTAGCTATAAGTATTGTTGGTTTAAACTCTTTAAATACTGTATGAGCTCTTGTAAATCAATTTAAGAACTCTTTAATAATAACCGATAAAATTGAACAAGCTCCCTTAGTACAAAGAAGTTATAAAGAGACTTTTTGTACTGAAATGGTGTAGAAAATCGGGCTTAAACTGATGCAAAATGGTAAGATTGAATGAAGAAAGTTGTAGGTGTTAGTGATTTAAAAGTATCAAATAATCAAAATGATTTGATTATTACGCACGCACTTGGGAGTTGCCTAGGAATAACTGCATATGATAAAGTAGCACAAGTTGGTGGCATGGTGCACGTTATGCTTCCCCTTTCGAAAGCTGATCCCAAGAAGGCTGCTTCCAAGCCAGCAATGTATATCGACACAGGTTTTAGCCTACTATTGAAAGAGCTATTTACTTTGGGCGCAACTAAAAACAATTTGGAAATAAACGTAGCCGGTGGTGCTAGCATGAAAAATAATGCCGGTGACGACTATTTTAAAATAGGACAAAGAAATTTTACCACCTTTCGAAAACTACTCTGGAAAAATGGATTTATGATTGCCAATCAGGAAGTAGGTGGTTCTATCTCTAGAAACATGGTGCTTGAAATGAAATCCGGTTTGGTCACAATTAATAAAGTACCGATGAATTCCCCACAAAAAAATCTGCGAACCGGTGTTTCTCCCGACTTAAGTTTTTCGGCCGCCCGAGTAGGATAAATAAATATTAGCTATGACAAAATCAGAAAATCATACAGAATTAGATAATTACCAAGAAGCTATTACCGAATATGAAAAGCAGATGCAGAATGGATTGGTGGCGTATATGATAGCGCAATCAGATCTAGAAGATGTGCCATACTTTATAAAAGAGATTCAAAATAAAACAAGATTTTCTAAAAATAAGACTCAATCACTTAAGTGTTAAACTATAAATGCGATAAGAATAAGAAGATCACGGATTAGTTCTTGTTATTCATCTATTATCTTAAAAGAATATGATTACTACTTACACTGATAACATACACGATATTGCACTAAACACTTTTGAAGTCACTTGCTTCATGTTTCCTATGGATGAGTGGGAAATTGAAGAGGATGAATTAGAATATCCAAATGGTAGTACACGATCAATCGTAGAATTTGAAGGCGCTGCACAAGGCGCTATGTTGATAAACCCAAATGATTCGTTACTCACTGCTATTGCCGCAAATATGCTCGGTATCGATGAGCCATCATTTGAAGAAAAAGAAGGTGCATTATGCGAGATTGCAAATATTATCTGTGGAAACACGGTTCCAATTTTTGCTAAAGACGACAAAATCTGTGTGATCAAACCACCTAGAATAGCTGAAGAAGGAGAAGATGCCGCATCCTTATTTCCAAACCTTCATCACGAAAAGATAAATGTATTATTGGATGAAGGCATCGTAGAAATTTCAATTTATGTGGAGCAGGACTAATGATTAAAGTACTAGTAATTGATGATTCAGCTTTGGTTCGCAAACTACTTGCCGAAGAGCTAAACAAACAAAAAGATATTGAAGTGGTGGGCACGGCAATGAATCCATATGTAGCCCGCGATAAAATTGTTAAATTAAAACCGGATGTACTTACGCTGGATCTAGAAATGCCACGCATGGATGGACTTTCTTTTCTTTCTAAGTTGATGAAGCATCACCCAATGCCGGTGGTTGTAATTAGTTCGCTAACTCCAAAGAATAGCAAAAATGCCCTCAATGCTCTTCAATTAGGCGCAGTTGATGTACTTTGTAAACCCGGATCGGCATATTCAACTCAGAATATTGCTCAAGATGTAGTTCGAGCTGTTCGTGCAGCATCACATGCTAAATTCGACAAAAAGAAACTCAAAACAGAGGTTCCCAAAGTTAAATCAGAGGTAGGCGGCGGAACCGAATTAGTGCATACAACTAATAAAATTATAGCAATTGGTTCTTCTACTGGTGGAACTCGGGCGTTAAATGGATTGCTGCCTTCGCTTCCGGCAAATCTGCCAGGTATTGTAATTGTACAACACATGCCAGCAGCTTTTACAAAAAGTTTTGCAAATAGAATTAATAAAGAATGTGCTCTTGAGGTAAAAGAGGCCGAAGACGGTGAGTTAATTAGGCCGGGTCATGTATTTGTTGCTCCAGGCAATTATCACATGTTGGTAGAAAAAAGCGGTGCTAAATATTACGTGAAATTAAAACAAGGGCCACCGGTACATCACCAGCGTCCTGCAGTTGATGTGCTTTTTAACTCATTAGCTTTATCAGCTGGAGTTAACGCGATGGGCGTAATTCTTACCGGAATGGGAGCAGATGGTGCAAAAGGTTTGCTAAATATGAGAAATAAAGGTGCCTATACAATAGGCCAAGATGAGGCAACTTCGGTTGTTTATGGCATGCCTAAAGAGGCCTATAATGTAGGCGCTGTTATAGATCAGTTACCTTTGGATAAAATTCCTGAGGCAATTGTTAATCATATGAATCAAAAAGTCTTAGAACCACACGCTTAAAACGGGACAAATAAATGGCTATAAATATATTAGTTGTAGACGATAGCGCGGTAATGCGCAGTATGATTAAGAAAACCATCCGAAATAGTGGTGTGGAAATAGGCGAGATATTTGAAGCCGGTAATGGTCAGGTTGGGTTGGATATTTTAGCTGAAGAATGGTTAGACATTCTATTTATAGATGTGAATATGCCAATAATGGATGGAATAGAGATGCTCGAGCGAGTACGAGATAATCAACATACGGTAGATCTACCCATTTTAATTGTATCTACCGAAAGTAACCCCGAACGTATAAAGAAGATTCAGAAATTGAATGCGGGTTTTGTTCACAAACCGTTTACTCCTGAAATTTTACGAGAGCGGATTTTAGAAGCACTTGGGGTTTTAGAGAGTTAGTAACTTGGTTTCATTAAACGTTGAATATTTTAAAAAGCCCTGTTTTAAACAGGGCTTTTTTTATGGGCGAAATATTTTTAACCAGTACTGATTATGACGTCATAAGTGCATTAATAAATAACTCATTATGTGCTTTATACATGCATAAATAAAAATGCTACACTCGATAAATATTTTTTGAAAATAGTTCTAAATATTTCTTAAGACGCGCCACTTTTCTCCCGATAACAAAATAGAATCCACTAATGGATGCCCATTCATATAAACGTCTTAAATAAAGAAATGATGGAAGAACAAATTGCTGAACAAGAACTTACACATTCGAATGGTGTTGCCGTAAAAGGCGGTAAGTTTTTAAGCTTTTTTTTGGGCAACGAAGAATATGCTATCGAAATATTAAAGGTTCAGGAAATTATCGGGTTACTGCCTATAACACCAGTGCCGAAAATGCCGGACTATGTACGCGGGGTTTTAAACCTTAGAGGAAAAATAGTTCCAATAATGAACCTAAGAGTTCGATTTGGTTTACATACCATAGAAGATACCGAAGAAACATGCATCATTGTAATTCAGGAAGAAAAACACTTGATGGGAATTGTTGTTGATAAAGTATCGGAGGTAGCGGATCTAAAATCCGAGCAGATCGAAAAAATCCCATCATTTGGAATTACAGGAAACAGCGAATATTTGACGGGCATTGGGAAATTAGAGGATTCAGTTAAAATGATTCTAGACGTGCACAAAGTAGTTTTCGATGTGCCAACGGAAGTTAAAAACGCAAACGGCGAACCCGCTACCGTATAATTTTAAAGTTGTAAGAACTATGAGTATCAAAGAAAAAGCACAGAATTTTACTTCAGCAACTAACGATGTGAATTCGTGGACCATCAACAAGAAAATGATGCTTATCTCAGGTGGTGGTATAGTTACCATTTTAGTTCTTGGGCTAATTGCATTTTTTAGCTTATCTCGAATTAATACCTATACCGAGCGCCTGCAGGATGTAAGTTTAAAAGAGTGGCAAATAGCTAACCTTATTGAAAATGAAGGGCGATCGATTGGCTATAATTTAATGAACTATGCCAATAAAAATGACAATGCCTCCTGGCAAGAAGTTAAAAATGGCTTAGAGCGCCTAAAGGGACAAATAGATTCGACCCAGTCGTTAGCCGATATCAATAACTTGGAATCTATTCAGTCTTATATACAAAACCTGGAAACAAATCTGGTTTTATTCGAAGAGGCTATTTTTGGATATCATTCTGCTAATGAATCGTTGATCAAATATCGTGATCAAACAGCTGCTTCCGGAGTTGATTTTCAGTCGAGTGTTGATGAATACCTGGGTGTAGCGAAAGCTGAATTGCCTATGATGGGCGAGGCAGAACAAGCTATTGAATTACAGCGAATCCAAGACGCTGAGGCTTTAATTAACGAGCAGTTAGTGCTATTAAATCAATTATGGCAAAGCGAAGCAATGGGCCAAGTAGATGAGTTTGCAAGCATCGAAGAAAAGCTTGTTGGCCTGAGAACAGAGTTTGGTGGCTTATTAAACGGTGTTTCTTCGATGGAAGGTGAAATTTACTTAAACATCGCTCTTGCAACACTTAATGATAATGTTGAAACCGTACGGGCAATGATTGCTGCACGTAATGAGGTTTCGATTGCAGAAAATCAGCGTACTGAAGCGTTCCAAAACATTCTTGGTGATGCAGTAGCATTGGCGAGCATAGCTCAAAGCAATGCCTTTGAAGAAGCAAACTCAACGCATAGTGTAGTTTCTACTGCCTTACTTTCGGTTGGAATCTTTTCGATAGCTGCCGTGGTATTTGCTTTTGTAGTGGCATCATTTGTTGGGCGTTCGATTAACAGAGTATTGAAAGAAATTATAGCACAACTTTCTACCGGAGCAAACGAAGTACAGTCTTCAGCCGAACAGTTATCAAGCTCTAGCCAACAACTGGCCAGTAGCGCAAGTAAGCAAGCTGCCAGCCTCGAAGAAACGTCTTCATCCTTAGAGGAAATGTCGTCGCAGATTAAGCAAACTGATGAGAACTCATCGGAAGCAGAACATGCCATGAATGTTGCTAAGCCACTGATTGAAAATGGTGTTACTGCAATGGTGCGCATGAACAAAGCGATGGAAGAAATTAAAAACTCTTCGGCAGAAACCTCGAAAATCATTAAAACCATCGATGATATCGCATTCCAAACCAACTTATTAGCGTTGAATGCAGCTGTTGAAGCCGCGAGAGCAGGTGAGGCAGGTAAAGGATTTGCTGTTGTGGCCGAAGAAGTTCGAAACCTGGCACAACGTAGTGCTGAGGCAGCAAAGGATACTTCAAATCTTATTCAGAAGTCGCAAGAGAACACACAGCGTGGTACATCGGTTGCCAACGAAGTGGCAGAAAATCTAGAGAAGATTGCCGAGAGTATCGATAGTGTGAGTACACTGGTAGTTGAGATTTCGGCTGCATCGAAAGAACAAGCTGATGGTATTACACAAATGAATGTGGTAATGAACGATATGGACACGGTGGTTCAAGGCAATGCATCTGCATCGGAAGAAAGTGCGAGTGCAGCTGAAGAATTAACTGCGCAAGCATCTGAATTAAATCAGATAGTTGCTAGAATGGCTGTATTAGTGGGGCTGAGCTCAAATGGAGTATTCGATTCAATTACAAAAACCGATAATTCAAACTCACGTTATTCTGATGCGCGTATGCCTATTGAGCCGGCGCATACATACAAACCGGCGTATAACAATGCACCCGGGAATGCATCAAGAAACGGATCTTCTGATATGGCTGCACACGAGCTGATTCCATTAGGTGATGACGATTTTAGCGAATTTTAGATTAGATAAATCAAGAGAAACCAACAAGCCGAATTAATCGGTGACTGAAATGAAAAAAACATATAAAAACATACTGCTTAGATCACTATTTGTACTCTTTCTTGCACTAAGTACAAGCAGCATGGCAAAAGGATTAGTTTGGAATCCTGAAAATCCAACAACCGACGATAGCACCAAGGTGTATACCATGGTAGACCAAATGCCGCAGATTATTGGCGGTATTGGCGAAGTTTACAAGAATATAACTTACCCGACTAAAGCTTTAAACAACAGAACTGAAGGTAGAGTGTTTGTACAGTTTGTTGTTAATAAAGACGGAAAAGTTAAAAACCCGAAAATTTTAAAAGATATAGGTGATGGTTGTGGCGATGCAGCTATTGCGGCACTTCAAAATGTGAACTTTACTCCAGGTGTATTGGATGGAGTTCCGGTTTCAGTGTCGTACACATTACCGGTTACTTTTAAAATGGGAAAATAATTGCATAGAGATAACCCAATATAGTTAGTTCGAGCGTAGTCTTGGTAGGGCTGCGCTCTTTTTTTCCCTTCGAAAATTTAATTAAAAAATCTTAATAAAACCCTTAAGTAAATCCGGCATTTGTTCGATAATAACTTTAAAGGATTACAGATTCTAACATATAAACCTATCTATTACTACAATGAGAAAAGAGACAGAAAAATACGGAATAATGATCGCAATTTTAATGCTGGCTGCGTCGGTGCAAATTCAGGCAGGAGAGATTAAAGGCGATATAAATTTTGAAACAAGTGCAGACACTGCCGAGGTGTTAACAATGGCAGAAGTAATGCCGGAAATAGTTGGTGGACTTAAAGAAGTTTACAAGAATATCGACTATCCACGACAAGCTTCTTTAAACAATGTTGAAGGACGTGTATTCATCCGTTTTATAGTAGATGAGAAAGGCAATGTTCAAAAGCCGGAAGTACTTAAAGATATCGGTGCAGGTTGTGGTGATGCCGCAATTAAAGGAATTAAAAAAGTAAAATTTACCCCAGCCAAAAATGGCGGGCAACCAGTTTCGGTTTACTTCACACTGCCGGTAACTTTTAAAATTCAATCTTGATTTTTTGATACCCCTATATAGTTAGATAAGGGCGTTGTTCTGGCTGGACAACGCCTTTTTTTTATCTAATTACTCAAGGAATTTCCAATCTCGCCGATAAAAAATAAGCCCACCTGTAATTAATATCTGTGTTGTATACCAATTACTTAGCCGGGCTCAAGAATAGGTAAACCAAATCCCGATGAAATGATGAAACACGCGGCCATACTTTCAACAATGATATTCTTAAGCGCATTTGGTCAAAGCGCGGTAGCACAATATTCAAATAAATGGACTAACTCTCTTATAGGTGAGATCCATTACAACAGTATTGTTCAAAATGCAGAAGTTCGTATGGGTGAAACGGATCAAATCGATTTTCATAAGCTGGCTTTAAAAAGCGGGTATAAAATCTCGGATAATTGGAGTCTTGCCTCGAAAGTAGTTGTAGAGCATGCATTTGATCAACAGTATAAAGGTGGAGACGTATATGTTAGCGATGCTTATGTAAAGTTCAAATACAGTAAAAAGCTCAAATTATCTTTTGGTTTACAATCTGTTCCCATTGAAGCTGCAAGGCCGGGTAGTTATGGTACGGTTGAAATTTCGCCAGTAGAGAAATACTTATCTCATGCCTGGAGAGAGCTTGGGGTAAAAGCATCGGGCGAGTTAAATAAAAAATTCAGTTATCAATTTATGGTTGGTACCGGGTTACACGCCGCTGAAATTGGAGCAAAAAGTGTAATCTATGAGGCTAGGAACTCTTCCTTGTCTTCATCGCTCCAAAACGTGGCCTTTGGCGGAAAATTTGTCGTCAAACCAAATTATTATTGGGAGTTTGGCACCTCGTACTATTACTCAGGTCTTAATAATAGTAACGAAACGGAGTTGGACCTTTCGGGTTCTAATTACCAGTTTGGGGAGTTATATACACGATTTGCTAAAGGGAACGTTGAATCGCGAGTGCTTGGCGTATATAGCACCATTGCCAATGCCGAAAAAGTGAATGATGCTTTTCATAATAAAATAGGCTCGGCACAATACGGAGTGCTTTTTGAGTTAGGGTATGATTTTAGCGATCAATTCAACATAAAAAGAGACGATTCTCACTTAAAAGGATTTTTTAGAACTGAATTCTATGATCCCTATTACAGAACCTCAGGTTTTGCCGATAAGAAGAAGTACGAACATGTCGATTATTCGTTAGGGGTTGTATATCAGCCTTTTAAATCGATTGAGTTTAAAGCTGATTACGTAATCATGAGATCAGGTTCTGCTGTTAATGAACACCATTTTGACGTTTCGATAGGCTTCCATTTATAACATATAGTACAGAAATAATGAACTCACAAAAAAGGCGATGGAATTCGCTCGGTTTAGGAAAAAAAATAACAATTCCGGTTGTAGGTACCTTTTTAATATGTATTGGACTTACAGTGGGGGTCTTATTCGATACATATAAGTCGTCGTTTGAAGAACAAGTATTGCAAAATCTGCAATCTGCTACTAATGCAAGTTCAAATCAATTATCAGCTTTTATTAAGAGTAGAAACGATGAGCTGAGCACAATTGCCTCTTTAGAAAGCAGCAAAAATAGCAACTTCACGGAAGTGACAAACTTGTTAACTAATATAAACGATCAGCATGGGATTTACGAATCTATCGTAATCACTGATGTATCAGGAAAAGGAGTTGCAGGAGTTAAAAAAGTTTCGGCACAATCTAATCAGATTGAAGAACAGGATCTTTCAGCGTACTCAGTAACCGACGAAGCTGTTTTATCTACCTTAGAAGCTGGAAAAGGCGTAGTAAGTTTACCGTACAAATCGGCTATAAGTAGTAAAATGGTTTTTGATGTAGCCGAACCTATAAAAGTAAATGGGTCGGTTACCGCCATGATAACTGGTACCGTACCGGTATCGTTGTTATCCAATACGTTAGAAAATATTTTACTACACGATGAATCGAGCTGGACTGTAATTGATAAGACCGGAGCTATTATTTTTGGGACAGGTTCTATTGCTGAATCTAAGACATTATCCACGCTGGCATATCGCAATATAAAGAATGATAAAAGTGGAAGCGGTGTGTATAAAAACCATGTAGGAACCGAGGTTTATGGTGGCTTTGCCACATTAAGTAGTGTTGATTGGGGTATTGTACTTGAAACTAGTAAAGCGCAAAAAATTAGAGAAGTACAAGCAGTATTTTACTGGTTTCTAGGTTTAGGAGTGGGCGTGTCGATGTTGTTTGGGGTATTTATTTATTGGTTTATCAACAAACAAGTAATAGCACCACTTAGCGAAAATATCAGCTCGTTAGATACTACTTCTAATCAGGTAAATGCTGCGTCAAGTGAGGTTTCTGTTTCCAGCCAGCGCCTGGCAAGTACCAGTAAAGACCAAGCAGCACGTATTGAAGAATCAACAAGTTCGTTAGAAGAGATTGCCGCGCAAATTAAGCAATCGGATGCGCATACCAGCGAAGCTGAACAATCTATGAATAACGCCCGGCCTAAGGTTGAAAGTGGTTTGCAGGCCATAGAGCGTTTAAATAGTGCGATGAAGAACATCAAAAATAGCTCGTTAGAGACATCCAAAATCATTAAAACCATCGATGATATTGCATTTCAAACTAACTTACTTGCTTTAAACGCAGCTGTTGAAGCAGCACGTGCCGGAGAAGCCGGGAAAGGGTTTGCCGTTGTTGCCGAAGAAGTTAGAAACCTAGCCCAACGAAGTGCCGAAGCTGCAAGAAATACTTCTGAACTTATTCAAAAGTCACAGTCAAGCTCCGATCGTGGTGCTGAGGTTGCAGATGAGGTTTCGAATAACCTCCAGGATATAGCAATCAGTATTAATGAGGTGAGTACGCAGATTGAGGAAATTTCGACGGCATCTAAAGAGCAAGCATTAGGCATTGAACATTTAAATCAACTAGTAAATGGCATGGATGAAGTGATCCATAAAAATGTTGAGAGTTCTGCTGAATCGGCTAATGCAGCTGAAGACCTTTCGGCTCAAGCCGATGAATTGAAATCGGTTGTCGTAAGCCTGAAAAACTGGATAGGAGATGCTAGAACACAAAATTTTGTCAGTAGAAATACAGGGGCTGATTATTCCCGATTTACTGCAAATGATTTTGTTGAGTTTCCTAGTAAGGAATACCAAGAACCTGATAAAGGGAAAATTAAAAGCGTAAACATGGCTTTTAATAAATAATAAAATGAGAAAAGATTCAGATTTACTGAAATATTTGGCAAAAAACTGTTATCAAAATACGGGTTTTGCCGATAATAATGGAAGCAGATTCCTTAATTGGTAGAACTAATCTACGGGAGAACAAAAGTGAAAGAGTCTACGAGCAGAAAAAATAATAAAGAGAGAGTATTTGATACTGAACATATTGAAGCTGAAGTTGTATCGCCGTTGCGCCTCATAAATCCTGGAAAACAGAGTGTTTCTGAGAAAAAAAGAGCCATGGCAGATAAGATTTGGGATGACCTAATCAACAGTTTTGCTTTTATGGATTCGGAATCGGATAAAATTAATGGTCTTGAAATTGTTGATAAAAACTATTTGATAGACGAACCTGTAAAAAAAGAACTTATACTTGAAGACGGCATGTTGTCGATACAACAAAATAACGAAGCGATAACCGACGAGCACTTGAAGTTCACTAAAGCAGTGCAGCTTAGTCAATCGTTTGTCTTAGTGATAAGTCAAGACGGAATTATCGAGTATGCCAATCCTCATTTCCAAAAAGTATCTGGCTTTACCCAAGATGAATTAATAGGCAAAGAATTTGGATATTTGATATCAGATTTAGCTTCGCATGAAGAGCACGAGCAAATTTTACAGTCGATTAAAGCCGGTGTTAGTTGGAAAGGTGAGCTCGTTAACATCAAGAAAAACGGGGAGTGGTATATTTTTACCGCTAAAGTGTCGCCGGTTAGTATAAACTCAGGTTCAGCAGTAGATTTTATAATTGTTGGCCATGATATCACCAGCTTTAGAGAAACAGAAATTAAACTTGAACAAGCCGTTCAAGAAAAGTCGATTTTACTTTCAGAGCTGCATCACCGAGTAAAAAACAACTTGGCCATCATATCAGGAATTATGCAGCTGCAAGCCTTTGATGAAGGCGATGAGGAAGTAAAAACCAAACTCTTCTCCGGCGTTGGGCGAGTAAAAACACTGGCTACCATGCACGAGTTACTGTACGAGTCGAGTAGTTTTACTATGCTAGAGTTTGGTAAAAACATCTGCAAAATTGTGAATACAGTTGCTACTATGTTTGAGTCGCAAGAGTCTAAATTGAAAGTGAATTACGATCTGGAGCCAATTCTACTGAACATCAATCAGGCTCATCCTTGTGCTTTAATTTTGAACGAAGTGATTACAAACTCGTATAAAAAAGCCGCTAAGCTTGTTGATAAAGCGCCGGAGTTGAACATCAAATTGGTGTGCTACGGTAAAAAAATAATGATTGAATTAAAAGACAATATTGAAAGTTTGCCTGAGGGATATACGAGCGAAAAACAACCCCTTAGCTTTCAACTTATAAAAACGCTGGTTCGCCAACTTAATGGTAAATACAATTACCTGACGGATGATTTTGGGACTTTATTTACCTTGGCATTCGATAAAGAACACTTAAAAGGTACGGGTAACGCTCGGTTGTCATAATTACCCGGAACTAGCCAAAACAAAGAGGCAGGCCTAACGGTCTGCCTCTTTTTGTTTATAGATACTTTTGTAACCGTAGACAGATAGCCTAAAAAATCGGAAGTATAATTTTAGGCAGAATGGCTTAAGATAAATTGTAAGGCTAGAGTCTCTTTCACTTATTTAGGTAAGCTACACGGTTTATATCACCGTTTTACAAGTGCGAATTAAGCAATACTTTTTGAACCATGTGCCTTAATAAGAATGAGTGCAGCATCAAGCATTGCATCATCTTTTACATACATCAACAGGGAAGATAATTTTTATATAGTTAGCCGGTCTCAATAGGTTGCAAAAAAAAACACAGCAAAGAGCTGTGTTTAAAAATTTAAATACTTCTAAGTGATTAGCGGATCAAGGGAAGCAAATTGTAAACGTGATACGGCCACTTTCGCCATTCTCAGTTTGAAATATAGTGCCACCAAACTGGCTGGCGTATAACAAGGCCATAGTTAAACCAATGCCTAGGTTATTTGCCTTAGAGGTAACAAATGGGTGGAAAAGGTGTTCGCGGATCTCGTCTGATATGGGCTTGCCTTCGTTTGAGATTCGAATACTTTTATTTGAAAGTTGAGAAATGGTAACGGGACTGTTTTCAGGACTGTACGCAAGTGCGTTTGAAATTAGAATCCACATTACTTTTTCTAAACTGTCTTTAGATGCAGAAAAAGGCTCAGAATCAGTTGGCTTAAGAATTTGAATCCGTTTTCTTAATTCTTCAGGAATATCTGATTTAACTCGATTAATCAAAGATGTTAACTCTACCGGTTCTAGTTTAGAAATATCGAACTTAGAAGGGATGTGGTAAAAGTATTCCAGCTCATCCATGATATCAGAAAGGTGGTTTACCCCTTCGTCTACTTTAAGTGCACGCTGAATTGTCTTTTTGTCTGTTGTTTCATCCATCAACAAATCCAGATAACCGGAAATGCCGGTTAAAGGAGAACGGAAACGATGAAGCATAACAGCGATCATATGTTTCCAGCGGTCTAGCGTTGTAGCATCGGGTACAGATGAATGCGCCTTTAGCTCAACTTTATCATAAACATCATTACCTGCGGTAAAAGAATCTGTTGCCATTAAATACCATTGATTATTGAAAAAAACAGTCGGTTGGTTTTGCAATACACGTTCGTTTGGGTACAGTATATCATCAATCTTTTTATCGATAGCCATTGATGCATCAATACCTTCACGTGCAGCTTCATTTAATGTATATACACGACGTGATCCGTTTTTAACAATAAAAACCGGAAAAGCAATGTCCTCAATTAGAGTCGTAATCACATCCATGTATATTAAATCTGAACCTGCTGAATAGTAACTATCAATTTGATCAAATTCATTAATTGGTTTCATATCAAACTGAATAGACTGTAGTTGTTTCATATCTATAATTGTGCCGTTCTTGTTTGTTTATTCAATTATCAGCGAATCCATTCTTTTCCTTAAGTGTTTTTAAACAAGTGGAAAAATTTACCTGAATGAGGATAATTATCCCTCTTTGTTACTAAGAGTTATCTTATCAAAAACCTGTTTTAGGCTTGTATTAAAGAATGGCACAACTATTGTGTGGGAGATGAAAAACAATCAACCCAGCCATATGAACCTTATAGATAGCAACCATAGCAAGATTCTAGCAAAATCAATGGACGCATATTCGTTGCGGCAAAAGATTACTGCTACCAATATTGCCAATGCTGACACACCAGGTTATAAACGACACGAAGTACATTTCGAAGATGCGCTAAATGAAGCGATGGCCAATGATGGTTTAGGCGGTGCAAAAGAAGTAAATCCTTCAATTTTAGAGACCGACAGCAAAGTTATTCTTGAAGATGAATTAATTGAACAATCCGACACTCAGTTGCGATTCCAATTAGTAACCAAAGCATTGCGTCATCATTATACAATGGTTAGAAACGGTATTACCGGAACCAATCGCTAATCTCATCTAACTAATTATGTTACCAGATAGACTTTCTTCAACATTTAAAACAGCGGCACAAGGCCTCGCATTGCAGCGCGAGCGCATAGCGGTGGCCTCACAAAATATTGCTAACGCCAGAACATCAGCACCAGCCGGTTCTGATAATGTTTATCGGCCAAGAGAGGTGGTAACTAAAGCCCCAAAGACACAACAATTTTTAGATATCCTAGAAGGGGCTGCTTCGGGGCTTAAAACCACAAATACACAGCATATGCGTTCGGCAGATGGATTAGTTGGCCAAAAGAAAGGCGGCTTAGGTCCTGCATTTGAAGTGGTTGAGCAAAATAAATTTAGGTACGAATACGATCCCAACCATCCCGATGCGGATGAAAATGGAATGGTACAGTACCCGGATATCGATATGGTTAAAGAGATGGCAGTAATGGTTAGCGCCAACCGACTGTACGAGGCAAACTTAAGCAGCATAGAGGCTGAGAAAGAACTTTTAAAACGATCGTTAGAGATTTAACACTATGAGTACTATCAATCCAATTTTAAATCAACAAACGCAACGCATAGCACAAAACAGTGCGCTACGTAAAGCGGCAGCTGCTCCACAACCACCACGGTTAACAGCAGATGAGAATTCTTTTATCAAAGAAAAATTTACAGCTCCAAAGCCCATGCAATCGTATGCGATGGATGGCAGAATGAGCCAACAACAAGTAGTACGTGGCTCTCATTTTGATGCACGAGTTTAACTAGGAGAATACTATGGCAACCCCGGAAATTACAGGATTAGGATTACCCCAAGGCGTTGAGTTAAAACCTCGTCATTACGACATCAGCGCGGGAGAGATAGATAATTCGTTTGGCGATATGCTAACGGATGCTATCCAAAGTGTAGACGGCAGCATGAAGTCATCGGAAGCAAGTGTGCAAGATTTTGTTTCAGGTAAAACCGACAATATCCACGATGTGATGATTTCGATGCAGCAGGCACAACTCAGCTTCAATATGATGGTTGAAGTGCGAAACAAAATGGTAGAAACCTACCAGGAATTAAGCAGAATGCAGATTTGACCTAACTAACTATGAACAAGTACTTTCAACTCTTTCAGGATTTTTTTGGCCCGCTAAGTAACGCACAGCGCATGATGTTTATCGGGCTCTTTGTGGTAATTCTGGGTATGATCGCCGGCCTTTTTTATTGGTCGCAACAAGAAGACCAGATGCTACTATTCGGAAATCTTGAATCTGAAGCCGCTCAGGAAATTGTAGCCGAATTAGAATCTCGTGGTATTAAATACAAACTCGAGGAAGGCGGGCGTTCGATTTATGTGCCAAGCGACAGAGTACACGAGTTGAGACTTGATATGGCACCAATGGGTGGCGGGTTTACCGATGTTCAAGGCTACGAATTATTTGATACCAATGCCTTGGGTATGACCGATTTTATGCAAGAGGTAAACAAAAAACGTGCTCTTGAAGGTGAATTAGCTAGATCTATTAATAGTTTAGATCAAGTGGAGAGCTCGAGAATTCATATTGTATTGCCTGAACGTTCTCCTTTTGATGAGACCACCATTCAAGCTTCGGCATCGGTAATCTTGAATTTGAAATCTAACAGAAGTTTAACTCCTGATCAGATTGAAGGCATCACAGCACTTATTGCAGGTAGTGTTGAAGAACTTGAACCTACTAACATCACAATTTTAGATCAGGCTGGGAATCGCCTAACCGATGAAATTGATTACGAATCGGAGTTTACTATGGGAACTACCCAAATGCAGCTTCGCCAGAAAACCGAAGCCTATCTTACTGATCGTGGCCAAAGTATGTTGGATCGTGTTCTTGGTGCCGGTAACAGTATTTTAAGAGTTTCTGTTGAGCACAGTTTCGACCGTATCACCCGCGAATCTGACCTTATTGACCCGGATAGCCGTACCGTAATTTCTGAAGAAAAAAGAGAGCAATCGAATAACGATCAACAACGTGAGCCGGTACCCATCGATAATTTAACCCCTATCGATCGTAGACAAGATGCCATTATAGTGTCTGCTAACGATAACAGTAATACCATAGAAACCAGAAATTACGAAGTGAACCGTACTCGTGAGGTTTACGAAAAAGGCGAAGGCGAAATTAACCGAATTACAGCGTCTGTTGTGCTTAACTACAAGCAGGTGGTTATTGTTAATGAAGAAGGCGACGAATCTTTATCATATGAGACTTACTCCGATACAGAAGTGCAACAATTTCGCGAAGCAGTTGAACTTGCTATCGGTATTAAGCAAGAACGCGGCGATTTATTAACTATAAATCAGCAGGAGTTCTTTACCACTCAATTTGTGAGTGGCAATTCTTTTATGGCAACACAGCCTATTTATTCCACCGATATTGTTCGATGGGTTATAATCGGAATTACATTCGGCGTGATATTATTCTTAATCAATGGTATTAAGAAGAAAATGAGTATTGAAACCGAAATGGCAGTGAACTCGAACTTCCAAGGCAATACAGAATTACCGCCTGGAGCTACAATGCAATCGCTACCGGGAGCTTCCGGAGGAGGAGCTGCTATGCTGGAGCCTGCTTTTGATGAAGATGGAAATCCGATTGAGCCTACATTCTCTGCAGAACCAGAAGAACCCGAAGAGCCTGAGAACAAATACAATAAAGATGAAATCAAAGAATTTGTTGAGCTTAAACCAGCCATGGCCGCTCAAATCTTACGTGCGATGATGTCGCCGGATGAAGACTAACTATCTACCAAAAAACAATGAGTGAAGCAGCAACAGCCACCGAAGAAACAAAAGAAGAACTAAATCTGACAGGGTCTCAAAAAGCCGCCATTCTTATCATGAGTGTGGGCACAAAATCGGCCACTGAAATGATGAAGTCGCTTTCAGAAAAAGAAATTGAGCAAATTACGCTCGAAATTGCGCGCATGAAGAATATCCGCCCAGATATGGTTGATGCAGTTCTTCAGGAATACTACACACTGATGGAAGTTAAGCAGTATGTAATTAATGGTGGTGTTGATTATGCCCAACAGCTATTGAGCGAACTTGGAGGAAACTCTGAGAAAATGATGAAAAAACTTAGAGCTCAGAGCGGTAGTACGGTGTTCAAAGAGTTTCAGGAATCTAAAACTTCGCAAATTGCCGACTTTATCCGTGGTGAACATCCGCAGGTAGCTGCATTGATTTTCTCGCAGTTGAGAGTTGAGAAAACGGCTGAAATATTAGCTTTGCTGGATAAAGAAATGCAAGGGGAAATCACCTATCGATTGGCTATGATGGAAACCATTTCGCCGGATGTAATTGATGAAATTGAAGAAGTGATAAAAGAACACATGGGCGGCATGGATAACCTTGGCGATAGAGTTAAGAGTGGTACCAGTATTGTTGCACAGATTTTGAACGGTGCCGACGTAAAAGTAGAGAAAAACGTACTCGAAGCCATCGACAACCGCGACCCGGAAGTGGCTCAAGAAATCAAAGAACAGATGTTCTTATTTGATGATATCGCACACTTCGACGACAAGACTATTCAGATTGTTATCAACGAGCTCGACAAACAGGATATGGTGCTTGGTTTGAAGGGAGTTGCCGACGATATAACCTCAAAGTTTTTGAGCAATATGTCGTCGAGAGCGGCAGATATGCTGCGCGAAGATATGGATGCACTTGGACCGGTTCCACTTAAAGAAGTGAAAGACGCACAGAACCGTATCATCAAGAAAATCAAGGCACTTGAAGATGCCGGCCAAATTAGTACACGAGTTTCGGGCGAAGAAGAGGTTGTTGAATAAGCGATGAAAACTCCACGAGTACTCGAAGAAAATCAGATTAACTGGTACAAAAACGACAGTACCCGCCTTAATTATAAAATGTTGTTTGGCTCCGATCAAGAAGCTGAAACACCGGCACAACCTGATGCTACAGTAGAAGAAAAAATTACTGCCAGCGCCGACGAGCTTGTTCATCAGGCGAAAAGAGATCGCGATGAAAAATGGAAAATAAAAGTTGAAAAAACTCGTAAAGAAGCTTTTCAACAAGGGTTTGATGAAGGACAAAAAGCTGGTTACGAACAGGCACAACAAGAGATGGAAGAAAAACTGGCCGTTGTTCAAGCATTGATTTCTCAAGGCCAAAATGAATGGAAAAAGCGCCAAGAACTTATCGATCCCGGCTTATTGGATCTTGCGTTCGAACTTGCGGAAGCAGTAATTGGCGTTCCGGTAGAAAATCCAGAAGTTCGCAAATCATTAGAACTTTCACTCGGGCCGTTATTAGAAAAAGTTGACGACCAGTCGAAGCCGGTACTACTTGTGGCCGAAAGCGATTATGAGTTCATAAAACAACTGAAAGAAGAATATGCTCCGGATGCATTCGTGAAAATCCGAATTTCTGAAACTTGTAATTCCGGTGAATTTCATTTTGAATCTACACAAGAAGTTGTGGTTATGAATGTGAAAGAAACGCTGCAAGATTTCCGAAAAAATATACCTGTTCCTACTTGGAAGGAGTGAAAATGGGACTTAATAGTCATTTCGAATCAGTTCGTGAAGCACTTCAACTACCCGTAAAGCAGGCAAAAAGATTTGGCAAAGTTTCTGGAATCGTAGGTAACATTGTAGAATGTACCGGCCTTGAAGCAAGTGTTGGAGAGATGTTTGGCATCCAAACTATTTTAGGAACAACCATAGCGGCCGAGGTTGTTGGTTTGAAAGACGGAAAAACCTTGATGATGCCTTACGATAGAGTTGTGGGTATGAAAAACGGTTGCTTAGTTGAAAGTATGGGCGAATCGTTGAATGTTGGAGTGGGTGACCACTTACTCGGTCGAGTAGTGGATCCAAATGGAGACCCAATCGACAATCTTGGCCCTGTATTAACCGGCGCCTCTCAGCCAATACAAAACAATCCGCCATCTCCAATGGATCGTGCTCCCATTAACGAAATTATGTTCACCGGAGTACGTGCATTAGATAGTCTCAACACTATAGGAGTTGGGCAAAGAGTGGGCTTGTTTGCCGGTTCGGGTGTTGGGAAAAGTACACTTATGGGAATGATTGCAAAGTCATCATCGGCTGATATTAATGTAATTGCATTGATAGGTGAACGTGGCCGAGAGGTGCATGAATTTATACATGAAACGTTAGGCGAAGAAGGCTTGTCGCGCTCAGTGGTGGTTGCGGCTACTTCTGATAGTGCTGCAATGAGCCGTGTGAAGGGTGCATTCACTGCTACAGCTATTGCGGAATATTTCCGTGATCAAGGAAAAAATGTCCTGCTTATGATGGACTCGGTTACTCGCGTAGCAATGGCGCAACGAGAAATTGGTTTAGCTTCTGGCGAACCACCTACCACAAAAGGCTATACACCGTCTGTATTCACGATTTTACCCAAATTATTAGAACGACCGGGTAAAACTAAGAATGGTAGTATCACAGGTTTATATACAGTATTAGTAGACAGCGACGATATGAATGAGCCTATTGCGGATGCTGTACGTTCTATTTTGGATGGTCACATCGTGTTATCACGCCGTTTAGCCCATAAAAACCATTACCCTGCCATTGATGTGTTGGAAAGTATTTCCCGTGTGATGCCAAAAATTGTCACTAAAGAGCAACGCGTAACATCAATGAAAGCAAGAGAATTATTAGCTACCTATAGGGAGGCTGAAGACCTTATTAATATTGGTGCTTACGTTAAGGGTTCTAATCCCAAAATTGATAATGCGATAAAAAAACATCCCGATTTGGAATCATTTTTGATACAGGACATGGACCAGAGCGACTTTGATACTAATCTCTGGAATTCGTTAAGCAAAATTGTTGAATAATCACCATTAAGGTTATGAAGTTTAAATTTTCTCTAGAACCGGTTTTAAAAGTAAGACAGCATCAAGAAAAAGTGCAGCAGCAAAAACTAGCTGAGGAAATGACTAACAAAAATAAGATTACCTCACTACGTGCTGAAGTAAGAGGAAAGTTGGAAAATTATCTTGAAAATCAACAAGGCGATCAAGTGGCTAACATTCATACCATCAAGCGCCACAATGCACATCTGATGCATGTTAACGATCATATTAACCGCCTTATTAAAGAAGAAAATAAAGCTAACGAAAAAGTGCAGGTTGAGAGAGGCAAATTGGCTGAGGCGTTTAAAAAGCTCAGCATCTTAGAAAAAGTAAAAGAGAATGAACAAGGTGTTTTTGTGAAAGAATTGGCAAAAAGTGACCAAAAGTTCATGGACGAAATTTCATCTCAATCATTTAGCCGTTAAGAACAATGAGTAAAGGAGCTATCGTAAAAATCGCTGGTTTTCTAGTGGTACCAATCCTAGTCATGTTGGTGGCAGTGTATTTGTTATATCCGATGATAAACAGCGAGAAATATGATTTGATAGTACGAACTAATGGTACTTTAGTAGATTCACTGGCACTTGATTCGCTGGCACGTGTTGATAGTATTGCAACCGCTGATTCTTTATCACGGTTAGAGAAATTAACGAGCGCTGAATACGCATTTAATCTTGATCGTAAATGGTCTACTAAAGTTGATTCGCTCGAACGTATGGTTTATTTATTGAGTACCCGAATAGAAGGGATGCAAAATTCTTCAGAAATGAACTCGCAAGAGGATCCGGTGCAATCAGCACCTGAAAATGAGCCAACCATTGATGAACTTTTAAGCGATGAAGCCTTCAAAGATCGGGTTAAAAGCTTATTGAATTTAGAGGAAGATGAGCTGGCTCCAATTTTAGAGAAAATGACAAGTACCCAATTGGTTCGCTTGTATACTGAAGCAGGTAATACGCAAAGAGAGAAAATTTTAAGAGCTCTTAAATCGGACCGCGCAGCTAAGCTTATTACAGAAGTAATGCTATGATCGGCGACTTGATTCCTAATATTACTAACGATCCCAAAGTTTCGGTAGAAACAAATAAAGGATCAGGTGAAAAAGCATCCGGTAAGTTTTCCTCTTTATTGAAAACAATCGAGCAAGAAATTAACACCTCGGGCAATCTCGAGAATCAGGGATCAGGCGAACAAGAAATTATTGATTCATCAAAAGCTGCAGAAAAAAGCACTATCCCTTTTGCCCCGCACTTAACAGATGAAGAAACAGCTGCATTTAACGCAACAGCTGACGAAGAAAGTGAGACTTCCGAAGAAAAGAATATCGAAGCCGGTGAAATTTCAATTCTGGTTCCCCAACTTCTTCCCAACACACAACATTTAGAGCAACAAAGCGATTTAAATCCTTTGAATTTGGATGAATCAAAGGGTGAAATTACTCTTACGACCAGTATCCAAGATGAATTGGTTGCGCAAAAAGCTGACGGTGATGAGCAAGTATCAGCGATAATTAATAATGCACAGGGAAATTTAGCACAAGCGGAATTAGTTTCGAATGAACTCGATTCAAAACAAACCGACACAAAACTAACTAACGAAGCTGATTCAGTACCCGGTGATGTTGATAGCACCGAAGTGAAGTTAGATTCTGAGTTAATAAACTCGAATTCTAAACAAGATCCATCTTTGGATCAAAAACACAATTCAGAGCTGAATCCAGCGGATGAAAATGCAAATCTATCCATAGGAAAAGCGGCAGTTGAAAGCGCTCAATATGATGAAACGATTCAAGCTATTTCAGATGCCAATACAAGCAGTGTAGTAAAAACAAATTCTAATATAGATCGCCATTCTGAGCAAGCTTCATCTTTTTTAAGCAAAAGAACTTTTACTCAGAAAAACGAATCGATTACTACGATTCAACAACAGAATGCTTCACAAATAACTTCGACGAATGATGGTGAAGATGTTGCGAATCCAATGAGTTTTAATACAGCTAAGAGCAGTGAGATTTTACAAGCTATTCAGCAAAATAAAGCTGTTGCTAAAGTATCGAAAGAAGTAAAAAGCCATCGTTTTGCCTTATCGAACAGCGAACAGGCTGAAACGAGATTGAAATTACTAGTTGACTCAGCACGGCCGGAAATACTCGCTAACCGTGAACTTCCGGCCGATTTTTCTGCGACAACTACAGATGTTGAATTAAGCGAGATGTTTAGTACAACCGGCGCCCTTACAAGCGAACAAGAATTAATGTTGAAAGACCTGATGGTGGAAACAACGTCGGGGAAAGAGGCAAAAACTTCCGAGGTTACCAATTTTGGGTTCATGCGATTAAATGAACTCACTGTGATGAATACTTCTGCTCGCCGTTCAATAGTATCAAGTTTTGGCAAAGTACTTCAGGAAAGCCTTAAGTCTGATCAGTTAAATCAAAGCGAACAATGGCAAAAACATTCATTTAAGCTTGAAGAAGGCAATAGTATTGATCTTACGACACGAAATATCGATGGCGTACTGCATATTAAATTGGCAGCAAGTAATCCTGAGCTGAATAGAATGCTGCAAAGCATGGAGCAGGAAATAAAAGACCACTTAAAGGAAGAATTGAACCTTGAATTAGATCTTCAATTCAATCAATCTGGCAATGAAAATGATGCTGAGAGCCTTCAGAAGGGCATTTTGAACGATAAAGCAAAATTAGCTGCAAGTCAGGCACGCGAATTGCAAAAGGAAGAATCAGTTAAAACTAACTCAGGTTTAAATTCATCAATCCGAAGTTTCGGATACAACCAGATGGAATGGACTGCATAAGAAAGCACAATGGATATTCAAGGAATTAACTCGACTCTAACGCAATACAACTCTGAGCCTCAAGGTAAAAGTAAATTAGGGCAACAAGAGTTTTTACAGCTTCTTGTTGCACAGATGAGAAATCAGGATCCAGTAAACCCAATGGACGGTGCTGAGTTTGCATCGCAGCTAGCACAGTTTAATTCTGTAGAGCAATTGATTTCTGTGAATCAAGGGTTAGATCAATTAACGATGAGCCAGGATTTAATGGGTTCAAGTTTAACGAACTCGATGGCGGCATCATTAACAGGAAAAGATATTCGTGCACTTAGCAATCAGATATTTTTAAGTAGCGAGGGCAATGCTGAGATCAATTATAAACTGAATGATTCGGCATCAGAAGTAGAAATTATTGTTCGTACAGCTAGTGGTGCTGAAGTACGACGAGAAAGTTTAAAAGGAATTCCCGAGGGAGATAGTAAATGGACCTGGGATGGATTTAATAATAACGGAGAAAGAATGGGAGAGGGTGACTACACCGTTGAAGTTGTTGCTAAAAATGGCGACAACAATGTAGGCGCACTTACATTCATCGAAGGCCTTGCCAGTAAAGTGCGCTATACCGCACAAGGCGTATATTTGTCGGTTAATGGAATAGATATTCCTATCGGCGACGTAGAGGAAGTTGGGACAAGTACCAACAACGATTAGAATTTATAATAAATAGATAACTATAACGGGTAGCTCATCGAAAAGAGAGCACCATTTGCAGCTCAGTAAAAAATGCTGCTAAAAAAACAGGAGAAATCTCATGTCATTAGTTAAATCACTAAATGCTGGAATAAGCGGCTTGAATGCATTTCAGGCGAAGATGGATGTGATCGGTAATAACATTGCGAACGTAGATACAGCTGGTTTCAAATCATCTTCTATAACTTTTGCAGAAATGATGAACCAAAATTTAAGTAGAGAAGGTTCAGGAGAATCGGCCCCGCAGTTCAGCAACCAGGTTGGCTTAGGTGTACGAGTATCATCAATTAGTAGAAATTTTGCCCAGGGTGCTATGCAAAATACTGGTAGAACTACCGATTTAGCACTTTCAGGAAATGGATTTTTTGTAGTGAATTCGGGTGGAGAAAATTTAATGACTCGTGCCGGTAACTTTGTATTTAACAGTGATGGATATCTTGTAAATCAGAGTGGTAACAATGTAATGGGATATATTGCGGATCGTTCTGGCAGCATTATTGGCGGTGGAGCTCCAGAAAGTGTTCGTATTGATTTTGAAAATCCTCTACCTCCTAAGAAAACGGATTTAGTGACGCTTGCAGGTAATTTGAATGCCAACACAAGCAAAAGCAAAGTATTACAGGCTCAAAGTGGATTTTCAGTTGATGGAAACACCGCTACTGGTTCTACAGAGTTAAATGACCTTTCACGTACGTCAACAGATTTAGTAGATGGAGATGTTATCACTTTTGATATTACTTTAAATGATGGTACTACATCATCTGTTTCTCATACCTTCACATCCGGAGATACGTTAGATGATATGTTGGCTTCGTTTAATGCTGGTTTACCAACTGGCGAAGCCGAAATGGTACTTATCGATGGCGCCTTAACCTTGAGTTCTTCTCAGCTTGGTGATAGTGAGCTTAACATCACAAATACTTCGATTTCTGGAACCGGTGAAATCAATTTCCCTGGCTTCGGTGTAACTCAGGAAGGCAAAACCAGCGAGCAAACAATGAGTACTACCGTATTCGATAATCTTGGAAAAGCTCATTCTCTGGTTTTAGAATTCACACAAACAGGAAATAACGAATGGCAGTATGATGCGAAATTCTTAGACGGAGAAAGCATTAGTGCAGGTCAAACAGGTACAGTTAGCTTTGATGAGTTAGGACAGCTCACCTCAGAAGATCTGTTGTCATTAACTTTTGAACCTGGTGGTGGCGCAAGAACAACTTCATTTAATGTTTCCTTAGGTGATCAAAACACAGGATCAAGTATAACTCAATATTCTGGCCAAAATACTGCTAAAGTAACTTCACAAGACGGGTATCGTTCTGGCTTATTAATTGATGTAGCTATTGATGGAGACGGTCAAGTACAAGGAATTTATGACAATGGAAGTAGTGCAATTCTAGCACAAATTGCCATCGCTAGAGTGCAAAACCAACATGGCTTAGAAATGGTTGGTGGCGGATTATTCCGTGCTAGTACATCTGCTGGCGAAACTTTAATCGATACCGCAAGCAATCTTGCCGGTACAAACATTAATTCTGGAAGCTTAGAAGGTTCAAATGTTGATTTAGCAAAAGAATTTACCAACATGATTACTTCTCAACGTGCGTATCAGTCGAACGCGAGAGTAATTTCAACTTCTGACGAAATGTTGACAGAAGCGGTTAACTTGAAGAGATAATCTCCGATAAGTAATACAAGTTTTAGTAGAACATCATGGTAGGTTGGTTAAAGACCCCCAGTCGACGTAAAGTTGGATGGGGGTCTTTTGTGTTTAGAAAAGGAAGTATAGGCAGGGGTTTGTTGAACTGTAGAACAGTTGAACACTTGAACATTGAACTCGGGTGAATTACGAATATGCGAGTCAGGAATTAGGAAGTACGAATTACAAACTCATAGACATATTAAGGGAATGGAAGTGATATTGTATTCAAGTTTCGATCAACGAGCTCCCTTTCCTATTGTAGGAGAGGGTCAGGTCAGTAAAATATTGAGGGTTAATCAACTACGCAAAATTTTGGAACTTTTGGATATACCTGCCCCCGGGAAATGTTAATTGGACTACCAAACTCCAAATCAAATTGAACAACAATTAACCCAAACTCGTGCTGCGTGACTGTCTTAACTTACTGTCCACTTTTTTGTAGTAAGTCCATTACCAAAAGAAGGGTTTCAACCCTTCGCTTGACACACTTCAAATTCAAACGCTTCGAAATTCACCCGTCCATATTGCGAACTTGATATTTCTAATTATAGAAAGACCTGCCCCCGGGAAATGTTAATCAACGGGTAAATTCTGTGCAATAATTTGGTAGTAGGACTGAAGTCATTCTCTTGGTAAAAGGTTTGCTACAATTTGATTTTACCAAAAGAAGGGTTTCAACCCTTCGCTTGACACACTTCAAATTCAAATGCTTCGAAATTCGCCCGTCCATATTGCGAACTTGATATTTCTAATTATAGAAAGACCTGCCCCCGAGAAATGTTAATCAATGGGTAAATTCTGTCCAATAATTTGGTAGAAGTACTGAAGTCCTTCTCTTGGTAAAAGGTTTGCTACAATTTGATTTTACCAAAAGAAGGGTTTCAACCCTTCGGAACTCAACCCTTCGAAACTCAACCCACCGATTGTAAGTGTTTTTGATGATTCCAGTCATCAATAAAACCCACCCTCATCACCTTTCAACATTTTTATTAAAAGATTCTTAAAACTGACGCAAAGTGGCCGATAATCCTTAGAAGAACCCCACAAATCACTTTGTTGCAGGGCAGGCTAGTGCTCGCACAAAGTAAACACCGAGAATGATATGTTAGATAAATCGAGTATGATAGGCTTAGTCCTTGGCATTGTATTAGTGCTAGGAGCCATTTTGCCGAATGCAAGTATTGTGCTATTTGTTGATGTGCCTTCGTTTATCATTGTTGCCGGGGGACTATTTGCATCCACCTTAGTGAGTTTTGATATGGCGAAGATCAAACAAAGCTTTCAGTTTATGATGCAACTGATGAAGGATGCCAATGTCGATCTTAGAACCGATATGGAATTGATCAGTTTGTTTGCCCGCCGAGTTCGCACCGGTGGATTGCTGGTGTTAGATGAAGATTTGAAACACCTGAAGGATGACTACCTAAGAAATGGATTACAATTAGCGGTAGATGGTTTTAAAACCGAAAGCCTGAACAGTATTCTCACCGATGAAATTAACAGTGCCGAAGATCTAGGCTTCACAGCAATGGCTGTATTAAAAGCTATGAGTAATTTTGCCCCCGCTTTTGGGATGATTGGAACGGTAATCGGTATGGTATTGATGCTTCAGAACCTTTCTGATCCTGAAGCGCTAGGTGCTGGTATTGCTGTTGCTCTTTTAACCACATTATATGGCAGTATGTTCTCAAATATGCTATTTGCCCCGTTGGCGGGTAAGGTAGAGTATCTGGCAGAAAAGGATTTAAAAAGAAAGCGGATGTTTCGCGTAGGTGTACTTTCGATGGTTGAGGGCGAGAATCCGAGAATCATGGAAAAAAAGATGCTCATTTATATAGAGCCAGCCGAACGTGCAGAATATGTTAAGCACCACGAAGGGCTTAAGATTATGAAAACACGTGACGAGAAACTATACAAGTTATGGAAAGAACAACAAGGTAAAGAATGGGAAAACCTAAAGAAGATTCTGGAACCTGGTTAATGACCTATGGCGACCTGGTTACGCTTCTCCTGGTGTTCTTTGTACTGTTGTATACAATGACCCCAGGAGTAGAGGAACAGGCGTTTAATAGTTTTATATCCTACTTCCAGCAACATTCGGGCTTTTTCCCGGATAACAGCAGTCTTACTACCGATTTACAGAATAATCCGAATCCGGAACAGGTAGAGGAATTTTTGGAAGAGCAGATGGAGCGGTGGCAAGCTATGGCCGAATTTGTAGAAAATACCGCAACCATGGAAGGTGTTGAAATTGAAGCAACCGAAGATGGGTTTTTAATCACTCTGAATGATTCGGTAGCATTTGCCAGCGGTTCGTCTGATTTGTTGCCGATTGCAAAAACGATATTAACAGAAGTATCAAAATCGATCGATGATAATCGCTGGGAAGTTGAAGTTCAGGGGCATACGGATAACGTGCCCATAAGTGGTGGAACGATCCATCAAACAAATTGGCACCTTGGCGCAGCACGTTCGGTTACCGTACTACAATTTATTCAAGTTAAAGCCGAACTGGATGCTGAAAACTTTAAAGCTACCAGTTATGGAGAATTCAAGCCCATTGCTGATAACTCAACTCCCGAAGGTAGAAAACGAAACCGACGTGTTGAGATTTATTTGGTTGATAAAAAGATTAACCCGTTACAAGACAATATGGATGTTGTCAGTGTGGAAACATCTTACTCGGAGCAATAAGAGAGAGGAAAAAAATGGCAGAAGACAAAAAAAATACAAAAGCGAAAAAAACTGGTGCGAAAGGCAAACAAGCACCAAACAAAGTGGTAGTAATTGGAAAAATTTTCCTTTTAGTGCTAATTCTTGCAGGGCAAGCTTATCTCGCATATGTAATTGTAGACATGTATTACCCAAGTTTATATGTAAAAATGAATCAGGAAGAACCGCCTGAAATGGGAACATATATGATGGAACAGCTGGTGGTTAATCCCGCGAACACCAATGGCAGGCGCTATTTAATGGTAGAAATTAGCCTTGAAATGCAATTAGAGCACATTCCGCTAATGGAAACCAGTAATCCCAGGGTTAAGCAAGAACTTATAGAAGCATTTTCTTCGCGAACGGTTAGTGAACTTACAACGGCTGAAGAACGTGAAGTTTTAAGGATCGAAGTTACCGACATAATTAATTCGTCGATCGGGGAGACTTCGGTACAAAACTTGTATTTCACGAAGTATGTATTGCAATGAGTATAAACAAATTCCCTAAGTCCAATGGGCTCTCAAACCCCCAACAAAAAGAAGGGCAAGGTTAAGTTTGTAGTTCCCTACGACTTCCGCCGCCCAAAGCTGTTTAGTAAAGAGATCATGCGCACGATTGAGCAGATCCATGATACTATTGCACGTGGGTTAGGGCGTATTTATAGCACATCGTTAAACTATAAAGTGGATGTTGCTCTCGACAGGATCGAGCAGTTTTCTTCGGATGATTTCACCAAAGATCTACCAAGCCCGGCAGTAATCTATATACTTGAAGGAAAACACCTAGGTGGAGAGATCATCGTTTCGATGCCACCTGAGTTTTGCATTCATATTATTGAAAAGCAAAGTGGTGGACCTGGCATCGATTTAACACACAAAAGAGTGTTAACCATTATCGAAGAAAAGATCATTTCTCGCATTATGGAAAGCATTAAAGAAGAAGTTCGCGTAGCCTGGGAGCCATATCTGAAATTTGATATAGATAAATCTACCTACGAGAATAAACCCGATAACCTTCACTTTGCTTCGGTAGACCCAACTTTATCGGCTAAAATTATGGTTGATTTGGGTGTTGATAAAATTGAGGTAGGCGTTTCTTACTCATACGCTTTTCTAAAACGAGCGCTGAACGATTCTATCATCAAAAAAGATAGAGGAGCAAACCTTGAGCGTCTAAACAATGAGGCTGCGTTAGATTATCGCCGAACAATTAAAAAAGCACGAGTTAAAATTCAGCCTTTGCTAGGTACAACAACGCTTTCGTTGGAAGATATTTTGAGTTTGAAAGAGGGAGACACTATCCCTTTAAAACAAAAGGCAGATGAGCCTTTAGAAATTAAAGTTAACGGAGTTGCTAAAATGAATGGCTACCCGGGGCTAAAACAAGGCAGAAAAGCCATCAAAGTGTTTGAGATTATTGAAGAAATTAATGAACAGGAATTGGTATAACAATGGAACAGTATAAAGATCAAATCACCCGATACCTTCCCAAGATTGAGGAATTTTTAACCTCAGTTATTCTTGAAGAAACCACGGTTACACTAACCGAAACCGGAATGATCGACACCGATACCGGTTACCAAGGTTTAGGTAGCGAAGATATCTA
The DNA here is from genome assembly GCA_034669965.1 of Balneolaceae bacterium. Taxonomy (GTDB): domain Bacteria; phylum Bacteroidota; class Rhodothermia; order Balneolales; family Balneolaceae; genus HXMU1420-13. The sequence goes on along the minus strand of JAXMOK010000001.1, from coordinate 451,081 downwards.
CCTTTTTGCCCACGATGCTGTAAGCGAGCAAGATATTATAGCCATCCTAGATAAAGAATGGTTCGGCTTGTTATCTAGCATTATGCTTGGTATCGAAGAAAAAACCTTCAACGAGAAAACCATTGATCTACTCAAGAAATTCTCTGAAGAATTAAAGAATACCTTCAAAAGTGTGCTAAACGATGATGGTATTGAATTTGACTTGGGCGAAATCCAGCCGATGGAGCATTCTGCAATGTACGAGCAGTTGCGTCATACCGAGTTTTTGCATGTAAAGCTAGAGGTAGAAGGTTTAGCTGATGAGAACGTACACGCTGGTATCTTAATTGGAAATCCTGATGCAAGGATTGAAATCGAAGACGTTGTAGAAGAGGAGGATATTCCTGCCGATGGATTCAAAGAGATTAGTAACGGCGAATCCATTTTGGATCAGGAGGAAGAGATTTCAGGAAGTTATATCGAATTTGAAGATTTCGACGACGATGCCTCATTAGATATTGTGGGTGAAGACGGCAAAAGCATGGATATGCTCCGCGATGTAGAAATGGAAGTATCCGTAGAACTAGGCCGCATCGAATTGCCATTAGGTCGGGTACTGCAGCTTACAAAAGGCTCGGTTATTGAGCTGGATAAACTTGCCGGTGAGCCTGTTGATATTATGGTTAACGGGCAGAAAATTGCACAAGGAGAGGTTGTTGTGGTCGACGAACATTTTGGAGTTCGCATCTCTAACCTGATTACAACACGGCAACATTTAGTAAAAATGAACTAATGAATATTGCCAACCTACTCAACCATTCCACCAAAGACCCAAAAGCCATTTTACGTATTGTAATTTCGGTGAGTGTAGGGTTATTAGTTTTATGGATTTTTCTGGTATCGAAAATGGATGTACCATCGAAGAAAAATACCATCTTGGTGGCCGCACAAGATTCGGTTGAGCAGCAAGCAACAAGTGTAAGAAACACGTTGCTAAGCAATAACAACAATTCACTTGAAATATCTACAACTGAACCCGAACAAATTGCCGAAGAAGAGCAACCGGCGATGTTTCAAAATGCATTTACCACATTTTTGGTGATGATTACGCTACTGGGTGGACTATGGGCCTGGAGCACAAAAAAGAAAAAGAAAATAGATGTCAAACAATCCGACATCAACGAGTTATCGCAGCACATAATTGGCCAGGGAACACAGATGAAAGTGCTGGAGATCAACAACGAAATTTGGGTAGTAGGAGTAACAGCGAATTCAATCAATTTGCTACATCGTTACCCAAAAGAAGAGTGGAAATCGAAATCGACGCCAACAAAGCAAGAGACGGAAATGTCGGAGAGTGATTTCAACTCCATATTTAAAATGCTAGGCAACTAACTAACTATACTAATGTTACGGGTTATCAACTGTGTACGCAGGTTGGGCAAACCAACACTGCTACTAATCATACTATGTTCGTTTTTAATGCTTCCAGAAGCAGCAGAAGCACAAACTTCAATCCCGCAAATCGATTTATCGATAGGTGGCGGAAGTGCTGAAGACGATGATCTTTCATCGGCCATTCAAGCACTTGTAATCATTACAGTGTTATCATTTGGTGCGGCTTTCGTTACCATGATGACCAGCTTTACACGAATAATCATCGTGTTTTTCTTCCTTAGGATGGGATTAGGTACTCAACAATCGCCCCCAAATCAGGTATTGGTTGGTCTGGCACTGTTTCTCACCATTTTTATCATGAAACCGACCTTTGATAAAATTAATGAAGAAGCGATACAGCCTTACACCAACGACGAAATGACCCAGTGGGAGGCATTATCGGCTGCAGCAGTTCCTCTAAAAGAATTTATGATTCGCCAAACCTCCGATAATGATCTGCTGTATTTCATGGATATGGCCGGATTAGAAACGATTGGATCGGCCGAAACACTACCCCTTTACGTAGCCGTTCCGGCTTATACGCTAAGTGAGCTACGCATTGCCTTTCAAATTGGGTTTATGATTTACATCCCGTTTATGGTGATTGATCTCGTAGTAGCATCCATACTTCTGGCAATGGGTATCATGTTCTTGCCGCCGGTAATGGTCTCGTTGCCCTTCAAAATTCTTGTATTTGTACTAACCGATGGTTGGTACTTACTGGTTTCGTCACTTGTAGAAAGTTTTAAATAAGCATTATGAATATAGATACCGCACTATTTTGGGTTCAAGAAATGTTAACAGCAGTGGTAGTTTTATGTGCCCCTGTTATGATTGCAGCTGTATCGGTTGGTTTAGGCATTGCCATCTTTCAGGCGGCCACCTCCATCCAAGAAATGACACTTACATACGTGCCTAAAATGATCGCCGTTGTTGCCGTTCTATTCTTCATGTTCGGATTTATGCTGCAATTCGCAATCGATTTTACCACGCGAGCCTTCGAATTTATCCCTCAAATAGCCCTCTAGTTACCCTCTAGAACATGGGAACCGAATCACTCACCATCGACGCTATCCTTTCCGTATTTCTCATTTTTGTGAGAGTTGGTGGAGTTGTGATGACCGCTCCGTTTTTTAACAACAGTGCGTTCCCGCAGCAGGTTAAGCTGTATTTTGCGATGGTAACCACCATCGTTTTGTTTTATGTGATTCCAGGAGAAGGAGCTTTTATAAGCGCTAATGATGGAACCCTTGCAATATTTATTGCAATCACAGCCGAAGCATTAGTTGGCATGGCTATGGGCATGGTTGGGCAGTTAGTGTTTGCCGCATTCGAAATGGCAGGAACATTGATCAGTTATAACACCGGATTAAGTTTTGCGATGATGGTAGACAGTGCATCACAACGCCAAAATTCAATTGTTTCTAATATATTAGGGATGATTGCGGTCTTGGTTTTTTTAACCATTGGGGGCGATAAGATTTATATCACAGCACTTGCCCGTAGCTACGAAATTGTGCCCGCAGTAGATCATAATGTGTATTTGGCCGGACCTTATATGCTGGAGATTGCCAAGTACTTATTTGTGGTTGGCGTTCAGCTGACCTCACCATTTATGATGGCCATTTTTCTTATTGATGTGTGTATTGCCATTTTTGCCCGCATCATGCCTCAAGCTAATCTGATGTTCATTTCATTACCCGTAAAAATGGGCGTAGGGTTGGCCATGTTTATGTTGGTGTTACCTTATTTGCCCACCGCATTCGATATTATTTTCCAGAATATGTTCTTCTTTTTAGAAGGGATTCTTGGGGAGATAATGCCCGCCCCAGCGAATTAACAACAAGATTAGCGTTAAAGGCTGAATGCTAAGTGTTAAGTGTTAAATGCTAAGTGTTAAAGGGTAAATGTTAAAGGGTAAATGTTAAAGGGTAAATGTTAAAGGGTAAATGTTAAAGGGTAAATGTTAAAGGGTAAATGTTAAAGGGTAAATGTTAAAGGGTAAATGTTAAAGGGTAAATGTTAAAGGGATTGGGCAAATTTTAATTCTGCCAAGTTCGATGTTCAAAGTTCAAAGTTTGATCGTTCTCCACCACCCCGACCAACATTCGTTGGCCACCCCTCCACCGGAGGGGAATTATCGATTAATAAACCGCTTGAAATTTTATATTTAAACATCTTTTTGGAACATAATCTTATTAAAAGTAAACCCTCCAAAACTTACTTTTATCCATGATTCTTTTTTAGTGCCACTTTTATCTAAATATTTAACTTTGTCATAGTAATATATAGCTCTCTTGGTTTTTTTAGGCCCATCATCAAAATGAATTTTTCGAATATCATTATTTCTTAGCCCAGTAAACGGGTTAATTTCGTTTACATTAGCTTGCGGTCTTGCAACAAATGTTAACCCCAACGACCTAAATTTGTTTTTTAAAAAGTAGGTAGAATTGTAGTAAATAAAAGAACTTGCATAAACAATTATTCCTGCTACTGTTATAAAAAAACCTATGTAAAAGATTAATCCGTCTTCACTTGTATAATTCATTATATCACTATTAGGTTTTAAGCTACATTGCTCATATTAAAACGTGTAATCCTTAAAAGTAAATCTGTAGATATTACCATCACTAATAATAAGTAATGTCATAATAAGCTGGTTTAATAAATTGATCACCAACATCCACCACGGAATTAAATGAAGGTTGATAGGATTCTACAAACCTCGAAGTTATAAAGTATTCTTCGTTTATATTATTGACTAGAAAATAAAATTTCCCACTACTTCCATCCAGAGTTTCAATAATTCAGTCAATATTTTGGTCATAGAACTTTTGATATATCACAGAAAATTCCTTTTGAATTTTAAACCTCTGGTGAATTAGGAAAGAAATCACACATAAAGCTAAAATTGAGATCTGTGAGAAACAAAGAGGGGGAAGTGATTTGTAACTCGTAATTCGTAATTCTTGATTCGCAAATTCGTAATTCACTAGATCTCTCACTTCGTTCGAGATGACAAAGTTATCGCGTTTCCAGATTCGAAGTTCAGCGTTCAATGTTCTAAAGTTCTATTGTTCGTTGTTCATCACCACCCCGTAACGACTTCTTTGATGGGCTCAGGAACCGTCGCGCCACCCTTATACAGGATGGGAATTAGCTACGAATAATTCATAACTCGTAAATCTTTATTTACATAATCACATATTCCCATACACAGGCGCTCGTGCCTCTCCCGAGTTCGATGTTCAATTGTTTAGCGTTCAACGTTCCGCTGTTCGTTGTTCGTCAACACCCCGTAACGACTTCTTTGATGGGCTCAGGAACCGTGGCGTCACCCATCTACAAGAGGGGATATACCAACGAATAATTCGTAACTCGTAAATCAATATTTGCATAATAACATATTACCACACACACAAGCGCTCGTACTTCACCCAAGTTCGATTGTTAAACTGTTTTACACCCCTCGCCATCCGCCGGTTGGCGGACGACACTCCCCTCAAGGGGAGACTTATGAAATTGTTATTTCGAACTCGTAATTCGTAAAATTTAATCAACGAAGCTAATCTGTGCTAAAGCTTCGATTAGTAAACATTAGCGTAGTTGATCGAGACTCGCATATTCGTACTTCACCCAAGTTCAGCGTTCAATGTCTTATCGTACGATCGTTCTCCACCACCCCGTCACGACTCCTTCAGCAGGCTCAGGAACAGTTGTACCACCCCTCCACCGGAGGGGAATTATCTACGATAATATCGTAACTCGTAATTCTTTACTCGCATACTCGTACTTCTCCCGAGTTCGATGTTCAAAGTTCAAAAGTTCGATGTTCAACTGTTCGAATCTTCCTTCGCCGTTCTAAACTTTAATATCCAGCTTAACGCCTTTGCCTTCGTCTTTTTGTTTTATGATCTCGGGTACATGCGGCAATTTATTGGGCACATCTACTTCCAGGTGGGCTTTGGAAGCTTGGCTTATGGTAACCTCATCAACGATATGTCGGGCATTTCTTTCCCGCTCCTGATCGCGCTTCTTTTTGCGCTGTTGCTCCTCTTCCTCTTTTTTGTGCTTGAGAAGCTCAGGAATCTTACTTAATCGTGATATTTTGGGTAATAGTGACATACAACGCCATTCATGGGTAATCGTCTCCTATCACAGTTATCGGTTGGTTTTAAATTTACTAAACTATTTCAAGATTAGACTCTTCTAATCCGAAACAGATAATATTCTGAGCTGTTGTTAATGCTCTACATACACCACTTCTTCTTTGGTAAGTTCTTGGCGTAATTGCAACAACAATTTCCCTACAATTTGCGAAATTCGCGCTTCTGTTAGTTCCAAGAGCAAAGCAATTTCGCTCATGGTCATATCTTCGTAATAGTACAGCATCAAAATTAAACGATCGCGTTCTTTCAAGTCGCCAATCTTTTTCATGATGGCTTCAGTGCGTTCTTTTTTCTCTAAATTGTTATCCGGAACTTCACTATTTGGATCGATTTGAGTGTCGTAGTAGGAAGAAGAATCTTGATCATATGCCGGTCCATCCAGCGATAGTAAATTACGTTGCTGAACATTAGCTAAAAGCTTGTTGTAGGCATGAATATCCATATCAAGTTCGTCGGCAATTTCCTGATCAGAAGGCTCTCGGCCTAAAATCTGGCTAAGCTGCTCAACTACTTTTTGAACTTCGCCATAGGTTTTGCGTTGTTTTCGCGGTAATTGATCAATACTACGTAGATAATCAACAATTGCGCCTCTAATTCGGTAATAGGCAAAAGTATTGAACTGAATATTACGGCTGCAATCGTACGAGTCCATTGCTTGCAGTAAACCGGTTATAGCGGCACTTTCAAGATCTTCGCGCTGCGAAAGCGGTTGATCGGGGCGGCTAATTTTACCAATAATACTACGTACTAATGGCATCGATTTGCTAATGATTGAATTTCGAAGTCCATCGACAGGATTACTGGCGTATAGCTCTATTAATTCTTGAAGTGTTTTATTTCCCATAACTAGTTCTCCTGCTCTGCATTGCTATTATTTCCTCCAACCGGAACGTGCTCAGCCGTATTGGAATCTCTAACCACATTTAGTAGAAAAATGGATAGGTACATCACCGAGAACAGGCCCATAAATACAAGCAAGCTTCGGTATAGTGCTACATCCATTTGTACTCCAGATATCAAAAGTAGCATAAACAAAAGTAACGAAATCACTAAGATAAGACGCAGTAACATATTGGTTCCTCTCTATTAATAAGCTAATTTTAATTGTGGTTTTTCTGCTAAAGTCGATTCGGCCACTATATTCTGGCTGATAAATTCAACTTCGTTGTTAATTGGGTTTTGGCTGTCGAAACCAAGCAATGTGTTTTGCTTGCGAACGGCCCTCCGTACTTGCTCGTTTTCTGGAATAAAACCCAGGTAGGCACTTTCCTTTTCAAGGAAATAGGTTAAAATGGTATTAAATCGGTGGATGGTCTCACTCGCCGTTTCTTCACTTTCAGCAAAGTTTACAATACTTCCGAACTTATACGTCGGGTCGATACTGTACACATATTTGCACAAGCGATATACATCCGAGATGGCAGATGGTTCATCTACCAGAACTAATACTCCAAATTCAGCAGCATCGAGCGACCATAACGTCATTTCGCCCACACCGGCGGGAGTATCAATTAAAATAAAATCGTGTGTTTGTTTCAGCGCATACACTGCTTGGTCTAAGGCATCCATAATAATGTCGGTGCCCAGTTTTAATTCCATGGGGTCATCAGCGGCAGTAACCAGTGTAATGTCGTTACAATTTTGGAAGGTTTTTTCCAGGCTGCATTCGTTCAATACCCACTCGCACAAAGTAGCGTGCACCGGTTGATTGAACATGGTGGCACAATTTGCTAAGCCCAGATCTACATCAACCACAGCCACTTTATAGCCCATATCGTTGAGCATAGCAGCAATATTTACGGTGGTAAGACTTTTACCCACGCCGCCTTTCCCACTGATAATGGAAAACACAAAAGAATCCGACGGTTCGAACAATTGCATGTTTTAAGCCTCCAACACTTTTTGAGCAAACCACTGTGGGTTAAACTCCATTAGGCTGGTTGGCAGCGTAGTGCCGGTGCTTACATATCTTGCCGTGCAAGCCATTTCTTTCATAAACGGGATAATAGGTCCCCATTGAGTAATCTCATCCAAATGTGTAATCGAAATATAATCGGGTTGCATCGGGTGATTTTTTGCCGTTGCTTCGGCAAAGTAAAACTTGCTTCGGGCAGCGTTAACTACAAAGTGAACTTCGAGCGGGGTAACCGGCGTAAGTATCTGCCTTAGTTTCCAATAATCTCTAAAAGATTCTTCCTTTTCTATGCTCAGCGAAGGGGTGTCGATTAACACGTGATCAAATGCCTTCCATTCTTCTAAATAATCGTTTACATCCAATCCTTTTTTAATTTCGAAATACGGGATGTTGTTATCCGCACAAAAGGCTCCGAGAATACTATAATAGTACTCACCAGATTTGTTTTGGGGATGCATGCTAACCACAGCTACATTTTTAGTTAGCATAAACTCGGGGTGTGTGCACAGTTTCATAATTTGAGTGGTTTTGCCCGAGCCCGAAGGTCCTGCAAACATCATAAACTGCGAAGGTTCTTTAGTAACCTGTTTGCCAAGCGAATCGCGTAAAAGTCCCGCAATCTTGGCCATAAATAATTCGGTTTGATCAAAAGGGTCAACACCATCTTTAATTATATCGCTGAACCAACCGCTCACGGTACTGGTATTAATACCAGTTTGAACCAATTGCTGAAACACCGGATGACACGCGTAATCGATATTCGCAGAAATTAGCGACGAATCTAATAATGTTTCTAGTTTGTCGAATCGTTTGTGTAGTGCCTTAATCGCCTGTTGGTTTTCCATCGGCGTTTGCGTAGCTCGTAATAAATCGCGAGCACTTTCTTTAGGCTTTGATTCTTTAAAGTGAGTGATGAACTTGCCTGCCGTTTTCGGAATTACGGGCTCGGGAGTCTCATCGCGTAAAATTTCTTCTTCTTCGATATTTTTTTGTAGGGTAGGGCGCAAGTTCGCACGGCGATAAAATTGCCCGGAAGTTTTTTCCTGTATTTCTTCTTTCTGCGGTAAAAATGTCGAGCTGGCCATTACAGGCTCTTTCTCTAAAGTTTCTTTCTTTTCCTTGATAATCTGCTCGGTCGCGTACTTTCTAAGATTCGCTAGTTTCGGACTTTCTCTATTTTCTTGGGTAGCCATTCGTACACCGGTGCGTTCAAACTGAACACCGCTATCTTCTTGTTTTAACGATTCGCGAAATGCTCGGCGGGGGGCTTCAGCAGGTTGTTCAGCCGATTTTTCACTATCCGAAAAAATAGTAATTCGGGCTTTTTGGCTCTCAGATGTGGCTTCAGTAGCCTCTAAGATAAGGATGTCGTCGCCATACATTTGAAAGGCGGTTTTCTTAGCTGCTTCGATGGTTTTGCCAAAAATATTCTTCAGTATCATACTAATTCACTTTCCTGGGTAGTAGGCTGTAGTTGGTTTCCGGAGTTTTGATTTAAGGTCTTAGGCTCCGGCGCTTGCATCGTTAAACGATCAAAAGTCTTGAACTGAATGTCTTGGCTGATGTCGTTGTACGATAACACATTTATATCTGGCAAAATTGGTGCCAGAAACTCAAACAGGGTAAATCGAAGGATAGGAGACGTTAGAAGTACCGGCTCAAATCCCTTTCTTACCATATTGGTAAAAGTTGCCGATGCCGACTGATAAAGACGTTCCACAGTATCAGGCGTGAGGCCCAGCGTGTTGCTGTTTAACATGCCTTGTTGAGCCTGGTTAATAAGGTGCGACTCTAACTGTGGCTCCAGCATTACAACCACAACTTCGTTCTCTGGCGTTACAAACTGGCGCGTTATCGTTTCTGATAAAGCTGCACGGCAATATTCGTTTAATACGTCGGTATTGTTGGTTTGATGGCAATAATCAGCCAGCGTTTCTAGAATGGTTATTAAATCTCGAATGGGAACACGTTCGCGTAATAAGCGGCGTAACACTTTCTGGATGTCACCGATTTTCATACCATCGGGTACTAATTCTTCCACTAATGCCGGCGCTTGCTCTTTTACATTTTCAACCAGTTTTTGCACCATTTGTCGGTCGATTAGCTTGTGAGCATTTTTCTTCAACACTTCCATTAAATGCGTAGTAATTACTGCGCCTGCTTCGATCACGGCTAGTCCATATTTTTCCGCTTCCGACTTATTTTTTCCGCTTACCCAAACAGCATCCATCCCAAAAGTCGGGTCTTTGGTTTCTATTCCTTGAATGTTTGGTCGGAAATCTTCTGGGAGTAAAGTGAGGTAATAGCCGGGTAACAATTCTCCAGAACCTTGTTCAACACCGCGCATTTTAATGGTATATCGATTAGCATCGAGCTGCACATTATCTCTAATACGAATAGAAGGGATAATGATGCCCAATTCGGCGGCAAGTTGTTTACGGAGCGAAGTCATACGCTCCAGAAGATCACCACCTTGGGTAACTTCAACCATTGGAATTAAACTGTAGCCGATTTCGAGCTCCAGCGTATCCATCATCAAATAATTCTCTACAGGATCTTCTTTTTTCTGAACCACTGCGTCCGATTTTTCTGCTTCTAGTGCCTCATTTTCTTCTCGCTCTTCTTTTCGATAATTCTTAAAAGCCATAAACAGGAGGAAGCCACCAATGCCCCAAAATGGGATAACTGGTAAGCCGGGCATCATCCCCATAAAAATCACAAATACAGCTGCGATGGTCACGGTTTTGGGATTACCCAGAAGTTGTTCGGTTAGTTCATTACTCAAGTTTCCTTCCGAAGCGGCTCGGGAAACAATCATACCCGAGGCCGTAGAAATTAACAGGCCGGGGATTTGAGACACCAAACCATCACCAATGGTCATCAACGTGTAAGTAGAAGCTGCTTCGGCCAAAGGCATACGTAATTGAACCGTCCCGATAATCAAACCACCTATTATATTAATGAAGGTGATTAATAATCCTGCTACTACATCGCCACGAACAAACTTAGATGCACCATCCATGGCCCCGTAAAAATCGGCTTCGCGAGCAATTTCTTCTCGTTTCTTTTTGGCTTCTTCATCAGTAAGTAATCCGGCGGCTAAATCGGCATCAATCGACATTTGTTTACCAGGCATGGCATCCAAGGTAAAGCGTGCAGCAACCTCAGCAATACGTGTGGCACCTTTTGTAATTACTACAAAGTTGATGATTACCAGTACCGAGAAAATGATAATCCCAATTACAAAATTACCTTGTACTATAAAACCACCAAACGCTTCAATGATATTACCGGCATCGCCTTCACTAAGAATCAATCGAGTGGTGGCAACGTTTAGCGACAGCCGAAACAGTGTTAAGATTAAAAGCATGCCGGGGAAAACGGCAAATTGAAGCGGTTTAAGGGCATAAAAGGCTACCAACAACACGATGAGGGAGAAGGTGATGTTGAGCGCGAGGAAAAAATCCATTAACGCGGTTGGAAATGGAAGAATCATGATTAATAAAATCATGATTAAGCCCGACGATATCAGAACATCCGTTTGAAAGAATGTATCTTTAAGTCTTTTTAAGTCTAATCCGCCAAAATTCATAGGTGCTAGATTCTGTGTTTGTTTTTCAGCTTAAATACGTAGGCCAAAATTTCGGCCACAACTCGGAAGAGGTCTTCCGGGATAAATTGATCTTCTTCGGCCGTAGCAAATAATGCACGTGCCACCGGCTTGTTTTCTACAATCGGTATCTCATATTCTTTAGCCAGCTCTTTAATTTTAAGGGCACGCAAACGCTGGCCTTTAACCATTACAATAGGAGCGTTGTTTTGCTCCGGATCGTATTTGAGTGCTACGGCATAATGCGTTGGGTTGGTAACCACAACATCGCTGCCAAGTACGGCATGATCCATCCTTTTTTGTTGAATCAACTTTAATCCAAATCGTTTTCGCTGCCCCTTTACATGTGGATCTCCTTCCATTTGCTTGAATTCATCCTTTATTTCCTGTTTGGTCATTTTCAGGTTTTTATTGAAATCATATTGCTGATACACAGCATCAGCAATTGAAAGAATGAGAAGGGCAGATAACACTTTTACCACAAAACTGAGCAAGTGACCACCCATATCACTGAGGCTTGATTGGATGGGCACTACCACAAAGCCAACGTATTCATTTACATCACCTTTAATTGAGTAATAACCGATGATGCCAACAATGCCGAGTTTTGAAAATCCTTTGATCAACTCAACCATCCCTTTCATAGAGATGATTTTTTTAACGCCTTCGATGGGGTTGAGCTTATTTCCTTTAAACTCTAATGCCTTTACCGAAAACAAGCCTTTGGTTTGTGCCAGATTAACACCCAGTGTTACAATAAGTAACATTGTTAGCAGAGGCATGATTATCTGAAGTCCAAAATACAAAGCTGTTTTTAAATAGCTTTCGGCTTGGCTTTGATCTTCAAATCCAAATCCGGAATTGTAGAAAAAGCTTTGGAACAGATAAGCAAGGCGATCGTACATCATACCGCTTACGCCCATAAACATAAGTAATGCAGCTATCATCAGTACAACCGACGATACCTCTTTACTTATTGCAACCTGTCCATCTTCACGCGCTTTCTCTAAGCGGCGTGCCGTGGGTTCTTCGGTTTTTTCTTGATCTGAATTTTTATCTGACATGCCTCTCTTATTTCAAAAACGATACCACAGAATCCCGATTTCGCTGTTTTAACCGGTAGATCAGCTTACAAAGGCTTAGATGCCCGATTGAGGGGGAAAAAAGACGGAATTATTTTTTCTGTGAGAGCGGAAGCGGAATATTTTTACTCCCTTTTTTTCCCGCTTGGGGAAAACTTTTCTACAACCCAATCGGATGGATTCGGGAAAACTTAAGCTTTTGGTAAAAATTTTAATGAACTCGAAAAACAGCCTTTATTGAACATTTAAGCCCTGTTTTTAGGTGATTTCGAGATACACTTTTCACTCCTTAGAAAAGAATTAAAAATATAATGGCACAAAGTTTGATGATTTGAGCGTGAACTGTCGCTTATCGGCAGATTCATCGAAACCTTAAATCTTTCACCACTTTTTTAATAATCCCATGCTAGATCGAATTTACATGCAGATGCAAGCCATGCAGGTTCTCCAGCGATCCCAGGATGTAACGGCTGATAACTTAGCCAACATCAACACCCCGGGGTTTAAGGGGAATAAGTTGTTTTACCGCATGGTTCGAGAGAACATGAACGGCCAAGAGATTATGAAGAGTGTTCCAATGAGTCAGATAAATTTAGATCAAGGGATATTGGAACCCACCGGTAATGTATTCGACGTAGCGATTAACGGAAGTGGATTTTTTAAAGTAGAGCAAGACGACCAGGAATTTTTAACAAGAGATGGTCGATTTTCGCTGAATTCGGATGGATTCTTGGTAAACAGTAACGGAGCTAAGGTTCTAGGAGAATCAGGCCCGATCCAACTATCCGACCTGTTTCAGAAAAACAACGAAACGGGTGGTCAAAATGTGCTGGAAATTGCAAAAGATGGCACACTACTGATCAACGGCGAATCGCAGGATAAACTGCAAATAGTAAATGTGGAAGACCCACAAATGCTGATCCGTCAAGGGAGCGCATACTTTACTGTGAAAGATGAGATTGAGTTAAACGAGGACGGTGTTGGCATGGTGCAACAGGGCTATTTCGAAAAAGGCAATGTACAGCCACTTAACGAAATGGTTGATATGATGCGAACCATGCAAACTTTTGAGTCGCAACAACGCGCCATGAAAACCACCGACGATATGCTGTCGCAGGTAACCTCAAGACTTGGCCGACTATAATGAACACGCAAATAAACACATACAATTATGTTTAGAGCACTAAGTACAGCCGCATTGGGCATGAGCGCCCAACAACGTTCGGTTGATAATATCGCGAATAATCTTGCTAACGTCGGTACAACCGGCTTTAAACGAAGTACCATCGCATTTCAAGATCTGTTTTATGAAAACATAGCGTCTTCTAAGCTAGGTAGTTCTTCGAGCAGAGGTTCAAGCGATGGACCTATGTTACAAATTGGCCATGGATCTAGAGCTGTTGCTACCATTAGAAATTTTATGCAAGGATCGGTAGCTGAAACCGGTAATGCATTGGATTTAGCGATCAGTGGTGATGGTTTTTTCCAGGTAGAATTGCCAGATGGATCAACAGGATATACTCGCGACGGAAATTTTAGCCGAAACTCATCTGGTTTATTGGTGAATAATTCAGGATTGCCATTAGCGGGGCAGCTTGAAGTACCAACTGATGCATTAGCTGTAGATATCAGCCAGGATGGTACAGTTAAAGCCCTTTTGAGTGACAATACGCAAGTAGAAATTGGACAAATTGAGCTTGCAAAGTTTGCTAACAGTGGTGGACTTGAAGCCATTGGGGATAACATTTTTGTAGAAACGGAATCATCCGGACTTGCATTTTTCGGCACACCGGGTGAGGAAGGGTTTGGCGTTGTACGCCAGGGCTATTTGGAGCAATCGAACGTAGACATTGTAACCGAAATGGTTCGTTTGATTGAAGCTCAGCGCGCTTATGAAACCAACTCAAAAATGGTGCAAGCTGCTGAAGATATGATGCAGGTAACCAATTCTATCAAACGATAATATGATTTTTAACGCACTCATAGCGCTCGTTCTTTTGTTCTCAACATCGGTTTCCGGTGATGAAACAACTAAGCAACGTATTTTGGAGTTGGCTGAGGCAACCATCAGCAAACATCTGGATGAAGCAGTAGTGCGTTTTGAAGTAAAGGCTCGTTGGATTCCGGGAAGTGTTTTGGCCTCGGAGCCCAACGATGTGCTTTCAGTATCGTTGGCAGGAAATATTCAAAAGTATACGCTTTTCAAAGTGAATTATAGTTCAAGAGCAGGTACACAAACTGTGGATATTCAGCTAATGATAGAAACGCAACAACTTATACCCGTTGCATTACACCGAATCAAGAATGGCGAAAATGTTCATGCTTCTGATTTTGAATTGCAATGGACACCAGTTGAATTAGGGAGAGACCGATTTGTTGAAAAACTGAATGAATTGGATGGTAAGTCTATTCGAAGAACAATACTTGCCGGCCAACCGGTAAGAGCACATGAGGTTAGTAACCCGCTTTTAGTTAAAGCTGGTGAGCCTGTGAACATGCACTTTTCAGACGGAACCATAGCGCTCGCTTTGCAATGCGAAGCAAGAAATAACGGTAGTGCAGGAGAGGAAATACAAATTTACTGCCGCGAAACGAGAAAAAAATACACGACTAAAATTTTAGCTGCCGGAGAAGTACAATGGCTACGAACAAATTAAATAAGAACTTAATTACACTAACTATATTGGGATTTCTATGCCTATCGGGTGATGTTCTCGCACAGTTTTCGATGTACAGCGATGTAAAAGCGAAGAAAGTGGGAGACATCATTACGGTAGTGTTAAAAGAGAATATGCAAGGGACTTCTACCACCGATTCGAATGTAAGGTCGACGGTTAATGGGCAGGCGAGTGGTTCACTATCGGGTAATTTTATGCCTTTCGAGCCTGTGTTTGGCAGTGGCGCCAGCGTGAATTACGACAACGATCAGAAAAACGTTGCTACTCAACGCCAGCTACTTGAAGGATATGTGAGTGTGCAAATTGTTGAAGTTACCGAACAAGGGGATTTGATTGTTCAAGGGAAACGACAGACAGAAATTAATGGAGAAGTTCATGAAATGTCGATTTCTGGAACTGTACGAGTGAACGATGTAGATGGGAAAAACCAAGTGCTCTCCTATCGTATTGCTAACGCCCTTATCAGTTATCAAAAAATGGGCGGTATGAAAGACAGTAAACGCTCGAAAGGGCTCCTAAAGAAAGTGATTTTTGGTGGAATTGGAGCAGGCCTAACCGCTGCTGCCATCCTTAAATCTCAAACAGGTAATTAAGTGTTACACATCATGCCTACCAAGCCAAAAACAATACTTATTCTAGCGGTTATTTTGCTTTTGTTTACTACCAAAGGTAATGCGCAATCACGACTATCCGATCTAGTTGAAATTCAAAACGCCGGAGCTAAAGAGTTAATAGGGTACGGATTAGTAACCGGCTTGGATAGAACCGGCGACCGTTCTTCAAGTAGCCGAGGAGCGGTTTTTACGATTCAGTCGATCGCAAATATGCTCGAAAATTTTGGAATCACTGTTGATGCAGAGCGACTTAGAACTCGAAACGTTGCCGCCGTAATGGTTACGGCAAAACTAAGTCCTTACCATGCACCGGGCAGCGAAATAGATATTACCGTGTCATCGTTGGGTGACGCCAGTTCTTTGCAAGGTGGTGTATTACTACAAACTCCTTTATTCGACCCTTCAACAGAAAAAATGTACGCTAAAGCACAAGGTTCGCTAATTGTTGGTGGAATTACCGCTGAAGTGCAGGGAGCCAGAGTAAGTCGAAATCAAACTTTGACAGCAACTATTCCCGGCGGGGCTTCGGTTGAGATGAATGAAGAGTATGTATTGAATTCTGATGAACCTCTTGGATTAGTACTTCGTGATCCGAGTTTTGCAAATGCGAGAAGCATTGTGGAGGTGATAAATGCCACTTTTGATGAAGAACTAGCTATGATGCACCATCCAGGGTTAGTTAAAGTTACCTGGCCTGATGCTTTTCAAGATCAGGGTGCAATGAATGTGTTTACAAGCATTATTCTGGAACAAGAAATTGAAGTTGAAACCATAGCCAGAGTAGTAATAAACGAGAGAACCGGTACAATTGTAGCAGGTGGTGATGTGATAATCGACGATGTGATGATATCACATGGTAGTATTCAGGTGCGAACACAGAGCACACCATTGGTAAGTCAGCCACCGGCATTTAGCACAGGACAAACAATAGTTGGCAGTGCTCAAGAAGCAGGAATTACCGAGCAACCCGCACAAACCATTGTGTTAGATCCGCAGACAACGGTGCAACAACTAGCAGCCTCATTAAACGCACTTGGGCTAAGTCCCCGAGATATCATTGCCATATTTCAGGCTTTGAATCGAGCCGGTGTATTACGTGGTAAACTCATTGTAATGTAAAGGACCATGAAAGTAGAAAATCAATTTTCGTTGGAGCAATCCACCTTATCAGAAGCTCGAAAGCACAGAAACGAAAGAGAAAATGCAGCAGTGCAATTTGAAGAGATATTTGCAAAGCATTTGGTAAAGGAGCTCACCAAAGACTCATTTAAAATGGAGGGCGGTGTAATGGGTGGAGCCAATAACATGTATCGGGAATTTGTGACCGATGCGTTAGCTACCGAGCTCGCTGCACAAAGAAAATTAGGAATGGCTGATCTGGTAAGTACCTACTGGAAACAAGATTCAGTACCGGAGAATGTCGACCAATCTCAAATATCAAGCATAAGCAAAGAGGAAAACAATGAGTAACATGCCAAAAGAAATGCAGGCTATTTCGGAAAAAGTGGAACTACTACACGAGAGTTCAAACCGAATGATTGATGTAATGGAGCGCCAAATAGACGCCATCATTTCGTCAAACACGAATCAGATTGAGGAGTTAGCGAATCTTCATTCAACTTTAACAATTCGTTATACTGAAAATGAGCAAGATTTTATTCAGGAACTGAGTTCCATTTTATCATCAAATAAAGAGCCGAAAGGTCTGAAGTTGATAGCGCTTAAAGAGATGTTCCCGGCGTATACAATGCAAATTGAATATTGGCAGACCATTCTACATGAAAATGTAAGTCGCTTACAACAGAAGCATCATCAGGTGGTTGAGCTGCTTGAATTTGCTATGAGTAATAATGCCAAAATGCTGGAAACTTTGTACAGCAAAAGCACAGAAAAGAACAAGCATTATGGCCGAACCGGAACAACACAATCGCTGATGCCAGGATTGAGTTTAAACCAACAAGCTTGAGTTTAGCTAAATGAAATCGCTATTCGATATATCAAAAAGCGGGCTAGCAGGAGCGCAACGGTCACTTAGCGTTACTTCAAATAATATTGTAAACGCTGATACCGATGGCTATACACGCCAGCGTGTCGAGAGAACTCCAATTGGGTATAACTCGGCATATGGAAATATTGGCTTAGGTGTGAACATATCTACAGCTACCAGATTGCGTAACGAGATGAACGATCAAATGACGAATCAAAATCGTCAGGATTTAGGATCAATGAGTTACAAAAATCAGATTTTTGAGCGCTTACAAGCTTCAATGACCACCAATTCAGGTGGTGATTTGGATGTTCGAATTAGTTCGTTTTTCGATAAGTTTAGTGATTTAGCAAGTGATCCGCAGGATATTAGTGCAAGAAACAGTTTGCTTACCGAAGCGCAGCAACTCACAACAAAGTTGAACAACCTTGATCAACATTTAGTTGAATCAAGAGATGTAATAGCACAAACCACAGCTACCACTATATCAAAAATAAACACATTGTTTACTGAGATATATGATTTGAATACATCTATTGGGCAAAGTACTTCAGTTGGCACTATAGATAGCGCAAGCATGGACTTACGTGTTCAAAAACTTGAGGAACTTTCAAACTTAGTCGACTTCACACAAAAAACGAACGACGATGGTATTACTGAAATACGTATCGGTGGAGTGCGAGTATTAGATGAAGAACTTATGCTTCCTATTAAAAGCGAGTTCAATCCATACGAACAACAATTACAATTACGTATTACCGGTGGTTCATTACTGGAAGTAAAAGGCGGTGAGCTTGGCGCACAAATCGATATGTACGAAAACGACATTCCCGATTTGAAAGCTAAACTCGATTTAATTGCTTCAACCATTGTATCGGAGGTGAATGCTATTCACCAAACAGGATATGGTTTAAATGATGCTACCCCGCGTTCCTTTTTTGATCCAGCAAGTTTGAGTGCCGGAAGTATTGCAGTAAATCCTGATTTGCTTGCGAATTCAGAAAATATAGCAACCAGTACAGTTGTAGGTGAAGCCGGAAATGGAAGTTTAGCAGCTCAGATTAACGATTTGAGAGAAGGTGGCATCGTAAATGGAAGAAAATTAATTGATTTCACCATTGAAACAATTAGTGAGCCAGGGGCACAGATATTTACCCTTAGTACACAAATTGAAACAAAAGAAGCTGAGATTGCCATGTTGCAAACTCAGCAGGAACGGCAAGCTGGTGTTAATATTGATGAGGAACTGGCAAATATGATTCAGTTTCAGAATTCTTATCAAGGGGCTGCCCGTGTGATGCAAACCGCAACAGAATTATACGACACTTTATTAAGCATTGTGTAAAGGTTGAATTATGAGAGTTACGAATAAGATAGTATTTGACAGTTTTATGAGCGATATCAATCGCAATCGAACACAAATGGCTGAAATTCAATCGAGTTTGTCGAGTGCAAAAGCGGTGCGGTTTCCATCGCAAGATCCTGTTTCGTTTCAACGAAGTCGTGCAATTGAAGAAGATATTCGCGAATCGGAGCAATTTCAGGATAACATAAACAGCGGTTTACGCCAGAGTAGATTAGCACAAGATGCATTAGATACCTCGATTAATGATTTAATCGAAATCAAACGAATAGTAGTTCAGTCATCATCTGATACTTACAGCACTGAAGACCGTAGCAACATGGCGGATCAAATTACGGGTATTCGTGATTCATTAATCGCCACTTTTAATTTGAGTTACGGCGATCGGTATTTGTTTGCCGGTACGAATAGCGGTTCTGAACCCTTTACCCTAGATACTACCGCAAATGGCGGAGTTGCAGATACCAGTAATTCGAATGCGCTCCAAGTTTCCATCGATAACAAAGTAAATATCGATATAAGTATTACCGGGACAGAAATTAGAAATACCGATGAAGGCGATTTCTTCGAAATATTACAGAATATTGAAAATGCGCTTCGTAACGACGATGGCGAAGCGCTCAACAATTTAATTGATGCTGCCGACGAGTTGATCGACAATACCACCGACGCAACGTCGCGATTGGGGAATAATATTGCACGGATGGAATACATGTACGAGCAATATGAGAATACAAAAATTACCCAAAATGCTGAGATTAGTAAGCTGGTTGACACCGACTATGCCGAAGCAATTTCAGATCTGCAGCAAAATCAAACGATTTATGAATCGGCCATGGCCGTTCACACCCGAATGTTTAACAACTCATTGTTGAACTATATCTAACCAAGAACAAAACCAGAGAGGTTGTTGTAATGAACAACATTCAAAACAGTACAAACACCAATAAAAAAGCTACTTGGGTAGATGTAGTTTGGTACCTAAGCGATACTAAATATCTTACCGAAGATCGACTAGAAGAACTAAAATCTACCTTCGGTAATGTGGTAGTAGCCATACCAGAGCATAGCCCATTAATGGCTTCGCAAAAAGTTATTTGGCATCAATATCAGCCGGAATCTCCAAAAGCAGAAGTGTGGAATGCGATGCTTAACAAAGGCAGCAATGCTTGGAAAATGTATTTGCAAGACGACGAGTTTCTGCGTGTACCTGAATTGGATGCTGAAATTGCGATGAACAAGAAAGAGTGGCCAGCAACGCTGATTATTCATCGCGGAAGCGAAAAGAATTATCAGTATTACCAAATGCGCCTGATCCATAATTTTGAAGGCTTTCATTTTGATGGAGTTAATCTTCCCGATGTAACCAGAAGCTTCATCAACAATGGCATCACATTATCAAATGTGCCGATTGAGGTAATTGCAACAAAAAACCCTAACGCTGAGCTTGATATTGAAGAAGAATTATCTATTGCAAATAACGCTCCTCAGCTGTTTATCGAAAATGGATATCGATTATACAAAGCCAAAAAGTACATTCATGCTGCTGCACAATATCGCCAGTTGGCAAATTCTGATATGGTTATGCCATTTGATCGCTTGAGTGCGCTTAATGGTATAGCAAGTTGCCATGCAGAAACATTCCGTTGGAATCAGGCTCTTGCAGCTGCTGACCAATCGATTGCTGAAGAATCATTTCAGAATCTACCGTATCTCATCAAATTCAAAGTATCTCAGCTAAATAAAGAATGGGATGATGCGTACATGTCGCTGAAAAAGTATTATGAAAATACCTTTTATGAGCGCATTAAGCTACATTCGCGTGCTAACTACGACGTGCGAATCACCATAGATGATACATTAATCAGTTTGGTTGACTTGGCTTTCAAAGCTGGTCATTTAGAAGAAGCATCGGAGCATTTAGAAGAACTATTTGATCTGAAAGAAGGGAATCTTGATAATTCTCTAGTAAAACAATTACTGGTTCTATCTATCGAATTGGAAGAGAAGGAAAAGGCAGACTTTTATTTCAAAAAGTTATATGCCGGAAAATTCCCTAAAAATCTAACTGAAAAAGAAACCAATCAGCTGAATGATTACATGGAGTTGTTCATCCAACAAGGCTGGTATGAAAGTGTATACGAAGTGTATTCTGAGTTGCATTATCACTACCCGCAAAACGATGAATTCCGCCGCCGACTGATTGTAACCCTGGTAAAAACCGGTCGCCTTGAGCAGGCGAGAAATCTTGCGTCGAAAGTAGCGTAAGTAGCCCTTATCTAACTATACAGGAAAAGCAGGTCTAAACGGCCTGCTTTTTTTGATTGTGGGTGGGAAGAAATTGATGGTCTTACTAAGAGCTATTGTAGGAAATTTAAATGGGACTATTGTAGCATAACACTGGATCAGATTAATAATGTATTTGATAATAGTTTGATGAATAATGTCTAGTTATCCTGCCAAGATCTGAAACTTCAATTTAGGGTAGCATTTCAAGAGCTTTTTCTATGCATTCATTAAGTATGATATCAGGATTATCACCAGTTTTTGATACAATTCTACCAAATAAATCTGAACCTGAAACTTGATAAGCGCCATTACTTATTTCCTCAATTTTGAAAATCCAACCATCTAGTTTTCCTGAGATGGGAAATCTTAGTTTGATATCGTTTTCATTTAACTTTCTAATCCCTTTTTTCATATACAGAAAATAGAGCCTGCGTTTATCCGGTGAGTTTGGTGATTAGAATTTGAGAAATGCCTTGCTTTACAACTTTATAAACAGAATGATGGTATTCAGTAAGACCAAAATAGAAAAGGTATGTTGATTGGCATTGCTGACACTCTTTTTTAAAAATAGATGTAAAGCCACCATCATGAGATTTACCAACATCGTTTAAATTAAAATGGTTGGTGATTTTATTTATGTTTGATTGGGTAACCTTTTCTTTCCAATTGTAAGCTGATTCTAAAATTTCATTAAAAATTATTTCAAGCCTATTTCCACAATCAATGCAATCGAAAGAACTATCAGCTTTTTCAGTATCGTGACTATCAAAATATGGCTTTCGGTGGTAGCTCGGTTCTAAAATTTTACACTTGAATTCCATTAGTGTTTATAATTCTATGATGAAGTTAAAGACATGTTGTCTAAGTTCGTTTTAATAACACGTTGGAAACTAAATTCTTTGATGGCTAACTTTAACCATTCCACCATTGTGCAATTTTTTTACCAAAGATAAAGAGCAATAAACCTGCGATTAATTGAAAGACACCGCCAAATAAATAAACTAAGAGATAATTTGAACTACTAACAAGCTCTGGTCTCACAGTAGTCAAATTCATTGTTAATGATATGGTAGATAATATCATGTTATAAGACGAATAAATGATGTACAAGCCGAGTGTTGAAAATAATATCGCAGAAAGTTTTTTATAATCATCAATGGCTATTTTTAATTCGTCACTTTCTGGAATAATGAATGTGGAGATTTTTTTTGCTCCTTTAAATAAAGCAAAAAACATTATTGTAAGTCCGAAAAAAGCAACAAGATTAAGTATTACTGCCGAATTATTAGATGCCTCAAAGTAATATTGAGGTGAAATCTTTTGTAGGGATTTAAATGCTTGTACAAATATATAAAATGCGAAGAGGCGAATTCCCAGTATACTTAGATTTTGCATTTTGATTTCTGATGGCTCACGATCGATCTGGCGTTTAATTGGTAAAATTCCTAGGGTTTTTGAAGTAAATGATTTGTTTTATTATTCATAAGCATTCCAGCGTACTCGAACGTGTCTGATTTAAACGCAGAACTATGCTCGGTTAAACGGATATTTAAGAAGCTCAATATCTGGTAAAAACTTATAGTGTTTCTGATTTTTGCTAATCAATTTTGTTTTCTTGTCTAAAGAGGTTGCGGCAATCAGCATATCGTTAATCTCCACACCATGACTTGATCTAAATTTCTTCATCAACTGAAAAGCTTGTTTTGAAATCGATTCTGAAACAAATTCTACGTAAATATCACTAAGTAATTCATCGACTCTTTTTAAATCTCTCTTACTACGACACCCTGAATAAAGCTCCATAGCTGTAATTACGCTGACACTAAGTATGAATTGATCTTCAAGAAGTGCTAATGTTTGTGTCGCATCAGATCTATCCAGGCTAAAGTCGATGAAAATATCTGTATCAATTATTACAGGCTGAGCCATAAGGTTGATTATTCAGAAAAACGGCTTTTTCTAAGTTCTCTAACCCATTTCGTACTATCCTGCATATCAAGTCGATCTTTCCATATCCCTCGAAATGAACTTTTCAAGATAGACTTTTTTGTTGATGAATCAGATTCATCAGATGGTTGAAGATATTTTTTAGATAGAAATTCGACAAAATCCGCTGCTTCTTTTTGAGCTTCGGATGGAAGTTTCTTGAGTTGTTTTATGAGTTCTTTTTCCGACATACATTAATGTAATTAATCTAAAACACATTTAAAACGAACGAATAAACTACTCGTAGTAATTTGGTGCAGGTACTAAGTTATTTTTGAAGTAATCGAACAATTTTATTGCTCGAAGTATAAGTGTAGAGCTTACCTAAGTTCAACATACACACTTATTCTATGCCACTTTGTTTAACGTTGTACCCAAAGACAGTGACTGTAATGAGCTGCCATATGCACCAAAGCAAATACCAGCTAAATACTAAAGACCCAAACTCTCCATTTAGGTCAAATTGTAAAGGTGAAAAAGCATTTTCAAATCCCTCGAAATAGGTTAGGCTAAGAAGTAATACATCTGCAAAAAGTGCTATCGAAATAGCAATGATGGAATACTTTTTACCTTTTTTCGTTTTTCTATACAGCCAAGCAAAACCAGAAATTGGTAGCGAAAAAATTATTAAGCAAGATGCCCAAAATGAAGAATTCCAACCATGGCCTCCACCAGTCAAAAAAATTGCTAATCCAATAAATAGGAAGCTATAAACAACTGAAAAAATAGTGAAGCTAAGCTTTAGATAAATATTTGGGTGCGAAGATGCCATTCGGAGCTAAATGTATATGATTGATTAGATTAATGCGCCAAAACAACTGAAATCATGTTTGCCTGAGGAATGGAACTGATAGTTAATTCAGGCGTTACAAACCAGTTCTTCACAACAAGGGTTAGAAACTGTAATCAACGCAAATATCTATACAAGGAGCACCCACTTCTGATGCAGAAGAGGCTCGGGTGAGGTCATAAAAACCGGGAATCACATGTGAATGGGAAATAGAATCAACACTTGAACATCGAATGTTGAATATTGAACGATGATTACCAACTCACGAATACCCTTTCATGGAAAAATGATTTCGGATAACAAGGGCGCACAACATTAATACATGGCTATGTTCGTCAAACAATTCCACATAGCCTTCTTTTCTACTTTTACCGGAAAGTCTGATTCTATTCCTGCTATCAAAAATATTCCATCTACGTGTTAACATGTGCTCAAATCGCCATTTATACACTTCAGAGCCTAGTTTAATGGTGGCTCGTGGCACAAATAAAGCACAGGAGATTTTTCCAATTTCAGCTCTTTCGCTTACGCTTATTATTGAGATGCTTGTTTTAACAAATCCGTTTTTCTCGAATACATATTTCTGGCCAAATAGTGTGGCCTTAACAGATCGATGAAGAGTTTTATCTTTGATTTCACCAACAAGCTCAGCTCCTGAGAAAATACTGTGATTGTACTTAAATGCGTCTTTGGTCCAGTATAATTTTTGAGGCTTAATCGGATTATCCATTATCCGTTAATCTTTTCAGTATTGGAGTCATTTTTTAGCTTTAACATTTCTTTTGAAGCGAACTTCAATACTACTGCCATTAACATTATTTAGTGCGTAAGTTCCTTTAAGCTGCTTCACAAGTACGTTAATTAATTTCATGCCCAGTGCTGTTGGTTCAAGTTCGAAGCGAATGTCTTCTATTTTAGATTTGGCAAGCACTTTCAAGCATAGTTCATTTTCAAGCTCAATAAATTGTGTAGATATGCATCCACCACCGGATGTTTTTTGGGCCAGAATGCAATAGCTTTCGAGTATTTCATTAAGCAACAATCCAACCGACATTGCTTGTTTAATACCCAAATATACTTGTTCAGGCTTAGCTTCCGCTTTCCAGTTGTCTGAAGGTAACTTGCTGTCGCACACATTTTGTACGATGTCGTTGATGCAACCTTCCATATCAATACTTGAAAACGACTCGGTAGCGTACACACGTTCATGCACAAGAGCCATCGAATGCACACGAGAAACGGTACGATCCCAATACATTTTCTGCTCTTTATCAGTAATTGAAATACGTTGAAGTTGAATTAATGTCGAAATAAGTGCGAGGTTATTTTTAACTCGATCATGAACTTCAGCTAGCAACTCTGTTTTTTCTATCAGCTGAGCTTCAATTTGCTGTTTAGCTAACTCTCGCTCGGTAATATCATGAATAATACCGTAAACACCTGTAATCTTACCATCAATATAAATGGGGAGGGAAGTAATTTCAGAATACATGCGTTCCCCGTTTTTCTTTATGCCAACGGTTTCGTAAGTCTGTGGTTCTCCTTCTAATGTGCGTAGAAAAATAGGTTCAATGCGTTCAAGTTCATATGCTTCGAAAAACTGAATGAAGTTTTCACCCATCAATTCGTCTTTGGTGTAACCTGTTACTTCAGTAAGTACATCATTGCCTTCCACAAATTCGCCACGTTTCGAAATTAGGCAAACCGCATTGGGATTTTGCTCGAACAACGAGCGGTATTGCTGTTCACTAACTTCGATAGCTCGGTGCCATTTCTTCATCGATTTTGCGAACCGGAATGAAAGTAGAAACCCCGTGATAAGCAGAATGAGTCCAATCGAGATCGAAATCCACAGAATTAGCGTATTTATAAGATGAGCACCGTCTGAAAGTGAAGCAGCCAGGGCATGTTGCATGCGGGTTAGTTCACGATCTAAATAAAAGAGTTCTTTAATTGCAGCTTGGCGTGTAGTATCATCAAATTGAGCGCTATCCATTTTGCTTTTACTAAACTTAGCCAGCTCTTGCATCTCTTTGATGTAGCCATCCGATACATCCCAAACATGAATGGCCTCTTTAAAATCAGGAAATGTGTGGAAATTCTCGAAAGCAGTGATCATAAAATCCAGATCCTGAGGCACCGTGTAAATATCGCCCATTTGGCGTTTCACTGAAATGTGATCCGAGTTGTCTTTCATTAGTTCAACACGAACCGACTCAGCTTTTTGCATATACAACATGGCACTATCGAAGCGTGCAAAATACTGAGGGTCTTCTGATTCAATAAAATTTGCCAATTGAAGGGAAGCTTCTTTTCGGGCTTCAGTCCAATATGTTTGTAATGATGCGAAGCCCCGCAAGCCAGAAAGGGTATTTGTAGCAATTACTATAGTAAAAACCAGGCATACTCCAAGAACTGCAAATACAGAAAGGATCCCAATCATTGCTCGGTCGATATCCAACCGTCTGGAATCATTATTAAGTTTACTCATTACCTCGTTTTAAGCCCTGTATCTATTAACCGTATCTACGTTGTACTCTACCCCAAATTTGCTGATCTAATGTATCACTCCATTATAATCCAATACATTTTATTTGAAGAGCACCGCTGTAGATTTAATCCCCACAAAAAACAGAATTTCTCAATCAGCTAAAAGTTAAAAATTATAAACTTATCTCACGTATATAGCTGATAAGTTTAGAGTAAATTAATTAAACTCTACTATAAATATATCAAAAGTAGGTTTCCAACTAGGAGGAGGCGATATCGAATTTTAATGTATGCACTCAATTAAATGGGTAAGCGAGGTAGTTCAAAGTTCGAGTGTTCGAATGTTCAGCACCAACCCGACACGACTCCAGCGGAGGGAAATTAGCTACGAATAATTCGTAATTCGTTATTCGAAACTCCCATATTCGTAATTCACGCGAGTTCAAAGGATTGTTCTACACCCCTCTCTATCCACCGGTTGGTGGAAGTCACTCCCCTCGAGGGGAGATTTAAGAATTCTTGCCACCAAACTTGATACCAACCTCTAGATTTCTCTCCCGATGAATCTGGGTAACTATTCAAACAGAAATTAATTCATGAAAACATACTAGTATCGAAGTCTTCTCCCTTGATGCAGGGGAGAGACAAAGTGGGGTCAGCAATTCGTAAATCGAAACTCGCATATTCGTAATTCACTAGATCTCTCACTGCGTTCGAGATGACAAATTATTGGCGCTACCATCTTCGAAGTTCGATGTTCGATGTTCAACGTTCGACGTTCTACAGTTCTTTCATTCTACACCAACCCGACACGACTCCAGCGGAGGGAAATTAGATACGAATAATTCGTAATTCGTTATTCGAAACTCCCATATTCGTAATTCACTCGAGTTCAAAGGATTGTTCTACACCCCTCGCCATCCGCCGGTTGGCGGAAGGCACTCCCCTCGAGGGGAGATTTAAGAATTCTTGCCACCAAACTTGATACCCACCTCTAGATTTCTCTCCCGATGAATCTGGGTAACTATTCAAACAGAAATTAATTCATGAAAACATACTAGTATCGAAGTCTTCTCCTTGATACAGGGGGAGAAACAAAGAGGGGTCAGCAATTCGTAAATCGAAACTCGCATATTCGTAATTCACTAGATCTCTCACTGCGTTCGAGATGACAAATTATTGGCGCTACCATCTTCGAAGTTCGAAGTTCGATGTTCGATGTTCAACGTTCGACGTTCTACAGTTCTTTCATTCTACACCAACCCGACACGACTCCAGCGGAGGGAAATTAGCTACGAATAATTCGTAATTCGTTATTCGAGACTCCAATATTCGTAATTCACGCGAGTTCAACTGCTCTACCCGTCTTCGCCGTATTGCTTTAATTTATTGCGAATAGTTCGATCCGAAATACCTAATAGCTCTGCAGCTTTTTTCTGATTCCCTTGCGTTTTTTCAAGAGCTTTACGAATGAGTTTCATTTCAGCTTCCTCAATCGACATTAATGGCAAGTCTTCACTTTCCATTTTTTCGTTGCTGAGGTTTTCGTCCACACTCGAAAACATTTCGTTATCTATGTGCTCGATTTTAATTTCATCGCTGTCTTGTGCTAAGATTATACCACGGTGCATTTTATTATTCAGTTCACGCACATTACCACGCCAATCTTGTGCCACCATATAATCCATCAATTCTTTCGACACCTCTTTCTGTTCCAAGCCATACCGCTTGGTGTAATGCTCGGCAAAATAGTTTACCAGCAGTGGGATGTCGCTTTTTCGTTGCCTTAGTGGTGGTATTTCGATTGGAAACACATTCAAACGATAGTACAAATCCTCTCTGAATTGCTTGTCTGCAATCGACTCTGCGATGTTTCGGTTTGAGGTTGCTAAAATCCGAACATTAGCTTTAATAGGTTTTTGGCTACCTACACGATAAAACTCATTTTCTTGAAGAACACGCAATAGTTTTGCCTGTACATTTATGTCAATTTCAGTAATCTCATCTAACAAAAGAGTGCCACCTTCAGCGGCGTCGAATGCACCTTTCCGATCCGAAATTGCACCTGTAAATGCACCTTTGATGTGCCCAAAAAGTGTACTCTCAACAAGTTCAGAGGGTAAGTTTGCACAATTTATTTTGATATATGGACCGTCAGATCTATTACTATGCACATGAATCTGGTGAGCAAAAACTTCCTTTCCGGTTCCACTTTCCCCTTGGATTAAAACAGGCGCAACATTCTTGGCAATCTGCGGGAGAACACGCATCAATTTTTTAATTTGTGGATCTTCACCAATAAACTGATTCTCACCTTTTTTAGATGCATTAACCGGACTAATGGCTTCAGCTTTGTCGCTCTTAATTGCAGAAGTTTGTGTGGCTGCCGGTTTCTTTTTAGCCGAATCCTCATCAGGATCGGCTTCGAAAAATCGATTTACCCGGAATAAAATTTCTTTCGCCTTAAAAGGTTTTGTGATGTAATCGAATGCACCTTTATGCAATGCGCGAACAGCATGGTTGATGTTACCGAAACCGGTAATCATGATTACACCAATATTCGGGTAATCCTTTTTTACGGTGGTTAATACTTCGTCGCCTGTTAACTCATTCATTTTAACATCGGTAATAACCAAGTCTACGGCATCTTTTTTAAGATGATCTAAAGCTTTTACAGGCGAGCTGTAAGCCGAGACCTGATAACCGGTAGCAGTAAGTATTTCTTCAATAAATCCGAGAAGAAGTTCGTCGTCGTCGATTACGAGAATAGATCGTTTCATATATCAAATGGT
Source organism: Balneolaceae bacterium (assembly GCA_034669965.1). GTDB lineage: Bacteria > Bacteroidota > Rhodothermia > Balneolales > Balneolaceae > HXMU1420-13. The sequence continues at coordinate 421,900 of JAXMOK010000001.1, read as the reverse complement.
TTGCCAGAAAATTAGCTTTGATAGCCGTTCACGGATGGATGGTAATCAATGTAATTGGTAGATAAAAAAAAAGAGAGCATATAGCTCTCTTTTTCTTTTCTAAATAATAAAATAGTTGGCTTAGCGGAACATGTTTTCTGCCATTTTCTCCCAAACAGCAGGATCATTCAGCATTTTACCAAGTTCTGTTTCTTTAGCAGCTTCTGGCGAAACCTGGCGAGCTTGGTCGTATTCTTGAATACGAGCTTTATATTGTTTCAATTTAGAAAAAGCAGCAGAATTTGCTTTTTCCAGTTCAATGCGGGCAAATTGATCTTCGGTGCTTTGAATTCCCTCTTTGCTGATCGAAACTTTGTCGGACAAATTACCCGACTCTGTTTTGGTTTGCACTTGTTGGGCTGCACGAGCTTCGTTGGCTTTAGTGCCTTCGATTTGTCCGTTTAGTTGGGTTGATAAATTGTTGATTTCCATGGCGGTGTTTTTTAGTAGGTATTAAAAATATGAAATATTGGGAGTTTTCGAAATCCCATAACTCTCTTGAACTTTGCGCTGCTTGGTTGCTACAGCCATTTTGTCAAGTTGGTTATTCATGAGAGTAGATATTCGTTGTTGTATTTCATCATTCATGGTGATGAAAGCATCAAAAAGAGGTCGTAGTATTTGTACATCTTCTGTGCTAAGGTTCATTTCCTTTTTATTATTTTGAATAATGGAAAGCACCTTAAGATGTTCTTCGCGTTCACTCATTCCTTCGCGAATAGCTACCAGTGAGGGAGTATCATTTCCAAGTTCGGATATGATTCCAGCACTTAGTTCATTCAGTTGCGATATGGTGTTTTTTAGTTGTTTCAAAATCTTAGTAATAAGAGAAGCTTGTTGCGGCAAACTGTGCTACCTGATCAAATTGCTGCTGACCTGCTTCAAGTAAAGCGTCTAATTCGTTAAAAATTCTACGTTGGTCTTCTTCATATTTCGATAGGTAATCTTCTTCTCGTTCAATTAAACGATCTAGATTATCCACTTTGTCATCTAAGCTATCTTCTAAAGATGAAAGAATCCCGTCCGATTTAGTATAACTTTCTGCCATTGCAAGCATTGTTGCAATTGGTGAAGTAGCATCCATGAAAAATGCTGCGATCTCTTCCGGTCGATTCTGTAATATGTCATCAAGCACATCAGAATCGTCGATTTTCATTTCGCCATCGTTTTCGAAGGTAATTCCCAAATCCGTAAAATTGGCAATATTACCGCTTGGAATACCTGAGGCACCCAAAATTATCGTTTGGCGTAAATTTGAACTTAAGTTTCGAACAGAGCGGTATTTTTGAAGCGGGCCTTTATTGCCTGTTTCGGCGTTAATGAAGGTGCGTTCCCGAATAGTTTCGTTCACCTCATTATAAGCTTTGATGAAATCTTCTAAATTTGATTTTGATGCTGCAGTATCCCGAGAAACCGTCATTTGTTCCTGAGTTCCAGTAGCGTCAAGTAGCGTAAAATCTAATCCATCAATGGCATCATCAACATTATTAGAACCACGGGTAAATGTTACACCATCGATAGTGAACTGCGAATCGAGTTCATTATCAGGCACTAATTCTGTCATGCCTCCGGTAATCTCAGCAAGTACGCCGGTTGCACCACTCCATTGTATACGATTGTCGTAGCCAGTTTCTAAACTCTGAACTGAAAATTGAACATCGGTACTGTTTGTGTTAAATACATTCGCACTGGCTTCATCACCAAATAAATCGGCAATTTCGGTAGCAAAGGCTTCTAAAATTTCCTGGTTTGTCATACTAACTGGGCCACTACCTTCATCTTTGGTAGTAACAACGTTAATAGTCTCAGTTTTATCGCCAATTGTTAGTGTTACTTCCCCATCTCCAAAAGCGGCTAGGTCGGTATCGGCAGCTGTGCGTGTACCGTCGAGTGCAACGTCTTTTTTCGCAAGACGATCGACCGTGATATTAAATGTATTTTCTCGATCTAAGGCCGAGATGGAATTTATCTTTACAATCTGGCTATCAGAAACAGAGGATGTGAACTGTTCAAAAGAGTTGTTGCTGGCATCGGTAAACTCAGCGATTTTTGCTTCAAAATCGGTAATGGCTTCACTTACTTTTCCAATCGCAGTAATGCTCTCTTTAACATCGCTTTTGTCGGTTTCGTAACGAAGTTTCTTCTGGCTCTCAATTTCTACTAATTGAGTTACAAAAGTCTCGTACGAGGATGTTTGAGCAAATAAACTGGATATGGATGCCATATTATTGCCGGTTTACGGTTATACCGTTAATTGGTGAATGTTAACCTGATTGTTAGCTACTTCTTCCCAAGTATTGCGAAGAGGCTCTAAAATTTCTCTTACTTCATCGAAACGATGCTTTCTCGATAATTCCTGACAGTAACGATAAAGTTCAAAAAGTTGCCCTGCTGGCTCATAATCAAAATTCAATCCTTGAATAAGCCCGGATAAAATTTCACGTACTTTCTTGTCGTCTTCGCGATAGCTCGCTTGAATAAGCAAATCATACATCTTAACCACCAGCTTCAGTGGAGATGCGTTCATAATTGCTTGTCGTTGATATACTAGAGTTGCGTTCTGCATGACATTAATATTGTTTAGAACTTATAGAGGTTATCGGAGTGCTCACATTTTAGTTAATACCATTCGGGTAGTATTAAGGAACTCTAATGCCGCTTTCCGGTGGCCTGCCCAAGTTTGTTAGAAATTATGACAACTATTGTGCCAAGCTGTTATTTGTAGAGATTCGGCACATGTCGCGTTTTAGGTGTTATCAGCACAGGTAAGCTCTTCCTTAAGGGCGGAAAAAAATTCATTTATGGAAAACTTTTCTAAAAGCTAGGTGAGGCCGATCTGAGAATTGTTAAATCATCTTTTCGGCGATTCTGACCATTTATCAGCCTAATTAACACGGTTTCTATCGGCCAAAGCTGAAATATCTAAAGTGGAAAAATTGTAGTGGCATCATTTTTGGAAACCATTCGGCAGAATCTAACTAAATGAAAACTTTATGCAGGTAGAAATAGCTCGAGTGCAAGCACTTTTAAGCAAAAAGCACCCGAATCCGGATAAGGCAATCAAAATGCTGCGCCCGCTCCTTAAACGTGGAAACTCTCCGTGGATGGTTTACCATTATATGGGTGTTGCTCTGCTGCAAAAGGCTGACCATAAAAAAGCACTCGAATATTTACAACGAGCTTTAGAAGTAGGAGGTACCGAACCTGAAGTTTTTCATTTAGTATCTGTAGCTCTTTATAGTCTCAATAACTTTGAGCAAGCCATTAAATACGGCTTTGAAGCTGTTAAGCGTAAAGATGATTTTCTGGAAGCCTGGATAAATATAGGGGCGGCACACCGTGCCATGGCGAATTTGGATGAAGCCATGAAAGCTTACACCAAAGCAAATAATATTGATCCCAAAAATGCTGGGATCGCCTACCGTATTGGTTCTATTTATTTCGATCAGGGAGATTTTAAGAAGGCAAGAGAGTTATACGAGATATCAGCCAAAATGGAGCCAAATTTTATTGAAGCACACCTTGGTCAGGCGCTCATCGATCTGAAACTTCAGAAGTACACCGATGCTGAAGCCAAGATCAAAAAAACACTTGAAATTGCACCTAATAACCGTTTATGTAGAATTCAGTTAGCCGTTGTTTACAAAGAATGGGGACGTTACAGCGAAGCCATTAAGTTAAACGAACAATTGTTGAGTGAGAATCCGAAAGATGGTCGGTTAAGAGTGAACTATGCGCTGTGTTTGCTCGAAGTAGGCCGATTTAATGAGGCTGAGCACAATTATATGCGGGCTTTAAAGGATTCGCCTGATGCACACGAGTCGCTTTCTAATTATTTGATGGGAGTCCATTACAATCCGGAAAGAACAAAAGAAGAAATTTTTGATGCTCATGCTTTGTGGGACCAACATTTTGCCCCAAAATCCAGAAATGAGCGACCGATTCCCACCAATCTTGATCCCTATAAAAAACTACGAATAGGCTTTATCTCGGGCGGGTTTAGAAAGCATCCGGTTGGGTGGATGATCACGCGTGCACTAGAAAATCTACCATCAGAATTATTCGAGATTTATGGGTATAACACCCATTCGGTACACGACGAATTTACCATGCGTATTCGCAATTGTTGCGAAAAATGGACCACTGTAATAGGATATAACGATGAAGTAGTAGCGAAAATCATTCGCGATGATGAAGTAGATATCTTAGTTGAACTTTCCGGGCACTCGGCCTTTAACCGGCTTAAAACCGTTGCATTAGAACCGGTTCCTATCACTATTAAATGGGTAGGCGGATTGTTTAACACCACGGGATTGGAAAGCATGGATTATCTGCTAACTGATCATTTTGAGTCGCCAAAAGGAGAAGAGCCATTCTACACCGAAAAATTAGTGCGAATGCCCGACGATTATGTATGCTACGAGCCACCTACGTACGATATTAAAGTTGCAGAGCTCCCGGCTTTATATAATGGGTTTGTTACCTTCGGGTGTTTCAATAACCCATCGAAGTTGAATGAGCAGTTGATAGAGCAATGGGCTCAAATTCTGCATTCGGTTGAAGGAAGTAAGCTATTTCTAAAAAGTAAGCAGTACGACACACCCGATTTTGTTAAACAGGTAGTGGATCTGTTTGTGAAGAATGGAATTGAAAAATCGAGATTGATTTTTGAAGGTTACGCCATGCATGAAGATTTGCTGGCTTCCTACAACCAGGTAGATATAGCACTAGATCCGTGGCCATATTCAGGAGGTTTAACTACATGCGAAGCTCTCTGGATGGGAGTTCCTGTGATTACCTGTGCCGGGCCAACTTTTGCCGGGCGACACTCGGTTACGCATTTATCAAATACCGGAAACAGCAACTGGGTTACTTATAATTGGGATGCTTATAAAGCAAAAGCGTTTGAGCTTGCCTCAAATATTGAAACACTAAAAACCACGCGTGCAGGCTTAAGAGATCAATTATTGAACTCACCGTTATGTGATGGAGCTCGTTTTGGAGCACACTTGAGTGCTGCGTTCCGTGAAATGTGGATGCAACGAGTTGATGGTTATAAACATAATCTACCCGAAGGCGAATGGCAAAATCATATCGATGTAAAAGCATTAAATGAAAATGAATTTGATGCCTTTTGCAAAGATCATGCAATTAGTAAAGAGCCACCGGTTTTACAAAATTACCATCAAATTGATTGGGAAAATGGTTTAAAGATCGCAGTACCAAAATCGAAAGAAAATTTTACGCATTACACGCTTATTGAAAAACCTGAGAAGCATCAACGATTATTTGATGTATTCTCTGAAATCCTGAATCAAAACGATCATGTGTTGGAAGTTGGGTCAGGGTATGGCGTACTAACCATGCAATTAGCCAACTTAGTTGGTGAAAATGGAAGAGTAATAGCCGTTGAACCAAATCCGGCGATTATACCTTTTTTAAAGGAAAGTAAACGCATCAATCGATTTAACCAGATTGCCATAAAAGAAGTAGCCGCCGATTGTAATGAAGGTGCTACCTATTTATCAGTGGGTAGCATCGAAGAAAATGGAGTGGTTAATCAAGAATTGGGAACCACAGCGGTTGTTGCAAAACCTTTACAACTAATTGCGGATGACCATCAAGAGTTTGAGCCAAAACTGGTTGTTATTGATGTTGCAGGGGATGTATCCCCAATTATAGCAAATATTGATTCACTTGGGAGGAAAGAAACCCCCATTATTTGTATGGGCAACTTCGGTGAATTTGATTCCGATCACGTACACACACTACAAGTAGAAGGGTATAAATTTTTCGAGCATATCGAAGAAGTTGGTGTTCTTTCGGAGGTTGAAGAGCACCATACATCAACCGCACGCTGGATCTTCGCATTAAACCAAGAGCATATTCAACAGTTGACGGATAAGGAATTCGTTTTTGGCGGCGAATCCAATTCGATAAATGTAAGTGGAAGCTATGTACAGGATGTTCAGAGCCAGCCTTGGGCTACGAATTTTTCACTAAGCTGGATAAAAGAGGCAGAGACAGAAGCAGAACGAAATTATTTTAAGGCAATTAATATGCTTTGGGAGGTTGAGCAAAATCAACAACTCACGCCATCTCAAAAAGCATCACTTTCGGTTGAAACAGCCATCATCTTGCTGGAATTGTATTCAGCAAACCCCGGGGTGCTTTCGGTGGCAAGCAGTTTAAGTCGTGCTTTCTTAAATATTGGAAAGCGAAAAGATGCAGCTAGTATTTTAAAAAGCACATTCGAGCAAACTATGGCCTCGAAGCAACCCATCGATTTAAGCCTGCCTTTTTTATTACCACTAACCGAGCAAGAAAAGAACCCGATTGCGGGTAATCCGGTTGATTGGCTGAAAATAAAAGTAGCTGAAGCATGGTTGCTGTTACAACATGAAAGCACATTCTTTTTAGACAAAAAAGAAGTAAGCATTCTTAAACAGATAAATGGAAATCCTCATGCGTTGCCAATTATTAAAACCATTGCTGAAAACTTATTGGTTAATGGCGACGTGGACGTAGTACCGGCATCAGGCCGAAAAGCAGATGGAAAATTTATACACATTTGCTTCAATCACACGTATGCAAAAGGGTTAAATGATATGCTGATGAGAGTGAACGAGATTTCATCTCAAGAGCATCACTTAGTGTTAGAACTACACACTGCTATCGACAACTTTTTTGTTGATGTGAGTGAAAACCCACTTGCAGTTGTGTTAAATCATAAACATGATTTAGCTCGCATTAAAAAAATATGTACAGCTCCGGATGTTGACGGAGTTATTTTTCATGGAATCTTCCAGGATTGGCAAAAGAAACTAGTAAAACACATAGGCTTCAACAAACATATCAGCTGGGTTCTTTGGGGCGGTGATCTGTACAATCCAATCAATTTTGGACGACCAATGCGATTTATTGCCGGTTTTGTAGACAGTTTAATGACCACCATTGAAGGTGATATTGAAGTGTTTAAATCAAATTACGGAAATCGTCAAACATTCGACTTCGGTTATCCATACGCCGGATTATATGGCGATATTACCATTAAAAATGAAAAGTCAGATCCTGCGGTAATCATTGTTGGAAATTCTGGTGATCGCGGCAACGAACATCTGCCGGTCCTTAAAATCCTATCCGAAAAAAAGGACATCAATAATTTCAATATTGTATTACCGGTAGCTTATAGTTTAAGTGAAAAATATGAAGCGGAATTATCAGAGGGAATTAAAAAATTCGGATTAGAAAAGAATACCGTTCTTCAGAAAGAGTTTCTTCCGGCCGACGAATACATTCAAATGGTAGCGTCAAGTTACCTATTTATTGGAGCACATAACCGCCAACAGGCAATGGGTAACATTTTAGGCTCGGTGTATGGCGGTAATCATACGGTGATTCGAAAGGAAATTTTGGTCAATAATAAATTGATTACCAATCCAAGCTGGGATTTTTTAAAGAAATACGATTTCCAAATTACCGATTTAAGCTCGTTGAAGAATGTAAAGGCATTAAAAGACTTGCCGGATTTGAGTGCAGATCAAATTGAGAAACACCAAAAAGTGATTTTAAATGATTTTTCGCTCGACACCAGAGTTGATCAATTAACAAAGGCATGTGCTCAGGTTTTAGAAGGGGTCAGAAATCCACAACCCAAAGTATTGGTAAACGTTTAAAGAGGGCTCGCTATGGAACGGTTAGAAATACCATTTAATAAACCATTTATTACCGGCAACGAGTTGGAATACATTAAAGATGCTGTTGAACATGGCCACATCAGTGGAAATGGAAAATACACGAAGCTCACACAACAGTTTTTTGAGAGACAGTATGGGTTTAAAAAATGTTTGCTAACTACATCTTGCACCGATGCGCTCGAAATGTGTGCTCTTCTGTTGAATATTAAACCCGGTGATGAAATAATTATACCGTCGTTTACTTTTGTTAGCACAGCTAATGCCTTCGAATTACGAGGCGGTGTAATCCGCTTTGTGGATTCACGAGAAGATCACCCCGGAATTGATGAAGACGCCATCGAGGCTCTCGTTACCGATAAAACCAAAGCCATCGTAGTTGTACATTACGCTGGTGTTGCTACCGACATGGATAAAGTGATGGCGGTTGCTGAAAAGTATCAGTTAAAAGTTGTGGAGGACGCAGCGCAATCAATAAACAGTTTTTATACTCACGCTGATGGGAGTGTTAGCCCGCTGGGTTCAATCGGACATTTAGGAACATTCTCTTTTCACGAAACCAAGAATATTATGGCCGGCGAAGGAGGGATGTTAATTTTGAATGATCCCGAATTTATTCAACGTGCTGAGATTATTTGGGAAAAAGGTACCAACAGAACGGCGTTTTTTCGTGGTGAAGTGGATAAATATGGTTGGGTAGATATAGGGTCGTCTTTTTTACCATCAGAATTAAATGCGGCTTTTCTTTACGCACAATTAAGTAATCTGATAAGAATCCAGCATAAGCGGATGGCAATTTGGAACAAATACCACAAAGGTCTGGAATTCAGTTGTGCCCGTTTGGATATCAAACAGCCTATTATGCCTGATTTTGCCACAAATAATGGCCATATGTATTACTTGGTTTGTAAATCAGAAACTCAACGAAATAACCTAATTGAGCACTTACGCGAGATGGGAATACACAGTGTATTTCATTATCAGTCGTTACATAAATCAGAATTTTTTACAGAGAAGCATGATGGCAGGGTTCTTGCTAATTCAGATAGGTATAGCGATCGATTAGTGCGACTGCCGTTTTATTACGAGTTAAGTACAACAGATCAGGATTTGATAATTGAAGCTATAAATAGCTTTGGTGGTAACCGACAGAGTTTAATTAAAAAAACCTGGCCGGATACCTACGGTGGGCACGCTGCCACCGGATAAAAGAAACTGTGCAAACAGTACTGGTAAATCGGGACACCGATTTCACCTTTTATTTTAAATATGTTGCTTGAATCGCCTCGACATGGAAATGTGGAGGCGTTTTTTTTGATGGACACTTTTTTGAACATCAAACAATCGAACAGAAGAACATTGAACGCTGAACAGTTGAACTTCGAAGATGGATGCCCTATTCCTTTGTTATCTTGAACTCAGAGAGAGATCTAGTGATTTACGAATTACGATTTAATTAGCCCACTTTGTCTCTCCCCTGCATCAAGCGAGAAGACTTTGATATTAGTATGTTTTCATGAATTAATTTCTGTTTTAAAAGTTTCCTTTACACATCGAGAGAGTAATCTAGAGGTGCGAAACATGTTGATGGTTAGATTTCATAAGTCTCCCCTTGAGGGAGTGCCTTCCACCAACCGGCGGATGGCGAGGGGTGTTAAACAATTGAACACACTTTTGTACTTCGAACTCTGGGAAATACGAATATGTGAATCATGATTGACGAAATAGGATATAACTAATTCCCCTTCGTTGGAGGGGTGTTAAACAATTGAACACACTTTTGTACTTCGAACTCTGGGAAATACGAATATGTGAATCATGATTGACGAAATAGGATATAACTAATTCCCCAACGGTATCGGGGTAGCCCGTCGGTTCCTGGGCCAGCCGAAAGTGTCGGATTTGGGTGGTGCAAATTTTTTGGCCAGCGTTAATCGATGATGGACGAATGACGAAAGATGGAAAATTTATCATGGTCGAAAAGCAATATCGATTCTCATGAAAAGAGCAGGGTTGAGGTTGGACGATTTCTGAAATTCAAGAGAAATTTGAACAGGTGAAAAAGTGCTAAGAATCGACTATTTCAAGGGCATTAATTATAGCACAAAATCACCCCCAAAAATCCACTCTCAAAAAACCGTGGTTTTACTATAAATAAGTTCAATTTTTATGAAATCGATAAGTTTTATGAAAAAAATTTATTCCAATAAACCGCCTTTACGATATCATAAACAGCGAAAATGAGGCTTTAAAAAAATATTCTTAAAAAATTTAAGTCGAACATTTAAGACTGCCCATAACCGTGCGATAACTCTTACAACTAACGTATGCAAATAACTAACTATTTACACAAACAACTAAATTATATTGGTGATTAACTATGGCAAGTTTTGGAGATTTAAACAGAGTAGGAACAAACGTTCAATCAATCGACGCGCAGTTATCTCTTAACCGCATTAACCGTAACCTAGCAAACAGCCAAGAGCGTTTGACAACAGGTAGCAAAATTAATAGAGCTGAAGACAATGCAGCTGGATACTCGATTGCAACTAAATTAAAAAGCCGTGTAGCCGGTCTTGAGCAATCATTACAAAACGTAGGTGATGCAAAATCAGTTCTTGATATCGCAGAATCAAGCTTCGATATTGTAATGGACAGCTTGATCGAAATGAAAGCCCTTGCAACACAAGCTGCTAACGACACATTAGGAGCAACCGAGCGCGGATACATTGGCGATCAACTAAGTGCAATCGGATCTGACATAAACGAAATTGCAAACCAAACAATTTATCAAGATCAGAACCTATTAAATGGTTCAGATAACTCAGGAAGTATTTCTTTAACCTTCCAAACTGGTGAGCGCCAAGAAGACACAATAACTGCTACTATAAATGCAGTAAATATTGGTGAGTTGTTTGCAGCTTCCGGTGATGCATCTCTTGGTGCAACAACAACTGCCGGTGGTGGAGCCGCGAGTGGTGGTGCGATCTCAGTAACAGCATCAACAGCTTCAGATCAAGGCACATTTACCTTCGCATCTACTGCAACCGGTGCCGATTACAACTCATTTATTACTGCGATCGATTCAGCAATCGACTCAATGGCAGAAAATGTAAATCAAATTGGTATCACACAATCTTCACTATCTCTTAGAGAAGAAACCTTATCAGAATCTATCTCGGCGAATGAATCTGCAAAGAGCCGAATAATGGATACCGATTTTGCCAAAGAACAGGCCGAAACTGTGAGACTACAGATCTTGCAGCAGACTGCGACCTCAGCTTTATCCCAGGCTAACAATGGTCCGCAAGCGGTACTTGGATTCTTAGGCCAGTAATTCAAGCAACGTAGACTAGAAATACCATACTTCTCCTGAATGGAGGGTATGGTTTTCTTCTTCCCTTCAAATTACCCTGTACTTTTAAGTGAAATGCCCGGATTTTTTAGTTCGGGCAATTTTTACGCACAGAATTTTCGCCAATCTAAATTCTTTTTTTTCAGATTTCAATTTTACCGACTTATTTAAGTCTTTGTTAATTATGAAATATTATCCTGTGAAATAAATCGAAATATTTTTTTCCGTTCGATTTAAGATCGTATTTAAGAACTGCGATAAAAATTTCACAAAGCAACGTATTTCAGAAAATAAACAAGAGGTGAAACAAAATGGCAAGTTTTGGAGATCTAAACAGAGTAAACACTAATGTGCAGTCGCTTGACTCACAACTATCACTAAACCGAGTAAACCGTGATTTGGCTAACAGCCGAGAGCGCTTAACTACCGGTAAACAAATAAATAAAGCAGAAGACAATGCTGCTGGCTATTCAATAGCTACTAAATTAAAAAGCCGCGTAGCCGGTCTTGAGCAATCACTACAAAACGTAGGTGATGCAAAATCAGTTCTTGATATTACAGAATCGAGCTTCGATATCGTAATGGACAGTTTGATTGAAATGAAAAGTCTGGCAACACAGGCTGCTAACGATACGCTAGGTGATACCGAGCGTGGATATATTGGCGATCAAATTGAAGCTATTGGAAACGATATTAATGAAATCGCGAACCAAACCATTTATCAGGATACCGAATTATTAAATGGTGCCGATAACTCAGGTAGTGTGTCGCTTACTTTCCAAACGGGTGAGCGAGCTGAAGACACTATTACAGCAACTATTGCTGCTGTAAACGTAGGGGAGCTTTTTGCAGCTTCTGGCGATGCATCTCTAGGTGCTACAACAACTGCCGGTGGTGGAGCCGCAAGTGGTGGTGCCATATCTGTAACGGCAGCTACAGCTTCTGATCAAGGTACATTTACTTTTGCTACTACGGCAACTGCAGATGATTTCAACGCATTTATTGCTGATGTTGATACCGCAATTGATACAATGGCAACGAATGTGAATACCATTGGTATTACACAATCGTCACTTTCTTTAAGAGAGGATACATTGTCAGAAACGATTTCTGCAACGGAATCAGCTAAATCCAGAATAATGGATACTGACTTTGCGAAAGAGCAATCAGAATCGGTTCGTTTACAGATTCTACAGCAAACTGCTACCTCGGCATTAGCTCAAGCTAATAATGGCCCGCAATCAGTATTAGGATTTATCTAATAAATTATATTTAAATAAATCTAAGTTTTAAAAATCCTACATCATTTATGGTGTAGGATTTTTGTGTATTTATATAATAAATAGTATAAAATATTTTATACGAAATAAACCTATAAGTGCATAAAATACAGTTATAAGTAAAAAAAATATTATATAAAATTTAAGATTTATTTATACAGTACGATAAACTAAGTACCAAAGCAACTTATATAAAATAAAAAGGTGAAACAAAATGGCAAGTTTTGGAGATCTCAACCGAGTGAATACCAATGTGCAGTCGCTTGACTCACAACTTTCTCTAAACCGAGTAAACCGTGATTTGGCTAACAGCCGAGAGCGTTTAACTACCGGTAAACAAATAAATAAAGCAGAAGACAATGCTGCTGGCTATTCAATAGCTACTAAATTAAAAAGCCGCGTAGCCGGTCTTGAGCAATCACTACAAAACGTAGGTGATGCAAAATCAGTTCTTGATATTACAGAATCGAGCTTCGATATCGTAATGGACAGTTTGATTGAAATGAAAAGTCTGGCAACACAGGCTGCTAACGATACGCTAGGTGATACCGAGCGTGGATATATTGGCGATCAAATTGAAGCTATTGGAAACGATATTAATGAAATCGCGAACCAAACCATTTATCAGGATACCGAATTATTAAATGGTGCCGATAACTCAGGTAGTGTGTCGCTTACTTTCCAAACGGGTGAGCGAGCTGAAGACACTATTACAGCAACTATTGCTGCTGTAAACGTAGGGGAGCTTTTTGCAGCTTCTGGCGATGCATCTCTAGGTGCTACAACAACTGCCGGTGGTGGAGCCGCAAGTGGTGGTGCCATATCTGTAACGGCAGCTACAGCTTCTGATCAAGGTACATTTACTTTTGCTACTACGGCAACTGCAGATGATTTCAACGCATTTATTGCTGATGTTGATACCGCAATTGATACAATGGCAACGAATGTGAATACCATTGGTATTACACAATCGTCACTTTCTTTAAGAGAGGATACATTGTCAGAAACGATTTCTTCAACGGAATCGGCTAAATCCAGAATTATGGATACTGACTTTGCGAAAGAGCAATCAGAATCGGTTCGTTTACAGATTCTGCAACAGACCGCTACCTCAGCTTTAGCTCAGGCTAATAATGGTCCTCAGTCGGTTCTTGGATTTATCTAAGATTAACTGATTGAATATTTTTAAGCCATGCATTGTGAACAATGTGTGGCTTTTTTTATGCCATAGAGGTTGAATTTTCAGAATCGTTTCTAAACTATATAAAATGAAAAGGTGCTAAGTCATTAATTGTTAATAGTCGAAATACACAATTTATTTATTTCCGATAAAATTTAAGACTTCATTTTTGAGTTCGATAAATCATATGACCGAGCAAAATTATAACTATAATAAATTATTTTAGGTGAACTCTAATGGCAAGTTTTGGAGATCTCAACCGAGTGAATACCAATGTGCAGTCGCTCGACGCACAACTATCACTTAACCGGGTGAACCGTGATCTCTCAAACAGTAGGGAACGTTTAACCACCGGTAAAAAAATTAATAAAGCAGAAGACAACGCTGCGGGGTACTCAATTGCAACAAAATTGAAAAGCCGGGCCGCCGGGCTGGAGCAATCATTACAAAACGTAGGTGATGCTAAGTCGGTATTGGATATAGCTGAGTCAAGTTTTGACATAGTAATGGATAGTTTAATTGAAATGAAAAGTCTGGCAACACAGGCTGCAAATGATACCTTAGGCGATACCGAGCGTGGATATATTGGCGATCAATTAGAAGCTATCGGATCCGATATCAATGAAATCGCAAATCAAACCATTTATCAGGATACTGAGTTGTTAAATGGTGCTGACAATAGTGGTTCGATATCACTTACCTTTCAAACGGGTGAGCGAGCTGAAGACACTATTACAGCAACTATTGCTGCTGTAAATGTAGGGGAGCTTTTTGCAGCTTCTGGCGATGCATCACTTGGTGCTACAACAACTGCCGGTGGTGGAGCCGCAAGTGGTGGTGCCATATCTGTAACGGCAGCTACAGCTTCTGATCAAGGTACATTTACTTTTGCATCTACGGCAACGTCGGAAGATTTCAACGCATTTATTACTCATGTTGACACTGCAATCGATTCAATGGCAACGAATGTGAATACCATAGGTATTACACAATCGTCACTTTCTTTAAGAGAGGATACCCTGTCAGAAACGATTTCTGCAACGGAATCGGCTAAATCCAGAATAATGGATACCGACTTTGCGAAAGAGCAATCAGAATCGGTTCGTTTACAGATTCTGCAACAGACCGCTACCTCAGCTTTAGCTCAGGCTAATAACGGTCCACAATCTGTACTAGGATTTATTGGATAATTAATCTAATCAAATATTATTTATTTGTGCCCTCTCACTGAAAAGTGTTGAGGGTTTTTTTATGCTCATATATAATATTATATAAAGCATAATTGTTGATAATTGCGTGTAAACAGTTCATATATAAGACGAATAATTTATATAAAAACAAAAGTTTAACTAAAATAATTAAATAAATATTTAAGACCGTCATTTTGGGTTCGATAACTGAGTTAACCAGAGCGATATATATAAATAATAACAATAAAAAGGTGACAAAATATGGCTAGTTTTGGAGATCTAAACCGAGTGAATACCAATGTGCAATCATTAGATGCACAACTTTCACTAAACCGTGTAAACCGCGACCTATCTAACAGTAGAGAACGACTAACAACCGGTAAAAAAATCAATAAAGCAGAAGACAATGCAGCAGGTTATTCAATTGCAACAAAATTGAAAAGCCGTGTAGCCGGTCTTGAGCAATCTCTACAAAACGTAGGTGATGCAAAATCAGTTCTAGATATTACAGAGTCGAGTTTCGATATCGTAATGGATAGTTTAATTGAAATGAAAAGTCTGGCAACTCAGGCTGCAAATGATACCTTAGGCGATACCGAGCGTGGATATATTGGCGATCAATTAGAAGCTATCGGATCCGATATCAATGAAATCGCAAATCAAACCATTTATCAGGATACTGAGTTGTTAAATGGTGCTGACAATAGTGGTTCGATATCACTTACCTTTCAAACGGGCGAGCGAGCTGAAGACACTATTACAGCAACTATTGCTGCTGTAAATGTGGGTGAGTTATTCGCTGCTTCAGGCGATGCATCACTTGGTGCTACAACAACTGCTGGTGGTGGAGCCGCAAGTGGTGGAGCGATCTCAGTAACCGCAGCAACAGCGTCTGACCAAGGTACATTTACCTTTGCAACTACTGCAACTGCGGAAGATTACAATGCATTTATTGCTGATGTTGATACCGCAATTGATACAATGGCAACGAATGTGAATACCATCGGTATTACACAATCGTCACTTTCTTTAAGAGAGGATACCCTGTCAGAAACCATTTCTTCAACGGAATCTGCAAAATCCAGAATTATGGATACCGACTTCGCGAAAGAGCAATCAGAATCTGTACGTCTTCAGATTCTACAGCAAACTGCTACTTCTGCTCTTGCGCAAGCAAATAACGGACCTCAGTCTGTTCTTGGATTTATCGGATAATAACACTCCGATTCCAACAAAATTAGCCCATACTGCTTTACGCGGTATGGGTTTTTTTGTATTTCTGATTTGAGGAACAATTCAATAGGTTCGAGCTTCAATGGGGTTCAAAAAACTCAATTTCAGATCGGTAGAAACAACCTATGGTAAGACTAATGGTAGGTGCTTTAACTAGACTAAGTGCGATTACTGTTTTAATGATGTGCACATCATTAATAGTTCAGGCGCAGACTTTTGAAGAATGGAAAAAGCAGCAGCAGGAAGAATTCCAAGCCTACAAAGATAAATTCGACGAAGACTTCATCAAGATGCTAAAAGCCACCTGGCAGGAAGTTGGGGTGAACTCTGGAGCAGGGTTCTACAACGAACTTAAACCCATTGAAATTCCGGTTTATACGCCGCCTGATCGACTCGAAAACGAACTTCCAGATGAGGTTGTAATCGAAGACAAAGTTAGCATCAACCTAAATTTCGATTTGGATAATGAACCGATCGATTTGCCCACTCCCGAAGCTGTAATCGAAATAAAAAAAGAATCAAAGGCAGATATAGCATTTAACTTCTTTGGAGATGCAGTTACCCGGTTTCATCAATTTGAGTTCTTTTCAAACGCGATTCCGTTCAGTTATCCGGCCAAGATTTCCCAAAAACTGAATCCTTCAAAATATCGTAATGGAGAAATTGATAACGACCGAATCGCTGAATTTTGGGAGGAGGTCAGTAATATAAATCATAGCGAATTTGTGAATCACACTAAGAATTTAAAATCAGAACTAGCTTTAAACGATTGGGGATATATCCTGCTCATAAACTCTATTTCAAAAGATATCGTGGGAGAGCAAAACCCAAATCTGGTTCGGTTGTTGAATTGGTTTTTACTAACTAAAGCTGGTTATCGAACGAAAGTTGGATACGACCAAAACGGGGTATATAACTTGTTTGCCGTTACCGGAAATATCTTCGATTGTAAATATTACACCTTAGAAGGGGAGAAGTATTTTCCGATTAATTTTAACGATGAGTACCAAACACCAAATTCAATTTTCACGTATTCAGGTGGTCATCAGGCACAGGTTCGCAAGTTGGATTTATCCATCGAAGAATATCCAGTTTTCGAAAATGAGGCCAATACTTTCCAAAAAACACTGCGTTTCGAATACAAGAATCGTCAATACGAATTCCCTGTTACTGCCAGTAAAGATCTGATATTGTACTTCGAATATTATCCGCGCACCGACTTACCGGTGTTTTTCTCTGCGTCGATGTCGGAATCCACTAAACAGCAGCTATATACTCAGTTAGAGCCAATTTTAGAAACCATGAACGAGCTGCAAGCGGTGAATTTTCTGCTTAGGATGGTGCAAACTTCGTTCGAATATAAAACCGATCAAGATCAATTTGATCGAGAGAAATACATGCTTCCCGATGAGATTTTCTACTATAAATATTCTGATTGTGACGACCGCGCTATCTTTTTTGCAACCTTGGTAAAAGAACTGCTAGGCTTAGAGGTGATTGCCCTCAGGTATAGCCGCCACCTTGCAACCGCCGTGAAATTTACGCACTCGGTTCCGGGCGATTATCACATTTCCCGAGGGCAAAAATATGTAGTTGCTGATCCAACCTATGTGAACGCTCCCGTTGGGTTAACGATGAAATCCTACCGAAATGAACAACCAGAAATTATTCGGTTCTAACTAAATATTGAATTAGTGTTGGATAGCTCTATTTTTGAGCGAAACTTCACTTATTCAAACATGATTAAACCCGATTACAACCGAATTCCATACCGCAAATGTGGGAATTCAGGACTTTATCTCCCCATTCTTTCCCTAGGACTTTGGCACAATTTCGGTGGACAGCAAACGCCCGAAAAAGTTGATCAAATGCTTACCAGAGCCTTCGAGCTGGGCATTACGCACTTTGATCTGGCAAATAATTATGGACCGCCTCCGGGAAGTGCAGAAGAACAATTCGGTAGAGCGCTCAAAACCATTTTTCATGGCAGGCGCGATGAGTTGATCATATCCAGTAAAGCAGGTTTTGGAATGTGGGAAGGTCCTTATGGCGATGGCGGTTCACGGAAGTATTTGATTTCAAGCTGCGATCAGAGTCTTAAGCGAATGGGTTTGGAATACGTGGACATTTTTTACCACCACCGCCCTGATTACGACACACCGCTGGAAGAAAGCATGCGCGCCTTAGAACAAATTGTTCGATCTGGCAAAGCATTGTACGCAGGGATTTCAAATTATCCGGCTGATCGGGCTCGGGAAGCCATCCAAATGTTGAAATCATTGGGGGTGCCTATTGTAATCCATCAACCGAAATACAACATGTTCCATCGCGAGCCGGAAAAGGAGGGTGTTTTTGATGTGATTCAGGATGAAGACATTGGTAGCATTCCGTTTTCGCCATTAGCCCAAGGATTACTTACCAACAAGTATCTGCATGGAATTCCTGAGAACTCCCGAATTGCAGATCCGGATGGATTCTTAAAGGAAGGCGATCTAACAGATGCTGTGCTACAAAAAATCAAAGATTTGAATGCAGTCGCAGAATCACGCGGTCAAAGTCTAGCTCAGCTTGCTTTAGTATGGATTTTACGTCACCCGGCGGTTACCACTGCCTTGATCGGAATCAGCAGCATCAATCAGTTGGAAAACAATGTGGAAGCCATCGATAAACTGGAATTAAGTGCTGAAGAGCAGCAACGAATCGAAGATATCCTGAATGCTTAATTCAGGAATTCAAGAATAGCTTTATTGGTAGCAGCTGGTTTTTCGAGTTGCACAAAATGTCCGGCATTTTCTATAAGGATAGATCTCGAATTCGGGATCTTTTCCTCGGCTGTTTTAGCAATTTGTTGAGTGGTTAGGGTTGGATTCAAATACTTATTCGGAATCAATGCATCGTTTGCACCAAATATTATCAGCGTTGGTTGAGTGATTTCTGCCAGGTGATCAAAAACCGGTTCATCCAACATCGCAGCAACACTACCGGAAACACTTTCGCAATATTGTTCGAAATCTCTCCTCTTTTCCATCGCAAGTCGATCTTCGATCATAAACTGTGCACTTTTCGGCATTTGGTAAAAATTGAGGCGATAATTAGCTCGTGTTTGTTCCTTAGTTGTATTGCATACACTGGCAGGCGTAACAAATGATTTTAACATCGTTGCCTGTTGTGCATTAAAGGTTTCGATACCGGCGGGGGCAACCAATACAAGTTTTTCCACTAAGCCGGGGTTTTCAAGCGCAAGGGTCATCGCGATTTGTCCGCCCATTGAGTGCCCGGCAAGAGTTACTTTTTCGATATCGAGCTGATTTAATAGCTCAGAAATTGCATCAGCAAAAGCTGATAAAGAAACAGGATGCAGGTTTTTAGACGACATTCCGTATCCAGGTAAATCAGGAACAATAACTCGATACTGCTCAGATAGCGCTTCGATGTTATGGGTCCAGGCCGGTCCATAACTTCCTAATCCATGTATCAAAACAATTATTTCGTTACCAACCTCAGTGTCCATGTAGGCAATTGAAACAGAGTCTTTTACCATGATTTCTTTAACCGGGTAAGGGTAAGAATCTGAAATTTGAGCTTGACTTGGAGTAAGCAGAATCAATGTGATAAAAGTCGATAAGAGGGAGGCAAGAAGTTTCATTTATCCGTTGTTTGAGTGAGCAAGTGATGTAATTCTTTTCGATTAATTTTTCCGGTATCGCCTTTGGGTAATTCTTCGATGAAGCTCACATATTTCGGGGTTTTGAACTTAGCAAGTTTGCCGACACAATAATTGAGGATGTCTGATTCGCTTGGCTCCTGACCTTCTTTCTTAACTACAAAAGCGTGTCCAACTTCGCCCCATTTCTTATCAGGAACACCGATAACCGCTACTTCGAGGATGCTAGAATGCGAATAGAGAAAGTTTTCAACTTCTACGGGATATACATTTTCGCCCCCCGAAATGTACATGTGTTTTTTCCGATCAACGATGTACAAATAGCCTTCATCATCTTCGCGAACCATATCGCCGGTTTTGAAGAATCCGTTTTCGGAGGCTTGTGCCGTTGCTTCATCATTGTGCCAATATCCGGGTGTTTGAACCGGACCTTTTAGCCAGAATTCTCCAATCTCGCCTTGGGATGTCGGGTTTCCGTGTTCATCAGCTATAAAATATTCCACGTAGAAATTCGGCTTTCCTATCGATCCAATTTTCCGATCTGCATCTTTGTGATCAAGGCTGGTAACATTGGGGCCAAATTCCGTTAATCCGTAACCCTGTCGAATCGGGACTCCTTTATTATGCCAGGTTTCGATCACAGGCAAAGGCAGTGCTTCGCCGCCAATCAGCATATATCGCAATGTTGGGAATTTAGCTGAATTAAAATTGTCGGTTTCCGCAAGCATCTTCAACATGGTTGGTACTACCATTTGAATGGTGATCTCATCATCCTGTAAAGCTTGTATCAAATCTTCAGGCTCAAATTTGTTCATCAACAAAATATATCCGCCATGATGCAGAATCGGTGTAAGCAACACATTCCATCCACCCGTATGAAAAAACGGCAAGCTGATAATAGTACGATCGTTTTCGGTGAGCTCGCATCGCAATGAAGTGTTAAGGCTGTTCCAGAACATCATTTTATGCGTGTACTTCGCACCTTTGGGTCTGCCTGTTGTCCCGGAAGTGTAGAGGATGAAAACTGGAGTATCTTCGCTAAAACTAGCTTCTGTGTTTAGCTTTTCTACCTTCTGTTTTGATGCATAAACTTCATCCCCAAAACTCTGAATATCAATTTTACGTAAGATTTCTTGGCATGCTTTACACGAGTTTAGTGCATCAGCAAAATCCGGATCGTAAAAGAGGAGAGAAGGGGAGCAATCTTCTAACAAATAATCAATTTCACGAGGAGCCAGTCGAAAATTGAGTGGCACCAAAGTGACCCCTGTTTTCTGTGCAGCAATGAACAGCATTACAAACTCGAGTCTGTTTTTTGACAGAACGGCTACGCGATCACCAATCCCAAGATTATACTCTTTGGTAAATAAGTTGGCGATGCGGTTGCCGATATTTTCGAGTTCTTGATAACTGAGCGTTCTCCCGGTTTCATATTCCCGAATCGCCGTTTTTTCGGGTTGATAAATACTCCATTTATTGATCCAGTCGAATGTATTCATTCTTTTGGTTCTAGTATTTAAACAAGGTTCCTGCGAAGGCTAATCCGCCACCGGATCCCAGGAAAATCACGTAATCGCCCTTTTTAGGCTTCCCAGTTTTCATAGCATCATGAAAGGCCATCGGCACACAAGCAGAGCCCGTGTAGCCATATTCTTTCATGATGGTGTGGGCACGATAACGATCAACTCCCAAGCGATCCATGGTTTGGTGGATCCCATTAATATTGATCTGAGTCAAGAAATAATGCGAAACATCTAACGGCGTAATTCCTGCTCGAGTACACATATCGGTGATAATTTCGGGCCAGATTTTCGGATTAATTTCCGCGGGAATGCGCTTAACAAACTTCAATTTATGATCTTTGTTATCGATCACTTCTTGGTTTGATGGCTGATGGGTTCCACCGCCATAAATTCCCATCCAGCTGTTGTACTGCCCATCGGTTCTTAACTCACCGGTTAAGTATCCATTTTTTTGATCCGATTCTTCAGCGCTTAAAATCACTGCTCCGGCGCCATCAGCAAAAAGCGTAACCGTTTTCTTGTCGCTCATGTCCAGATATTTGCTCATGGCATACGCTCCGATTACCAACGCATTCGAGTACTGATCGTCGCTTTTAATGTATTTCGAAGCAACATCCATTGCCGTTACAAAACCGGCACAAGCGGTATTCATATCGAAAGTGCCGGCGTTTTTTGCACCCAATCGGTGTTGCAATACCGATGCCGTAGATGGCGAGATATATTCCGGTGTATCGGTGGCTACAATCAACAAATCGATGTCAATGGGAGTCAATCCAGCTTTTTCGATGGCTTGCTTCGCCGCTGCTTCACAAAGATCGGCGGTAGATTCGTCATCCTCGCACCAATGGCGGCGTTCAATAGTTAGGTTTTCACGCAACCAAGTATCAACATCGGTACCCAGTAACTCGTTGAAATAACTGTTTTCGAGTACCCGACCCGGAGCATACATGCCGGAACCGGTAATAATTACATTTCGGTTTGTACTCATTAAATTGTCAGGCCTCCATCAACACTCAAAGTAACGCCGGAAATAAAAGCGGCTTCATCACTTGCCAAAAAAGTGTAGGCGTTTGCGATGTCTTCCATGCTGCCTAAACGGCCGAGCGGTGTGTTATCGGTTATGCCTGCAATCACTTTTTCTGGTACCGTCTTAATCATTTCCGTTTCGATAAAGCCCGGAGCAACGGCATTTACGGTAATTCCTTTTCGGCCCAACTCTCGGCTCCAAACTTTAGTCATGCCGATCACACCGGATTTAGTTGCTACATAATTACTTTGCCCAAAATTACCGTAGATACCCACAATCGAAGATGCATTGATGATTCGGCCATAATTTTGTTCAATCATAAATTCAGAAACGGCCTTGGTACAGTTGAAAACACCGGTCAGGTTAACGTCGATTACTTGTTGCCATTCTTCGGGAGTCATTTTTACCAAGCGTGCATCTCGTGTGATGCCGGCGTTGTTAATCAGAATATCGATTTTGCCATATTTTTCTTTCGTTTTGGCAGCTGCAGCTTGTACATCTTCAAAAGAAGTGACATTTACTTTTTGGAAGGATGCTTTTTCGCCATTAGCATTTAACTGACCAAGAACAGCCTGACCTTTTTCTGCGTTAACGTCCCAAATTTCTACAAATGCGCCTTCTTGAATAAATTTTTCAACGGTAGCCAGCCCTATTCCCTGAGCTCCACCGGTTACTATCGCCACTTTTTCAGATAATCTGTTCATGAAAATGAGTTTAGAATTTTAATGTTTTGAAATTTTTAAAATGATGAGGCTAAAAAAATTAAGTGCTAATTATTCGCCCGGTTTTTGATAAAGCTTTTTGCGTTCGGTAGCCCATTCGTCCAGAAAGTTTTGATAGTGCTTTTCCATGATGGTATAAAAGTGCTCCATCTCGTTTACACGATCGTATAACACTCCAATTTCGGGATCGTCGGAACTCTTAATTTTGTCGCGTATTTTTTTTGCCAGCTTGGTGTTCTTTTTAATCTGATCGAAATTGTTTTTAAACGCCTGACTGAAAACTTCCGGCTCGATTTCGTAATAATCTTTCCGGCTTCCCGGTTTCCAAACTTTTCGAATGAGATAATGGTCTCTTAATCGTCGGGTGATCTGGCTGATTGGCCCCTTACTCATGTGCAGTTCATCCGCAATTTCATCGAGCGAAAGTGGTTTGTCTTGCGCCATCAGCAGGCCAACAACACGCCCCATAAGTTTGCTTAATCCGAACGACTGATAACCGTTAGCAAAATCCTGTACTAGCTCGTTTTTTATTTCTTTAGATGTAGCCATGTTTATACTGCAAGTGCTTTTATAAGTCTATTTATCTCTGTGGCTGGGCTTTGTGTATCTTCTTCTTCATCCGTTCTAAGATCCAAATAAGTAACACACCCGGAATAGCTCCGGCAATTAACGCTAATGATGCTGTAACTCCCGGATTAGCGAATGTAAGAGAAATTTGAGGAAATAACTCAGCTCCGAAAAAGTACAAGAAAAAGTGAACAAACAAGGTTAGAGCTGAAATCCACCAGGTTATTTTGAGTGATGCATCTTCCCAGAATATCCCAATCAGCAATGGAGGAACTGCGGCTACAGCCATTCCATAAACGCCAACTTGGCCAAAAATCCCGAGCAGTTGCGGTGGATTTAACGCAATCAGAAAAGCGATTATGGCTATAACTACAAGTATTACATGGCTCCACGTATAGGCTTTTTTCAACTGTTCTTCGTTAGTTGCTGTGCCTTTCGATTTAGCCGCGATAATCGGCAAAATCATATCATTTGCAGTGATGGTTGAAAGGGAGACCAACAATCCATCGAGTGTCGACATCCCGGCGGCTAGCAGAACCACGCTGATAACGGTGAATAACCACTCCGGAAACGCATTTTTAATGTAAGCAGTCATTACCAAATCCTGGCGGAAGGCTCCGGTAGCAACATCTAGTAACTGATCAGCTGGAACAGTAAGCCGTGCGTAAAACCCCGCTGCAGGTAATAAAAAGAACAAAACGAGAGCAATAATACCGAATATCAGGTACTGCTTTACTTGTTTGTCGGATTTCATGTACAACGCTTTAGTAAGGATGTGTGGCTGACAAACCAGAGCTGTACCAATCAAAAAGCCGCTTATGTACACCGAGAAGAAATCGTTAAACAAATTACTTTCGGGATTTACTGGTGCGATGAGGTTTTTATCCTGCTCAGCCAGCATCGAAATAAAACTCTGATCTTCGAAGAATAAATAAGCCCCGGACGCAAGAATTAGGACGGTTACACCGAGCATCAAACTGCCTTGCAATGTATTTGTGAAAACGTGGGCGTAGGTTCCTCCAATAAAAACATAGCCGGTTACAAAAGTTAAAATGATGATAAGCGACATCACATTTGATAAGCCGAGGAGTTCCTGCATCACAATCGATAATCCGCCAACAATCAAAACCACGAATGCTAGTGCGAATAAATTGACAATTGAGAAATAAACACCAAATGCTTTAGATTTGAATTGTTTGCCAATCCAATCAGGCATGGTGAGTGCTTTCGAACTTTCTCCGAGTTGCCTGAATTTGAAGGAAAGGATGATGAGCATGGTGCAAAACCCAATACAAAGTGCTAGCCCCATATGGATTAACGCTGAAATTCCGTGCACATAAATAAAACCGGGATTTATGATAAAGGTGGCAGCAGAAGCTACACTGGCAGCCAT
Organism: Balneolaceae bacterium; assembly: GCA_034669965.1. Taxonomy (GTDB): domain Bacteria; phylum Bacteroidota; class Rhodothermia; order Balneolales; family Balneolaceae; genus HXMU1420-13. The sequence goes on along the minus strand of JAXMOK010000001.1, from coordinate 397,033 downwards.
AGTTATGCCAACAACGAAGGGATGCATATCTCCCATACCAATGGCAAAAGCACTGAAGTTGTCGGTTTTTTTAAACCCCAGCCAACCTAAGTAGGTAGTTCCGGCGATGTAGAGCAGAAACAAGCCCCAAGCTAAACTCATGCGTTAATAGTGTAAATAGTTAGGTAAAAACCAGATGGAATTTCAATTCCATCTGGATAGGATCGTATGATATTAGTCATCTTGTACATTCAAAAGCACGTCGGACTAGAAATTTACTTTTAATTCTACCGATACTAATCGCTCTATAAAAGGAGAGGCGGTAAATTCGCGAACTTCGTTGTTAAAAAGGTTGGTAACCTGACCAGATACCGTGAACATCTCGTTTACGTGATAGCCAAGGCCAAGATCAACATTTACGAAACCACCAAGCGGACCATAGTTGAAGGAGTCTGTGCTTCGAGCATTTTCAACAATTGGAGTGCCGCGGTAAGATGCATCTTGTGTTTTGGCTGCAATCTGGAAACTTGAGAAGTAATCGTATTCTTCAACCCAGCGGCCGAATACATTTCCAAAGAATTTATCCTGAAATACTTTTACACCAACACCTACTTTGTTGTGTGGTGAGTTCACGAGTACATCAAATTTGTCCACTTTTCCATCTTTATTGAAGTCGTTTTCGAGATTGTCTTCGTCGTAACTCCAATCAAAAAATGAATAATTAGCATCGATCGAGACATTTTTATTTACTGCGTAAGTAATCCCCAGATCAAAACCATAAGTATTCACTTTGCCAAAGTTCACATAGGTTAAAACTAAACCACCCCATGTGCTGTAACCACTTTGTACTTCCTGAATGGGAGTGTTGCCACGTTCTGAAGCAACACCAATTATTGTTACAGGGCTGAGGAAATTTTCCGACATGTTATAGTAGGTATTGGCATCAACATAAAGGCGATCGTTAACCATGCCTTTATAACCGATCTCGAAGGTCTGAAGCTTTTCAACCGATTGTTTTTCGATCTTACTACCATCAGTTAATGTAAATCCTTCTGCATTACCCAAAATCAAACCACTGAATAAATCACCATACATGTTTAGGATTGTTGGTGTTGCAATACCCATTCCGTAAGTAAATCTTGCGGTTCCATTTTCGAAATCTTTCAAAATTCCGAATTTCGGAAGTAAATGGAAATCATACACATCATGATTGTCTGCGCGGATTGCACCGGTTGCTCTGTATCCGTCTCCAATTATATAGTCACCTTGAACATAAGCGCCAATTTGATTGAGGGTGATGAAATCATCTTCGTCTTCATCCAACAGATATGAGCTGTGCGAGTTTGCCATATCACGTTGCCATTGTAACCCGGTTACGAGCTCAAATGCGCCCCAACTGTCGTTATATTGTACTTCGGCATTCCAGCGTTGTGAATCGTCGATAAAACGGGCACCGGTTGAGTACGACATTTCTCCACGTGCTTCAGCATCCGAAAAACCTGCATCTAAAAACGCATAATAGGCTTTGGTTCTATCATCAATCGAGTAAGTGTCTTCAGTCCCACTGTGAGTTCTATAAACCTGAGCAAATATTTTTGGTGATACATATTTCAGCTGGAAGTAGTTAATTTTCCAATCGATAATTTGGTTACGACCAACATTGGTTGGGGCAAGGTAAGTACTATTACTGTGGCCATAGTTTAAAATGAGATCAGTATCATCAGTAAGGCTGTAGTATAAACCTGCTTCTGCTCGCATAAATTTGAAGTCTCGATCCAGCTCAAGTTCCGGATATCCTTCTTTGCCAGGCGTTCCATCACGATCGATGTACACAGAATCTACGTATTCGAATTCTTCGCCGCGTGAAAATTCTCCGGTCACTTTAAATGCTAATTTATCGTTCAGCACTTGTGCATGACGGGCTCTGGCAGAAAACACACTTTGATTTCCAGCGCCAATTGCGATAGTAGTTCCTTCCGAGGATCTTGGATCTTTTGAAATAATGTTCACTAAACCACTGTGGGCATTGGGACCATAAAGCGCTGAGTTTGGACCAAGAATCACCTCAACACGTTCGATATCTTCTTTAATTTGAGTATTCAATGGGCCAAAAGGTAAACCCGTTGCAACGAGTGTAGCTAAACGGCCGTCGGCAACCTGCAAGTTTTTCGAGTTAAAGTTACTATTGAAGCCACGTACGTTAATACCTGTTCCAACAATCCCTGATCGAACGTATTCCACGCCTTTAAGTCGGCTTAATAACTCGCCGGGATTAAAAGTTGGTGTGTTCTCAATAAGTTCGGCAGTAATAACCTGTATAGTTGCGGGTGATTCGGTAATCTTTTCAGGCCTACGCGTACCGGAAATTACAACAGGCTCGCTAAAAATATTTGTACTAGTCAGTGCGATTGTGACTTCAGTTTCTTGATTATTTCTAATCGTAACCTCAGTTACCGATTTCTCATAGCCAATGAATAAAACTTCGATGGTGTAAGTGCCAATCTGGAGATTGGTAAAGTTAAACCTACCATCTACATCGGTTGAAGCACCTTTATGAGTTCCTTGTATAAGCACATTCGCGCCCGGAAGTACTTCTCCCGTTTCAGCATCTGTAACTATCCCGGTAAGTGTGCCCTGTGCGTATGTAAGTCCGCTGGGCAGGACCGAAATGACCGCAATTAAGAACGGTATTGCAGCCTTGAATAGATTTTGATACATGTTATTCCTCCAATTATTGTGATTAAGTGAATGTATTATTTGTTTTAAATAATGCTCTTAGTAGATATTAACCGGTTGATAAAAATTTGATCACATCTCGGTTAAATGGCTCAGGGGCCTCAACAAAAAATTGGTGACCTAACCCGGGGTAGATCACCAATTCGCTGTTTACAATTTGGTTATTTAGTAGGATCGAGTTTCCAGATGAGACCACGAGGTCGCCCGATGCTGCTACAATCAAAGTAGGTGCTTGTATATTTTTTAGATCATGCCACCCATCAAATGCTGATCCCGCTTTAGCCTGCGATAAAAAACTGGCCGATGGTTGTTTCGTTTTAGATCTGTGAGTAAGCAAATCCTCAAATTCTTCAGTAGCTCTAAAATCATTAGAAAAAGCCAGACCCATTTTTTCTCGAATTAATTGCTGATCTCCTTTAGTAGCAACCAACAACTGTTCAACGACCTCTTCGCTCATCGGGATTTGATGCTCACCGCCGGGTGCTGTAGATACCAATACCAACTTATCTACTCGATCAGGATAATTTGCTGCATAATGTTGTGCGATAAATCCGCCAAGCGAAACACCTAATACATGCGCCTTTTCAACGTTTAGTTCGCTCAAAAGCGCTTCCAAGTCTTGGGCAAATAAAGAAACACTGTAATCTTCGGTAGGTTTATCCGAATTACCCGATCCTCTGAGATCGTAAATAATAGTGGTGAAATGCCGGGCAAAAGCTTCAACTTGTTTTTCCCACAGCCAGGTAGCAACGCCAAGTCCTTCTACCAATACTAGCGCAGGACCGGTTCCATGAACCTCGTAATATGTATTTATCCCGTTAGTAGAAGCGTACCCGAAATCGTTTGGCATTGGTAATATTTGTAACGTTTGGTTTTTTTCAAATGAATCAAATTAACCGTGCTTTGTCAAGTAAAACTTTTGCAGGCCATGAATTAACAGCTCATTGATAGATGAATTTTGTATACATTTGTGGGTTGAATACATCGAAATAAGGAATTCTCATCCGGTAAATTTTTTATGAAAACTCTGATCTCACTCGTTCTGTTTTTAATCGCTACCACATTTCAAGTCCAAGCTCAGTACCAATCAGACACCGAATCCATTCAATCAACCATCGACGTTTTATATGCAGTAATCTCGGGGGAGGCGGGTGAAGCCAGAGATTGGGATCGATTTAGAAACTTGTTTACTCCCGATGCCAAGCTTATCCCAACCTTTACTAATCGTGAGGGGAATATCGGATATGTAAGTTGGTCGCCCGATGAGTACATCGAAAGAGCGGGAGCCGGTTTAGAGCGCGATGGATTCTTTGAATCCGAAATTGGGCAGGAAGTAGAGCAGTTCGGGAATATTGCGCATGTATTTAGCACTTACAATTCTCGACGCACCGCAGAAGGCGAAGTTTTTATGCGTGGAATCAATAGTATTCAGCTGTTTTATGATGGTAATCGTTGGTGGGTTATGTCCGTTTTTTGGTCATCAGAAAATCCGGATCATCCAATTCCGGAAAAGTACATCGACGGATAATTTTTACAGCATATCCTTTCATATTTATTTACCCTGTACTGTCATTTTCAAATTTCCATCAACTAAACAGGTACAAGGTATGCGGAAATTTATCACGGGGTGCACGCTAGCACTTTTTCTACTATTCTCGGTTTCAATAGAATCTCAAGCTCAAGACAAATCGGACGATCCGCGATATTCAACGTCTATGTCGGCCTTTAAATTCAGAAGTATCGGTCCGGCATTTACTTCCGGGCGGATTTCTGACTTCGCCGTTAATCCCAATAATCACAGCGAGTTTTACATCGCCACTTCTTCGGGAGGAGTTTGGAAAACCAATAATCGTGGTATAACTCTAGAGCCTGTTTTCGACTCACAAGGCTCGTATAGCATCGGTTTTGTGGCGATGGATCCAAATAATCACAATGTGGTTTGGGTTGGAACCGGTGAAAATAATAACCAGCGTTCGGTGGCTTACGGCGATGGAGTGTATAAAAGTGTAGATGGCGGAAAAAGCTGGAAACACATGGGGCTGAAGAATTCAGAGCATATTGGAATGATCGAAATTGATCCCCGAGATTCGGATGTAGTTTATGTTGCAGCAACCGGACCGCTTTGGAGTTCGGGTGGCGATCGAGGCTTATACAAAACAGTAGATGGTGGCGAAAACTGGGAGAAAATCCTTGAGATTAGCGAGCATACCGGTGTGAACGAAGTGCACTTGGATCCTAGAAACCCGGATGTAATTTATGCCGCAGCACACCAACGCCGGCGCCACGTGTTTACCTATATCAGTGGTGGACCGGAATCAGCCGTGTACAAATCTACCGATGGTGGAAATACGTTCAGAAAAATTATGAAAGGCATGCCCTCTGACGATATTGGCCGAATCGGACTGGATATTTCACCCGCCGATCCGGATGTGGTGTACGCCACTGTGGAAGCACAAACCGGGAAAAGTGGGTTTTACCGATCTACCGATCGAGGAGAGAGTTGGGAGAAAAGAAGTAGCTATTCGTCGAGTGGAAATTACTATCAAGAAGTAGTATCCGATCCTGTGGATGTTGATTTGGTTTATGTGATGAATACTTTTTCAGGGGTTTCGGATGATGGCGGTGCAAATTTTGAAAATCTGGGTGAACTAAATAAACACATCGATAATCACGCTTTGTGGATTAATCCTGATGATCCAAATTATCTGTTAAATGGTAATGATGGTGGGGTTTACGAAAGCTACGATCGCGGCAAAACCTGGCGTTTTTACACAAATCTGCCCGTAACTCAGTTCTATAAAGTGGCTGTTGATAACGATTACCCGTTCTACAATGTATATGGCGGAACACAGGATAATTTTACGATTGGCGGCCCTTCTCGCTCCATCGAGCCCACCGGGTTAACGTTCAAAGATTGGCAGGTTACTTTATTAGGTGATGGTTTCGAACCACATGTTGATCCTGAAGATCCGAATATCGTTTACAGTCAGGCTCAATACGGAAATTTATATCGATTTGACCGTCAAAGCGGGGAAACTCAAAATATTATCCCTCAACCGCCGGCAGGTGCAGATTATGTGTACAACTGGAACTGGGATTCTCCTTTTTTTATAAGTGTTCATGATAATAAACGCTTGTATTATGCTTCAGATCGAGTACATCGCAGCGACGACCGCGGACAAAGCTGGAGAGAAATTTCTGGGGATTTAACCCGACAAATTGATCGAAATCGCCTTGAAGTGATGGATAAAGTGTGGCCAATGGATGCTGTGGCAAAAAATGCCAGTACTACACAGTATGGAAACATTGTTGCGTTGGCGGAATCGCCTATTGATGAAAACCTGATCTACGCCGGAACCGACGATGGGCTTATCCATGTATCTACCGATGGCGGTGAAAACTGGGAGAAATATGACGAGTTTCCCGGTGTGCCGAGCATGACTTATGTAAACGAGATTATTCCATCTGCGCATGATGTAAATGTAGTGTACGCGGCATTTAACAATCACAAACGTGGTGATTTTAAACCGTATTTACTAAAGAGCACCAATCAAGGTAGAAGATGGACATCCATCGCCAATAACCTGCCTGAGAGAGGTTCGATTTATGCGATTGAAGAAGATCCGGAAGTAGCTGATTTGTTGTTTATTGGTACGGAATTCAGCTTGTTCATGAGTATGGATGGAGGCGATTACTGGAAGAAATTCGCCAGTGGATTACCAACCGTAGCCGTTCGCGACATCAACATCCAAACACGAGAGAATGATCTGGTGTTGGCTACTTTTGGTCGTGGATTCTACATCATGGATGACTATTCGGCACTTCGCGATTTCACTCAACAGGTAGAAGAAAACGAAGCTCATTTATTTAGCGTGCGGGATGCGTTTCAGTATATCCCATACAGCCCGATTGCGGCGAGTTCAACCATTTCCTGGCTTGGACCGAAAGGTTTTCAGGGCGAGGATTTTTATCTGGGTGAGAATCCCGAATTCGGAGCTGCCTTCACTTATTATTTAAAAGAAGGATTTAAATCGCTTAAAGATCAGCGCGAAGAAGATGAAAAAGAACGCCTTGATGAAGGCGAGACCGTTTACTATCCTACTTATGAGCAGTTAGAAGCTGAAGCGGATGATGAATCTGATTACCTGATTTTTACCATTCGGGATGCAAATGGCGATGTAGTAAACGAGCTCAGAACGTCGGGGAGAAAAGGAATAAATCGTATTCATTGGGATTTGACGTATCCGGACATGGATCAGATTCGAACCAACACAGCAAATCCAACTCGAAATCTGGAATCGGGAATCATGGTGTTGCCGGGAACTTATACGGTGCAGCTATCAAAACATGTTGATGGCGAAACAACCTCGCTTTCAGAGCCGGTTTCTTTTCAGGTGAAACCTTTGAATAATGTCACGCTGCCTGCATCAAATCCGCAAGAAGTGCTAGCCTATCAAAAAGAACTGATGGAGCTGTCGAAAGCCGCGAATAGTGCCCGCAGAGCGTATGATGAACTTAACGATAGATTGGAATACTATCAGGCAGCAGCACGTGTGGTAGAAAGTGACGCACTTACTTCCATGATTGCTGAACTTGAATCTAAACTGGATGAGATCCGATTGGCTGTATATGGTGACCCGATTAAAAGAACCTTGGAAATGAATCAAGCTCCTTCGTTGAATAATCGCATTAACACGGCCATTGGCTCAGGATTAGGAACTACGCAAGATCCTACCGAAACATCTGCAATGGTTAAGGCAATTGCCGAGGTACAATTAAAGCCGGTCATCGACAGTCTAAAATCTATTCTGCAAAATGATATTCTGGCTATTGATGCTGAACTAACTCGACTTGATGCGCCGTGGACTCCGGGAAGAATCATCGACATCGATAACTAATTAATCTACTCAGCCTGCTTCTTCAATAAACTGGGGAAGCAGGTTTTTTTATATGTTTTTCAGAAAGCCAAAGGCAAGAACCATTCAAACTATGATCGAAGATTTTCAGGTTGAAGTGTCTTTCAAACCGATCAAGAATATGTACCTGAAGGTGTCGCGTTCAACGGGCAAGATTCGGGTGTCTGCGCCATTGAAAACCTCTCCAAGAATGATTGAAGATTTTGTGAATTCAAGGGCGACTTGGATTCGGAATCATCTCGCGAAAAAGATCGAAAAAAAGATCGAGCACAATTATGTTGATGGCGAGTTGATTCGAGTATTCGGGGTTAAAAAACCTTTAAAGATTGATTATTCAAATAAAAACATATTAGCATATTTACATAATGATCAATTTTTTCTTAGGATAAAAGAGAATTATGATCAGAAAAAAAGAGAAAAAGTGGTTGAAGAGTTTTATCGAAAAGAGCTGAAAAAACTAGTGGGAGAGATGATCAAAAAATGGGAGCCGGTGATGGGAGTGAAGGTGAATGAATTCGGCATCAAAAAAATGAAAACACGATGGGGAACGTGTAACGTAAACGACCAACGGGTTTGGATAAACTTGCATCTTGCCAAAGAGAAACCTGAAGTAATCGAGTTGGTGGTTGTCCACGAAATGGTGCACTTACTTGAGCGTTTGCACAACAAAAGATTCTATGCGTTGATGGATAAGTTTTTGCCCAATCATCGAGCATTGGAAAAAGCACTCGATGGCAAAGTGTGTTAAGCGCGATCAGCTAATTCCAACCAACGCATTTCCTTCTCTTCGATTTGTTCTTTCACTTCAGCGAATGCGTTCGAGAGCTCTTGGAGTTTTTCGTAATCTGTAATTCCGGAATTCATTTCGGCCTGAAGCTTGGTTTTTTTATCCTCAAGCTTTGCAATCTCAGTTTCCAGTTTATTGTATTCTTTTCGCTCATTGAAGCTTAGTTTTTGTGCTTTCGGAGAACTTTTTGGAGTGGTTGGTTTCTTTCCTTTTTTTACAGTCGCCGATTTCTGCTCCTCGACTTCTTTTTCTTCCATCGCCTTAAGCGATTTGTATTCCCCGTAGGTGCCGTTGAAATCGTTAATCACGCCATCACCTTCGAATACAAAGTAATGTTCCACCAGATTATCCATGAAATACCGATCATGGGAAACGATAATCAAACAACCGCCAAAATCTGCCAAAAATGATTCCAGTTTCTCTAGGGTGATGATATCGAGATCGTTGGTAGGCTCATCAAGGATTAAAAAGTTCGGGTTTTTGATAAGCACCATCATCAAACCAAGTCGACGTTTTTCACCACCACTAAGTTTAGCCACCGGTGTGTATTGCATGTTGGAATCGAACATGAAATGCTCCAAAAACTGAGAAACCGAGATGGTATCGCCGTTGGCAAGTTGGATGACTTCCGCCACTTCTTTGATTACATCAATTACTCGTGAACTCTCTTTAAATTTGTGCCCCGTTTGTTTGTAATGACCAAAAATCATGGTTTGTCCGGCAAGGACTTCACCCGAATCGGCCGATTCTTCCCCCATAATAATTTTTAGAAAGGTACTTTTTCCAACTCCGTTTTTGCCAATAATTCCAATCTTTTCGCCTTTGTTGAAATTGTAATTAAAGGAATCAAGAATGGTTAAATCGCCATAGCTTTTAGAAATATTCTTAAGTTCTAGAATCTGTCCGCCCATTCGAGAAACGCCTACTTCCAGCTTGATCTCTTTCTTTACTTTACCAGAGTTCGCTTTCTTTTCGGTTTCGTAAAAAGCATCGATACGGGATTTCGATTTTGTGGTACGCGCTTTCGGCTGTCGACGCATCCACTCTAATTCTCTCTTAGCAAGTTTGCCCGCCTTGGCAACTTCCGTGGCGTACACCGCTTCCCGCTCTTCTTTATTCTGCAGAAACAGCTCGTAATTTCCTTTGTGGTGATACAACTCGCCATCTTCAATTTCGAAAATATGATTACACACCCGATCAAGGAAATAGCGATCGTGAGTTACCATCAGGAGCGTCATGGTGCTTTTACTCAGATATTGCTCCAGCCATTCGATCATTTCCACATCAAGGTGGTTGGTAGGCTCATCCAGAATCAACAAATCGGGATCATCGAGCAGAGCAAATGCTAAAGCGACTCGCTTTCGCTGTCCACCCGAAAGTGAGCTTATGGATTGATCGAGATCGTGAATATTTAAGTGACCCAAAATCTGTTGCAGCCGCTGCTCGTAATCCCAGGCGTTGTTGGCATCCATCTGCGCTAAAGCTTTATCGAAGGCTTTTTGAGTAGCCTCAGAATAATTTTCGGCCTGAGCTTCCACGGCTTGCTCATAATTCCGAACGATCCTCACCATTTCGTTATCTCCGTGGGTGATAAACTCGTTGATGGTGAGCGCGTTGTCGAGCTTGGGCTCCTGTTCAAGTAAACTAACACGGATACCATTCCGAACCATCACTTCACCATTATCCGGTTCCTCTTCACCCGCAAGAATGCGCAATAAAGTTGACTTCCCGGTTCCATTTTGGGCGATTAAAGCGGTTTTATCGCCTTTCGAAATGCCAAAAGTGATGCCTTCGAACAGCGTTTTTAAACCAAATTTTTTAGATAGATTTTCTACCGAGAGGTACGTCATGGAGGAATGAATTCAGAATCTTGATGAGCAATGAATATACGGGGAAGAAAGGAACAACGAACATTCGAATTACGAATATGCGAGGTACGATGTACGATTTACGAATTAACAAATTCCCCTCCGGTGGAGGGGTGGCCAACGAATGTTGGTCGGGGTGGTGAAGAAGAGCCGAACTTTGATCAATTGAACAGTTGAACTTTGAACATCGAACACTCGAACTTTGAATAAAAACGAAGGTCGATCGATGATTTAAGAATTTCGATGTACGAATTACTGCCCCCTTTTTGTTTCTCCTCTGCCACAGGAGAGAAGACTTTGATACATGGTTGATTTCATGAATTGATTTCTGTCTGAAAAGCATCTGCGATTCATTGAGAGAGAAATCTAGAGGCGCGTTTCATGTTTAGTGGTTAGGTTTTATAAGTCTCCCCTTGAGGGGAGTGCCTTCCGCCAACCGGCGGATGGCGAGGGGTGTAAAACAAACGAAGTACGAATATGCGAGGTACGATGTACGATTTACGAATTAACAAATTCCCCTCCGGTGGAGGGGTGGCCAACGAATGTTGGTCGGGGTGGTGAAGAACAGCCGAACTTTGATCAATTGAACAGTTGAACTTTGAACATCGAACACTCGAACTTTGAATAAAAACGAAGGACGATCGATGATTTAAGAATTTCGATGTACGAATTACTGCCCCCTTTTTGTTTCTCCTCTGCCACAGGAGAGAAGACTTTGATACATGGTTGATTTCATGAATTGATTTCTGTCTGAAAAGCATCTGCGATTCATTGAGAGAGAAATCTAGAGGCGCGTTTCATGTTTAGTGGTTAGGTTTTATAAGTCTCCCCTTGAGGGGAGTGCCTTTCGCCAACCGGCGGATGGCGAGGGGTGTAAAACAAACGAATTACGAATATGCGAGTTACGATGTACGAATTACGAAGTAATAAATTCCCCTTCGGTGGAGGGGTGGCCAACGAATGTTGGTCGGGGTGGTGAAGAACAACCGAACTGTGACCATCGAACAGTTTCCCTCGTACCAAAAAACTTGTTCGGTATGCCTCAATGAACAACTGGTTCAAATTCCTTTTTCGATAAAGCTTCAATAATGCAAGCTGGGTTTACTTTGTATCTGGAACTAGAGCTTCTCAATTTGAGCAAACTAAGACGCAACATGCATGGAAGTTAATCGAACTACGAAGCATGAAAAAATGGTGGAAAGGATTAATCAATAATAAATGGGTGAAAGTTAGCCTAGCTTTACTATCAGCAGTTGTAATAGTCACTTTGATTCGCTGGAGTATTCAAATCAGTTCGATACTGTTTGAATGGGCACTTGTTCTAGCTGTTTTTGCAGCTCTTATCTTTCTAATTAGAAAAGGATACCAAAAAATTACAGGGAAAGAATTGAAAGCTAAGGTAGAGCAAGCTAGAGGCTGCATTCTAACCTTTAAAGAACAGCAGGTCTTAAACGGGATTTCACAAGGACTCACCAATAAGCAAATTGGCGAGAGTTTATTCATATCAGAAAGTGCAGTTAAGAAACACGTATCAAATATTTTTGTGAAGCTAAACGCCAAACGAAGAACCGAAGCGGTGCATATTGCCAGAGAATCAGCATTGATTGATTAAATATGTCCGAAAGTACAGCCCAGTTTTTTGAATAAACGACTACAATGAGTAGACAATATTCAATAACTCAGCACAACATGCAGATTCTTAAATACGCTTTGTACATTATTATTACTTATATGGCATTAGCTATGCTCACGATGGGCATTGTTCTTTTCTTCTATTTTGAAAAAGAAAACACCAACTCCGTTCTAGTTATTCTTTCACAACTTCTATTGATCCCAACAACCGCATTTATTCTAACTCGATTTGGAGCAAAATGGTTAAAGATAGACGCTAAAATAGGAGCTGGGATAGTTGGTGTTTTGCTCACAATTGTTGCGGGTTTAAATCTCTATTTAGATGTGAGCTTAGAGCCTGTTTGGTTCGTAATTGTGAATTTAATGCTCGGATTGATCGGTTTGTTTTGGGCAGCTATGAAAGCAAAGTCCACATCGAAATCGAATTCCTAGAATTCATCCATTGAAAACAGCCGATCACTCCTTACCTTTGTGCCATCAGATTAGTTGAAGTAACATTTCTGAGATTTAAATCATCACAAAAGTCACGATACCTTGAGCGATCAGAAAATCATTTTTTCCATGGTTGGGGTGAGCAAAGTTCACAAACCCAACAAAACAGTCCTAAAAGATATTTACCTGTCATTTTTCTATGGCGCTAAAATTGGGGTTCTCGGTTTAAACGGTGCAGGTAAATCTACCTTGCTGCGAATTATTGCCGGTGAGGACAAAGATTATCTGGGCGATATCAGTGTGCAAAAAGGCATCACTTTTGGATATTTATCCCAAGAACCAGCGCTTGATCCTGAAAAAACGGTTAAGGAAATTGTACAAGAAGGGGTGCAGGAAACGGTTGATTTGATCAAAGAATACGAAGGAATTAACGAAGCCTTTGCTGATCCTGACGCCGACTTCGATGCCTTGATCGCAAAACAAGCAAAACTTCAAGAAAAAATCGATCATCTGGATGCTTGGGATTTGGATAGTAAACTTGATCAGGCGATGGATGCCTTACGTTGTCCTCCGGGCGATACAAGCGTGAGTGTACTTTCGGGTGGGGAAGCTCGCCGAGTGGCTTTGTGTCGTTTATTGTTGAAAAAACCGGATGTGCTCTTACTTGATGAGCCTACCAACCATTTGGATGCAGAATCGGTGGGTTGGTTAGAGCAACACCTAGCCCGATACGAGGGAACCGTAATTGCGGTAACTCACGATCGCTACTTTTTGGATAATGTGGCGGGATGGATTTTGGAACTGGATCGTGGAGAGGGAATTCCTTTCAAAGGAAATTATACGTCGTGGTTAGAGCAGAAATCAGATCGACTAAAGCAGGAAGAAAAGCAGGAGTCGAATCGACAAAAAACCCTACAACAGGAATTAGAATGGATTCGCCAGAATCCTAAAGGTCGCCGTGCGAAAAGTAAAGCAAGGATTAACGCCTACGAAGAGTTGCTTTCCCAAGAGCAGGAGAAACGAAACGAAGAAATGCAGATTTTTATTCCTGCAGGTCCGCGATTAGGAACCAAAGTGATCAACGCCAATCATATTTCTAAAGGCTTTGAAGATCGTTTATTAGTTGAAGATATGAACTTCGATCTGCCACCGGGTGGTATTGTTGGGGTGATCGGACCAAATGGTGCGGGTAAAACAACCTTGTTTAAGATGATTATCGGAGAAGAAACACCAGATTCCGGTGAAATGGAAGTCGGTGAAACGGTTGAACTTGGCTACATTGATCAAAAGCGACCTTTGGATCCGTCAAAAACGATTTGGGAAGAAATTTCAGGTGGGCATGATATCCTGCAACTTGGTAATCGAGAGGTGAATTCCCGAGCGTATGTATCTCGATTTAATTTCAGTGGTTCCGATCAACAAAAGAAAACCGGGCAAATATCCGGGGGAGAACGGAATCGTGTGCATTTAGCAAAAATGTTGAAAGAAGGTGCCAACGTGTTGCTGTTGGATGAGCCTACCAACGATTTGGATGTAAACACACTCCGAGCATTGGAAGAAGCATTATTAAGTTTTGCGGGTTGTGCTGTAGTTATTTCTCACGATAGATGGTTCCTCGATCGAGTAGCTACGCATATTCTGGCTTTCGAGGGCGATAGCCAGGTTTATTGGTTCGAAGGGAATTACCAAGAATATGAAGAGAACAGAAAGCAGCGCTTAGGCATCACCGACGATCAACCACATCGGATCCATTATAAGAAGTTGACTAGATAGCAGATTTGGACAGAGGATGTTAGTTAATATTAAGATCCTCTAATATATCGTTTTGTACTTTCTGCTATTATGACTAATATGCTCGAAGGAGATTTAGTAAGTATGGGCGATACCACAGAGAGGTTAAAAATACGTTTTAGAAAGCACATATATACCATTCTTGGTATATGCTTAATGGGAGGAATTATATTATCTGCCAGTGTAATTCTTTTAACGAAAGTTTCGAACGGAATGCGTGCCTATGTTGCCGGTGAAGGCTATTACGCAAAAGCTCAAAAATCGGCAGCTGTAGATCTTCTCGCATATTTAGAAAGCAAAGACGAGCGCTACTTTCGAGCTTTTCAGCAACAGTTACTTATTAACAAAGGAGACAGAATTGCCCGTGAAGAATTGTTAAGTGAGAATACTGATTATGAAGTAGTTCGAAAAGGTTTTGAACAGGGGAAAAATCATCCCGCTGATGTAAATGACCTGATTTTTATATTCGATTATTTTGGATGGTTGCCTCAAGTAAAAGAGGCTATAGATATATGGACAAGGGCCGATGAAAAAATGGTTGAGTTTGATGCGCTTGGCTATGAAGTGAAAGAAAAAATTGATCAAGGGCTTTTAGCATCAGATGATCTTATCAGTTATCCTAGTTTAGTTACTTCCGTTGATATAGAAATGACTTTGCTTGAGGAAGAGTTCTCGAACCACATGAACGAAGTAGCGCGATTAGTAAACGATGTGGTTAAATGGAGTATTATCACACTAGCGCTATTAATCTTAATAATGGCGGGCGCATTTAGCTATTGGACTTTTGAATCGGTAAAAAAATGGTCGGCAAGGTTAGAAAAGAGTGAAGAGCTGCTTAGTACAATTGTTAAAAACACTGGAGAGATTTTGTACAATTTTAACGCTACACAAAATGTGATAGAGTATGTAAGTCCGGCAGTGTATGATTTATTGGGTTATAAACAGGAAGAGTGGATTGAAAAGGGAATTGAGTTTGTGAGTTCATTATTCCACCCTGATGATATGAATCGAATGAAAACTATGTTAGATGAGGCTCGCAAAAAACAAGAAATTGAAAACTATACGAGCAATATCGACTTCAGAATGCTGCATGCCGATGGTTTTTACCTTTGGATGCATCTTAATAGAAAAGTAGTTAAAAACAGAAATACCGGCGACTTACAAGTAATAGGGCTTCTTTCTAATATTGAAGTGCAAAAGCAGCTATTTGATGAATTGCAAAAGTCACACGATCAAAAGGAAATATTACTTCAAGAAATACATCATCGCGTTAAAAATAATCTCACCCTAGTTTCTAATATCCTAGAGTTACAAAAAAGAACTGATCGCACCGATGTAGAAAATATTTTAAGTGAATGCCAAACCCGCATCATTTCTATCGCTAAAATCCACGAAAAACTCTATAAATCGATGGATATGGAAAACATCCAAATGGATGCCTATACCAAAGATTTAGTAGAAGTAATAAACGATACTTTTTCTTTCGAAGACTGTGAAGTGAAAGTGAAATATGAAATGGACTCATTTAGTATTCCTCTGGAAAAAGCAATTAAATGTGGGCTAATTATTAGCGAATTGGTTACCAATGCTTTCAAACATGGCTTTAAAGGCCAATCGGAAGGCACGCTTATTGTAAAGTTGTTAAATGAGTCGAAGAGAGTGTCGATCAGTATTATTAACGATCAAAATCCGTTGCCCAAAGATTACAAAGAACAAAGTCAGACGTCGTTCGGTGTTAGTTTAGTAGATGTAATGGTGGAGGAGTTAGAGGGGCAGTTGAAGATAGAATCCGGTGAGCTTACCGATTTTACATTCACGTTTATAGCTGATGGTTTAGTAAATGAAAGCAATAACGACTTGCAGGTAGTTTAAAGTTAGCCCGCCTATTAATTTACAAACATAGAATGTTCCTGATCTAAGAGTTGATTTGTAAACTCAAATTGTAAACTAAATCCATTTTTTGCGTCCATTTCCGATTTAGCGTCTAATTGTGTTAGTAAAGATTCTATTATTTTAAATCCTAACCCACTTGTAAATTTCCCTTCCGCCAAATCAAATCCAACGCCATTATCAGCGTAATTAACATAAATGGTTTTACCCTGGGGGTGAATAGATAGCTTAATACAATTGTCGTTCGAATCTGCAGGAAAAGCATATTTTAAAGAGTTGGTTAGCAACTCATTAATCAATAATCCCAACGGGATAGCTTGGTTTATGTTAAGGTTTTCTAGGGAGATGTCCAGCTCGTGTTGAACCCCTCTTGTTTGCACCGGCATATTCGCTTTAATGCTTTTAATCAACTGATCGTAGTAAACCTTTAAATCTACTTTATTGAATTCATCGGACGAATACAACAGTTCATGCACCATTGCAATAGACATGACCCGATTTTGGGCGTCCAGTAATTTATTTTTTTCTGCTTGATTTGAAGACTGATACACCTGCAATTGAAGTAAACTGACGACAATTGCCAGGTTGTTTTTTACACGGTGATGAATTTCTTGTAGCAAAGTGCGTTTTTCAGCAAGTGATTCTTGTAAGTGATTTTTCTGCTGCTCAATTTCTGTGATATCAAGCAAAGTCACCATTAATTCATCAATATCACCATTTTCATCATATATGCATCCACCATGAACGTCAAGAATTAATTCATCTCCGGATTTATTCTTACGTTTAGCTACAATACTTATTTGCCCATCTGTGCGAATTTGTTTTAAAAATGATTGAAATTCCTGAATGTATTCGTCAGTAACTAAGGGTAGAAAATTTCCAATTACCTCCTCTTTTTGCCAACCGAATATTCTTTCTGCTGATGGATTCCAGAACTCTTTTACAATTCCATTTTTATTAATCGAATAAATTGGCACGGGTGAAGCATTGATTAATGAACGCAATCGTGTATTTGCTTTTTCAAGCTTCTGTTCAGCTTTTACCCGATCGTCGATATCAGTAGCAATAGCAGTCCAGGTGCGAGTGTCATTTTGCTCATCGATTTGTGGAAATAATATGATTTGGAACCATTTATAATTACCTGAAGCAGTTTTTAAACGTAATTCTTTTTGAACGGGATTGTTAAGATCAGATGCTAATTTCCATTCTTTTTCGAGTTCAATGGCATCATCTGCATTTATATGATGCATCCAATTCCACAACTCAAAATCAGATTCAGATTTGCCAAAATATTTAAGAGCTACCTTATTCATGTAAACCGGCTTACCGGTTTTATCATTTGTCCAAATTATATGTGGAAGGTTCTCGGTGAGATGTCGATACTTTTCCTCATTTGCCTGTGCTAAACCTAAATTTTCTTGTTCGGCAGTATGATCTAAGGTTAATGTGAGGCTATATTTTTTATTACCAATTTTGACCGTTGAATTTTCAATTTTACAAATAATTAGTTTCCCACTTTTAACCTTAACCTGCCAGGTTTCACGTTTATTTTCGTGGTGTTGTAAGTAATAAAGAAATTCGGTGTAAGCGGTGATGAGCTTATTTTTTTCGAGCAAAATACCAACACTACGCCCAACTAATTCATTACTTGAGTATCCTGTTAGCTTACAAAATGCTTCGTTTACATAAGCAAACCTAAGAGTATAGGTAGTTATGCAAAATGGTATTTTCTTACTATTGTAAAGCGGACTCCCTACTGCCTGCTTTACAAGTTGTTCATCAATCATGTCACTCCTTATGCCGATCTAAAACCTAATAATTCGATCATCCCTTAATTATTTAATATAGAATAATTCTTCTCAAAATTTTACATGATTGCGACAAAAATAATTTCCACATTGATTCATTGACACTAATTAACCTATTTATAGTTATGCAATTACGAATTTTAACATGTTGTGTTTTCTTGATTACCGGGCTGATTTCTCCCCAGCTAACTGCTTACCAAGATGAAGCAGATACGGCAAAAATTGAAAAGAAAAATCCGGATTTACCTATGGATCCGGAGCGGTTACTAGAATTTACAACTTCAGAAGGCACTTGGATGTCGGTGGATGTTAGCCCCGATGGCTCCATGATTGCGTTCGACTTACTTGGTGATATTTACATCATTCCATTTGATGGAGGCAACGCAACATCTCTTACCGATGGAATGGCCTACGATTCTCATCCTAAATGGAGCCCCGATGGCAAACACATTCTATATATATCGGATAAAGACGGTTCTGACGATGCCTACTATATCAACATAGACACCAAAGAAGAACATAAATTTGCTGGCGATGAAAATGATGAAATGGTAAATGCAGCTTGGTCGCCTGATGGCGATTACGCATTAGTTTCGCGAGGGCGTAGAAATTTTAAGCTATGGCTGTATCATAAAGATGGAGGAAGAGGAATAAAGCTTATAGATCCTTCTAGTTCATTTAAAGCAATAGATCCAACCTTTGGCCCAAATGGGCGCTTCATTTACTACAGCCAGCGAAATGGAGCATGGAATTATAATGCACAATTCCCTCAATATTCAATTGGATTATATGATCGCGAAACCGGCGAAAACAGTACACTCATTTCAAGATATGGTTCGGCATTTACGCCCACTGTTTCACCAAATGGAAAATGGTTGGTGTACGGCAGCAGATATGAGGCCGAAACAGGTTTAGTACTTCGAAATCTTGAAGAAGGTAGCGAGCGATGGTTGATTTATCCTATTCAGCGTGATGATCAGGAATCGCAGGCAACTTTAGGTGTATTACCATCGATGGATTTTACACCAAACAGCCAGGAATTAGTGATGTTTCACGAAGGGAAAATTGTTCGGCTGAATATCGAAAATGGAAATATGATGGAAGTTCCATTCGAAGTTGATGTTGCACTCGAAATGGGACCGGATATGACCTTTAAATATCCAATCAACGACGATAAAGAGGTTCTTGCTACTCAAATTCGCGATGCTGTGCCATCTCCGGATGGAAGTCAGTTAGCTTTTACTGCCTTAAATAAATTATATGTACAAGACTTGCCGAATGGTACCCCACGCCGTGTTACCAATTATGAACATACCGAAGCGCATCCAACTTGGTCGCCGGATGGTAAATTTATCGCATATGTAACGTGGAATCAGGATGAAGGTGGACACATTTATAAAGTAGATCCAAATGCCCGACGTATTCGCCCACAAAAACTCACCGAAGAAGCTGCTTTTTATAGCACCCCGGTATGGTCGTTCAATAGCGATCGAATTGCCTTCATTATGGGAAATAAGTACGAATTTATGAATCGAAGCGTAGCATGGGCTGCAGCTATCGCATCAGATGATTTAGCTTGGATTTCTTCGGATGGCGGAGATATCAATTTTATTGCCAAAACCAGTGGTCGATCAAATCCTCACTTTGTTAAAGCTGATGATCGTATTTATTTAACCAACAACGATGGGACTTTGGTGTCGATCCGTTGGGATGGCTCGGACGAAAAAGAACATGTAACCATAACAGGAATATCGGTTTACGGAACGCGAGATCCGGTGCCCCCAAGCGAGGCCGCCGTTATTTATAAAGCCCCGGTTGGCGATCAGGTGTTGGCTCAAGTGAATAACGAAATTTATACTGCTACTGTGCCTCAAACCGGATCTGTAGTTAAAATAGGCGTTGCTTCACCAAATAATGCAGTATTTCCGGCTAAAAAATTAACCATCATTGGTGGCGAATTTCCAGCGTGGGCATCGGATGGGCGTAAAGTACATTGGTCGTTAGGTAAAGGTCATTTTATTTACGATTTAGACGCTTCGAAAGTATTTGCTGATAGTGTAAAAGCGGCTAAGAAAGCTGCTGAAGAGGCAGAAGAAGAAGATGAAGAAACTGATTCAGAAGAATCTGATGCAGATGAAGACACCGATTCAGACGAAAAAGATGACAAAGACGAAGAGCCCAACAAATATCAAGCAGAAGAACTGAGGATTGAAGTTACCTACGAGCGCGATATTCCTGAAGGATCAGTTTTACTTCAAAATGCTCGGGTAATTACCATGAATGGAGATGATGTGTTTGAACGCGGCGATATTCTAGTAGAGAATAACCGAATTACGGGTGTTGGTAGATCAGGAACCATTGAAGTGCCCTCCGGCACCGAAGTAATTGATTTGACAGGGAAAACAGTAGTACCCGGCTTTGTTGATACTCACGCGCATTTGCGCTCTACACGCAGCATTCATAAAGATCAGGAATGGAGCTATGCGGCTAATCTTGCGTATGGTGTTACCACCACTCGTGACCCACAAACCGGAACCACCGATGTACTGAGCTATGGAGACATGGTGACCGCCGGAAAAATGCTAGGTCCTCGAATTTATTCAACCGGACCCGGTGTAGGATTCTGGGGGTACAAACTCAAAAGCCTTGATCATACCAAAGAAGTGCTTCGCCAATACAGCGAATATTTCGATACAAAAACTATCAAAATGTATCGAGTTGGAAATCGTAAACACCGCCAGTGGATTATCATGGCATCTAAAGAACTCAAATTGATGCCTACCACCGAAGGTAGTTTGCACATGCGTTTGAATATGACGCAAATGTTGGATGGCTACCCCGGACACGAGCATAACTTGCCAATCTATCCAATTTATAGTGATTTGGTTGATGCGGTAGCTTTCTCGAAAATGGCGGTTACTCAAACTATGTTGGTGGCCTACGGTGGGCCTTGGGGCGAGGAGTATTATTATTCGCGTGAAAATCCATACGGGGATGAAAAACTTGCTTACTACACACCTTATGAGGAATTAGCAAATAAAACGCGACGACGAGGATTCTGGGCCATCGATGAAGAAATGGTATTTCCAAAACATGCTGAAAAAGCAAAACAGATTTACGATGCCGGTGGCTTACTCGGAATTGGTAGCCATGGACAGCTGCAAGGGCTTGGGTACCATTGGGAGTTATGGTCGGTTGCAGCGGGTGGATTAACAAATCACGAAGCATTAAAAATTGCAACCTTAATTGGTGCAGAAGCTATCGGACTTGATGGAGATCTTGGAAGCATCGAAGAAGGAAAGTTGGCTGATTTGGTGATTCTGGATGCGAATCCGTTAGAAGATCTAAGAAATACCAATACGGTTTCTCATGTTATGATGAATGGTCGACTGTACGAAACAGATACTTTGAATGAGATTTATCCGCGGCAACGCACTTTTGATCAACGAATTTGGGTTCAAAGTGCTCCACAACCATTGGGTATGCCGGGATCGGATAAGTAAAAAATCCAAGATTTCGAAAGGCGTGTTTCTGTTAAGAGACACGCTTTTTTTATATGCAGAATACTCCGTTTGGGCGATAGAGAAAAATCTTTGGGGGAGGTACCATGAGTTTCAACTAACGGAGTGGTATCATGAAAAAAATATATGTCGGCTTGTTTAGCCTAATAATTATTCTGAGTTCGTGCGCAACAATTCAAACCAAAATGGGGGAAGTTGCTATGAAACTAATGACTAAAAAAGAGAAGGATTTTGGTCAAATTGCTGCCATTGGAATGTATCAATCAAATATGTATTCACCGGAAACGGGGATAACACTCGGAGCTGGAGCGGACTGGCAAGAGGGACAAACAGCAGTTGGCGTTCAGCTTTTGAAACCGGACGGAAGCATTGGGTTTATTAATCTGGATGGAACGGTATCTGTAGATGGAAAAGAAGCTCCAACCTATGGCGGCGGGATATATATGGCTTTATTCGATGAAGGCGATACTTCACCTAAAACGGTTCGGCTGCAAAATGTGGATGGCGAAGCAACTGAGTTTACAATTTCAGCTGCGCCTTCGATTTCTATTCGCAGCATTAATGGGCAGGCTGAAAATGCTACTATTAATATGAATGAAGACCTGGAATTGGAGCTTGATTTCAACGAAGCAGCCCGCGGCAAACGGGTACGAATTGCATTAATCACCAAAGCAGTTGGCGTAAAAGGATTTGCCTATTTTCAGTCAAGTATAGTTGATAACAAAATCACTATACCGGCATATGCATTTCGCCATAAGCATATTGCAGGAGGCGGGCCAACCGGAAAAGATGTAACCAATTGGGCAACCGGCGAAAATCATCTACAAGTTTCCATAGTTGAAGATAATCGAGAGGATGCCAATCAACCGTTTACCTATTTCAAGCGTACCTCCACCGCTTTTGATACACAGCCGGTAACCTTAGAAGGCGAAGTTGAGGGAAGGGCATACATCCGAATAAAAGGCAACCACGAAGAGAGCAATGGAAAGTTTTCGTACAACGGTTTTAGTTCAAATGCGTGGTTTGTCCGTCCTTTAAATGCCAAAATTGGTAGAATTGGATTGGGATCATTATCAATTAATGGCACACTTTTCGAGCAGGAAACTGTAAAAAGCCAATCTGAAACCGATTATGGTTCCTATAGAATAATTACGACAACTATTACCACCACCACTTTCGAATTCCCTCAACTAGAAGATCGGTACTGGAATCAGTTTATGGAGAATATGTATAACGATCTGACACAAACTTTTGAGCAAGATTTTGGGGCGAATGTAGTTGATGTAGACGCTATTACTTCCAATCCATTTTACGATGAATTTTATGAGCCTGAAGATCAAAACACAAAAGTGTACATCAAGAAAAATTTCAGAGACACCAAGCGCTTAGTAGCTGCCTCTTTTGGTGAAATGCTTGCCGAACGATCAACAGCATTGATTGCTGACGCTGCCCCGATGCCTTCGTTACTACGGGATATGAATCTTGATGCTTTAATGAGTATCTCGATCGATTACAGAGTGGCCGCTGACGAAAATGATAAGATTGTGTTATTACCACTGGTTAGTTTTCAAATAACTGGGCAAACCCAGGCGTTCGATGGCATGGCCAATACATGGATGCAAGGAAGCTTCGAAGGGCCGGGTGTGCCATTTTCCAGAGAAGAGTTCAAAGATTTGAATGCCCTAAATCGAATAGGACAAAAGGATGTGATCATCAATCTGATCAAAAAAATCATCACTGAGCTTACAGCTGAACAATCAACTTATGGTTACGATCAGATTTGGAATGTAGCCTTAGCAAATTAGCCTAACATCGACCATTAACAAGTAGGTTAATTAAAAGACGACTCACGAAAGTGTCGTCTTTTTTATTTATAAGAAGTTCACATTCAGTCAGTATTCTACTATTAACTAAAGAAAAGTAATTAATGGAGTGTAAGAATGGGCGTTTATAAATCAGCAGAAGAAGCTGTAGAATTCATCAAGTCGAACGATCGTGTATTTATACACGGTGTAAATGCGGTTCCTTTTAAATTGATTGATGCCATGGTAGGCCGCGCATCAGAATTGCGAAATGTGGAAATTGTACACATTCACACCGAAGGCGAAGCAAAATACACGAAACCGGAGTATGCCGAGAACTTTCATGTGAATGTATTTTTTGTAGGCTCGAATGTTCGAAAAGCAGTAAATGAAGGTAGAGGTAATTACATTCCGGTTTTTCTAAGCGATGTGCCCGGACTTATGAAAAAGGGGATTCTGCCTATCGATGTGGCTTTGTTAAACGTTTCGCCACCCGATAAACATGGCTATTGCTCGATGGGCGTTTCGGTTGTGGGAGCGTTGCCTGCTGCTGAAACGGCTAAGTTCGTGATTGCCCAGATCAACCCAAATATGCCTCGCACGCACGGTGCAGGCTTCATCCACATAAATGATATTGATGTAATGGTGGAGAATAATGATCCACTGCCGGAGCAAATCATCCCCGAACCAAATGAAACTGAAATGAGAATTGGGCGTTTTTGCAAAGAGTTGGTAGAAGATGGCGCCACCCTACAAATGGGCATTGGTGCAATCCCTAACGCGGTGCTAAAAAGTTTGGTGAATCATAAAGATCTGGGCATCCACACCGAAATGTTTGCAGATGGTGTGATAGATTTGGTTGAAAGTGGGGTGATCAACGGTAAGAAAAAGGTGAAGTTCCCGGGTAAGGTTGTTTCTGGATTTGTGATGGGATCGAAGCGCGTTTACGATTTCATCGACGATAACCCATCCATTGCCATGCTCGACATCGAGTATGTGAACAGCACCAAAGTGATTAAACAAAATCCAAAAGTAACAGCCATTAACAGTGCTCTTGAGATTGATATTACAGGACAAGTTTGTGCAGATTCGATCGGAACTTACCATTACAGCGGTGTTGGCGGACAAATGGATTTTATCCGTGGAGCAGCAAAATCGGAAGGAGGTAAACCCATTATTGCACTGCCGTCGCAAACTAATAAAGGCATCAGCCGGATTGTTCCGTTTTTAAAACAAGGTGCTGGCGTGGTTACCACTCGGGCTCATGTAAACTACATTGTTACCGAGTATGGAATTGCCAGTTTATACGGAAAAAATTTGACTCAACGTGCCAAAGCAATGGTCGAAATTGCGCACCCTAATCACAGAGAAGAACTTGATCGAGCGGTGTTCGAACGTTTTAGAGTTTAGTTTAGAATGGTATCATGAAGAATCGGAGAGAACACAAAGCACTCTCCGATTTAATTTCGGGTGTTTAGCGTAAATCGTAGCGTAGAAATGCAAACACGCTGCCGCCAAACGCCAACGCGGTAACAAAGCCTATAATCCCAAAATCGAACAATGATGCCCCAAGTGTCGCATTTAAACTAAGTTCCGGTCTCTGATATTGAGGCATATCGCTTGTATCTAAGGTTTGATCGTTTCGCCCGAAATCGATATTCATACCTTGTTCGCTGTCAAACGTGATGTTAAATCCACCATGGCCACCACCCTCGGCTTCTTTACGCTGAATGAATTCCGAGAAATCGTCTTTGTATGCCCGCATCGATTCTTCATACCGAGATTTCATTTCTACATCGGTACCTGCAATTTTCATGGCAGCCAGTTGATAAGACGCCACCGGAGAAATTCGAGCAATGTTAAAGGCGAGTTGTTCCTGCACTTTTTTTCGATTCTGTGCTTCTTCCAGCAATCTGCGGTTATTGGTGATGATATCGGCCTGCACCAGTTTTCTGGTGGCATCGTCTTCTTCTAACCAGGTCCATTCGTTATCATCGCGGTAGGCACGGCGTTCTTCTTCGTTCATACCATTCATTTGGGCTTCTCGAATTTGCCATACTTCGGTTAATTCCGCCGAATATTGATCCCATCGCGCTTTTCGAAAAGCTTCTTGCTTTGCTTCAATCTGGGCCACACTTTCAACGGGAACTAATTGCCCGGCTGCCATCACACCAAGGCGCGGAATAATCAATACGCCTCCAATCCAAATCACCAATAACAACAAGAATGAAAGAGAAGAAGAACGCGTGATAGCAGAAACCAAAATCCCAATCACTATAAAAAAAGTGATATACAATATGGATAACCCAATCAAACTAACGATCGACAACCAGTCGCCGGTTGTTAGAGGTACGTTGAACACAAGCAACAATAATAAACCTAATAATATGGGGATGAGTAGCGGGATAATGAGCCCTAGCCAAATGCCTGAAAACTTAGCCAGTAGATACTGAGCTCGAGATATCGAATTGGCGAATGCTAGTTTTAGTGTGCCCTGTTCCCGTTCGCCGTTGATGGCATCGTAGGTGAAAAGAATGGCAAAGAGCGATAGAACAATTTGAACGATGAACGCGAAGTCGATGACTCGGAAGATTGCGAATAAGGTTTCGTCGCTGTAGGGGCTGCGAATAAGTTTTACATCGTTATAATCTGATATGCTGCTTAAGCGACCAACATCGAAGTGTACGCCTGACACAAAAATTTGAACCGGATTTGGTTCGCGATGCAATAGATTTCGAACTCGACCCCAGCTGGTGGCTTGAGCAATATCTTGCCGGGCAATTTCCTGGTTGGCTTGATATTGCGCTACAGCATTTTCGTATTCGTTTATTCCCACGAAAACGCTGATCAAAATTAACACTGAACACACCAGAAAGGTAGCAGTAAATTTTGGGCTGGTGATGATGTTCTTAAGCTCTTTTTGAAGTAATAAGGAAAACATACAGATACCTGTTTAATGTTTAGGTGAGTTGGTTTTATCTCAAATCGTAATTCAGAAAGGCACGAAAGGCACCACCGAAAAAGACGAGATTAAACAAAATGAGGAGACTTAGATCTACCATTCCTGCCCGTGCTGCCGAGCTGATATCTTGCGATTTGAAGGTGAATTGTGGTAGTTCATCCGGATCAAGTGGCTCGGGCTCTTCTTCAACGCCACCGGTTGTAATCATCACCATACGAAAGCCACTACTGCGGTTACTTCCCGTTTTCTCGTTCATGAAATCAGCATAGGATTCCTGGTAGGTATAAGCGGCATCCATAAAGTGGTTTTGAAGAGTGAGTGAAGTTCCGGCTAGTTCGGTGGCAGCAAGAGTAAATGCTGAGGATGGTGAAATACGCGACAATGATAACGCCAAGCGCTCTTGTTGACGTTTTTTGTTGGTGTATTGCTCGTTTAAACGGGCGTTAAAAAGATCAATCTTTTCTTGGCGTGTTGCTGATAGGTCGCTCATAAAAGATTGAAATACGCCCATCGCATCTTCCATTTCAGTTCCTTCGGGCAACTGAAAGTTGGACATTTTCGGGCGATCTTCATCAAATAATTGCGTGCGATAGCGATTCTTTTGAGCAGTGATTTCATCCACATTGGGTACGTCAACGATTCTTCCCGATATTAAAACCGATGTTCTAGGGACGATCAACACCGCAAAAATCCAAACCACTAAACCAATTAAAAAAGCATTAGAGGGTTTTACGGTGGATGCCGAAATCGTAATTGCGATGGCAAGAAATACGCCGAAATAAGCAATGCCGGCAATCAGGATTAGCGCAAGTCGAAGCCATTCATCAGCACTTAGTTGAACACCCAAAACCGGCAATAAGGCACAACCGATAAGGATAGGGATGAGCAACGCCACGCTTAGGCCCACAAAGGAACCGGCTAATTTCCCACCGATATAACCGGCCCGCGATATCGGATTTGCAAAGCAGAGTTTTAAGGTACCGCGGTTTTTTTCGCCATTGATGGCATCATAAGCAAAAATGATGGCAAACAGCGAAAGGATGATCCCAAAGATGAACTCGAGATCCATAAATCGAAAAACAGCGAAAATTGGTTCGTCGTTAAATCGGGTGTTTTCGGAACGAAGTTCTCCGCGACCGCTCATCGAAATATTGCGTCCAATGTCGTTTAAAACCCCATTAACCAATGTCATGAGTGGCTGGGGAGGTAGCATAATTGAATGCTCTACCATCACCCAATCGGTGTTGGCCTCAATTTGATTTCGGTTTTCTTGAATGGCTGCATCGTATTGTGCCTTGCTTGCCAGATAGTTTTGGGCTCCCATCACAAAGGCAAGAATGATAAGTACCGAACACACCGCAAAACTGATGGTAAATCTGCTACTTTGAATGATATCGCGCAGTTCTTTTAAAAAAATTAGTTTAAACATGATTCTGGCTGTGAATTTTTGAATGTTCTTTTTAAAAGGTTCCCTTTGAGAGGAGTGTTTTATCAGGTTTCGCTTAAATTATTAGCAAGCGAAGACCCGGTTTCCGCCATTTCGTCCATATATCCGGCCATGTATTCCACATACAAATCTTCCAGATTTACGCCTTCAAGTTCGGCACGGGTTTTCTCAGCAACCAATTCTCCGTTATTGAGGATGCCCACGAAATCGGCAATTTCTTTGGCTCGGAAAATGTCGTGAGTACTCATGAGGATGGCTTTTCCTTCATCACGAAGTTCGCCGATCAAACGTGTGAATTCCTTCCCGGCTTTTGGGTCGAGTCCTGAGGTTGGTTCATCGAGCAGGATTGCCGGGGCATCTTTCAAAATTGCGATCGCAATGCCGCATTTTTGTCGCATCCCTTTCGAGAAATCTTTGAGTT
Organism: Balneolaceae bacterium; assembly: GCA_034669965.1. Classification (GTDB taxonomy): domain Bacteria; phylum Bacteroidota; class Rhodothermia; order Balneolales; family Balneolaceae; genus HXMU1420-13. Next base: position 369,041 of record JAXMOK010000001.1, on the reverse strand, counting down.
TCTTATCAAACGCATCCGACTGAAGACCAACCCGAATCAATGCATTTTCGTAATCACTGCGTTTATAGTTGGATTTACCGCCAAGCCTCGCAAAGAAATCCAGATTTTGCATAGCCGTGAAATTGGGATAGAGCTGCACGTTTTCAGAAACAAAAGCGACATGTTTTTTGGCTTCTAATGGCAACTCGTTGGCGTTAACACCATGGATGAGTGCCTGACCGGATGTGGGTTGGATGAAATCCAGAAAGATGTTAATGGTTGTGGTTTTTCCGGCGCCGTTGCCACCGAGCATGGCGTAAATTTCACCTTCGCGAACAGTTACATTAAGTGCGTTGAGGGCTTTAACGCCGTCTTCATACACTTTGGTAAGGTTGATTGCTTCCAAAAGTGGCGCTGCTTTGATAGTAGAGTTTTCCATGATTGTGTGATGTTTAATGCCGGTTTACGAATGTTAATTTTTGATTCATTAAGAGGTCTTCTGGGCTACGAATGTTTGTGATCATGTTAGATTTCTCTCTTTGCTCGATATGACAAACAGTGGTTTTTCATAGTCCATAATTGAAGGTTGTTTTACTTCCTTGAGAGTTTAATTCCGAAGTAAACCAGTCCGCTTACCAGCCCGATGATGAGCAGCAAGATGAATGCAGTACCGAATACATTCGCTTGCGCTGCAATTTGAACCGTAAAGGTTTTATCCTCGGCATTTACGGGTTGATTGTCGGATAGTGAGGTTGATCGTAATCGGGTTTCGTATCGCCCAACGCTGATGTCGGCCGGTGGAGTGAGATACATTTTCACGTTCAATTCTTCGCGAATTCCAAGTTCCGGAATTACTGCCGGTTCAATTCGTTTTTCCCATTGAAAAGGGGCACTTAGTTCAAACTCAATATTGTTTAGCCGTCGAGTGCCTTCATTTACAACTTCAAAAGTGAACTCAACGGGACCTTCTCCTTCTAGCTCGTTGTATAATTGAGGCGCTTTAATCACCAACTTTCCAACACCGCGAGGAATCATTTCTAACCGAACGAAGCCGACATCTAAAGCGCGAATATCCTCCTCTGTCCACGCGCCTTGATGTGCCGAAAACTGATCTAACTTTGTAACCGGTACTGCCATCACGTAAAAGTCGATGGGGTCATCCATGCTTACATCGCTGGTGGGGCGGTCGGGCAGCGAGACTTGTAAATTGGCCTGAATGGTATTCTTCGATTCGGTGAACTTAATCTGACTGATTCGCCCTTGCTCGCCTTGTTCGTTGAAATATCGGGTAACGGATGCTGGCAGGTTCACCACTTCAAGCTTGTAGGTATCGTCCGAGCCACTGAAAAGCTCTAAACCCAACCCATAGGTGGCTGAATTGCCCAGTTCCACTTCCTGCGAAAATCGCTCAGATTGTATCAGAACTTTGTTTGCCGATGCATCCTTTTCCAGAAACACTTTAGGATTTCGGGAAGCGCCGTTTCCATAAATGATGTTCACCGTCACCTCATCCAAATCTTGAAGCAGATCAAAATTCACGGTAACCGGTACGCCACTTTTAAGCTGGTCGATCTTAATTTCGTAAGGCGAGCTGATGATAGCGCCATCGTCGTTACTCAGCGACACATAAATATTGTGAATCACATCGGGTTGAAGCGATCGGAATAGCTCATCTTCCATGTTCACGATTTGTGTAAACTCTTCAGTAGCGCTTGTGGTGTTCTCGAGGGTAACCCGAACCCTTTTTACGTTGTCTTCGCCTTGGGTTTTAAGTGCTCGCTTTATGCTCACAAATTGCTGCTCGAATAAAAGAACTAACAGCGATTGCTGGTAGTTTACTTCTGCATCTTGAAAAGTATTTAGCGCTGTCTCATACTCCTCCGGGCTGATTAGATCTTTTTCCCACAGTGCTTTTTTTCGATTAAGCTCGTTGCTAGCTCGATCGTATGTGCTTTTGGCTCGTTTCAATCCCAACAATGGATAAGAATCGTCGCGTGCATTGGGGAACGGGCTTTGAGCTTGAGATTCGCTCGGAATCAAAATCAGCAAAGCCAAAATGAACAGTGATAGTTGAAATAGTTTACGCATGGGTTAGTTGTCAATGTTCAAGCGAACATCGCCGCGTGGTTCTTGTTTCTTCAATGCCAGGCTTAAGGCCATTCCATCTTTTTCTACTTCTAAAATGATAGCATCGCCAACCTCGAGAGAGGCTAAGTACTGCTGAAGCTTAGCTGGTTCATCGAAGCTTTGTTTGTTGATGGATGTGATGAAATAACCTTCGATATTTTCTGCTTTTAGCTCCTCAGGAAGAAGAGGCTCAAGCATCGACATGATTTCGGTTCCCTCATCATTTTGTGAAACCAGTAGCCCTAATTCAGGAAGCATGGTAGGCGCGGGACCATCACCTACATCCAACGAAAGTACCATTCGACCCGGTGCACTTTCCGGAATGTCGCCTTTTGTAGCAGTTACAATAAAACGAGCATCCCCACGGCGAACCCCAACTTTAATTTCATCACCTTTTGGCAACGAATTATACAATTCACGCATTTCGGTTGCTTCAGAAAGTCGTTTACCATTCATCATTATAATGAAATCACCACGTTTCAATTCGTCTGATGTCGACTCATCAGTCGTATTACCTCTGCCCATGATCATATCAACTTGAAGACCATCTTCATATTGAACGATCATGGCGCTCAACTCCCGCAACATGAAGCTGGTACTGGCATCAAAGGTCACGTTACGTTGAATCTGGGCTGTTAAAGGTTCGGCTAAAATTATTCCGATCATAGAGATCAGTAAAACATGGGTGAATTTCATTGATTTCGAATTGGTTAATGGTTCGGCAGCAATATTCGAAAGCAAATCCGTTGAGTTGTTAAGGCCTCGCAAAATGTTTGTTAAGGATGTTAAATCGATGCTAAATCTTTTTACTTAGTGTGTAAAGCACCTACTTTTAGTTATGCAAAACCGATGGTTTACATATAGTTTCTTAGTGGTAATAGTGGGTGCACTAATTACGCTGGCTGTACTGCAGTATAGCTGGTTGGGGAGTGTGAGCGATGCCGAACGCCAACGATTGAACCAGGGAATTGAAGCATCCACCGAGAACTTTATTAGCGACTTTAACGAAGCTTTTTGGGAGGTTTATAACGCTTTTCGCATACAGGTGACGAATTATGGTGATTCTGATCAAGAACTGGAAATGCGTTTTCAGTCAAACGTTGCTAAGTGGAACGCATCAGAGCAAAAAGTGTCTTTGATTGATAATATGTATCTCATTAAAGATAGGGAGGAGACCGTAACTATTTATCAGGCAGATATAGATTCGTTGATGGTTACAAGTGTGGAAGCCGACCCAGCACTCCAGTCCTGGCTTGATGAACATTCGAACGCTGAAAGCAGAGAAAACAGCATGCCACTTTCGAACTTTCCTGATTTGGGGGCACCCAGTTTTTTGAAAATACCTGTTCAAGTACTCGATTTATTAACATTGAATCGAAACGATGGAGCTGAGCATATTGAAGTGCGTTTAAGCATCGATCAACTGAATGATTACGTGCTAATTCGTTTAAACGACGATGCCATTAAAGAGCAGTTGATACCTGAAATTGCCTCGCGATATTTGGGGGATTCTTACCAAGATCAGTATCAATTAGCGATTGTAAACACAAATGACAATCAACAGTATTTTAGCGAGGGAGGCGATCAGGTAACGCCGGAGTTTTCTAAAAACCTGGAGCGACTAAATTTCTCAAACATGATGCTAATTGATACAGAATCCGCTCCAAAAGATATGGAAGGAGATAGCCTTATTTTAAGCTTTTTCAGCTCTCACAGCGAGCGCATTATCACCAGAGAACAAGGCAATAATGACGCTGCTACCGGTGAAGAAGAGCGTTCGGAGGTAGACATAGATATAACTAACAAGTCTCCCCAATTTAGAACCTTGGATTCAACCGATCTGGACACAAATATAACCACCACTTTTGTTGGTAACATGTCTAAGTCGGGCTGGAAACTTTGGCTTTCGTTTAAAGCGGGTTCGTTGGATGAGTTTGTAAGCAAAACACGTAATCGAAATCTAACCATTAGTTTTGGCATATTGCTTTTACTGGGGATTAGTGGGGTGATGATAATAATTTTCGCGCAGCGTTCTCGCGAGCTTGCCGAACAACAAATGCTGTTTGTAGCCGGGGTTTCTCACGAACTTCGCACTCCAATTACGGTCATCCGATCAGCAGCAGAGAATTTGAGCGAAGGGGTGATTCAAAACGAAGATCGCAAGCAAGAGTACGCACAACTCATGTTGGTGGAAAGTAAGCGTTTGAGTGAGATGGTGGATCAGATTATGGAATTCTCGGGCATTCAATCCGGCAAAAAGATTTACAACTTTGCCGATGTGGCCATAGATCCTTTTATGCAGCAGATTTTGGAAGAATTGACGCCAATTGCCACTCAAAAAAATATTGAAATTCAGTTTTCAAACATCTCAAAAGTACCTGTAATTCGTGCCGATTTAGGTGCATTATTTCTGGCCATTACAAACTTATTACGTAATGCCATTAAATTTAGCGAAGAAGGAAATAAAGTGATTTTTCGCGTAGATGAGACCTCAATTAGATCGGGATTAGGACTTCGGATTCAAGTTCAGGATTTTGGAATTGGGATTCCCGATGAGGAACAGAAAAAGATTTTCCAGCCTTTTTATCGAGCTGATTATGCAGTATCGCAACAGATTAAAGGAAATGGTATCGGTTTGAGTTTAGTGGAACGGGTAGCGAAAGAGCACGATGGAGTTGTTACTGTTAATAGTAAACCGGGTAAAGGCAGCACTTTTACTTTGATAATACCCCTGCATAATTAATTATGGATAGAAAAGGTCGAATTTTATTAGTTGAAGATGAACAAGGTTTGATCATGACCATTCAAGATCGCCTGAAGGAAGAGAGATATGTAGTAGAAACTGCATCCGACGGAGAAATCGGTTATGAAAAAGCACTAGAAGGCAACTTCGACGCAATTATTCTGGATTTAATGTTGCCGAAAAAAGATGGGCTCGACATCTGTAAAGATTTACGCCAGCAAAAAGTAGAAACGCCCATTATTATGCTAACAGCAAAGGGGCAAGTTGTGGATAAAGTACTTGGACTAAAACTAGGCGCCGACGATTACATGCAAAAGCCTTTTGAGATGATGGAATTGTTGGCCCGGATCGAAGTTCAGCTACGAAAGAAGAAGCAATCTGCTAAAGTACTAAGTAAAGAGCATTTTGCATATGCTGATGTAGAAATTGATTTCAAAAGTATGAGAGTATCAAAAGATGGCCAAGAAGTGCTCCTTTCTGCAAAGGAATTTCAACTATTGCGATTTTTGGTTGAACATTCAGATATGATTTTAAGTCGCGATCAATTACTAAATGAAGTATGGGGCTATGATGCGTTACCTTCAACCCGAACGGTAGATGTTCATATCGCGTGGTTACGGCAAAAACTAGAACCCGACAATCGTTATCCAAAGCACATTGTAACCGTACATGGTTTCGGCTATAAATTTATTAGTGATTAACGAATGTTACCTGAAATGACCTTGCGAACCTTGCAAGGTTTCAGTAAAAACAAATTCCAGCTTAAAATGGCCATCAGTATCAATGTTAAATTCCGAATCGAGCTGAACTAAGAGGGTTTCGATTAACTGCCAGCCAATGGTGTTTTTCGAACGAATATCTTCGATTACAAAGCCCGGGCCATTATCTTCGTAATTCACCGAAATCTGATCACCAACTTGCCGGAAATGTAGCTTTAATTTACCGTTGCCATCTTTAAATGCATATTTAATAGAATTTGTAAACAGCTCATTAATCAGAAGGCCTAAAGGCACTGCACGGTTAATGTTAATCCTGTCGATATCAAACACCAGATCGTATTCGATTTCCCGTGGATCTGAAATGGTATTTGCTTGAAGCTTTTCTAACAGCTTTCGATAATATTGACTTGGATTAATGTGGCTGAAATCCATGTCTTGATACAACTGTTCGTGCACCATCGCGATGGAATGAATCCGATTTCTGGCTTCAATAATCATGCTGATATCCTTATCAGAATCATCGCGCATAGCTTGTAGTTCAAGCAATCCACTTACAATGGCCAAATTATTCTTTACACGATGATGAATCTCTTGCAATAGGATATCTTTCTCTTTAAGAGCAGATTCAAGAGTTCTTCTATATTCTTGAAGCTCAGATACATCATTTGCAATTATCAATAAATCGGTTAATTCGCCATTATCATCAAAAAATGGACCCGCTGTAATTTCTAATGTCAGTTCTTCATTGAATTTATTCTTCCGATTAATTAGAAATTGTTTTGGTAATCGTTCTTTTTTGATTGCAGCAAGAATGGAAGCAAATTCGTCTTCTTTATCTTCATCAAGCTGTGGAAGCTGAACACCTATTACGTCTTTACGAAGCCATCCAAAAATATTCTCAGCTGCAGGATTCCAAAAATCTGTTACAATTCCATCCGAGTTTATTTGATAGATAGCTATTGGCGATGCATTTATCAGCGAACGAAGTTTTTCACTCGATCGAACAGCATCAAGTTCTGCCATCACTCGTTGTGTGCTGTCCATAATGATGCTATCCCAGATTACAGAACCATCGTCTTGTTTGGCCGGTGTTCCAAAACCATGAAGGTACCCTATGGTTTCGTCTACCGTATTATAACGGAACACATGTTCCCATTTGGAAAGGGATTCAGCGGATCTTTGAATCGATTGTTTTAAGCCATCGGTATCTTCGTGAAGAACCTGCCCCCAAATTTTATCTGTATTATGGTATGCTTCGTGTTGCGTGATGCCATATAATTCTTCAACCCCGTCGGATACATATAAGACTTTATCTGTTCCATCCGGAAAGATTTGATAGCGCAAAACAACACCCGGTATTTGATTAGTAATGCTTTGCAGTTGCTTTTGTTTCTCTTGGATTTGCAATTCAGCACGTTTACGCTCAGTGATATCAAGGTTGACGGCATTCCAGATAATAGTGCCATCCTCTGTCATCGTAGGAGAACCAAACCCATGAATATATTTGATTTTCCCATTTGGGAGTTTTATACGATACTGCGCATCAAATTTAGAAAGGTTAGTTGCCGAGTAGATGAGTTTATCAACAAATGGAGGTAAATCTTCTTGAACCACCTGATCCCATATCAACTTTGAATCAGCAAGTGCATCTGCTTTTTCAAAACCGTGTAATTCTTCAAAACCATCACTAAAATAACTAAACCCGTCGGTGCCGTCAGGCTTTCGGTAATAGGTGAAAACTACGCCGGGTATTTGATCACCAATAATTTCTAGTTGTCTTTGTTTCTCTTCAATATCTTTTTTAGCAATTTCAATTTCGGTGATATCAATCAAAACTATATCAAACTCTACTATACCACTTTCTGCTTTTTTAGGGTTCCCAACGGCTTGCATGTGTTTAACATTACCGGTTTCGGAAATGAAACGAATGGTTTGATTCCACTGACTTAACGATTGAACTGAATTGCTTATACTAGTTTTGCATGCTTCCACATCTTCAGGCACTATTCTCGCCCAGCCGGCATTTACATCTTCAAGTACTTCAGTGGCGTATACTCCCCAGTACTCTTTAACCCGTTTACTTACATAAGTGATGCGATCAGTTCCATCCGGCAATACCTGGTACTTCATCACTACACCATTGATATGATCAGTAATACTTTCGAGTTGTTCTTTTTGAGTTTTGACTTGTTCTTTTGCTTCAACTTGGTCGTGAACATCAAATGAAATGCTGTTCCACAAGATAGTACCACTATCCAGTTTTGTTGGCTTCCCATACCCCTGGAAATATCTGTAACTACCATCTTTTACTTTACTTCTGAACTGTAAATCCCAAGGGATTAGCAGTTTTGCTGATTCAGCGATAGAGTTATTAAATTGCGGAATGTCATCAGGATGTATAAGACTCCACAGTAAAGTAATATCGTCTAAGGCATCTTCAATTTTTATACCATGAATGGTCTCGATACCTTTGCTTAGATAAGTAATATTATCAGTCCCATCCGGATGCAGTGTATACGTATAGATTACCCCCGGGAAGTTGTCGGAAATCAGATTTAAGTGCTTTCGGCTTTCCTTTAGTTTTATCTGCTGTTTGAATTGTTTGGTGATGTCTAGTGCAATGGAATACCATTGTATGGTGCCATCGCTTAATTTAATAGGTGTTCCGGAACCTTGAATGTGTTTAATTTCACCATCGGATGTAACAATACGGTATGAGGTATTCCAAGGAGTTAAGTGTTCTGCTGATTCTTTTACCGATTTATTTAAATCTTCTAAATCATCGGGATGAATTTGATCCCATATCAAATTGATGTTTTCGAAAGCCTTTTCCCGGCTAACACCGTATAATAATTCAACACCCTTACTTAAAAAGACGAAGCGATCAGTGCCTTCGGGTAATACTTGATAAATATATACCATTCCGGGAATCTGGTTGGTAATATTTGTGATCTGTTGTTCGCGCTTACTAATTTCTACTTCAGCAGATACTAAATCAGTAATGTCAGAATTAACGCCATATATTTTTATTACATCACCGTTTTCATTAAAAACAGGTGCAGCAGAGGCAGTTATGTGTTTAATTTCCCCATCATTTGTTACAATTCTAAATCGAACATTATAAACGGTTTCGCCCCCATAGGCTTTTGCTAATTCGTTATTAGTAGCATTAAGATCATCTTGGTGTATAAATTTTCGCCACCCCTCCATATTGGCCACCCACTCATCCTGTGTTAGGCCGTACATATTAAGAAGCTCTTGATTCCACTCAAGAGTATCGGTGGCCAAGTCATAATTCCAGATACCAAGCTTTGCTGTTTTAATTGCTAAAGCATACTTGTTGTTAATTAACTTAACAGATATTGACTGTTCTTCCAGATCGGTCTCAAGCGACCTTTTTTGGGTGCGATCTATAAATATTCCCATCGCATATTTAAGTCCATTCGATTCAAATACGCTTGCTTCTATATCTACATATAAATAATCATTCGTGTGTGAAAGTAACTTCCATTCTGTTTGAGCTAATTCCTCATGTTCAAAAAGATAATCAACGGCATCATTTACTCGAGCTTGTTCATCTGAGTGGATAGCAGTACTTAAATGTTTGCCTATGAGGGGGCTGTCAACTCCTGTAAAAATAGAAAAGAAAGTGTCGTTCGTTAATAAAACTTCACCAGATTGATCAATAACCAAACAACCGAAGTGTTTACTATTAAGTAAAAACTCACCAACTATAGACTCAATCTTATTTTGATCGATTCCCGAACTATTCATACAAACGTCTTCTAAAAGATGAAAGAGATAAAATTATAGTATCCAATGCATTATCGTTCACGTGCACTAATATATCAAGTATATTTATGTAACTTATTTCAGTTTTGAAACCACCCCGTAATATGGTAGAATTGACTTTGAAAAATTTAGGAGTGACCTACATTGACAGGAACAACAACAGAAGTTAGTGCACAACGCCCCAAGGGGTTAGTAGCTTGGGCATTCTACGATTGGGCGAACAGTGCATTTTTTGTAATGGTTCAAACATTCATTTTTGCAGCTTATTTTGCTTCATCTATTGCCGAAAATGAAACAACCGGGGCAGCTCAGTGGGGGTTTACCATCGGAATTGCCGGCTTTGTTATAGCAATTCTAGCTCCTATTTTAGGTTCCATTGCCGACGTTGGCGGGCCAAGAAAACCATGGGTGTATGTGTTTTCTGCCTTATCGATTGTTTGTACCAGTTTACTTTGGTTTGCCGAACCTAGTACCGATTTTGTTAGATATGCCTTAGTACTTACCTTTTTTGCTACCGTTGGCGCCGAGCTATCGTTGATTTTTTACAATGCAATGTTGCCCGATTTAGCCCCTCCGTCAAAAATTGGCCGTTGGAGTGGTTGGGGATGGAGCCTTGGCTTTGCTGGCGGTATCGTGTGTCTAGTGATTGGGTATTTTTTACTTTTTTTGAATGGCGGCGACCTTTTTGGGCTCGATGTTGAAAATGCAGAAAATACCAGAAGTACATTCTTATTTACCGGGCTTTGGTTTGCACTGTTTATGATTCCCTTTATCCTAAAAACCCCTGATGTTCCCTCACGCAAAATGGGGTATCAAAAAGCAATTAGTAATGGTTTTTCTACTCTTTGGGAAGGGCTAAAATCACTAAAAAACGAAAAAAATATTTCCAGGTTTTTAATTGCCCGCCTTTTCTACAATGATGCATTAGTTACCATTTTTGCAATGGGTGGCGTATATGCCGCAGGAGCTTTTGGCTTCGAAACAGCTGATATTTTTTACTTTGGTATAGCGCTTAATTTAACAGCGGGGTTAGGGGCGTACGGCTTTGCCTGGCTGGATGATAAATCTGGAAGTAAAAACACAATCTTGTGGTCGTTAATAGGGTTAATTGTACCGGTTGTGGCCGTAATTTTTGTTCAAACAGAATTCTGGTTTTGGGTATGGGGACTACTGCTAGGTGTTTTTGTAGGTCCTGTACAATCTGCCAGCCGGACGTTAATGGGAAGAATGGCACCAAAAGAAAAGCGAAATCAAATGTATGGCCTTTTTGCTTTATCAGGTAAGGTAACTTCTTTCGCCGGCCCAATGTTGTTCGGTTGGGTAACGTTAATGATGAGCGATCAACGTTGGGGTATGAGCGTTATTCTGTTTATGCTTATCATCGGATTGATACTTATGTTTGGTGTAACCGAAAAGAGTACTTCAATACATGAATCTGCCTGAAAACACGGAAAATAAACTACCTGCCGAACCATCAAAAAGAATTGACGAGAATGCCATTAAAGCCTGGAAGCTAAGTGCACTCTTGTTTGGGGCATTAATTTATGTGATTCCCGGTTTGGCTTATTTGATTTATAAACTCGATGGAGATATAAGCATGTTATATCCCATAATTTTAGGTCCGGTTGCTATAATGCTTCATTGTTTCATGATTTTTGTACTTCCAAAAATCCGTTGGAAACGCTGGAAATATGATGTGACTGATAAAGGCATTGATATGCAAAGGGGTATTATCATAAAAAAAAGAACTATTGTTCCGATTAACAGAATTCAACATGTGGACACCAGGCAGGGACCACTTTATCGAAAGTATGGACTTTCATCCATTAGTATGTCTACTGCGGCAACTACCCACGAAATACCAGCCCTGAATGAAGAACGGGCGGTAGAATTGCGCGAAATAATTTCAGATTTGGTACGCAAAGTTAAAGAAGATGTCTGAATTTAGGCGCCAACATCCTATTGCGGCGGTAACACAATTGTTTGTAGTAATCAGACAAAATATTGTACCATTTATCATTTTTGTAGTGCTGGGGTCACGTAATTCAGGCGATTACTTTTGGTTGATTATTCTAATCGGTGCCATTTCCACTTTCATACTTGGAATAGTGAGTTGGTACAGATTTAAATTTCGAGTTATTGACGATGAATTACAGATAAACAAAGGGGTGTTGGTTCGTAAGAAACTCTACCTATCAAAAGATCGAATACAGGTTATTGATATCACCGAGGGGCTGCTTCAAAGGATGTTTGGTCTCGTAAAAGTTGAAATTAAAACAGCAGGTGGAGGCACAGAAAAAGCAACAATTAGCGCCATCAGCAGAAAAGAAGCTATCGAACTGCGCACGTTACTTAGAGAGAACAACCAAGTTACTGAGGTAATGGCAGAAGAGACCTCGGAACTAGAATTTCAGGAAGAATCTATATCGAATAATCCGCCTAAAATGTGGGTGTTATCAAATAGAGATTTATTTTTTGCTGCTCTGACTTCCGGAAATTTTGGAGTGATTGCATCTATTCTTGGGGCGGTATCAGGACAATTAGATCAATTTATTACCGAAGAAAACATGGATTACGTGTTTGGGTTGTTACCGGGAATCAGCCAGATTACTGTGGTTCTATGGTCTATCGCAATCATACTGATGATATCGTATATCTTGTCTTTCATTGGAGTAATACTACGCTATGGCGACTTCAAAATAGAAAAGAAGGAAAAGGAGCTACAAATCACCAGCGGGTTGTTAGAGCGCAAGCAGATAACAGTTCCATTCGATCGGGTGCAGGCATTCCGATTTGTTGAAGGTGTTCTCCGGCAACCATTCGGCTACGGAATGTTATACGTTGAAAGTGCAGGATTTGAACAAAAAGAAAACGATCGATCCATTGTATTACTGCCGTTTGTTAAGCGTGAACGATTACCATCTTTTTTGGAAGATTTTATGAATGAAATGCCCGAAAGTGGAGAAACTATCGTTCCGCCCAAACGAGCACTTTTTCGATATATGCGACAACCTAACTATCTGTTACTTTTAGCAATTCCGGTTCTTTGGTTATTCTGGGATTGGGCGTGGATGCTAAGTTTGTTAGTAATTCCATTTACACTTTTTGGCTGGCTTGAGTACAAAGATGCCCGAATTAAAGTTGCCCGACAGACCATCTTAATGCAGTATAGAAACCTTGCCCGTACTACTGCTATCATAAAAAGAAATCGTGTGCAGGTTTCAGATATTTCGATGAATCCATTCCAAAAACGAAAAGAGTTATCTACAGTATCTATAACCGCTGCGTCCGGCGCTGGAGGAAAAACTTTTACCGTAAATGATTTAGATGAAAAAGAAGCAATCACTTTATTACATTGGCCAATAAATGCGGAACAATGATTCGAGAATTAAACAGCAAAGAGCGAGAAATCGCCATAACTCTTTTAAATGGGTACAATCTACCTACAGATGACATTAGCAGTGGTCATGTTAAGCTATTCGGATACTTTAATAGCACGGATTTGATTGCATGTGTTGGAATCGAAGAATTTGAAAATGAGTTATTATTGAGATCCTTAGCCGTGAAAAATGAAATCGGCACTTGTGGCATTGGCACAATGCTAACCGAATTTGTGGGCAGATATGCTTACCAAAATGGTAATAAAACCGTGTATTTGTTAACTGAGTCTGCAGATGGCTTTTTCTCGAAGCTTCGATTTAAACCTTGCGATCGAATGGAAGCGCCTGAAACAATTCAACAAACCAAACAATTCAGCACTCTTTGTCCTGATAGTGCAATATTGATGAAGCTTGAATTTTAAGTTTGCGATTAAAATTTAATCATCGTAATATTACGATATGGGAAAATCAAAGACATTTGCATTTACTACTACTCAAAACAGTTTGGCTGCAACGGCTAAAGCATTAGGGCATCCCGCAAGGATTGCAATACTTCAATATCTTGCAGCTAAAAAGAGTTGTGTTTGTGGGGATATTGTAGATGAATTGCCACTTTCTCAATCAACAGTTAGCCAACATTTAAAAGCACTAAAAGAAGCGGGGCTAATTATAGGCGAAATTGATGGAAATGCAGTGTGCTATTGCATTGATGTTGATGCATGGTATGAGCTTACTACACAGTTAAACAACTTTCTATCGACTCCTGCCAATGTAAGCTGCTGTTGATATATTTTTTAACTTTATAATCGCAATAATACGATAATGAAAACATCAGAATTACTTTATAAACTTCAAAAAGCAGACAGAGCCCTTAGGTTTAAATTAAACGATGGTCAAATTTTAAACGGCGATTTGCACATCACCGAAATAAAAAACGTTCAAGTAGAGTCAACCGATTGTGGTGGATACAATCACACATACAACGAAACTATTATTCAGCTTTGGCAAAATGAGCGATCCGGAAAAACAGCTATTTGGAATACTGCAAAAGTATTAGAAATTGTTGACGTTGTTGAACGTAAAATGTCTTTGAATGGTGATACAGAGCTATTAATTGAATTCGGTAATTCTTCATACCGAACTTCAGTTCACGGTGTAAAGTGGATTGAAAATGAAGATGAAGTCACCATTGAGTTATTACCCACATATACACAATGCAAACCTGCATCTTTAGTAGGAGCATCAGCATGTTGTTAGAATAAAAGTGATTAATATTCGACGCCGTAGAAATAACTTATAGCCTCTTTTGATATAACCTTCTTCACTTCATGAGTATTAAAGGGGGTTGAAAGAGTGCTTGTGCTAAATACGTTTAACAAGTGATTGTTAACGAATTCTTTAGCATCATCCGGCATCATAAAAGTGACTTCAGAGTTTGAAATAGAGTGGAAAAATCTACTTAATTTTAATGCGTCCTCTGCATTGTCTAGCGATTGATAATCAATAAAAACATGAGAAGGAGAATAGGTGGTAAGAACATCTTTAGCTTTATTCCAATCGGTGGTTACAGAGATTACTTCTACTCCCAGTTTCGATAAAATATCGCTTAATGTTGCATTGGTAATAAAATTGTCGGTAAAAATAAGGGCAGTGGCTGACATGTTAATTGTATAATAATATTAGCTGTTTAACTTGAATACGTAATGAATTTGAAATCGGATTGGTGATAAAATGAAATTATTAGTGTTATGTACCGGAAATAGTTGTCGAAGCCAGATGATGCATGGTTGGCTTGCTTCGATGGGAGGCCAAAGCGTCGAGGTGAAAAGCGCAGGAGTTGAAACGCATGGTGTAAATCCCAAAGCGATAAAAGTAATGGCCGAAGCCGATGTTGATATCAGCGCGCATACTTCAAATCATATCGATGAATACATGAGTGAAGAATTTGATGTGGTGATAACCGTGTGTGATCATGCCCGTGAAAGTTGCCCCGTTTTTCCAACATCAGCAGAAAAGATTCATCACAATTTTAGTGATCCTGCAAAAGCATCCGGTTCCGAAGAAGAAGTACTTAATGCTTTCAGACAGGTTAGAGATGAGATAAAAGAGTTTTCGAAAAAACTGCTATCGGATCGAATTTCATAAACTTAATAATTATTAAGTAAATCTAATATTAGAGCGATACAATTTATCTCCCAGAGCACTAACTTGTATCATGAAAATTAATACGGTTATCGAAGAAGCTTTCTCAATACCTATTGAGGAAGGTCGGGCTCGCATATTATTGCGTCTTGAAATTATAGAATGCGAAGTTGAAAATAATGCTCCAGATTTTATCTCAGTAGCAGATGATGAGTTGTTTTTAAGGGTGCAGCCTTCAAATGAAGTTGATGTGTCGATTGAGGCATTGAATCAAACATTCCCAGTAAAATTTGTTCGAAATAAAGCCGAAGGGAATGGTGTAGTGTTAAAAATGGAGCAAGACTCAATTTGGTTCGATATTGATGTGGAGCAGGTAACGGATATTTGGATTGCTGATTTAAGCTTTCGTATCGAAAATAAAAACAGTAGGTATCTAGCCTACTACATAACCGCATTAGATCATCGGTTAGAGTGGTTGCAGCCTGAACTACGATCAGGTGAAATACAGAGCATGAGTATTTCTACCAAAAAGTTTAAGCCTCCTAAAATTACGGGAAAAGAGTCGTTTTCATCCACCGAAGTAATTCGTTGTGCTGACATGATTGGCCGATCCATTCGTAAAATCGATCTTCGTACAGGCGGTGCTTACGTGAAATTTAACACTGATAAAGGCAGGCTCGAGCCTTTGATTATCGGCATTGCAGAAAAATTAGGATATGTAATTGAGCCGTTAGATAAAGAAACTATTGTTCAATTAGATCAAGAAGGGAAGAACGTTAGTCACGCCATATACTTAAAAAAGCTTTAGTTTTCCATCTTCCAAAAATAAATACCACCGGCTTGTTTGCCGGTTTCTACATAGTCAACAATTTTGCTCGCTATAATGTCGATAACTTCAACCGAGCCGGGTTCGCCACCTATTCCTTCAACCGAAACAAAAGCGTATTTACTATCCTGGCTGATGGTAACCCCATGAGAAACGAGGCGAGAATTTGCGATTTTTGCGGTTTCTTTACCCGTTTCTAGATTCCAGATTCCTGTTGAGCCTTCACCTTTATAAGTTGCCACCAGCCATTTTCCATCCGCTGAAACTTCTAAATTATAAGGGGCTTTTCCGGTCGAAAATCGTCGAGTTATTGTCCAAGATTTAAGGTCAATTTCCAGGATTTCATCAGAGCCATTAGCAGCAACATAAACAAAATGTTTTGTTGGATGTGGATCTGCCCAAGTTGGTTTTTCAACGGGTTTATGCATCATCTCATTGTGATTCATATCGGATGAATTCATTGCCGATTGATGCATGGAGTGATCTTCACCGGATGCCATAGGTTCCATGCCATCGGTTAGTGTTAACTTCCTGGTTACTTCCATCGTTGTAGTACTTACTTCGATCAGTTCATCACTCATCATAGATACGTGATAGTTGTAAGCTCCATCCGAAGAAATCCTAGAACCATGTGGCATAACTCCGGTATCGATAACATCCAAAACTTCCATTAATTCGGGGTCAACAACCATTAAGTTACTTGGTCTCATTGGGCCATGAAGATCGAAGTTTACAACGTAAAGGAGTCCGGTTTTTGGTGATATTTCCATGGTTGCCGGAAACATCCCTAACTCGGTTGTGGCTACCAGTTTGTTGGTTCCGGTTTCGTATTTGGCTAACAATCCGTAAGGATTACCATGAGCAATTGAAACAAACCAATATTTACCATCCGGGGCAACGGTAATACCGTGCGGGCCATCAATCTCGGTGGGGAAGCGCCCAACCGGAATGGTTTCTGCGATGTTGGCTTTTCCAGCTTTAGCATTAAAGTGCACTAAATGTACTTCATCTTCCGATTCAGCGGCTACATATACGTAGTAGTCTTGAGCATTAGCCAAAAAGCTTGTGCATGCCAAAAAACCAATAAACAGGACTCTCAACATCATATTAATTGGTACCTCGTGCTGTTGACTCCCCGATTTTAACTGCCCAGATTCCTGAATTCCAATCACTTAAATAAATAAGTCCTTTATATGGCTGAGGTCCCCAAGTAAATGGAGAATTTGGAATTGCTGCTTCTGGATCGGTTGGAAGAAATAATCCTATTTCACGTCCTTGCTGGTAAAGGTCGCCCATCAACTCTCCAGAAATATCAACAATGCGCAATCCACCATTGTAAAATGCGGCATAAAGAATATCATCTTCGATCCAATAGTTATGTGAACCTGCTTCAGGCACTTGGTAGCGTGCCACTTCTTCAGGTTTGTCCCAGCCATCGAATTTTACGAAATGAACCCATCCTGCAGCGCGATTTGGGCCGTTCATATTCAAACCGTAAGGAAATGCTTCATCACCGGCAGCAATGTAGAAATCGCCGGTAGACTTACTTTTGAAGGGGAATGCAGCGTGATTCCAACCACTAGGATAGCTGTAGCTACCCAACATTTTTGGATTCTCTGGAGAACCTCCGGCGCCCGGCATGTCGGCACTGTTGTTGCTTCCTATATCCATAGCAACTACGCCATCACCCCAGTTCGACGAGTAAGCAATTCCATCTTGAATCCATACATCGTGAATGGCATGGCCGGGAGTATCAAGCTCAACCACACTTACGGTATATGGATTGGAGGGATCTTCGATATTAATGATATCGTACTTTCGACCGTTATTAACCGCATACACATGATCTTCGTAAATAAACGCATTGTGTACACCGCCGGTTAATCCATCGGTATATTCACTCAATATTTTAACATCACGCGGGTTGGTTACATCCAAAATGATGATTCCATTTTTCCGATTAGATGCACCTTCACGAGTGATTACAGCTATTGTTCCGTCTTCAGAAACTTTCACGTCGTTTACCGTTCTTGCATCTACTTGCACGGTGTCGATGGTGTGAATATTAGTTGGATCTGTGACATCCCAGAAAAAAGCCTCACCACGTGCGCCCCAGGTTCCTGTAACGGCATAATCGCGACCGTCAACACCTTCCCAAACCCAAAGGTCAGAGGTTTTTACATCCGGCACAATGCCTTTGCCCACCACTTCGATAGGGCGTTGAACATTACGATATACAACTCTAAATGTGGTTTCCGCAATTTGATTTCCGGAGCGAGCCATTACGGTATAAGTTCCGGTGTGATTGGCCACAAATTTTCCGGTTTGTTCGATAACTGCTGATGAACCCTGACCTAAATCGTCGTCTGGAGTGACAATGAAGGTATAAGTGATCGGCATATCGCTAATCGTACGTCCGCGACGGTCTTTGGGAGTTGCTGTAAATGAAACTACATCTCCGGTTCTAATAGTTTTATCGGTATAGTTATGAGTTAGATCCAAAGAAGTAACCGGATTCTCATTAACTTTTATTTCGATTGACTTTGAAACTCCTTCCGCTTCTATTTCTAAGGTTGTTTTACCCGTTTTGAGTAATTTCAATTGATCGAAATCATCAACAAATGCAACATCCATATTTGATGATGAAATTGTGTATTCAACATTATCTCGCTGAGTATTTGTTGCATCAATAATAGTTGGATCAACTTTCAGTGAGGTTCCTGCATATAAATTGGTAGGTATGCCTTTAACATCAACGATTGTTACCGGTGGATACGCAATGGTAATTTCAAAATCATGGCGAAGCGGTTCATCGCCAAAAGTGCGTGCACTAACGCCAAAAGTACCGGGTTTATACGCGGTGATATAACCATCACGAGTTACGCCAATAGCCCTTCGATTTCGTCGACTTTGCAAGAAAAACATTACGGTATCCGCCATAACCTCATTATCTGCGCTGATAGCATTGGCTGTAAGTTGTACTTCATCGCCTACGTTTAATGTTAAAGCAGTGGGCTCAACTACAATGTGAGCCTGCTGAGCAGATGCATTAATATGGAAAAGTGAAACCGCCATCGAAAGAAAAAGCGGAAGAATAAATCGTTTCATAAGAACCTCGTTTTTTGCCGGATTACTGCATGTATTTCCGTTGAATACAGTACCCACCGATATATTGAATTTCAAAGCAATTAAATAACGGAGATTCTTCATTCAAAGGAAATGATTTTACGCTTATTTATATCTGATTTTCTGTATTTTAAAATGCTCTGCAGGAACTATACATATTTATCATTGTTTGTTTATTCAAAAGGGCATTAACCTACCAAATCAGCATCTAAAATTAGGATTCAATCTCGATGAGTATCAACTTTGAGAAGGAGAAATTTGCACACCGTCATCACGGAAACGACGAAACTGCCACCAGAGAAATGTTAGCAACCATTGGCGCCGATTCAATGGATCAACTAATAAATGAGACGATTCCTGATGGCATCCGATTATCGGAAAAGCTGAACCTACCCGAGGCTATCAGCGAAGTTGATTTTCTAGCTGAATTCAAAAAACTGGCTTCCAAAAATAAGGTGTTCAAATCCTTTATTGGCATGGGCTATTACGATACACATGTGCCAAAAGTGATACTCAGAAATATTCTCGAAAACCCGGCTTGGTACACGGCGTATACACCTTATCAAGCTGAGATTGCCCAAGGACGTTTAGAAGCGTTGATTAATTTCCAAACCATGGTGAGCGATTTAACCGGGATGGAATTGGCAAACGCATCGCTATTAGATGAAGGTACTGCCGCAGCCGAAGCAATGAGCATGTTTCTTGGCCAGCGCAAAGGGGCTAAACGAAAAGAAGCAGACATCTTTTTTGTGAGCGAGCTTTGCCATCCACAAACTATTGATGTTCTAAAGACTCGAGCTACTCCTATCGGAGTAAATGTGGTGGTTGGTGATCATAAAACACTGGATGTAACCGACCCAAAATTATTTGGTTTGTTACTTCAGTATCCTGCAACAGATGGTTCGGTAGAAGATTATTCTGATATTATTGCTGCAGCTCACGAACATCAAGTTCATGCCGTAGTTGCTGCCGATTTGTTAAGCTTAACCTTACTTACACCTCCCGGTGAAATGGGTGCTGACGCGGTTGTTGGGACCACACAGCGTTTTGGTGTGCCGATGGGATATGGTGGACCACATGCAGCTTATTTTGCAACCAAAGAAACCTACAAGCGCCAAATTCCGGGCCGAATTATTGGAGTTACTCAAGATGCGGAAGGAAAACCTGCCTACCGCATGGCACTTCAAACGAGAGAGCAGCATATTCGCCGCGAAAAAGCTACTTCAAATATTTGTACTGCCCAGGTTTTATTAGCTGTAATGGCGGGTATGTATGGAGTTTATCATGGACCTCAAGGCTTGAAAAAAATCGCATCCAAAATTCATGGGTTAACGAAGCTTGCAAAAGCCGGTTTGGAAGAACTTGGGGTAACCATTCAAAACCAACAGTTTTTTGATACACTAACAGTAATTGCCGATACGCCAAATCTAAAAGATATCGCTGAAGCGGCCGAAGTTAATTTTAGATACTTCGAAGACGGTCGCATTGGAATTGCCTTTGATGAAGCTAAAGAGTTGGAAGACGTTCAGTTAGTGTTGGATGTGTTTGCAAATGCATTGAGTATCGAATCAAACTTTGACTTAGTAGGTGAGGCCGAATCAACAGATATTGATTTTCCGGAGGAATTAACTCGAACTAGCTCTTTTATGGATCACCCAGTGTTTCATCAATATCAAACCGAGCACGAAATGCTTCGATACATGAAGCAGTTGGAAAACAAAGACCTTTCGTTAGTTCATTCTATGATCTCGTTAGGCTCATGTACGATGAAGTTGAATGCAACTACCGAAATGATTCCTGTAACCTGGCCAGAATTTGGTCAGATTCATCCTTTTGCTCCAATTGATCAAGCGGAAGGATATCACGAAATGTTTAAAAATCTTGTAGATTGGTTATCGGAGATTACCGGCTTCGATTCAGTTTCGTTGCAACCGAATTCAGGTGCACAGGGTGAATACGCTGGATTGATGACTATTCGTGCCTATCATCAAAGTAGGGGCGATCATCACCGTAATGTGGCTCTAATACCATCATCTGCGCATGGCACTAATCCTGCAAGTGCGGTTATGGCGGGGATGGAAGTGGTAGTAGTTGCTACCGATAAACATGGAAACATCTCGAGCGAAGATCTGGCTGAAAATGCAGAAAAATATAGCGACAGACTTGCGGCTTTAATGATCACTTATCCCTCAACACATGGAGTGTTTGAGCATCGGGTAAAAGAATTTTGCGATATTATCCATCAATTTGGCGGCCAAGTGTATATGGATGGAGCCAATATGAATGCACAGGTTGGGCTTACTAGTCCTGGCGAAATTGGAGCCGATGTTTGCCATCTCAATCTGCATAAAACATTCTGTATTCCTCATGGCGGTGGCGGACCTGGAATGGGGCCAATTGGTGTGGCGAAGCATCTTACTCCGTTTTTATCAGGACATACGCTTATTAAAACCGGTGGGAATCAAGCTATTTCGGCTGTTTCTGCGGCACCATTTGGAAGTGCAAGCATTCTAACGATTTCGTATGCTTATATAAGAATGATGGGCGAAACCGGCTTAACGGAGGCTACCCAGCGTGCTATATTGAATGCAAACTATATCAAAGATCGGCTCGACGACCACTACCCGATTTTATACACCGGTAAAACCGGACGATCGGCGCATGAGTTTATCATCGATTTACGTCCGTTTAAACAATCGGCTGGAATCGAATCGGTAGATGTAGCTAAACGATTAATGGATTATGGATTCCATGCACCAACCATGAGTTTTCCGGTACCAGGAACCTTAATGATCGAACCAACTGAAAGCGAGAGTAAAGCCGAATTAGATCGTTTTTGTGATGCGATGATTGGCATTCGAAACGAAATTCGTGAAATCGAAGAAGGTATTGCGGATCGAACCGATAACGTGATGAAAAATGCACCGCACACCATGAGAGTTGCCGTTTCTGATAATTGGGAGCGTTCTTATTCGGTCGAAAAAGCCATCTTTCCACTTGAGCATCTTCGCTACAATAAATTCTGGCCTAGTGTTTCGAGGGTTGATGATGCTTACGGCGATCGAAATTTAATGTGTTCGTGTATCCCGATGTCGGAATATGAAGTAGAATCAATCTTGGAGGACTAAAAATGCGTAAAGGCTTATCACTATGCTTTTCAATTTCAATATTATTTGTAGCTACACTTTCTGCTCAGTTATCTGATGTAGAACAACGGATTACTGCTCATATCGATGAAATTAATGCCGAGGGTATGGAGTTACTGATCGAATCGGTAAATATTAACAGCGGAACCATGAACTTCGAAGGAGTTCGTGCAACGGCAGAGCATATGCTTCCACATTTCCGTGAATTAGGATTCAACGCCTATTTCGAAGAAGGTTCATCATGGAATCGTGCAGGTCATTTAATTGCGGAACACTATGGTTCAGACGAGGCTCCAAACATATTGCTGATTGGGCATTTAGACACGGTATTTGAGCCTGATAGTCCTTTCCAAACTTACGAAATGGTGAACGATACCACTGCTAAAGGTCCCGGAATAGCCGATATGAAAGGCGGGAATATCATTATGTTGCAAGCGCTCCGAGCATTGAAAGAAGTGGGCGAATTGGAAGACATGAATATCCGGATTGTAATGACAGGCGACGAAGAACTTAGTGGTCGCCCATTAGCATTATCCAAAAAAGCGTTAATCGACGCTGCTAAATGGGCAGACATATCTTTAGGCTTCGAAAATGGAGATGGGAATCCGAAAACGGCGAATATCTCTCGTCGTGGTTCGATGGGATGGACACTTACCGTAACAGGAACTCCCGCACATTCTTCTCAAGTTTTCCGCGAAGATATTGGAGCAGGAGCTATTTTTGAATTGTCTAGAATTTTGAATGCATTCTACGAGGAATTGAGGAGCGAAGAGTTTTTGACTTTCAATCCTGGTAGAATCATTGGCGGAACAACTGTAACTCATGATGATGGCTCAAGCAGCGGAACTACTTTTGGGAAAAGCAATGTGGTGGCAGAAACCGCTATTGTAGCCGGTGATTTACGTGCTTTATCGCCAGAACAAGAAGAGCGTGTGAAAAACAAAATGCGTGCAATTGTTAGCCGAAATTTGCCTCAGACGTCAGCGGTTATCGAGTTTGATGAAGGTTACCCACCAATGGCACCCACCGATGGAAACCGTGAATTAATAGAAATCTATAGTGCAGCTAGCAAAGATTTGGGTTTCGGTGAAGTAGTTGCAGTGAATCCACTTCGCGCAGGTGCTGCGGATGTATCTTTCACCGCAACTTTTGTAGAAATGGCCATCGATGCATTAGGGATGAGTGGAACAGATGGACACACCGTAAACGAGTTGGGATACATCAATCAGTTTCCAAGGCAGTCGAAAAGAGCTGCAATTTTGCTCCATAGACTAAGCCAATAAAGACCATGATTTAAAGGATTATTGGATTACCATAAATCGGATTTCATCAAGTAAATCTCGTAATCTTTCAAATCATGGTAGAAAGATGTATGGATGGGTGTTGGCTAACTTTCCTTGTTTTTCAGGATTGTAGGATTATCTAGATTCGGATTTAATCAAGGTAATCTAGAAATCCTATAAATCAAGGTAAATTAATGAATTACCGATTTACAAATATAATCCGGAATAATGCCCTTGCTTTGAATTTGTAGCTGGGCTTTGTCTTCACGGGTATTACCGGATAATACCAACATAGTTTGCACCCCAAATTTGTTGCCACCAAGAATGTCGGTTTCCAAAGTATCGCCGACCATCAAAATTTCTTTCTTGTCGATGAAGCCAATGTCATCAACCAATCGTTCATAAGCATACATAAACATTTGGGAATCCGGCTTGCCAAAGTGAATAAACTTTCGGTTAAGCATACTTTCTACCAATTTGGCGATGCCACCAGTTGCAACAGCAACATCATTGTGTGAAACCGGATAAAACTTATCAGAATTGGCAAGAATTACGGGCATCGTTTTCTTACGCAAAATGTTCACTGTTTTGTTGATATCGCGGTGCCAATCAAAGCCTTCATCATCCAAAAAAACAAAGCAAGAAATATCGTCCAGATTTTCAATATCAATATCCCGAACGGCAATATGTTCCAGGCCTGATTGAAGAATGTACTCGGCTGAGTTCTCGGTGCCCAGATAGGCTATTTGCCCTTCAGTAATCTTTTGCTCAAGAAATTGCTTGGCCATCATACCGGAAGTAACAATCTCGTGGAGTTCAATATTTTTTAATCCTAATCTACCTAAACTTTCTTTTTGTTGAAGTTGACTTCTGGAAGCATCGTTGGTGAGTAATCGAAAGGTTTTGCTCTCGTTTTTAATCCAATCGATAGTATTACCTACTCCTTCAATTAAACCGTTATGATTTTTAACCACTCCGTAAGAATCGAGCATTATCACACGAAAGTCTTTTGCAATTTCAAAAAATGAAGGATAATCCATAGTTATAAGTTCAATGCTTTTAAAAGGATGGAAGGGTTAAATTTCTTTTCGATGGAAGGTAGGTGTACTTCTAAAGTTTCTTTCTGTAATCGAGTTGCGAAAATTTCGTGAAAAAAATACGTGCCATATTTCACCACATAATTCAGCAAGAAAAAACGGTAGCATTCTTTCAAGAATAGAATCTCGCGTTCGGTAAGTGGATTGCGTTTATGATACGCTTGTAGATACATTAAAAACCGATCGTGCATCAACACATCGATATTATAACTAAAAATGGTTTTATCGCCTGCTTCAGAAACTACCCGGCTAAAAAAGTAAAAATCCATAATTCGGCTGCTAACTCTAAACCAATCGTAATCCCATCGCGAGAATAATTGAAGATTATCCGTCACTGAAAAATTACCGATGTTCCAATCAACAAACACAGGTATATCTTCAAGGGTATTGGCTTCCAGCGCACGATAATTCTCTTTGAAAATGGCGCATTGCTCCTTAATGAAATCTAGATGCATCCGGTATTGAAAACGTCCTTCATCAGTCTCAAGAATTTTTTCAAGTCCTTTAATATCCACCATCATAGTTTTAGAAGAATCCGGAAGGCTATTCTTGACGGTTAGGCAAGCTTCATGAAAACGAGCGGTTTGCTTTCCTAAGCGAACAATTTGTTCATCGTTAAGCTTGCGTGGCAACTTGTTTAAGATTTTAACCGGACGATAAAACACTACCCACGCATCAATCAGCTCTGTTTTATAACGGTGAACAAACAACTCTTTTCCTTTAAATAGCGATCTAGCTAAAAAATTTTCAAAGGGCTCGGGAAGGTTATTTGCCATCGCATTAATTATGGCGTGATCTTCCACAAAGTGATCATACAATCCGAAATAAGAGAGCTTTGCAACTACCGAAAAACCATCTTTTAACGTGATTCGGTACACGTGATTGGTCGATACTTTTGCACTGATATCTTCGATCAACACAATTGGCCTAGAGTCGTCGTACGCCTTCCATGCATCACTTACAATTTCGTTAAAGTCGATAAAAGTCATTGTGGCGTCTCAAATGATTTCAAAATAGCGTTTCATTTCCCAATTTGGCTTGCTTTCATCTAACTGAGCACATTCCCATTCGCGGGTTTTAACAAAATGATCCGCAAATGTAGCCCCAAAAAGCTCGCTCGCAATATCAGAATCTTTCATGGCTTTTGTAGCTTTTTTTAAAGTATCAGGAAGTTTTATGGCGTCTTTTTTTGAATATTGATTTCCTTGTGTTGCCGGTAATTCTAATTCAAGTTTATGCTTGATGCCATACAAACCGGAAGCCAAAGCAGCAGCCATACTCAAATATGGATTTATATCCGCGCCCGGCACCCGATGTTCAACGCGCATCGAATCTTGTTGATGATTTATCACCCGCAACGCTGTGGTTCGGTTTTCGATGCCCCAGCTCACCGAAGTGGGCGACCAAGATCCCTCAACATAGCGTTTGTAGCTATTCGTTGTAGGGGCAAACATGGGGAGAATATGCGGGAGACAAAACAATTGACCGGCAAGGAAATGTTTGATCACACTACTCATCTGGTGATTCTGATTGGCATCAAAAAACAGATTATTTCCGGCTTCATCCCACAAACTTTGGTGGATATGCCCACTGCAACCCGGCAAATCGGGATTCCATTTGGCCATAAAACTTGGCATGATTTCGTGATTGTGGGCAATTTCTTTAACCGCGGTTTTAAATAAGGCAGCTCGATCTGCTGAAATCAGAATATCGTCGTACGAAATAGCGGCTTCGTACACACCGTCGCCGGTTTCGGTATGCAATCCCTCAAGCGGTATCCCAAATTCATAAAGCTGATTAAACAATTGATCCACATAATCGAACTGTTGCGAAAACCGGAGGACGGAATAACCAAACATTCCCGGAGTGAGTGGCGTTGGATATTGATAATTTTTTTCATGAAAAGATCGGGGAGTTTCAGCAAAATTAAACCACTCAAATTCGGAAGAAAATTTAGGTTGAAATCCCAATTCCAGGGCCTCTTTCCGGATATGCTTTAACAAAGTGCGAGGACAAACATCCGCTATTTCGGGTGCAGATTCAAAATCAGCTAGAAAAAATGGCTGGTTATTTTGCCAGGGAATGTTGCGATAAGTTGCAGGATCGATGGTAGCAAATGCATCAGGATAGCCGGTATGCCAACCACTAACTTCAGTGTTTTTGTAGCATTGATCGTTGACATCCCAGCCGAAAATCACATTGCAAAAACCTACTCCTGATTCGATCGCTTTAAGAAATTTTTCTTTGCTGATGAGCTTTCCCCGAAGCACTCCATCAATATCAAAAACCCCAAATTTGACGTAGTTCGTCGGTAATTCACGAATGGTACTAATTACTTCTTCTGTCGTCATCAAAAACTTTTTTGTCGAATATAGAAAAGAGATCGGCGAAGTGTGGTGCTAATTTAGTTTTCTCTGTCGGGAATGTATCTCCATCCTAATTCTTCGGCATCGTCCAAATCGGATTCGTTGATGTAGGCCCTATAAATAGTTCCGGTTGGGCAGGAGCAAGCACGGCAAACAACAAGATTCACTTCATCCTTATCAAAAACTTCAATTCCCTTATCCTCAAGTTGATTGATAGCATCTTCTAGTGAAGTGTAATCTGGCGGGATACATTGCCGTTCGGCGGATGCAACTTCAATCCAAAGGCGATTGGGTTCTTCGAACAAGCCATTGAACATGGTACAGCTTGTTAGAAATATAGAGAGGAACAAAAAAGAAAATGCTGACTTCATACCCGGTTTTTTAATGTATGACCCATAACGCATTAAAGGTTACCAAATTATTGCGGATCGTCAAGTTGTAGCAAATCACGAAAAATTTGCTCTTATTATAACAGTTTCCAGATAACGAGCAGTTTATGTTTGAAAATGATCTTTCGCACGAGAAAGTAAAACAAATTCATCAGCCCAGAGAAAAGCGTAAAGCATTCTCGCCCAACAAACGAGCGAAAGGACTTTCGACGAGTTTGGCAGAATATATCCCAACTGAGGATATGCCTTGGAATAAAAAAAGAGTAAATCATGTAATGTGCAGAATGGGCTTTGGCGCTCATTTTTCAGAAATAAATTCGTTGCTGGATGAAAACCCAATGGCATTGATAGATCGTTTAATTGATGATGCATTGAACGCTCCCATGCCGGAAGCGCCCGAATGGGTTGATGCTAAACCGCCATGGAACCAAGGTGACGAAGCCATTTTGCAATATTTCGAGGATAATTATTTCCGATATATTGAGTATCAGACTGATTGGACTGAGTTGATGAAGGCGCACCCCTTTCGCGAGAAAATGGTCTTATTTTGGCATAATCATTTTGTAACCGAGATCGGTAAATATGAGCATGCTCCCATGGCGTATCGATATGTTACGGCACTTCGTTCACATGCTTTGGGCAATTTCAAAACCTTTGTGCACGACATTGGTGAAGAAGATGCCATGCTTTTTTATCTGGATGGGGTGGAAAATCGAGTAGGAAACCCCAACGAGAATTATGCCCGAGAGCTGTTAGAGCTTTTTACGATGGGGATTGGAAACTACACCGAAGATGATGTTCGGGAAATGGCGCGAGCTTTAACCGGGTATTGGTTCAATTGGAATCAACTTACCGCGCACTTTAATGTTGATTTATATGACGGTGGAACCAAAGAATTTTTTGGTAGAAAAGGACGTTTTAATTATTCCCGAACCATAGACATCATTTTTAAAGAGCGAACAGAAGAAATCGCACGTTTCATTTGCACAAAAATCTACAAATGTTTTGTGTACGAAACGCCAAATGAAGTCATCATAAATGAGCTAGCTCAACTTTTTATCAACGAAGGATTTGAACTGGAACCGGTAATTCGAACGCTACTGAAAAGTGAGCATTTTTTTGATGCTGATTTTCTGGGAGCGATGATTAAAAGCCCTGTTGAGTATATGCTGGGGATGCAAATTGAAACTGGCGAAGATGTTGCAGGCGATCTGAGAGGCTGGCAACCGTATCAACTATTCGAGTTAGGTCAGTTTTTATTGAGTCCTGTTAATGTAGCCGGTTGGCCGGGATATCGATCGTGGATTTCCACTACAACCTTGCCCAAAAGATGGAATTTTACGCTCGCTAATTTGTATCACAACGATGACGTTTATGGCATCGATCCGATAGCTATCGCAAAAGGAATGACTAATGCTGGAGATCCCTATCAATTAGCATACGATTTAGCAGAATATATGATTGCGGTGGATTTGCCTGAAACAGAACGCAATCAACTGCCGGGTATACTGCTTGCGGGCATCCCGGATTACGAGTGGGATATTAATAACAGCGGTGCATATTGGCGTGTTTTGGGTCTGCTGGCTCATTTGCGGCAACTTCCGGAATATCAGTTAATGTAGAGGAGCAGTTTCATGAAAAGATTTAAAGGAAGCAGCATTGCTGATGGATACCACCACCACGAACACCACGATTTATGCAGTCGCAAAGATTTCATTCGCCGGCTTGGCCTATTTACTGCCGGCAGTGCATTTGTGCTAGGGAACACGCCGGTTCAGGCACTCCAAAGTTCCTCTTTATTTCGAAAGCTTGCCGGACTAGAAACCGATCGAGTGTTGGTTCTCATCCAACTAAATGGTGGAAATGATGGCTTGAACACTGTAGTTCCTGTCGAAAACGATCTGTATTACAATTATCGGGGTGATATATCTGTATCAAAGCAGGATGCATTGAGTTTATCCGACACAATGGGGTTGAACCCGGCCATGCAATCGTTGATACCACTTTGGGAAGAAGGCAAAATGGGTGTTATCCAAAGTGTAGGTTATCCTAGTGGTGATCTTTCGCATTTTCGCTCCACCGATATTTGGCTAAGTGGCAGTGACCACGACGAATATTTGCAAACCGGATGGTTAGGGCGACATCTGGCCAACGAAAACCCCGATTTTGTTGATGATCCACCAAATAATCCGCTTGCTGTACAAATTGGTGGGGCATCGTCATTGCTTTTTAAAGGTGATGCGTTGGATATGGGGATGACGCTGAACGATGTTGGAATTTTGGAATACCTGGTAGAAAACGGCGTAATTTACTCGATGGATGACCTGCCCGAAACGGTTTACGGCGATGAAATGCGATTTATGAGAATCCAAGCAAATAATTCGTTCAGATATGCGGAAGCCATCAAAAATGCCTACGACGAAAGCTCAAATCGAGTGGAGTTTAAATCCGAGAATCTGGGAAGAAGCCTTTCCATCGTTTCCCGATTGATCAAAGGAAATTTAGGCACCAAAATATTTCTGGTAAGCCTCGACGGCTTTGATACGCACGCCAATCAATTAGACGACCACACCGCTTTACTTACCGAGTTGAGTACTGCCGTGAGTGATTTCTACAACGATATGGCCGCCGATAGTCGATCGGAAGAAGTACTGATCGCAACCTTTTCAGAGTTTGGCCGGCGCGTTTTCAGTAATGGAGCTGCCGGTACTGATCACGGTACAGCTGCGCCATTGTTCGTTTTTGGGGATTCTGTTCAAGGTGGATTAATCGGAGAAGATCCGAAACTGGATGAAGACAATCTGGACGAATACGATAATCTGATTCATGAACACGATTTCCGGCAAGTTTACCTTACGTTACTGTGCGATTGGTTCGGAATTAGTGAGGAAGATGCTCAAGAAGCATTAGGCAGTGATCACGAAAAAGTACCGTTTTTAGATGTTCCGAATACAGTTAAGAACGAATCTGCTATAAGGCCGATATCTTTTCAATTGCATCAGAATTATCCGAATCCGTTTAACCCGGCAACAACCATTTCATTTATTCTTCAACAATCCACGGCGGTTCGTTTGCAGGTGTTTGATGTGCAAGGGCGTTTAATCCGAACCATGGTTGATCAAAAAGTACAAGCAGGGAATCATAGCCTCTTTTTTGACGCTTCTGATTTACCAAGTGGAACCTACGTGTATCGTTTGCAAGCCGGTAGACGAATCGAAAACAAGAGCATGACTTTAATTAAATAGTGCCAAGAATGGTTTCTATTTCGATATCTGAAAGCAAGGTTTTATGAACCGGGCATTTCTTCGAGATCTCGATTAATTTATCCTTTTGCTCATCCGACAAATCACCTTTTAGAATTACCTCTTTTTCAATTTTATCAATCTTGGAGGAAGGTTTTTCACAATTAGCACAATCGGTACTATGGCTCTTTGCATGGCGTAATTCAACATATGCATCTTCCAAAGGCCAACCTTTCTGTGAAGCGTACATTTTCATGGTCATAACTGTGCAAGAACCCAAGGCCATCAGCAAAAGATCATAAGGATCAGGTCCTGTATTTCTACCTCCTTTTACCGATTTAGGCTCGTCTGCAATAAGCTGATGTTCACCGGCAGTAAGGTGCGTTTGAAATGGTTCATCTTTTGGTAAATGAATGTGTACAATTTTCTTTGCTGAAGCTTCGGCCATAATTCTGTGGTTAGTGTATCAGAATGTAAGTCACTTTTTTCGAGATCAAAAAATAAGCGCATTGTTACCAAAAATTAACATACAGAGCATAGTGGCTTAACATTGAAGTGAGAACTTTGGGCGAAATATCAGTACAGACTATGAAAAGAACAGTAGATACCGTTGTAATTTCCGATGTTCATTTAGGAACGGTAGGCTGCCACGCCATTGAATTGGTGCAGTATTTAAATTCCATCGAGCCAAAGCGCGTAATCCTGAATGGGGATTTCGTGGATATGTGGCAATTCAAAAAATACTATTGGCCCGAATCGCACATGCACGTAATTCGAACGCTGATTAATATGATGACCAACGGCGTAGATATATTTTATCTAACCGGAAACCACGACGAAACCCTACGAAAAGTATCAAGCCTGCAATTAGGGCCGCTTTATATTCGCGACAAACTAGTACTTGAGATGAACGGTGAAAAAGTGTGGTTTTTTCATGGTGATATTTTTGATGTAACCATGAAGTATTCTAAGTGGTTAGCCAAGCTTGGTGGTAAAGGCTACGAACTGTTGATTTTGCTAAACCGATGGGTGAATAAATTATCCGAAAAATTCGGATACGGAAAGATTTCATTATCAAAAAAGATAAAAGACAGCGTAAAAACAGCTGTTAATTTTATTGACGATTTTGAAGTTACCGCGATGGAATTGGCCATAGATGAAGGTTTCGATTACGTAGTGTGTGGTCATATTCATCAGCCAAAAATTAGTGGTTACGAAAACGAGAAGGGCAGTGTGATTTACATGAATTCCGGCGATTGGGTTGAAAACCTAACCGCTCTTGAATACGATGGCAACGAATGGAATTTGTACAAATACGATCGTGATGTGATGTTAAAAGATAATTCTAAGATCACTCGAATGATGCCGCCGCACAGGGTGAACTCAAAGCTAAAACTAGGATGAAAATTCTATACGGCGTACAAGGCACTGGGCACGGACACATAACAAGAGCTCGGGTGGTATTGCCGGCATTGCGAGAATTTGCCGAAGTGGATGTACTCATCAGTGGATATAATTTCCATATGGATTTGGATGGAGCCATCCGGTTTAAAAAACGTGGAATTAGCCTAACCTACGATAGTAACGGCAGTGTCGATTTTTTGGAAACTGCACGAAATGTGCATCCTTTTACTTTTCTCAAAGACTTAAATTCGCTTCCTTTGCAAGATTACGATTTTGTGATCAACGATTTTGAGCCTGTGACAGCTTGGGCAGCTCAACAAGCAAATATGCCATGTGTAGCCATCAGTCATCAAGCGGCGTTTGCATCAAATTTGGTTCCCCGACCGGAACGTAAATCGTTGGTTGCTGAAGGTGTTTTAAAGCATTTCGCGCCATTTACTGAAGCGGTAGGGTCTCATTATCAGCGATACGATGATTTTATCGAACCGCCCATTATCCGTCGTAAGATTAAAGAACTCAACCCAAGTAGTGGTGGTCATGTAACAGTGTATTTACCGGCGTACGACCACAATTTTTTGAGCACTATCTTTCAGAATAATAATGAAGTGGAATGGCACATTTTTGCCCCGGGGTGCGAACATGAATATCGAAAAAGGAATGTGTGGGTTCGTCCGGTTGGAAAAGAGTCCTTTTTAGAAAGCATCGAACAATGTTTGGGTGTTGTTTCTTCAACGGGATTTGAAACTACCTCAGAAACCATGTTTTTGGGAAAGAAACTGCTCACAATTCCCATCAAAAACCAATATGAGCAATTGTGTAATGCAGCGGCCCTAGAACCTATGGGAGCTCATATTGTTTATTCAATCGGCAAAGGGTTTAATCAAACTGTTAGTAACTGGCTTAAAAATGGAAAAGCGTTAGCCGTTTCAGAAATATCTGACGAGTATGATTTGGTGGCAAAGATCATCGCAAAAGGGCTACAAAAACAGGCTGAGAGAGCGGCCTAGTCTGTAAGATATTTTTCCCTGATCACATTCATATGATGGCGTTCATGCCCGGCAATGATGAAGGCTAGCGCTCGCACGGTAAAATCAAACCCACTCGCATTCCCTTTCTGATTTATCATCTCTTTGGTCATGTTATTTAGCAAATGGATAGTGGACACCCGAACTGCTAAATATTCATTTGAAAGATTGGCAAGCGTTCTGGAATTGTAATTGTTATTGGCCATATACTCGTCCTGATCCATGCCGGGTAAAGCTTGCTTCTCTCCACGGCTGATCGCCATAATCCGAAAGCTGAACATGCGTTCGGTTTCTATCATGTGTCCGATTACCTCTTTCAACGTCCATTTGTCAGGTGCATAGGCATAAAAAGCTTTATCGCCGGGCACGGTGTTGATTAAGGTGTACAGCTCGTGCATCTGGGCATTCAGAATGTTGATTATATTTCCTTTATCAACCAATTCAACATAACCGGTGTAAAAATTCACATATTCCGACGAGGTAGGATATTCTTTGTCCCAAACTTCCATGATCAAATATTTTTTCTAGTATTTAATGAAAACGGCTATAAAGAACAAAAGCCGACAAATAATTATCGGCTTTTGAATTCGAAAAAGAAGTAAGGCTTTTTTAATTAATCGAAACAGACTCCGTGGTAGTTTCAGAGACTTTATTTCCATCTGAGAAACTTACCGTTGAGTGTGCATACGTTAAACCGTTGTTTGTTTGCCAGTTTGAGTAACGAGTTTCGTTAGTGGCGAATGCTCCCGTTTGAGGATTCATATCGTTGGTTCTGGAAAGGAAGGGAAGTCCGGTGTCGGGATCAATTAAAAAAGTAACGGTGTTTTCACCATCAACTCTTAAAACTCCATACTCTTTACCTTCAACCTCTTCGGTGCCTAAATATTCGGCCAAAAATTGATCTTTTTTAAGAGAAATGTTCAAGTAACTATTTTTGATTTCATTAAACATCGGCTTGGTCATCATTGGCGGGAGTTGTTGCTCTTGTCCCATCATTTTCATTACACCGTTGCCGTTTTTAAGCTCCATTTCAATTTCGCCTTGCGGAGTGGTTAGGTTTGCCATCATGCTGATTTCATCGTAATTGATAACTGCATCGTTACCAACCGTCATACTCCCCATCGGAGAATCTTGTATAGTTTGGGTTTTTACAGAAATGCTGGAGATATCGGTTCCCGGTTCTACAATAGCATCTGCCATTTTATTCAACCACTCCTTGCCAGCAGCAGCGTCGCCGGCAACTTCTTCTTCGCCGGAATCAGGTAATGGGATTTCGATGTCGATTTCGTTTACAGTACCATATTTTGATAGTTGGTCGCCGATTTCAGCTTTGTTACCTACAACTAATATCTGAACCTGATCCGGTTGTAAATACTCTTTAGCTACGCGTTGAATATCGGCACTTGATACCGTTCTAAGTTGTTCAACATACTCATCGAAATAATCATCTGGTAAGCCGTTATACTCGTTATTTAGACGTTGATTTAAGATCTTATTCTTGCTGTCGTAACGAAAAATCAAAGAGTTCAACATGCGCTCTCTGGCTTCTTCAAGTTCTGCTTGTGGTACTGATTCTACCTGAAGTTTTTCTACTTCGTTCAGCATGGCATCGATCGCTTCTGCTGTAGTTGAGCTCTTGGTCATTACGCCAACATAAAATACACCGGGATAATTGATGTTGCTTGAGTAACTGCCAAACACTGCATACGCAAGACCCAGATCTGATCGCACAGTTTGTAAAAGACGACCAGAAAATCCACCACTAAGTATTTCGTTCATCAGCTGAAGCGCGGCATAATCAGGATTTTCACGAAGTCCACCTATATGTCCGGCAAAAATGTAGCTCTGATTTACATCCGGCTTGTCAACCAGGTTCACAGTTGAAGGATAGTTGTAATCCACTTCCGGGTAGATAAGATTCGTTTCTGAACCCGGCTCGATGTTTCCGAAAGCCGCTTCGAGTTTACGTTTCATTTCGCGTGTATCGAAATCGCCGATAACACCAATCATCATGTTGTTACCGGTAAACGCTTGTTTGTGAAATTCAACGAGATCTTCACGTGTAATCGCGTCGATAGTAGCGTATTCAATTTGGCTGGTGTATGGATTGTTATCGCCATATATCAACTTAAAAAACTCGCGATTAGCAATCTGAGCTTGCTCGTCATTTCGTCTTGAAATGCCTGTTTTTAGCTGTGTTTTAGCTAGATCAATTTTGTCTTGTGGAAAAGCCGGGTTTCGAATTACATCCACAAAAACGGGTACTAAATCATCGAAGTCCTCTTTAAGTACATTCATGCTGGCATTTGCCGAACCCATACCAAAAGAAGTGCTGATAAATGCAGCTTTATCTTCCAGCAACAAGTTAAGTTCGTTGGCCGGGTAATTTTCGGATCCACCATTTCGCATAACTTGCCCGGTCATTCCTGCAAGTCCAGTTTTTTCCATGGGCTCTAATAAGCTTCCCGTTTTTACCAGAACATTGACTCGAATTAGTGGTAGCTCTTTGTCTTCCACCAAATAGAAAGTGATACCATTATCGAGAGCAAATTCTTCAACTTTTGCTTTTTCAAATTCATTTAGCTCGGGATATTTAATCTCGTCATAACGCTTTTGTGCCAGCGCCGATACCGAGATTAAAATCATACATACTGTTAATAGTGTGCGTTTCATAGTCATTACTTTATAATTAAAATCTTGGATAAATCAGGAGTCAACGTTCTCGTTGCGAGCAACGGTTCGGCTTTTCTTAGTTAGATATTCTTTTGCGACGCGTTGCAGATCCTCGAGGGTAACGGCTTCGTATCGCTCAAGTCGATTAAATACATCTCTCCAATCACCACGTTCTACGTGGGTGTTTACAAAGCTCATAGCTAAACCGGTATTGTTGGCTAACCCTCGAATAGTAGAAGCTCTTAAATTGGTTTTTACTCGTTCTAGTTGTTCAGCTGTAATCGATCCTTCTTTTGCTGCTTCAAATTCGGTATAAATTGCTTGCTCTAAAGTGTCTAATTCTACACCCTGATTTGGTACACCGAGCGTAATGAACAATCCAGAATAGCGGGTGCCCGGAATTCCGGCAATGTTTTGAACTTGCAAAGCTAGCTGTTCTTCTTCAACCAATTTTTTGTATAAAATGGATGTTCGACCAGAGCTTAAAACTCTACCTAATAAATCAAGCGCTTCGTAATCCGGGTGATTTCCTGATACCGTATGGTTACCTATTATTAAGATTGGTTGGGCACTTCCTTCTAGTACAACCCGTCGTTCTCCACGTTGCTCCGGCTCAATTGTAGTTACCGGAGGTGCAACTTTACCTTCTCCTCTGAAATTGCCGAAGTATTCTTCAGCAAATTCTTTCATTTGATCGGGGTCAACATCTCCAGCTATACCGAAAGTAATGTTACTGGGCACATAGTAGGTTTCGTAAAATTCGTGTGCATCTTCGATAGTGGTAGCTGTAATGTCGGAATTCCAACCTACAATCGGGCGTCCATAAGTATGAGCAGAATAAGCAACAGCAAAAAAGTCCTCGATGAGACGTCCTGTCGGATTAGATTCGGTTCGCATACGACGCTCTTCGCGAACTACTTCTTTTTCTACGTAAAACTCACGGTAAGTGGGTTCCATAAATCGCGATGACTCAAGGCTAAACCATAACTCAACTTTGTTTGATGGCAAGCTGTAGAAATAATCGGTTTTGTCCCAACTAGTGCTGGCATTCATTCCAACACCACCATTTCGGTCGATTATTTTCGAGAACTCATTGTTCACTACATATTGTTTTGCTTCTTCTTGAAGCGCTTCAAACTCGGCCCACTTAACGGCCATAAATGCGGTATCCGGGTTTGGCTTATATTTTTCATACAACCAAGCTTTGTACACATCATCCATTTGGTCAATTACTTTCTTCTCTTCTTCCCAATTGGTAGTTCCTACATAATGGTCGCCTTTAAAAGCAAGGTGTTCAAAAATGTGTGCAATTCCGGTATTGCCAACCGGCTCGTCGATACCACCCACATTAACTTGGGTGTAGAAACTCACCACCGGAGCGTCATGACGTTCAATGATTATAAAATGAAGCCCATTATCTAAAGTAAATTCGGTTACTTTCTTTTCGAATTCATCGAGAGACTGAGCATGTGCAAGTTGAGTTTGAAAGGCTACTATCAAAAGAAGACAAAGTAGCTTACTGGCCAATATTCTCATGCGCTTTGGTAAGATGTTTAATTGTTTTTGTTGATGTTAATATCTGAATTAATTTACCCGAAGGAAACGCATTCAGAACTTAAATTTTGGGCAAAATTCTTTGAGTGGAAGTCCATTTTTTGAGCTGCCTTCTTCTGTATCAGAACGAAAGAGTTCCATCTCATAATTTATGTGCTTCGGATTATTAAAACGGGTCTGGAAATACACCTTTTTCCCACCAATCGTTCTTGAACAACGATTGATCTCCAGAATTGGATCGAGTTCATTCAAATTCAGATGTTTTGAAATTTCAGCAGTTGCCAAAGAAGCAGTAATGGAATACCGTCCTGCTTTTATGGGGATGTCGTACTCGTCTTCAAGAATCTCGTAAATGGTTCGTTGCTCTAAATCCTGATCAAGCAACAAATGGCCATAACTAATAGGAAGCCATGTTTTATCGAATGCCACCGGTGTCTGATTGGCATAGCGAATTCGATCCAAACGCATTAATGCTTTTTCAGGCGGAATTTCTAAAATGGTGTTGATGCGTTCATCACCGTCAACTTTGCCATGCCAAATTAATTTAGAAGAACTATTTAGCCCAGCCCGCCGCATATCCTCATTAAAATCGGTAAGCTGAACTAGGTTTGGAGTTGCAGGTTCTTCCCGAACAAAAGCGCCCAGACCTTGTTTTTTATAAATCAATCCATCGTTTTCGAGCGACTTCATAGCCTGCCGAACGGTAATTCTACTCACTTTAAAATAATCGCATAATCGTTTTTCGGATGGTAACTTGTCGCCGGCACTAAATTCACCGGTGGATATTTCGTTACGTAAGTGATCAGCTATTTGCTGATGTCGTGGAATGCTGGAATCAATCAAAATGGTTTGGTGTTCTTCTTGTTATAACATGTTGTAACAAGTTAATACATCTTCTTATACTTGAGCAACAAAAAATCAAACATCACACAAACAATGTTAGACTATTTATCACAACCTATGCCTTGGTATGTTGCAGGTCCGTTAATCGGGCTAACCCTGCCACTACTTTTGATTGTAGGCAACAAGACGTTCGGAATTTCATCGAGTTTTCAGCACATGTGTGCTGCGGTGTTACCTAAAAAATTTCCTTATTTCGATTACGATTGGAAAACAAAAGGAAAATGGCACCTTCAACTTTCACTGGGAATTATCCTTGGAGGCGTGTTGGCCTCGTTTTTTACGCCCGAAGGTTACACTATTCAACTAGCCGAAAGTACCGTATCTCACTTAAGAGGACTGGGTATCACTAACTTCAGTGGATATGTTCCAGCTGAGTTGTTCAACTGGGAAGTTCTTGGTACTGCACCGGGATTAATCATGTTGGTGCTGGGCGGATTATTAATTGGATTTGGCACACGATATGCCTCAGGGTGTACATCAGGACATGCCATTACTGGATTGGCAACGCTTCAAAAAGCCTCACTGATTGCAGTAATAGGGTTTTTCATAGGCGGTATTATCAGTACCTATTTCCTTCTACCAATCATTTTAAACTAAGAGAGATATGAGATTTATAGCAGCAGGAATTGCATTTGGATTTATTCTGATCAAGTCAGAAGTAGTATCGTGGTTTCGCATTCAAGAGATGTTTTTGTTCGATGCGTTTCACATGTACGGCGTAATTGGATCAGCCATTTTGGTGGGTCTTATCGGAACGCAGATCATCAAAAGATGGAATATCAAAGACATTGAAGGCAACGAAATTTCGATTAAACCTAAGGATAATACCCTAACAACCCGTTATATTATTGGTGGAACATTATTCGGGCTAGGTTGGGCGATTGTTGGAGCTTGCCCGGGACCGTTATACGCTTTAATCGGGACAGGTTATTTGATTTTTATTGTGCCTTTGTTAGCCGCCATTGCCGGGGCAGGGGTTTATGGGGTTTTGCAAATCAAACTCCCTCACTAATTTTTAAAATTTACTAGGATAAGAAGATGTTTTTTGAACAAATATTTGAAGAGAAATTAGCGCAATATGCATATGTAATCGGTTGCCAGCGAAATGGACAAGCCATCGTTGTTGATCCGATGCGAGATATCGAGCGCTACGAAAAAATTGCAGCAAAACAAGGATTGAAAATTGTTGCCGTTGCAGAAACACACATCCATGCCGATTACCTGTCTGGAGTAAGAGAATTCGCCGAAAAAGGAGCGAAAGTGTATGTGTCGGACGAAGGGGATGCAGATTGGAAATACGAGTACATCATTAATAGCGATTACGATTATCAATTACTGAAAGACGGCGATGAATTCAACATTGGAAACATCAAGTTTACTACCGTGCATAGCCCCGGGCACACCCCCGAACATGTGAGCTATTTAGTTACGGATGGTGCTTCGACTGACCAACCCATGGGGATACTATCAGGAGATTTTGTATTTGTTGGGGATGTAGGTCGACCTGATTTACTGGAAACAGCTGCCGGTCAAGCCGGTGCTATGGAAGGCTCAGCAAAAGTGATGTACAAAAGTCTGGAGAAGTTTAAAGCATTACCGGAATATTTACAGCTTTGGCCCGGACATGGAGCCGGTTCTGCATGCGGAAAAGCACTTGGAGCTGTGCCAAAATCAACGGTTGGATACGAGCAGAAATTCAATCAATCGATTGCATCTGCCATCAACGAAAAGAGTTTTGTTGATTTTATTTTAGATGGTCAACCCGAACCACCGTTATACTTTGCTCGCATGAAGCGCGACAATAAACTAGGTCCAAGAGTTCTTGGTGATCTGCCTAAACCAAAGCATATGGCAATCTCAGAGATTGTTGATGCTACAAATGGCGATGATGCAGTTGTTATCGATACACGAAATCGTACCGAGTATATGTCGGGACATTTGAAAGGTTCCATTCTTGCCATCATGAACAAAACCTTCAATACCATTGCGGGTTCATATGTGACTGATGAACAGGATATCTACCTCATCATCGATGAGTCGAAATTGGATGAAGCCGTAGTAGATTTGATTAGAATTGGGCTTGATAACATCAAAGGATTTGCAACTCCTGCCGATTTAATCGACAGCGGCTTAGATTTGGAATCAACCGAAACGGTAAATTTCAATCAGGTTGATGAACTGATGCAAAAAGGTGGTTATACCTTGTTAGACGTTCGTAAGAAAACCGAATATGACGAAGGTCATGGCGAAGGAGCAATCAATATTGCGCATACTCGCTTGCTAGATCGAATGGATGAAGTACCCGCCGAACAGCCGGTTATTGTGCATTGCAAATCAGGAGCACGGGCTTCCGCGGCGAGCTCACTTTTAGAAAGAAAAGGCCATACTGTATTTTATGTAGATGATTTAGTGGAGCCTTGGTTAGAGCGTACCAACCGATTGGTACAGGCATAATATGTTTTGGGCTCTTTTGGGTGCACTTTTAATCGGAATTTCACTGGGGCTTCTTGGCTCCGGTGGTTCCATTTTAACAGTACCCGTACTTATTTATCTAGTAGGAGAACCGGAAAAAGTCGCGATCGCAGAATCGCTTGGAATCGTTGCAGCAATTAGTATGGTTGGTATGATTCCATATGCTATTCGGAAAGAAGTTGACTGGAAGAGTGTCATCTTTTTTGGAATACCGGGCATGGCCGGAACTTATGGTGGTGCCGCTTTATCTAGCTATCTAAGCGGAAATACACAATTGTTGATTTTTGCTGTGGTAATGATTCTGGCTGCTGGCATGATGATTAAAAGTAGTGGCACAGCAAATCCGGAAAAGAAATTCAATGTCTCAAAATATGTACTGATTGCTGAAGGGTTGGTTGTTGGCGTGATTACCGGTTTGGTAGGCGTTGGTGGCGGATTTCTGATTATCCCCGCTCTAGTACTCGTGGCCGGACTTGATATGAGAGTAGCCGTAGGAACTAGCCTCTTTATTATTGCAGCGAAGAGCAGTTTGGGCTTTTACAAATACCTCGATGTGCTTAAATCGGAAAGTCTTGACGTAAATTGGGAGCTTCTCGGCATTTTTACCGTGGTTGGAATTATTGGTAGTTTTGTTGGCGGTAGAGTTGGCCGATATGTGCCTCAAAAGATGTTGAAAAAAGGCTTCGGCTATTTTCTAGTCGTGATGGGAATCTATATTCTCGGTAGTAATATTCTCTAATTAGGAATTAGGAATAAATTCAGCCACCTAATTTCTTTTACCTATCCAGTATAACCCACTGCCGATAACAATAAACAATACCGTCATCCAAATGTTGGTAAAGCTGACTTGAAACATCAGCCAAACACAGGCTATGATTCCCAAAATGGGAATCAAAAAGCCGCCTTTCAATACAAAGCTATTTTCGGATTTAAACTTCGATCGAAGTTTTGGAATTGCAGCACAAGTAATGATATAGAGAAACAAACGTGATAAAACTGTCATGGCTGCAAGCACGGTAAATGAGCTCATCGCAGCGCCAATAAAGGCAATCCCACCAAAAAAGAGAACCGAATTTGAAGGAGTAAGTAGTTTGGGATGAACCTTGCCAAACCAGCCCGGCAGCGATTTATCCAAAGCCAGTGCATAGGTTAATCGTGGGGATGAGAACATGTTACTCATCAAATTCGCAGTTACTGAAGTAACGATACCAATCATCAGAATAATGGCTCCAAATTCACCAAAAAGAGCAGATGAAGCATCCAGTAACGGTGATTCAGAAGAAGCCAAATCTGGAACAGCGGCTTCGGCAACCAGTTGTATCAGCATGTATAAAATCACGATAGAGACTAAGCCTAGAATCAACGCTTTTGGCATGTCCTTTTCGGGGTTTTTAGTCTCACCGGCAGGAACGACTCCACCTTCAAATCCAACAAATGCATAGATTAGCAAAAGAGTAGCCGCGCCAAGATCAGTAAAAGAAGGAGCGGTTTGTGCAAAACTTGGAACTACTTCTGATCCCAACATCACCAAGCCACCAAAAACCAATAAAATCAATACAGAAAATTTGATCACGGTAAAAACTGCCAGCGATCGAATAGATTCTACCGAGCCGAGTACATTAACGAAAGTGAGTCCGCCACAAACCAAAGCCAGCGCAATTAAACGACCGACTCCTTCTCCCGCCGGAGCAAAAAAGTAACCAATGCTTTCCACCAGAAGTACAGAGTTAGCCGAGAATGAAATGAGCCGGGCCATGTAGTACAGCCAACCACTTTGGAAACCGATGAACGAACCAAAAGCTTCGGTTCCATATCGAACGGGGCCGCCGGTTCCACGAAAGTAAGAGCCTGCTTCGGCAAAACTGAGGATCACAGGGAGCATCAACAAAGCACAAATGGCATATACCCACACACTGTAATCGCCGGCAAGTGCGGAAGCTCCGCTAGGTAAACCGAAAATTCCCGCGCCAATTAAGCCATTTACAACCAACAGCCAGATTCCCCACATGCCCAGTTGACGTGGTAATTTCTCGTTTTGAAAAGAAGTAGATTGATTTTGCATGGGCAGAATGTAGAAGATTTTGAGAACAGATGAACTCTGATGAACAATTGAATATTGGAACTCAAATAACCAATAACCATTAACCAAAACC
This sequence comes from Balneolaceae bacterium, assembly GCA_034669965.1. Lineage (GTDB taxonomy): Bacteria > Bacteroidota > Rhodothermia > Balneolales > Balneolaceae > HXMU1420-13. Next base: position 326,500 of record JAXMOK010000001.1, on the reverse strand, counting down.
CAAGTGGTCACAAAATTTTACTATTGAGAGTGCGGATGTCGATTATTTTCATGTACAAAATCCAAGCTAGCCATTCAGGTATGAATTCATCTCGATTGATCAGTTTTGTCTTTCTTTTGTTTTTCCTGTTGATGAACATCCAAAAACTGTACGCTTTTCAAAGCGATGGTTCGGTTGATAAGAGCATTCAAACGGTGAAGCTTAGTAACAGCGAGCAGCTTGATTTCAGATTCGACGGGCAATTAAATGAATCGTTTTGGCAAAGCATTCCTACAGCAACCGGCTTTCGGCAACAAGCACCAATAGAAGGTGATCCGGCTACGGAAAAAACGGAAGTCCGCATCGCTTACGATGATAAGAATTTGTACATCGGAGTGATTTTATTCGACAGCGAACCCGATCAAATTAAAGCGTTTCAGAAACGAAGGGATCAGCGGATTACGGCAGATGAACGGTTTGTGTGGATTTTCGACACCTTCAACGATCAACGGAATGCTTATTTCATGGAGATCAACCCAAACGGGATGCGAACGGATGGATTGGTGAGTACCGGTCAGGGTGGAGGGATCAATCTGAGTTGGGATGGAATCTGGGATGCGAGAACTTATATCGGAGAATTTGGCTGGTCAGCGGAGATTAAAATCCCTTTCAGTTCGCTTAATTTTGACGAGAACAGCTCGCAATGGGGCGTGAACTTCATGCGTGTTATCCGCAGAAAAAATGAAACCGCACTATGGACCGGGTTTCGACGAAATCAAGGGCTTGCACGACCACAAAATGCCGGAATGCTTACCGGTTTAGAGGATGTTTCGCAAGGCTTGGGCTTAGAAGTGGTGCCCTTTGGGATAATGAGTGCAAATAAAGATGTTGAAGGAGCAAGTTCATCCACCGAAATAAGTCCGGATGCCGGGGTAGATATCAATTATAGTATTACGCCGAGTTTAAAAGCTTCACTAACCTTTAACACCGATTTTGCGGAAGCAGAAGTGGATCAGCGGCAAGTGAATCTATCCCGCTTTGCGATCGCCTTTCCCGAGCAACGCGATTTCTTTCTTGAGGGAGCGAATATTTATTCATTCGCGCCAAGCAGTGGAATCGATCCATATTTCAGTCGAAGAATTGGTTTGAAGGAAGGAAGTCCGATTCCGATCACTTTTGGCGCTCGATTGTTGGGGAATGTCGGAAAAAATAACCTGGCACTCTTACAGGTTCGAACCAGAGAAAGTGGTACAAATAGCGCTGAGAATTTTACAGTCGCTCGAGTAAAACGAAATATTGGAACGGAAAGCACGATTGGATTTATCTACACTCGAAGGTCCGAAGATGTATTATTCTTAGGAGAAAATGATTTTTCTGAAGGGTTACAAACATTTGGTTCAGATTTAGAGCTCGCTACCTCTTCCTTTTTAGGGGATAAAAACCTTCAATTTCAGGCATTTTTTGTATTTCACAATGCCAATTCAAATTTAAATGAATCATCTGATTTTCTGGATCGTTCTTCACGCGGATTACGTCTGAATTTCCCGAATCGTCCATGGTTTGGGCATGTTTCTTATCGCGAATTTGGGGATGCTTTTGATCCAGCTGTTGGATTTGCTCGTCGTGTTGGTTTCCGACGATTGCAACCCTCAATAGGATATGCTCCACAGTTTTCTAACAGCAATGTAATCGAACAAGTGGAGTGGGGTTTTCGCTTTGAACATTTGATGGATTTAGACTTCACTCTGCTCACTCAGGATTTAGTGTTTACCCTTGGCGAGGTTCAATTTTCATCCGGTGAACAAATAGCCGTAGATGTTGGTCGTAATTATGAGTTGTTGGAAGAGCCTTTCGATATTCTTCGTGATGGAACTATCATCATTCCTGCCGGAGATTATGCAAATTGGGTTACCGAAGTTGGCATTGAAACTGCAGAATTCAGAAAACTTTCCGGAGAATTAGAAGTTGAGTACGGTGGGTATTGGTCGGGCACTTATACTGAAATCGAGGCCGGAATGCGATTGCGACCTGTTCCAGGAATTGAGATTACTCCAAGTTTCGAACGAAGTATGGTTCGACTTCCGGAAGGCGATTTCAATACCAATTTATTTCTTTTTGAAGGGATTTGGGACCTTTCCACTGAGCTGTTTCTGACACTAAATGTTCAGTATGATAATTTAAGCAAAGAAATCGGACTGAATAACCGACTCCGTTGGATCATAACCCCCGGCTCCGATTTATTCTTGGTATATAATCACAATTGGGAAGAAAACCCGCTTGGTAGATACGAAACCATCAATCAGGCCGGTGTGGTAAAAGTGAGTTATACGTTTCGGTTTTAAACCGAGTACAGGTTAATAGGTAAATAAGCCTGAAAGTGATCGAAGTCTTTGTCGGTAGTAAAAATTTCCCAGTCGTTATTTGCTGCGATCGCACAAATGAGAAAATCTGTGTTAGAACCTTGAACGCCTTTCTTTCTACATTGATTGAAGAACTCCGCTGCAAGTTCGAAATCATTGGTTTGAATTGGGTAATCCGGAAAGGCGGCAAGTCGCTCTTTCAAAAGTTCAAATTGATGTGATTCTTTAATTCCAGAAAGTAATTCCTGTCGAATTGGACCAATCATCTGAATGCGATAATCAGAAATTAGTTGTTGCAGAACGTTTTGATATTCAAGGTTTATTGAACTACTTCGGCGAAGAACCAAAGACCAAACACTTGTATCAACCATTACTTTCAAGATCGTTTCCGTTCGGCTTTATAATCGTATTCGTCTTCGTAAACAATGGAGCCGAAAAGACCGCCGATCTCCATCTGCTTTCTACGTTGTATATATTCTTCCAACGCTTCGGTAACCACAGCCTTTTTAGTTTTGTGATTGCCAATGCGCTTGGCTTCGTTAATCAGGTTATCGTCGATGGCTAAATTAGTAGGCATGATTTTTATTGTAAAATTACACATAACTATGTGTAGAAAAAAATCGATGTTTTATCCTTTTAATTGATAATTGATAATTGATAATTGATAATTGATAATTGATGAAAGCTTTATCTCTTTGGCAGAAGTAACTCACCCGCGATAGGTATATACTTTGCAGCAGCTTGAATCAGTGCGTTGGCAGTGAGTTTTTCTACGCCGTAGACTTCTACCTTTGCGCCACAATCGTTTTGGATTTTATCTACCAGCAAAGCGAAATCACCGTCTCCGGATACAAGTACCACAATTTCTGCATCATTCGCATATTCCAGCGCATCGATGGTGATACCTACATCCCAATCGCCTTTAGCAGAACCATCCGCACGCTGAATAAATGGTTTGAGTTTTACTTCGAAACCGATTGCACGCAAGATATTTTGAAACTGCTTTTGCTTCTCATCGCCACGATCGGTGGTATAAGCAATGGCTTTGATAACCTCACGATTTGCTGTGCATTGTGCCCAAAAAGCGTTGTAGTCGAAATTTTGACGATAAATTTGCCGGGTGGTGTAATACACATTTTGAACATCCACCAATACGACTACTTTTTGCATGTGATTTTGATTAATTGTGGGAATACTTGTTAGGCGAACAACGATTTATAGTTTAGAACCGGAGAAATTTTGCCGAAAATGCCGAATGGTCAATATTTCGATCGAATTCTGAAACACCTCATAAATTACTCCATAATGTTTATGGACAACCATTTCCCGAATGTTCTGATTATGTAATTCGGGTAATATTCTACCTACATCAGGATTCTCTTTAATATGTTCGACCTTCTCTTCGATTTGGTCAATAAGTGCTAAAGCGGCATCCGGATTATCTTTAGAAATGTATTCGAGAATTTCTCGCGTTTTAGATCTGGCGATGGGCGACTAAATTATTTTCATCTTTAAAATTCAGTTCTCAATTCACGAATAAATTCTTCATGACTTAACCCTTCGCCATTATTTAATTCTTTGCGAGCAGTAGAGAGTTCTTCTAGTAACTGAATTTTGTCCAACATTTTTTGATAATCCTCCACATCAATCAATACTGCGGAACTTTTACCGTGTTGGGTAATAACAAGTGGTCTTCGTTCAGATTTAACTTGTTCGATAAAGGCCGAAGCATTAGCTCGAAAATCGGAAAGCGATCGTATATCTTGATCCAGTTGAATATGAGACATGATTGGATGATTTATTTATCGTCTTGATTAATGTACTAAATTCAGTACAAAAAATTTGGTGGAATCCCATGAATAGATTGGATGACTACATTATTGGTATTTAAGTCAACCTGTGGCTTCACTTGTGTTAGTTTTCTAAGAATCTAAAAATTATTTCTCTTCCTGAAATAGCAGGGTTAAAACCCTTGCTTGTTTATGTTCGAGGTTAAAGCACGTTCATAATCAAGAAGGGACTTTGGTCCCGCATTATCGACGCATTTAGTTTTGGTGATTAGCGTCGGGGTGAGGTAGTAGCTAAACTAAAAGTACATAGAAAAAACAACCTACATGGCTGATACAACCAAGAAAGATTGGAAGTTGGAGCCTGCCTTTGCCAGCAGGCAGGCTTCTGGTAAGCATTACGAATGTGGACGTTCGTAACGAGGGAAAATGGTCATCGTGAGGAGCCCGGGAATAACGAATACGATGTGTTACGCATCGACGCGGCAATCTAGTGGTAGAGTCTCGGACGAGGAGATCACGTCGTCGAGAATATTCGGAATAATTAATCAACCAAGTCTCCTCGTGATGACGGCTTCAAAAAAAGCATTAGAATTATTGATGAGAAAAGGCGAGATGGAAAGAGCGACCGCCGTATGTCGGGGATAAATTCGCACAGGGCATTGATGTTTAAAATTCATCGGTAGTACAAGGACCATCGAATTTATCCAGTGATTGCCATCGAGACGTGGCAATCTTGAGAATGGGGCAAAATACATGAGATCACGTTGTCGAGAATATTCGGAACAATTAATCAACCAAGTCTCCTCGTGATGACGTCTTCAAAAAGATTCAGTTGGTTTAAAGCGGCTATATCTTCTCACTTCTCACTTCTCACTTCTCAAACCTCACTTCTCAAACCTCACGTCTCACTCCTCACAGCTATCCTACACCTCATCAAACCGAAAACAATCCACAGTATGATCATTCACCAAACCGCAAGCTTGCATGTGCGCATACATAATAGTGCTGCCCACGAATTTGAATCCTCGTTTTTTTAGATCTTTACTTAAGGCATCCGATTCGGGCGAAGTGGCAGGGACGTCACTCATGCTTTTCCGATGATTAACGATGGTTTTACCATCCACAAACCCCCAGATGTAGGCATCAAAACTGCCGAACTCTTGTTGAATTTCCAGAAAACGTTGGGCGTTTGAAACCGCACTACGCACTTTAAGTTTATTTCGGATAATCCCTTCAAACTGCAGCAATTCCTGAATTTTGGCTTCGTCAAACTTTGCGACTTTCTCCGGATCGAAATTGGCGAAGGCTGTTCGGTATCCATCTCGTCGTTTTAGAATAGTCGACCAACTCAATCCCGCCTGAGCTCCTTCCAAAATCAGGAATTCGAAATGCTTTCGATCATCATGAACAGGAACTCCCCATTCCTCATCGTGGTAGCGGATGTACTGCTCAAAAGTACCCTCCGCCCAATCGCAGCGCGTTAATTTATCATTCATGTTCGTTTATTTTCGTTGGGACAATTCATGAATTGTCCTGGCTAAATGATAGCTAAGATTTTAAAAAACCGTTAAGAATCTACAAAAGCGAAAATCAATCCCCTAATGAGTTGGATGGTGAGTCGTGGTCAAAACGAATTCTGCAAATGTAGGTGGCAAAAGGTTGAAAGTGTATTTGCTAGAGTTAATTGGATAGTACATCCTTAATTGATAATTGATAATTGATAATTGATAATTGATAATTGATTTCCAAAAAAGCCCAAAGATTTGATTACATTAGCGGTTCACACTCACACAAACTTACATCGAAGAATATATGCATTGGGTAGAGACGGTACGTCGTTTAGCCGAGGCGAGCGACATCAACGAACATCTTGCTGACAACATTACCACCTTAACGCAATTGTTAGAGGTGGTTTGCCGAGAGCGACTTGGCGAAGATTTTATAAAAGTGCTGGGCGAATTGCCTCAACAATCGGTTGAAGCACTTGAAAACGGTAACAAAGAAGCGCTGGAAGAGTTAAAAAGCTTTGTAAAAAACTCTTCATCCAAACAGTTGAAGGAATTTCTACGCATTTACACCACCTTTTTCCACTTGGTGAACTCGCTGGAGCAACACGAAATCAGTAGAATAAATAGAAGTCGGGAACATGCCGAAACTGCTGATACGCCTCGCAATGAAAGTATTTTGCAGGCGGTGTTCAAAATGAAAGAGGCTGGGCTTTCGCTGGAAGAAGCCATTGATGTGTTCCGACAAATGGATATCCAACCAACCATTACGGCGCATCCAACCGAAGCGCGCCGACGAAGTGTGCTCACCAAACAGCACGAGATCAGTAATCTGATCGCAAATTTGGGTGAGCATAATCTGACTGTGGAAGAGGCGAAAATCACCAAAAGCGAAATCGTAAATCAAATGATTTTGCTGATGATGACTGATGAAGTTCGCGCCGAGCGAATGTCTGTAGAGGATGAAGTGGAAAACGGAATGTACTTCTTTACGCACACCATTTGGGATGTAGTGCCGACGCTTTATACCGATATCCGTCTTGCTCTGGAAACTTATTACGGTGATTCCGGCGAGCTTCCTATCATTATAAAATATCGATCTTGGATCGGGAGTGATAGGGATGGAAATCCAAATGTGACGTCGTCGGTAACCTGGCGAACACTGATGGAGCAGCGGAAAACGGTTTTTTCGATGTATCTGAAAAAATTAGATCATCTGCGTCGTTACCTGAGTATTTCGTACAAAGAAACGGATATTTCTGATGAGCTTCGGGAGTCGCTACGTCACGAAGAAACTGCAAATCCACTCAGCGATTTATATGAGCGACGGTATCAGCGAGAGCCCTATCGAAGAAAACTAACGCATATGATGCAGTACATTCGCGAGCAACAAGCAGCACTACATCTTGAAAAGGATGAAGTGATGAAGATCGCCAAAAAATATACGGCGGCTGATTTCATTAACGATTTAGAGTTGATCCGAAATAGCCTAATCGCAAACGATTTAAAAGGATTAAGCGAACAAGGGCGACTTCATGATTTGTTGATCTCTGCGAAGACGTTCGGCTTCCATTTAACATCACTGGATGTTCGCCAACATAGTGGTTTGCATGAGGAAACAGTTTCGGAATTGTTATCGAAAGGAAATGTGATTGATAATTATGCCGACCTCACCGAAGAAGAAAAGATTGAGGTGCTTGAGCAGGAACTTAGCAATCCGCGTCCGTTAAGTCCGTACAACAGCAAGCGCTCGGACGTTGCGAACCGGGTGATGTCGGTGTTTGAGGAAATCAGCGATATGCTAAAGCTCGATCCGAATTCCTTCGGGAGTTACATCATCAGTATGACGCACGGCGTTAGCGATATGCTTGAAGTTTTGTTGATTGCCAAAGAGCTTGGTTTATGGAGCATTCAGGGCGATGAAGTTGCCTCACAATTAGATGTAGTTCCGTTGTTCGAAACAATCGAAGATCTGGAAGAAAGCTCCAATCAAATGGCGATGATTTTCGAGCATCCGCTATTCAGTAAGCAAATTAAAGCCCGAGGTAATTTCCAGGAAATCATGCTTGGTTACTCTGATAGCAACAAAGATGGCGGTTATTGGATGGCAAACTGGGCTTTAAACAAGGCACAGTATGATTTGGGTGTGGTATGCCGCGAATACAACATCGATTTCAGGTTGTTTCACGGAACCGGCGGTACGGTTGGTCGCGGTGGAGGGCAATCGAACAAAGCTATTGCAGCTATGCCACCGGTGGCAAATAATGGCAAAATCCGCTTTACCGAACAGGGTGAGGTTATCTCTTTCCGATATTCGCTGCCTTCTATAGCACATCGTCACCTTGAGCAATTGGTGAATGCAATGGCAGGCGCGGTCCGAGCTCAAAAAGACAAACCGGGCTACCTCAGCGATTCCGATTACGAGTGGGATTTGATGCAGGATTTAGCGCGGGAAACCATGGCTAGTTATCGATCCCTGAAAGACGACCCTGAGTTTTGGGATTGGTTTGTGAGCCACACTCCGATCGAACACATTGGGAAATTACCGATTGCATCTCGACCAGTTTCGAGAGGAAAAGGCGGAAAGCTCAGTTTCGAAGGATTACGTGCCATTCCGTGGGTGTTTTCGTGGACACAACTCCGATATAATGTACCGGGTTGGTATGGTATCGGCGAAGGTTTGGAGAGGATACTAGAACGTTATCCCGATGCACATGAAATTATCGGCCGTTGGCAAAAGGAATGGAGTTTTTTCTTTACGGTGATGAACAACTCCCAACGCGAAATAGCGCGGACCCATTTGTCAACCTCTTTGGTGTACAATCGCGAAGACGACAAGCGTTTTCATAACATGATTACCGAGGATTTTGAGAAAGCCTGTAAAAACATCACAAAAATTACAGGAATGGAAAACATTTTGGACCACAATCCGGTAATTCAGAATTCCATTAAATTCCGAAACCCGTTTACGTATCCGTTAAATATCTTGCAAAGTGAATTGCTTCGCCGTTGGGATGAAGCTGATTCGGAAGAACGAAAACAGGAACTTATGGAACTAATATTTTTAAATATCAACGGTATTGCAGCGGCAATGCAATCAACCGGATAATGAATTGGCAGGCAAAAATTGTATATTTACCGTCCTGCCGAATCCATGAAAAGAGTATAGAATTATGAGCGAGACACTTACAAAAACACCTATAAAAATCGAGCCGGCTGCCTATAGCCGCATCAGTGAAGTTGATTTTTCGAATCTGCAATTTGGTCGACTTTTTGGTGATCACATGTTCGAAATGATTTTCGAAAATGGAACATGGGGCGATCCTGAGATCAAGCCTTATGGAACCATTGATATCGCACCAGCGATGAACGTTTTCCATTATGGTCAGGCTGTTTTTGAAGGGATGAAAGCTTTTTATGTGGATGAGAAAACCATCAACATTTTCCGTCCTGAAGAGCATCACGCCAGATTTAATCGTTCTTGCCGGAGAATGTGCATCCCCGAAACCGATTACGAGACGTTCATTTCGGCTTTGGAATCACTGATCAAGCTAGACAAAAAGTGGGTGCCACAATCAGCCGGTACCGCGATGTATATTCGTCCGTTCATATTTGCCAGCGAAGATTATTTGGCTGCGCGTATTTCAGACCGCTACAGTTATTACATCATTACCAGTCCGGTTGGCGCTTATTATAAAGAAGGATTCAATCCTGTATCACTCACCACACCCGATGGATTTGTCCGAGCGGTAAAAGGCGGAACCGGTGAGGCTAAAACAAGTGGTAATTATGCGGCTAGTTTCCTTCCGGCGAGAAAGGCAGCCGAAAAAGGATACACGCAGGTGCTTTGGTTAGATGCTCATCAAAATGAGTTTATCGAGGAAGTTGGAACCATGAACATCCATTTCCTGATCAATGACACGCTAGTGACTCCGGAGTTAACCGGATCGGTATTACCGGGAATTACCAGAAAATCGGTAACCGCTTTAGCCGAAGAATGGGGCTATAATGTTGAAGAACGAAAGATTTCGATTTCCGAAGTATTCGAAGCATCGAAAAATGGCACGTTGAAAGAGGTATTCGGGTCAGGAACAGCAGCGGTGATTTCACCGGTAGGTTTGATCGAACACAATGGCGAGAAAATTGAAATCGGAACCGGTAAAATTGGTGATTTCGCTAAGCGATTATTCGACGAGATTACCGGAATTCAATACGGCAAAATTGAAGACCGCCACGGCTGGGTGCATTCGGTTAAGGTTTAATAAAGTATCCGTTCTACCGAATGTGTCAATAATAAAGTTTGAGTAGTCCCCCTTTGAAGGGGGTGTCCTCGACGTTAAGGAGAGGACGGGGGATGTACAATCACTGGTAATCATATATAAAAATGAACCTCACTCTGTACAAAATATTAGCCATCGGTAGCGGTGGATTCATTGGCGCTGTTAGTCGATATCTGCTATCCACATTTGTGCAAAATCAGGTTAAACCCGAGCAGTTTCCGATTGGTATTTTTGTTGTGAATGTCATCGGCTGTTTGTTGATAGGGTTCCTTGCAGGTTTATTTGAACTCAAAGAATGGATGAATGTTGAGCTTAGACTCTTCGTATTTGTCGGATTACTTGGCGGATTTACCACCTTTTCTACTTTCGCGAATGATTCCTTTTTATTGGGAAAAGAGGGCGAAATGCTTGCTGCATTGCTTAATGCGGGAGGACAGGTACTGATTGGCCTACTTTGCGTTTGGTTGGGGTATTTGTTAATTAGATTATTGAGTTAACTAAACCAAAAAAGATGGCTGAAAATATCAAAGATGAAGTAAAGAAAATGGCAGAAGAGCTAGACGAAAATGCTGGGTGGGAAGATGTGATGTACGCTATCTATGTTCGGGAATCAATCAAAAAAGGAAAAGAGGACGTCCATTCAGGCAATATTATTTCACACGATGATATAAAAGCAAAGTATAATGTGAAATGATTGTCTGGTCTAAGCGGGCGTCAGAGCAACTTGATGCTATCTTCGACTATATAGCATTGGATTCACCGGTTTACTCATTGCGATTTGTTGAGTCTTTTATTACAAAAGTAGAATTATTATCAACATAACCAGAATCGGGTAGAATAGTACCTGAAGAAAATGATCCCGCTATTCGAGAATTTCAAGTTCATCCATATAGAGTGATTTATGAAGTAACTAAGGATCAAATTGAAATTCTGACCATCATTCATAGTGCCAGAAATTTTAAAAGCCTAGATCAATAACCCTTCTCTCGATCTACTTCAAACAACAACTCCATCCCGGAAAGTGACCGCTTATAATTTTCAACGATCAGACCTGCTGCTTCTTTAGGATCGGTGATGGAAGCCACATGCGGAGTGATCATAATCTTTGGGCGATTCCAGAACAGATGATTGCTAGGCAACGGTTCTTCTTCGAATACATCTAACGTAGCGCCACTCAAAGCTCCTGTATCTAAAGCGTACACCAAATCCTCTTCTACTAAATGAGCACCTCGTGCCACATTAATCAAATAGGACGGTTTCTTCATTTTTTTGAAGATGTCTAAATCAAGAATGCCGTTAGTTTCTTTAGTAAGCGGTAGCAAACACACCAATACATTCGTTTTGGATAGAAATTTGTCTACCTCATCGCCCGTACAGGTCTCTACATCGTCAATGTGTATCTTTGATCTGGAATACCCGACAACTTCAAAGCCATTAACTAATAACTGTTTAGTTACTTCAACACCAATCTCACCCAAACCCATCACTCCAACGGTGCAATCTGACTTTGGGATTGGTTCATGTTTACTCCAAAAACCCTCTCGCTTTTGATCCACATATCGAGCGGTGTGCAAGCGATAATTCTGAACCGCATTCAATACATATTCCGCCATTTGATCTTTCAATGAAGGAACAACCACACGCGTTAAAGCCACTTTTTCATCAATGGAAGCATCTTTCAATAGATGATCCACTCCGGCGCCCAAACTGCTTACGACCCTCAGATTCGGATAATTCTGCAATACCTTCTCCGGGTGATTCCAGCTCACCGCAAAGGTCACCCGTTCTTTATTTTCAACCCTCGGCCAGATTTCTACATCAAGATTGGGATCAACTTCGAGCAAAGCTTCCTTTAAGGGATTCATGTCTCGATTTTTGGCGATAAGGAGCAGGGACATAGACTATTTTTTGATCATAAAATACAGAGCTTGGGTTCAATTAGGAATTAGGAATAGGAGAATTAGGAAAACTTTCTCGTAATTCGTAATTCGTAATTCGTAATTCATTGGGCTTTCACAACCATTAATTCATCCCAGCGAGTGGTGTATCGTTTACTCAGATAGTTTTGGTTCATCAGCCATTTGTTGTGGTGATCATCTTCTTTGTGTAATCCTGTGGCTGCAAACGCCGCGTGGTTTCGTCCGAATTTCGCATTAATCTGGTCCAAACATTCCATGAGCCGATGCTGTTTTTGGGTGTACATTTCAGGATCGAACAAATCCATCTGTACCTCGGTTTGTGGGATGATTCCGGTCAGCATAACCGATGCCTTTTTGTATTTACGTCCGGTTTCAAATACTTTCTCGGCTAGTTTCTTAGCAACTTGAATCATCGTAGGTGTATGCGCGGTGGGGACTTGCAAAGGGCAATAGGCGCTAAATTTATACTTCCCGCGAATGTTATCGTATTTATCACCAATCAGCTGAATCTGTATACAAGATGCCACTGAATCTTGAGCCCTAAGTTTTTCGGTAGCCCGAGTGGTAAAGGTGGCCAGCGCTTCTTGAATGCTTTCCAAATCGTACAATGGCTTGCCAAACATCCGCGACGATAAAATACCTTTCCTTGAATCCCGACCGACGCTCAATCCCGAACAGGATTTCCCATTCAATTCTAACACGGTACGTAAACCGGTAACTGCCATTTGCTTGCGCACCCACTTTTTATTTCCGATGGATCGTTTGAGCTCCAAAGCATTAGTGATTCCAAATCGGTTTAATCGAATGGTTAAGCCCTGCCCGATTCCCCAGATTTTGTTTACCGGAAAGTCTTCGAGTAGTGCATCTTGATTCTTGGCCGAAGTGAAATCAAAAACACCATTGTATTCGGGATTCTTCTTGGCGATATGATTCGCTACTTTTGCCAACGTTTTTGTTGATGCAATTCCTACTGAAACCGGCAATCCGGTCCATTTCAAAATAGTCTCGCGAATCAATTTACCGTATTCAATCAAATCAGGAAATATATTGGAGGATAGCTCAGCAAAAGCTTCATCAATACTATACACTTCGATGTCGTGAGTGAGGTATCTCAGGGTTTCCATCACACGGTGACTCATATCTCCATACAACGCATAATTAGAAGACCGAACCACTACCCCGTTTTCTCTAAAGTGATTTCGGTACTTAAACTCGGGCGCTCCCATCTCAACACCAATGTCTTTAGCTTCTTCCGACCGAGCAATTACGCATCCATCATTGTTCGACAATATCGCAATCGGTTTGCCAAGTAATCGTGGATCAAACACCCGCTCGCACGACGCATAGAAATTATTGCAGTCGATCATGGCGTAGGCGGTTGAGGGCTTTGAATGCAGTTCTGGATTACTCACTTTTTCTTGCTATGATTCATTTTGGTAAGGGGCAGAGGGATAGAGTTACAGAGGGTCAAAGGCACATAGGCACATAGTTTTTATGGATCAAGTTTTCGGATTACTGAACTTAACATTCGTTCTATTTCTCTGGAATCTTCGTATAGAATATCAAACCATTCTTTTTTCATGTATTCCAGATTAAGCGCGATCTCAACCTGAGTTTGAACTTCATATAACGAACCTAATGCAATATTCAGAAAGCGAATGTAGTCACCGGTTGATCGCCTTCCGTAGCCTTCAGCGATGTTAGATGGAATTGAAATACATGCTCTGCGAAGTTGACTCGTTAGTGAAAACTTTTCGCTGTCAGGGAAATAGTTTGTAGCAGTATAAACACGATTTACAAATGACATCCCTTTTTGCCACACCTTCAAATCTCGGAATGTCTTTATCCCATAGTCAGAAAAATTTTGTGCTTTTTTAGATTGAGTTATTGGTGTTTCCATTTTTTCTAACGTTTAGATTAAGTTTAAAATATTACTTAGTCCCTTAGTCCCTTAGTCCCTTAGTCCCTTAGTCCCTTAGTCCCTTTGATCCTCTGCCCCTTTAAGTAAACCGATGAATCAAATGCGTAACCACTCCCCAAATCATCCATTGTGTATTATGCTCAACGGGGATGGGCGGCTGAGAAGCATCATCTGTAACCAGAAACCTGCGACTTCCTTGTTTAATGAGTCTTCGAATAAGAACCTCTTCATCAATGCTCACAACTAGGATTGAACCATTCGTGGCATTCAGCGATCGGTCGACTACCAGAATGTCTTTGTCGTGGATACCTGAAGCCTTCATCGCATCGCCCTCAACTCGCACATAAAAAGTGGAAGTGGGTCGACGAATAATCAGCTCTTCCAGGTTCAGCGCCCGTTCGAGATGATCGCCCGCCGGAGATGGAAATCCGGTCTCAATCCGCCTCGAAAGTTGTAATAAATCGTTGTCCTCGCGTTCTTTTTGAACCTGATAAGATGTCCAGTTGCTCATAGTTTTTTCCTTTCATGCAATATATGTAAATTATATGTGCAAGCAATAGATGAGCAAGATTTATTTTAATTAATTGTCACGCCGGACTTGATCCGGGGTCTCATGAATTTTGAGAATTTTGCAAGAACAAAAGTAGGCAGAAACGAATTATGGGATATGGAATCAAGATGCGAAATCAGGGATAAGTGTACAGATTGTGGAAAACTTCATCTGACAACTCGATAGGCAAAGCTTAAATTATTTCAGACAAACAATAAAAAAATCTTCAATTGAGTAAGTCGGTATATTTATTTTTGGATGAGGCTGGGAATTTAGATTTCACAAATAACGGGACAGAATATTTTATCCTAACATCACTTTCAATTGAACGGCCTTTTAAAGGTTTAGAAGAATTAATAAGTTTGAAATACGATTTAATTGAGTATGGTTTAGATATTGAATTTTTTCATGCATCAGAGGACAAACAACATGTAAGAGAGAGAGTATTCCGGGTAATCTCAAATAATCTTTCTCACTATAGATTAGATTCAATAATTGTCGAAAAGAGGAAGACTCACCCAAAACTACAAGTTGACACAGCTTTCTACCCAAGAATTCTTAGTTATTTACTTCGATACGTGTTTGATAATATTGAAAGTCATAAGTATAAAGAAATTGTAGTTGTAACAGATACAATACCATTACAGCGTAAGCGGAAAGCAATTCAGAAAGAAATTAAAAGCATCTTAAAGCAGAATATTAACCCACATGGAAAATTTAGAGTAATGCACCATTCCTCTAAATCAAATATGTGTTTACAAATTACTGATTACGTTAGCTGGTCTATATTTAGAAAATGGGAAAGATTTGATACTCGATCATATGATCAAATCAAGAAAAGCTTGAAAAGCGAGTTTGAAATATTCAAAACTGGGAAGAATGAATATTATTAAAAATGACCTCTCCATCTATCTTCTCAGAAGATCCCCATGGGCTCTTGTCAATGGAGAGGTACCTTTCTAAATCTTACTATCAAATATGTGAAAGATTTTTATAATCATCTATTAGAATTGTGGAAAACTTCATCTGAATTCGGCTCCGCCAAATCCTATATTCAATAGTTAGCAAAGAAGTCGATCACGCACGAAGTTCCAGCCTGTATGTACCTGATTTTTGATACCGAAACCACCGGTTTACCACGAGATTATTCCGCACCCATCACCGATTTAGACAATTGGCCGCGATTGGTGCAACTTGCATGGCAAATGCACGATCACACCGGGAAGTTGGTTGGTCACGGTAATTACATTATCAAGCCGGAAGGCTTTACGATTCCGTTTAACTCAGAGAAAATTCACGGTATTTCGACGGAGCGAGCCAACAAAGAAGGACATGATCTTGCAGAAGTACTCCAAATCTTCCGAAAAGACATCGACAAATCATACTTCCTGATTGGGCACAACGTAAGCTTCGATGAGTCGGTAATGGGCGCAGAATTCCTACGTAAGAGAATCCCATCGGCTATTATGGACAAGCCGAAAATCGACACCAAAGATGAGTCGACGAAGTTTGTAGGTATCCCAAACGGACGAGGCGGATTTAAATGGCCAACCTTGGGCGAGCTTCATCACAAGATTTTTAACCAAGGCTTTGAAGATGCTCACGATGCGGCAGCTGATGTTGAAGCAACTACTCGCGCTTTTCTTGAACTAGTGCGAATGGGCGTAATTCAAGTAAATTTCCCATTGGATGCACGCCTGTATGAATCTGCACAAAGTTACCTCGTTCGAGATCATTACATCGATCTGGTTTCTCCATCACGGCTGAAAAAAAAAGAGAACGAAATTACGGAGGCCGATTCCGATAGTGAATTAACGACGGAACCAGCCGTTGAACTCTCCGAAGATGTGGTGTTCACTCATCTTCACAATCATTCGAAATTCTCGGTGCTGCAATCCACCGCCGGGGTAAAAGAATTGGTTTCCCGCGCCAAAGAAATGGGCATGCCTGCCGTGGCCCTTACCGATTTGGGGAATATGTATGGCGCTTTTTCCTTCACTTCAGCAGCCTACGCGGCCGGAATTAAGCCAATTATCGGTTGTGAGTTGTATTTGGTTGAAGATCGCCATAAAAAGAAATTTACGCGTGAACATCGGGATCACCGTTCGCAGATTGTGATGCTGGCGAAAAATCAGAATGGATATAAAAACCTCGCGAAAATCTGTTCTACGGGATTCACCGAAGGGTATTATTACAAATTTCCTCGGATCGATAAAGAGGTAATTAAAGCTCACAAAGACGACATTATTTGTTTGAGTGGAAACACGCGTGGGGTGCTAGGTGATTTGATTCTGAACAAAGGCGAAGAGTATGCCGAAGAAGAGTTAAAATGGTGGATGGAGATGTTTGGCGACGACTTCTATCTGGAGGTCATCAATCATGGCTTGGACGAGGAGAAACGGGTAAATCAAGTATTTCGGCAGTTTTCGCAGAAATACGGCGTGAAACTGGTGGCCACCAATAACACCTTTTATATCGATCAAAAAGATGCGGATGCCCACGACGCCTTGATTTGTATCGACGACGGAACGCTCAAAAGTACTCCTATCGGTCGCGGACGTGAATTCCGATATGGCTTCCCAAATCAGGAGTTCTGGTTTAAAGATACCGAAGCGATGATCGATCTTTTTCCTGAGATGCCGGAAGCCATCGCAAATGTGCAGGAGATTGTAGACAAGATTGAAGAGGTGAAGCTCGCACGGGATGTGATTCTTCCCAAGTTTGAAATACCAGAGCAGTTTGAGACGGAAGATGATTTCCTTCGCCATCTAACTTTCGAAGGTGCAAAGCCTCGTTATCCCGAAATGACCCAAGAAGTGCGTGATCGGATTGAGTTGGAGCTGGGCATCATTAAAGACATGGGCTTTCCCGGTTACTTTTTAATTGTACAGGATTTTATTGCCGCTGCACGCGATATGGGCGTGTATGTGGGGCCGGGACGTGGTTCGGCGGCCGGTTCAGTAGTGGCTTATTGCACGGGAATCACCAATATCGATCCACTGAAATACGATCTCCTTTTCGAGCGATTTTTGAATCCGGAGCGGGTTTCGATGCCGGATATCGATATCGATTTTGATGATGATGGACGTGGACGTGTGATCGATTACGTTGTAGATAAATACGGGAAAGATCAGGTGGCGCATATCATCACTTTTGGCTCGATGGCAGCTCGATCGTCGGTTCGTGATGTCGCCCGAGTGCTCGATTTACCGTTATCAGATGCCGATCGATTGGCGAAACTGGTGCCTGAACGTCCGGGTACTTCGCTGGATGATGCTTTTTCGGAAGTGAAAGAATTACGCGACATCAAAGCCGGGGAAGGGCTCGAAGCCGAGACGATGAAAATGGCTCATGTGTTGGAAGGCTCGGTTCGAAATACCGGAATTCATGCTGCGGGTGTGATTATTGCTCCTGATGATCTGACTGAGTACATCCCCGTAACCACTGCCAAAGACGCCGATCTAACAGTTACTCAGTTTGATGGAAGTGTAATCGAAAGTGCAGGAATGCTGAAGATGGATTTCCTGGGATTGAAGACCCTTTCGATCCTGAAAACAGCCATCGGATACGTGAAAGAAAATCGCGGCAAAGAATACGATCTCGATGACATTCCGCTGAATGACGAGACAACCTATAAGTTGTATCAAAAAGGTGGTACGCTGGGTACGTTCCAGTTTGAGAGTGAAGGGATGCGCAAGTATCTGAAAGAGCTCAAACCTACCGACATCAACGATTTGATTGCGATGAACGCGTTGTATCGTCCCGGACCGATGCAGTTTATCCCCGATTACATCCGCAGAAAACACGGCGAAGAAGAAGCCGAATACGATCACGAGTTGATTCGGGATATCCTGGAGCCGACCTACGGAATTATGATCTACCAGGAGCAGATCATGAACGTGGCGCAGAAATTGGCCGGGTATAGCTTGGGACAAGCGGATTTATTACGACGTGCGATGGGAAAGAAGAAGCGTGAAGTAATGGAGAAAGAGAAGCCGAAATTTGTGGAGGGCGCCAAAAATAATGGTGTTGATGAAGCCACCGCAAAAGCCATTTTCGAAAAAATGGAGATGTTTGCGAGCTACGGTTTTAACAAATCTCACTCGGCGGCATACTCGGTGGTTGCTTATCACACCATGTATTTCAAAGCAAATTACCCAGCCGAATATATGGCAGCGGTGATGAGCCACAACATGAACGACATCAAAAAAGTGGCGTCGTTTATCGAAGAATGCCAGAAAATGGGCATCCCGGTTGATCCGCCGAACATTAACACAGCGCGTGGGAAGTTTGTGGCAAAAGACGGTCGCGTGCAATATGGGATGAGCGCCATTAAAGGCGTAGGTTCAAGTGCGATTGCGCATATTGTTGAAGAACGCGAAGAGAATGGACAGTTCATGAGCGTGTTCGATTTTGCGTCGCGGGTGGATTTACGAACCTGCAATAAAAAAACGTTGGAGAGTTTAATCCAGGCCGGTGCTTTCGATGATTTGAATGATAACCGCGCTGAGTTGTTAATGGGGCTCGAAGACATTGTGGCCTATGCTCAGCGTAAGCAGGAAGAAGCTCGCTTAAACCAAGGGAATTTATTTGGTGGAGCTGGAAGTGGAGGAGTGCTACAAGAACCGAAGCTGAAACCGGTGCCGAAATGGAGTAGTATTGAGCGATTGAACAAAGAGCGCGAACTTATTGGGTTTTATTTGAGTGGACATCCCCTAAACAGATATAAGGAAGATATCCGGTTATTTGGAAAACAGAATCTTAGTGAGGGTTTCATTAACCAGCTGCAGCATGAATCGGAACTTCGGTTTATAGCCATTATTACTTCTAAACGTCAGGCAGTGGATCGTAAAGGTCGTCCGATTGCGTTTTTGATGGTGGAAGATCTGCATTCGTCGATGGAAGTGGCTGTGTTTAGCAAAGAGTTTGATAAGTTTGCGCCACTTATCGAGGTGGATAATGTGGTGTATATCACCGGGAAATACTCGAAACGCGAACGTGGAAATAGCTTGATCGTGAATAATATGGAGCGAATCGAGAATCTGCGTGAGAAGTTTCAGGATAAGCTACGATTGAAGTTGAACATCCAGACCGAGCACATTACATCAAACGATCTCACCCAAATGGAAACCTTGTTCGAATTGAATAAAGGCAATACCATGGTGAAGCTGAATGTGATGAGTAAAGAAGCAAACGGTCCTATTAAGATGAACTTGCGTAATTTTGTGGTAGAACCAACTGACGAATTACTCTCGGGGCTTCGGGAAGTACTTGGGGAAGAATCGGTTGAGCTTTTTTTAACCGGTTGATTTGAAAATAAGCCGATAAGTTCACGCAATGCAATTGATAACGAATACCAATGTGATTGAGTGAGAATTTATCCTCATATTTATGACGGAAATTAAAAGAAGTATTTATTAAACAAATAAAAGGTAAATAGACTATGTCGAAGACAGTTGAATTAACTGATGGAAATTTTGAACAAGAAGTATTGAATTCAGATCAGCCGGTATTGGTTGACTTTTGGGCTGAGTGGTGCGGACCTTGCCGCATGATCGGACCCGTTGTTGAAGAAATGGCCGGCGAGTACGACGGTAAAGCGAAGATCGGAAAAGTGAATGTTGATACGAATCCTGAAGTATCTGTGAAATACGGCATTCGTTCGATCCCAGCACTTCTTATTTTTAAAAATGGTGAAGTTGTTGACCAAATTATTGGTGCAGTTCCCAAAACTCAGCTTTCAAAGCAATTAGATGCTCAGCTAAACTGAGCCTAAAGAATTCCCATTTGCATGGCCGGTTCGTTAAAACGAATCGGCTTTTTTTATTTATACAACCCTAGAAGGGTTAGATGATATAGGAGGATTGAGAAACACCTTTCCAATCAACGTTAAGAAATGGTTACGAAAAGGTTAACAAATTTCGAAGGGCTTTTAACTCATTACAAATAGTTCGAACTTGTCATTAATTAATCAGCACACAAAATTCTAATACCAAGTCGGGTAGTGATAGTACACCAAAAAGATCAGTTGGTGGCTTGGTAGAAGATCTCACATAGGGACATTTATCGATGAAGCTTCGTTTATTAATCATGCTTGGAGTATGTACGTTATTACCCCAAGTACTGTTTGCACAAGATCCGGAAATTATTGGCGTACCGGAATTTGCATATTCTTGGAATCAAACGGATAACCTTAAACTAAGTGCCAATTTCCATACGTTTCACTCGGTTAGTAATATCGATCAAAATTCATCATTCAAGTATTTTGAATCGGCCTTAGTTGCAACCTATTCAGGGAATCCGAATTTCAAAATCGGTGGCGGTTATAAATATCGAATCGTTACTCCATATGTTGACGGATATCAATATGAGCATCGGTTTTTAGAACAAATTGAATTTTCGAATTCTATGTTTGGCTTAGCGATGTCGAATAGAATTCGTCTCGAACAGCGATTCAAAACAAACAGTTATGTAAATCGAATTCGATACCGCCTACAACATAAAATACCATTATCAGATGGAACCAAGACCCTAAAGGTTTATGATGAATTTCATACGTCATTTAATTCTGATGACACATCCGGAGAAAACCGAATGTATGTTGGAATGACAATGCCATTAGGTAACGCTGGGTTTGAAATTGGTATACAGCATCGCTTACAAAAACTATTTACCGACTCTGACACCAAGCAATTATTGGTGTTTTACACCAAGTATTCGTTGTCTAGGTAGAGTCTAGTGTATCCATTTTCTAACCCGTCAAGGGTTCTAAACCTTGACGGGTTATTATTAAATAGGAAGTCCAATATAGATCCCTTTTCAATGGAATTATTAGCTACTCTTGACAATGAAGAATCAACGAAAAAAATTTAAGCCTGCCCCAAAACGATTTCATCCCCGTGGAATCAATGTGGTTTATGAAGATTATGATATTTTAGTGATCGAAAAGATTCATGGATTGCTTACCGTAGCCAATGCCAAAGAATCGGAGAACACGGTTTTTGCTCTACTAACCGATTACGTAAAAAAGGGAAATTCAAAGTCGAAAAATGAACTATTTATTGTTCATCGTTTAGATAGGGATACTTCCGGCATCATGGTGTTTGCGAAATCGCATTCTGTAAAAGAATATCTGCAACATCATTGGAAACAATCGAAGAAAACATACTACACAGTGGTTCATGGTGTGTTGAATAAGAAGGAGGGTGTGATTAGTTCTTATCTAACCGAGAACAAAATTCATCGGGTATATTCCACAAAAGATCGAGAAGTAGGAAAGCTGTCAAAGACAGAATACAAAGTGATCAAGGAATCTGAAAAGTATAGCTTGGTTGAAATTAACTTACTCACCGGGCGTAAGAATCAGATCCGAGTTCATTTTTCAGAAATGGGGCACCCTGTTGTTGGCGATAAAATGTATGGTGGAAAAGAAAAGGGAATTAAGCGGCTAACTTTGCATGCGGCCTCACTTCGCATCAAACATCCGGTTACCAACGAAGTGATGACCTTCGAAACCGAAATCCCTGAGTATTTCCTAAAGTTGGTTTCTTGATCTTATAACCCTGTAAGGGTTAAAAAAGAAACCAAGTCAGCTTAACTAAAGCTTAAACTTCAGAACCAGTGTCCGGCCATCATTTTGGTATTCGGTTTCATCGGCATATTCTTGCATCAGAAATACACCACGTCCCGAAGCTTTTAACAGGTTTTCTTCGTCCAGTGGATTTGGAACTTCTTCAGGGACAAAGCCCGAACCTTCATCGGTAGTGGTAATAGTTAGAACCTCATTGTCTGCTTCGGCAACGATTGTTGCTTTTTTGGATGCGTCAAGCTCATTACCATGCACAACAGCATTGGTGGCTGCTTCGCTTACGGTAAGCATCAAACGAGCGTAGAAATCGTCATCAAAGCCAAGCTTTTCCTGCAGCTCATTTAATAAATGCTCAACGCGTTCCAGTTCCTCGTAAGTTGAGGATAATTCGTATGTAATTTTCATGCTCATGCCGAAATTATTATCGGCACAATACTATCACTTAACAAGGATATTACAAAACGAATATTTCAATCAATCAGAAAGACAAATTTAAGTTTAAGGTGGGATAGTAATTATTACGTCCGGGCAAAGTCTGGGTAGACGCATAAACCATGTATTTAGCTCGTTTTCTCTCGTGTTGATATTTAAAGGCATGCAGACCATTATACAAGGTTGAAAATACTCCGAGGCTGATATTTAGCACAGAAAGAGCTTTTTTTCTGGGATTTCTTTCATCAATATTTGTCTTAGGAATATTAGTTTCATCCGGATTAGATTTTACTTGATAATACCGATCGCTCGACCAATACCCTTCGATGCCGGTATAAATAGATGCTAAACCTAAAGTAGTTGAAGCAAAGGAGTACCAATACTTTTGATTTAAAGAAAGTTCAGTGTTCGAAGAATAAATGGCGTTGGTTAGTAAGAGTTGAGAAGTAGCAAATCCGGCTGAAATTAAACCGTATTCCCATCCAATTTCTTTGCTTGTTACTTTTTTGGTACTGGGCGTGATGTATCCACCATAAGTTGGTTGTATGATTGCAGCTTCTATTTTTGATAACCCATACGTGTTCAGCCAATTTTCTAGGACTTTTGAATTCATGTCCATGATGAAATCGAATTGAAATGAATCGTTTAAAGATTCCGCTACTTCCCCGCCCTCAGTGCGCTCTACCAAGTAGCCAACTGCACAAATAGCTCCTTTACTATCAATAAAATTCGGTCTTCGATACTCTGCTGTATATTCATTAGTAGGGAAATCTCTCTTGTTGATGTACTCCTCTAAATAGCTTAAAACCTCAATCCTTTTTTTAGTTTGTTCATTACTCAGGTGTGATAGGTCAGCGGTGCTTAATAATTGATGAACATATTTGAGATGAGTTGAAATACGAAGTTCTTCAGAATCAAACTGATTAGGCAAACGGTTAAAAATTTGATGGAAGCTTTCATCGCCGATAATCGAATTAACTGTTGAACCATCGCGATAGTCGGCATTAAGAATGGAAAAGAGGATAGAAAAGGACAGAGCAATGAATGTTTGAAAAAGCATAGCATGATATATTTAATTAAACCCTTAGCCTGAAATTAGCATAATGTATACATCTTACACTAGCATATTTATGCGATATAGATTGGGAAGCTAAAATTCACCGAATTATGCTCGTATAATTCTAAAATTAAATAGCATTTTCGATGATGTTACGTACCCATAACGTTCACTTAATGATATGGTAATATTGTACCAGTAGTTTCTGTTCTGCAAAATCAACGGCAGATTTTATAAAGATCAGCATTCACACATATTTAGATACATGGCAAAAAATAATTCAGGGAATGGAAACCGAAATGGAACCAGCTTTGCGGAAAGCTTAATCCCAACTAGTTTTTATAATGTAATTCAGCAAGAACGAATTTTTATTGGCTTAATAGGCCTTTTCTTTTTTGTAGCAGCTGTTGCAACCCCTTATCGAGAAGTAGCAATGTGGGTTGGATTCATTTTTGCGGGATACTCTGCAATCGCAAACGATTCTATACAAACCATTGGAACGTTTCTAGCCTCAAATCATGACAAGAAATGGTGGATTTTATGGCTATTCATAGGCGGCGTATTTCTTTTTGTTGTTACACTTAGTTGGGTACAGTTTGATGGGGATGTAAGCTGGCAACGATTATCGTCGAAAGGGTTTGACAAAGCTCCAACCGATTTCTCTTTCTTACAAGTAGCGGCACCTATCTTCTTGTTAATTTTGACAAGAATGAGAATGCCGGTTTCTACAACCTTCTTGATTCTTAGCTGTTTTGCTACTGATGCCGCTGCAATAACCTCTGTATTGGGTAAGAGTTTAAGCGGTTACGGACTTGCTTTTGCTTCGGGTTTAATCGTTTGGTTAGTAGTAACTAAAACCGTTGAAAAGAAATTTTCAGGTACAAAAGCGTCTAAAATTTGGCTACCCATTCAGTGGTTAACCTCAGGTACATTGTGGGGTGTTTGGGTGATGCAAGATGCAGCAAATATCGCTGTTTACCTTCCACGATCGCTCGCACTTGGTGAATTCATTGGGTTCGCAGCATTTATTTTCTTCGGTCTTGGAATCTTGTTCTACCTTCGTGGCGATAAAATTCAACGAATTGTAACCGAAAAATCTCGAGTAACTGATATTCGTTCAGCTACTATCATCGACTTCATTTATGCTCTTTTACTGGCATACAAATTAACCATCAGTACCGTACCAATGAGTACTACTTGGGTATTCTTAGGTCTTCTTGCAGGACGCGAATTAGGCCTCAGTATTATGGGGGCAATGGATGTTGGGAAACCAATGCCAAAAGTGATTAAAATTGTCTTTAAAGATCTATCTTATGCCTTGTTTGGCTTGCTGGTTTCTATCTTACTTGCAATCTCGATTAATGAAGATGTAAGAACTGAATTGCTCGGAATGATTGGCATTTGAAATTTCGGTTAAAATGTACCATACTAAAGCGTACCTGCATATTGCACGTACGCTTTTTTTATATACCCACATCCTGCGTTCTCTTCGAAAGAAAACATCTACATACCGAAATCCTCAACCCTAACAGGTTTTGCAAATGAACGCGACTGTACTTGTACTGAATCAAGACTATCAACCGCTGAGTATCTGCTCGGTGCAACGCTCAATGAAGCTTATTTTTTTAGATAAAGCTGAGTTATTACACGATGATCCAAAGAAAGAGCTTCGTACTATCAGGCAGGCATTTCAATTTCCTTCGGTGATCAGGCTTCGCAATTATATCCGAATCCCATATTCCAAAGTGGTTCTTTCACGGCGAAATATTATGCGGCGTGATAATTTCACCTGTATGTATTGTGGTAGAAAATCGGACCTAACCATCGATCATGTAATCCCCAAAAGCAGGGGAGGAAAAGATGTTTGGGAAAACTTAACCACGGCTTGCGAAAAGTGTAATGTGAAGAAAGGGAGTAAGACTCCAAAAGAAGCAGACATGCCGTTGATGAAGACTCCTTACCGACCAGTTCCAATCACCTTTTTCCGCGATTATAACGGGAATGTTCAGGAGCCCTGGAAACCATACCTGTACATGACTTAATCGAATACCAGAGGCACAAATCCATTGAGCATGTAAGTAGTAAACGTTGTGAGCATGGATAGCGCAATGGTTACTTCGGTATTCACTTCAGCGTGCGCATATTGTCGAGATAGTAAAGACTGTCCACATACATAAAATTCAACTCCGGCATCTGTTAGTGCAGTGATCAGAGGGATATTCGGATTGTCGAGCTCGTATCTCTTTTGATAAGCTTCGTTATCAATAATGGTATCCGTAGCTCCACCATGTACTACCACAGCCACGTTAATGTTTTCAGCAGCTACACCGCCAAGGCCATGCAGATTCAACATTCGGGCAACATTATTCAATCCTCGATTGATGCTTTCTTTATCCCGTTGCAAGGTTTTTAAATCAATTACGATGTTGTACTCCAAGTCTACATCCGGATTTGTTGCACCTTCAATTTCATAAATGCCACCAAAGCCTTTTACGATAGGATATTGAGCTTCTTGAGCAAAAGTTGTTTGCATGATAAAGGTAGCAAGGAGCAATGATAGAATAGACTTCATAGAATTGGATATTGGGTCAACGGTTGGGGAGGAAGCTAGCTTAAAAACCGGACATAAAAAAAGCCGGCTAATGCTGCCAGCTGCTTTTGTTTGAAGTAACTCCTGCCAATATACGATGGGGATGCCTCGGTTTCCAAATTGAATTTAATACCTATAAGTAATGATAAGTAATATCTTACTTACAGTAATTAAAACTAGAATTATGGTGGATTTACCTTTGTAGAATGATGGCAGATTTCATTCAAATTTGATGTCATCCAGATAAAAAGTTACCGGAAAACCGGGGCTTCCCAGTCTCCAGAAGAATGGAGTTTTAACTCGGCTCAAATCTTCCCCATTTAAGTCGATACTGTATTTATTCCATTTATCAGATAGCTTAACCTCTCCCATATCTTTAATTACTGAATCATTAAATGGCACATCATCGCCAAGGATTCCGATTCCGAAGGTCACTTTCTCGTTCCCTTTTTTGCCGCGTGCCCAAAATGTGAGCTTGGTTGCACCTGTAAGATTGAAACCTCCCGGTTGTTGTCCCCAATCGTTTAGCGGATGTTGCCAGGCAACCCCAGCCCAGCCATCAAATCCACTAAATGTTACTTCAAGTGCATGCTCACCAGTTTTTGGATTATTTTCCGATTCGAAATCCATTTTAATCTTGTCCGTATTTCCCATCCAGCCGGAAGAAAACCAGGGCTGAGGAGCATTATCAGCATACACAGCTAACGGTAATGCCAACTGTACAGGTTCGGTTTTTCCTAAAGTTTTGATTGGGATATTAGCTACAGCAGCGGCTCCATTATCATCAAAAATGGTTACATAAATTCGATATACACCTTCGGTTGGGGCTTTCAATTTGGCTGAAGTATTATCCGATTTCTGAATGATTCCTGAAAGTTCGAAAGGTGTTTGTTGGACATCACCACCGGTAAAGTATTCGGAGGCCTCGCCCCTGACCTTCCATTCAACACGCAAATCATCGCCTTCGGGATCGTAAGCATCTAGTTTTATTTCGAAAAGATTACCAGCTTCGATTTCATTTTTACCAACCAACTCGAAGCTATTGATAACAGGAGATAAATTTCCAGGTTGATTTCCGATCCATATCTCAGTCATAGCGTCTACCGCAGCCAGCTTTTCGCCGGTTGGCAAAAACATCCCAAACCAAGTTGCGGTTGCTTCCATTTTAGAGCCCCAGGTAAAGGCTAATCCACCCAGACAAGTGTTTGGGTGATCAAGACATCCTTTTTGATAGGCCTCGCGGTAAACGGTAGCTTTTTCCGTACTTGTTAGTTCGATGGGAGCGCCGAATTCTGTGGTTCCGGTTTCCCAAGTACCGGGCGGACCAAATTCGGTGATGATAATGGGTTTTGTTCCACCTGCTTCTTTGTATCGATCAATCATCGAGGGCAAGCCGCCGTATGTGTTTACCCCATGGATATCGATGTCCTTTGTGATATCGCGAACTGAACGCACACGCTCACCACCAATTTCAGCGGTCACAGTCATAATTGGGTGATTGGGATCGAGTTCTTTAACCATCGCTGCCAGTTCCTGAAGATGATTCCAAATCGCCGGATTACCTCCTTCTTCAAAACCTTCCATTTCATTACCCAGTGCCCAAAGCAATACCGCAGGATGATCTTTAAATCGAAGAACGTCTTTACGAACACGTTCACGTTGCTCAGCGAGCATTTCGGGATCAGAATAATCAAATCCATGACGCTCATGACCGAGCCAATGTCCTAAAATAACAGCCAATCCGTTTGAATGTGCCTCATCCAGTAATTCAGCGGTGTCATCACCAATTCCCCAAGTTCTAATCGTATTTCCGCCCGACTGTGCTAACAACTCGAGCGAGCCACCGCCCCCTGCACCTTGAACGAAATAAAGATCCCCATCGCGAAGTAGTTGCCAATTACCATCCTCATTTTGAACGAGTTCAACCGGAATGGGTTGTGCTTGAGTCAGCGATGTAATCAACAGTAAGGAAAGGGTGAGGAGTGTTTTCATTTTGAAATTTTGAGAAAAGAGGGTGAACAAGAGTCTAAGTCAAAAAATAGAAAAGGCGAAATACAAGAACCTAATTTTGATTCAATAGAAGGAGTGCTTTTTTAGCGTTTTCTTCTTCCAATAAGCCTGAAATTGCGAGTACAATTTCTTCAGGGGCTTGATTGAGTTTCATTTGATCAATTACAGAATGCAAAGCTGATCGCCTATGAAAAGACTCAAGGGATAGGATCGAGGTTAATTGTTGATGAATATTTCCGTCTTCTTGCGCAACGCGAAGTAAATCGAAAAGTGGTTCATTTTGTTTTGGTGAAAAAGACATTTCAGAGAGATTCTAAGTGAGTGCGATAAAACTATCCATCGGATAACCAATAACAATTAACGAAATACACTCCTGAAATAAAAAAATCGTATCTTTGACGGCTAATCAAGAGGTAAACGAACGATGAGTAAAAAAGGCAGAGTATTAGTAGCAATGAGCGGCGGTGTGGATTCATCCGTTGCAGCAGTAATGCTCCACGAACAAGGCTATGAGGTGATTGGAATCACCATGAAAACCTGGGATTACCACAGAAGTGGTGGTAATAACGGGAAAGAAACAGGCTGTTGTACCGTAGAAAGTATGAACGATGCGCGGCATATTGCGGTAAATCTAGGTTTTAAGCATTTCATCGTAGATATCCGTGAGGAATTTGGTGATTGGGTAATCGATCGCTTTGTGGATGATTATTTGGGAGGACGAACACCAAATCCTTGTGTGCTTTGCAATACGCACATCAAGTGGGCAGCGCTATTAAAACGTGCCGATGCTTTGGGTTGTGATTTTATATCAACCGGACACTATGCCCGGGTTAGAGAAGAAAACGGTCGCCATATCATCTCGCGAGGACTTGATCCCCGTAAAGACCAATCGTACGCCTTATGGGGTGTGGCGCAAGAACATTTAGCACGAACTATATTTCCTTTAGGTGGATATTCGAAAACCGAAATTCGCAAAATTGCTGAAGATCACGGTTTATTAAATGTGGCCAACAAGCCTGATTCGTACGAAATTTGTTTTGTGCCTGATGACGATTACCGTAGGTTCTTGAAAGACAAAAAACCTGAAGCCATCGAGCAATTGAAAGGCGGTAAGTTTGTGGATCAAGACGGTAAGGTTGTTGGCGAGCACGAAGGCTATCCTTTTTATACTATCGGACAACGTCGTGGGCTGAATTTGCCTATGGGTCGGCCGATTTATGTTACTCACATCAATCCGTTTACCAATACCATCACCATCGGCGATAAAGAAGATCTAATCAGTTCAACGTTAATCGCGCGGGAATTAAATCTCATCAAATACGATCGTATCCCGGAAGGCGGAATGGATATCATTGGCGCCATTCGATATAACGACGAGGGCGCACTTGGAACCATCACACAAACTGCGGATGACGAAATCAAAGTGCATTTTCCGGCAGGAAGAGAGGCGATCACCCCGGGTCAAGCGGTTGTTTGCTACGAAGGGAATGATGTGGTTGCCGGTGGATGGATCAAAAAAGTAAGCGTAGGATTCGAAGATTTAGTTTCGGCCTAATACGAAACAACTTTGGAACATCGTTCGTTAAAGCGACAGACTTTTTATCAAACTAAACTCAGGATTTATGAAGTTTCCTAAAAAAATAGTGGGCATAGCATTCGCTGCCTTGTTCGCATTTACACAACTAGTACATGCACAATTCGAAGGTCAAATCAGCATGACGATTTATTCACAAGATGATGGTGTTCTCACCGAAGAAAATGTGGTAAACCTATATACAACTCAAGAGCGAATTCTTATCAAAGGCGAAGATAAAATCAATATTTCAGACGGAATGATGGAAGCCGAAGGAATTCTTATTCGTAGCGATATGCGAGATTTTGTGATTATGATGGGTGAGAAGGAAGCCCTACGATTTACGAAAGAAGAACTCGAAGGCATGTTCTCGATGATGAGTATGATGAGCGGTGGAGAGATGGACGATAAACAATCGGATGCCAATTATTCTTACACCAACGAAGTTCGAACCATTCAAGGTTTACAAGCAACTGAACTTAGAGTAATGGGTAAAAATGAAAAAAAATATTTATCTGTTTGGCTAACTAACGATTTAGATATTGATTGGGGAATGCTCTCAGAGCCTTGGAAAAATGTACCTACATCTTTATCCGGCGATGTAAATCAAATGACGCAAGAGTTTAAATCGCGAAATTTTCCATTACTGATTGAAGTGACTGAAAACGGAGAGACTGAAAAAATCTTCGAAGTTACTAAGGTGAGAAAATCGCGTATCGCAAAAGATATGGTAGAAATGCCGGCCGGTCTTCAGCTCATTAGTTTACAGGAAATGATTATGAAAGCGATGATGAGTAACTAATCGCAATTATTATTTAAAAAAGAAAAGCGACTCTAATCTAATAGAGTCGCGTTTTTTATGTCTAGGAGTGACAATTATTTAATAAGTGTCATTCTCTTGGTGATAGTATTGGTACCGGCAGTTAAGCGGTAAATATATACGCCTGAAGCTAGTGAGCTTGCATCAAATTGTACGGTATGTGAACCGGCAGAGAAGCGCTCGTTAGCAATAGTAGCTACTTCCTGTCCGATTAAGTTGTACACCTTAATGGTTGCATTACCTGCATCGGCTAAACTAAATGCGATGTTTGTTGATGGATTGAACGGGTTCGGATAATTCTGTTCTAGTTCGAATGATTCAACGGCACCTAGTTCTTCAGTTTCGTTAGATACAACTTGTCCGCGTTCCAGATTCGCTGATCTAGGTTCGCTTGCTGTTTGATCGCTTCCATCACTTACTAATACTCGGTGATATACGGTTGCTGTTGCACCTACTTCAACATCTAAGCTGGCTAAAAGTGCATCAAGCGTTGCGAAATCTGTTTCGAATTTTATTTCTGAACCAACATTTGCATTAACAACAATGTTTGTGAACGCAGAGTCGGTTGCTAACTGCCAGATATAGGCAATTTCATTCTCATCGTTAGAGGCTGTCCATGTTGCTTCGAACATAGTAGTACTGCTACCTGAAACTTCCAGTGTTGCACCTTCTTCTGGTGAGGTGATTTCTGATGAATCAGGAAACATATTGTCAGCGAATAATAACTGTCCGCGAAGCTCGCCCGATCCAAACGCTAAAGAGTGAATGTTGGCATAAAAGCCTTCAGCATAGAGCGTGGTCATTTGCTCGGCAGTTAATTCAAACGTATTCTCAGCGGCTGTATAAGCACCTGCTGTATCGGCATCGATTGCAGTGTTGAGTAGAACAGATACATCACCATTTGCAGCAACACCACCGTCGTGAAGATGTGCACCACCTGCAATAGCTGTATTAATGGTTCCTTCTAATCCAGTATAACCACCAACTACAGTTGCGATATTCCCGTTAACCTCTACGTTAAGTTTACCCATTGCATTGGTTACAATTGGTTGTACTTCGTTTGAACCCGATAGGGTAGTTTTGAAGTATGCTGTCGCTTCGGCTAATAGTTGTCCGCGTAATTCTCCACCACCGTTTTCTTTGGTGTGAATGTTTAAGTAATAATTTCTAGCCATGAATTCTGCCTTTTGCTCAGCAGTTAATTCAAAGGCATTTTTAGAGGCTAGATAAGATCCTGATCGTAAGCCTGCTTCAACGTCCGCCTCTAAAATAAAATCAACACCGCCGTTAGTTCCGGCATGGGCATTGTGTAAATGAGATCCGCCTGCTACATCGGCATCAAAATCTGAGCTCAGATTCGAAAATGAACCTGAAAGGAATAGTGAATCGCCTTGAATCTCGGCTAGTACAGCACCTGAAGCTTCAGTTTTTACACTTGGTACTTCGGCACTACCTGATAATGTTGCATAAAAGGCGGCTGTTACCGGAGGTGTTACTTGTCCGCGTAGCTCGCCACTACCATATGCCTTTGTATGGATATTTACATACATCATACGATTCATAATCGCAGTTTTCTGCTCTGCTGTTAATACAAACTTGTTGTTTTCAGGTAAATATGTACCTGATAATTTGTCTTCCGAAAGAGTTGCATTAAGCGACATCATCACGCTGCCATTTGCTCCTGCTTCACCCATATGAATGTGTGAGCCACCGGCAATTTCTGTGTCAAATTCGCCAGATAGATTGGCAAAAGAACCCGATGCAATTAAAGTGTCGCCATTAATTTGGAATACCATTCCACCGCTAGCCATGGTCTTGGCTGCTGGCATTTCGTACGCACCTGACAAAATAGTACGGAAATAAGCATCTGCGCTCTGCATGAGCTGTCCACGAAGTTCGCCACCGGCAAATGTAGAAGAGTGAATGTTAATATACATTCCTTGGCTTTCGAGCATTGTTTTCTGCTCTGCGGTTAGTTCGAACGTATTACTTGCAGCTACGAATGTACCACTTTTGCTGTCTGCATTAATGGTTGGCGATAGTGCTACAACTACACCGCCAGCTTGTCCTGCCATTCCTGAATGAATGTGCGAAGCGGCATAATCACCATTTAAATTTTCGAACGATCCTTCAACAACAAGTTGATTTCCGTCTAAAGTTGCTGTTACCATACCGCTAGCTGAAGTTACAATAGATGGAACTTCGTTACTTCCGCTAAGGTGTGATGTGAATTCTATGCTAACATTTTCAATTAATTGCCCGCGTAATTCACCACCGCTAAAATTTCCGGTATGGATGTTGATATACAATCCTTCCTGATTTAGCTGAGTAATTTGTTCTGAGGTGAGTGTAAATGTGTTGCTGGCTGCAACGTATGTTCCACTCATATTATCAGCGGCTACATCAGCTGAAAGCGCAGTTAGAACGCCGCCATTTTCACCGGCTGCTCCCATGTGTATATGAGAAGCTGAATAGTTTGATGATAAATTCTCGAATGAACCTTCAATAGTTAGTTGATCTCCGGTTAAAGTAGCTGTAACCATACCGGTTGCATCTGTTGTAACTGGAGGTACTTCGTTACTACCGCTCAGTTGAGCAGTAAATTCAGTTTGGGCTTGTGCATAAGAGGTCATTCCTAGTAGCATCAAACCTAGAACTGTACAAATAGATAGTATCTGTTTTGTCATTTTCATAAGTGTTTATTTGTTTTTTATTAAGAACCCAATTGGGTAGATCTGTGTATGAATACGCAGACTCTTGACGATTGGATTGGTCTTGCATCTTCTATAAAAAGAAAAAGGCACTTATCGTTCGATAAATGCCAAATATCAGATACTTATGAAGTAAAAATATGTACCAGGGTCTATTAGTTCATGGCGCCCAACATAAATATGTCGCCGGTAGGTTGTTGCGAACCACCACTAGGTTCCAGTGATACGGCAAAGGCACCTTGATTTGCATCGTTAGCAAGATTTTCGATGGTAAAGAAATCATCCCTTTCTGAATCTCGAACCGCAAATACGCCGGCACTTATCGGTTGATTATCTAAAATAAACCAAAGCTGGTAATCGCGAGTGGTTGGAATTTCGGGCAAGTTTGCGACCTGGAGCAACGCACGCCCATTGCTCTTATCCCAAACTACTTTACCATATCCTTCAGGATTTACATCCAGGCCATCCATCAAGATAAGATCAACATCGCGAGCTTCCAAAATGGTGAGTAAAGCTTCTTTCCGTTCTACTTCTGTTTCTAATAACTCAATACGTGAAGTTTGTTCACTTATTAGTGCGTCTTTGGATTCTAAATCGTCGGTTAAGCCTTGGCTGTAGAAAAACAACCCAAGTGATGTTACCAGTAATACGAAAGAAGCAGCGATGCTAAACCGCGAAACCGGAATGCTAAATATCGTTGGTTGCTGTTTGCGTTCTACCGATGCCCAAGCCATTGCCATTAGTTCGTCGCGTACGCTTCTGCTTGGCGCTTCCGGGCTAACCCCAAGCGCTAATTCTGCAGCTATCTCTTTCATTTCGTTGTGAAATAATATCTGAGTCTCGGTTGCGTTTTCGAGCATTATCGCAAATTCTTGCTCTTCTTGTACTGATAACGCCCCTAAAACCGATGCTGCACAGTATTCTTCAAATCTGTTTTCTGCCTCGCTCATTATTCTGCCTCGTCTGCCAAAAGTGTTCGTAATTTAATCATTGCATCTCTCATTCTTGTCTTGATCGTGCCCAATGGAACATCAAACTCTTCTGATATCTCCGACTGGCTTTTGCCTTCGAAATAGGCTACTTGAATAACCTGTCTTTGTTTGTCGGATAATTGATTCATGGCTTGTGTTACTTTAGCTGCACGTTCATTTAATATGGTATCTTCGAGTGGATTTCGCTCGGTCGAGTACAGTGTAATGTGTACGTCATCATCATCCAGGCTCGAACTTTGTTTTTTCTGTTCCTTGTAAACTTTCGATCGCAAACGATCGATGGCTTTATTGCGAGCGATAGTACAAATCCATGTATATCCGCTGCCAGATTGAGCATCAAACTGATAGGCTTTTTCCCATATTAAAGTGAACACTTCCTGAAGTAAATCTTCGGCTTCGGTTCTCTTTTTTAGGATGGAAAGGATTAGACCAAACAACAATTTGTTGTAATGATCATATAATTCTCCCAATGCCTGAGGTTCTTTAGCAACAATGCGGCGTAAAAGCGCGCGATCTCGTTTGTCTTTTTTGACCAGATACTGTCCGGCCAATGAAATAAAAAAATAGAGCATATATGGCTATTTGCTAGTGAGTACGCAAGTTCCGATTAATTGGATTGCTTCCGCCTTATTAATAATGCGATTAATTCATCAAGATTGCTAACCGGAGCTTTACAACTATAGTTCTCACAAACGTAAATTCTTGTCGCCTCGCCTTTTGAAGTTTGCAACTTGGTAAAAGGGGCGAGTTCCTCTAGTTCTAAATCCGATGATTTCCAAAGTGTGATCATCGATGGCAGAAACTCCGTTTTAAGATAGTTACGGAGCTCAGTGTTGTCATCACTTCCGGCAGCCACCACAATTTCACCGGGATTATGATTCAAAAGTTGAAGTGCCATCATACCCATGGTGATACTAGAACCTGAGCGAATCAATTCTGCGGAAAACAACTTTCCTAGTTGATCCGCTTTGTTTAACCAATCTTGGTTTTCGTTAATTTTACCAAGTTGTAGTAATAAGTATAAACCTAAGGAGTTTGAGGATGGAATGGCTCCATCATAAATCTGTTTTTGGAGCCCAAGTGCTTGATCTTCAGTGAGTTTTGTTAGGTATAAACCACCTTCATCATGGTCCCAACAATGATGAATGGCTTCATCCATAAAAGCGATCGATTGCTTTAGATATTCAAGATTAAAAGTGCCATTATAAAGTTCTAAACCTGCCCATGATAAGAATAGATAATCATCAGCGAATGCGTTAATGTCGGCTTCATCATAGCGGTATCGATGCATTAGCCGGCCTTTTTCGCGTAAGTGTTGTTGGATGAAATTCCAAGATCTTTCAGCCGCTTGCAAATATTCCTGATTTTGAAAAACAGCTCCAGCTTTGGCAAAAGCTGCGATCATCATGGCATTCCAGTCAGTTAGGATTTTATCATCCCTCAACGGTCGGATTCGTTTTTGTCTTTCTCTAAATAATCTTGCTCGCAACTGATCCCATCTCTTTTGATCTTCGCTACCCAAGATTTCGGAAAGGTGTAGAATATTCGCTCCTATTTTTTGCTTAGTGGCTTCGTCTTCGAAATTACCTTCATCCAAAATGTTAAAATTCTTGCCAACGAAATCATATTCATTTAAAAGAGCCTCTTTTAATTCATCGGCACGCCAAACATAAAATTTTCCTTCTTCGCCCTCGCTGTCAGCGTCTTCGGCCGAATATAATCCGCCCTCTGCATCGGTAAGCTCACGAAGAACATAAGTAGCAATTTCATCTACCGTCTGTTTAAACAGCGGCTTTTTGGTGAGCTGCCATGCTTCGGTATAAGCCATCATCAATAGTGCTTGATCGTACAACATCTTCTCGAAATGCGGGAGCAACCATTCGGCATCGGTGCTGTAGCGATGAAAGCCAAATCCTATATGATCCCATAAACCACCCAACCGCATAGCTGTTAAGGTTGAGCTAACCATTTTTAAAAACCGAGAGTCTCCGGTGTGATGATACTGTCTCAACAAAAACATCAGATTGTGCGGTGATGGAAACTTGGGAGAAGCACCGAATCCGCCGTGTTTATCATCATAACTCTGTGCAAGTTGTTCGGCGGCGTAATCGATGGCTTCGGTTCCGGGAAAATGCCCTGGTTTAAATTCCTGTGTTTGTCCAAACCCTTTCCGAATTTGAGTGATCGCTTTTTGGATGCGTTCCGGTTCGTTGTTCCACATTCCGGTAATTCCGGGGATTAACTGTCGCATCCCAATTCTGCCAAAACGTGCTTCTTTTGGGATGTACGTTGCAGCAAAAAATGGCTCTTTATTAGCGTTCATCACAATGGATAGCGGCCAGCCGCCGTGCCCGTTAATCAGTTGGCAAACAGTCATATAGGTAGCATCAATGTCGGGGCGTTCTTCGCGATCCACTTTTATATTGATGAAGGCTTCATTCAACATTTGGGCAATGACTTCGTCTTCGAAACTCTCATGCTCCATTACATGGCACCAATGGCAGGTTGCGTAACCTATCGAAAGAAATATAGGCTTATTTTCTGCTTTGGCGGTTTCAAAAGCCTCATCGCACCACGGGTACCAATCAACGGGATTGTCTTTGTGTTGAAGTAAATAAGGACTTTTGGAGTTGGCTAATCGGTTGGGCACAGTTATTCTATTTCTTTTTTAAAACGTCGGCTATAATCTACAATAAATCGTTCATACGGTGTTTCCATCAACGGTGAACTAATTAAAAAATCTGCAGAACTTCGATTGCAAGCAATGGGAATGTTATACACTACACTGATTCGGAGCAGGGCTTTAACATCAACATCATGGGGCTGAGCTTGCAGCGGATCCCAAAAGAAAATCATAATATCAATTTCGTTGTCGATTATAGCACTTCCGATTTGAAGATCGCCACCAAGCGGACCACTCTTAAAAGTGAAAACAGGCTGGCTTAAGCGCTCGGCAGCTAACGATCCGGTAGTGCCGGTGCCAAATAAATTATGCCCCGATAGTTTCTCTTTGTTGTATTCGGCCCAATCTAATAAGTCCAACTTACGATGGTCGTGAGCAATTAAGGCGATATTCTTTTTTGGACGCATCGCAAATATCGAATCTGCGATAGAGGGATGTTGTTTTTTTACAGGCATGGTAAATGAGTTGGTGAGCCCAAAGGTACACAGCAGAAAGGAAAAGCGTTATTAACTTGCTGTTATACTACTAACCGAAGTGTTGGGCGTTCGAGACGGATTTGTTTGATCTTGAACTCTTCGTCTTTAAAGCCTTTTAGTTCTATCTGATTCTCTTTTACAAAGAGATGATCTTTTTTCTTATTCAGATATAATTGTACATCGGGGTGATCGAAAACTGCTTCCGAAATAATGATTTCTTTCTCTTTTGCGATATCTACAAGTCGCGCTGCGATATTAACGGTAGTACCGAAATAATCAGTCCTGTCATTAAGGTTTACGGTAGTACAATCGCCATAGTGTACGCCGGCTTTAATTTTAAATGAATCGCCAAGACCGGTTGACCCTGTAAATATTTGCTGGATTCGCTCTACAGCTTTCAAGGCAGAAACAGGTTCGCGAAAAACGGCCATCACCGAATCACCAATAGTTTTAACTATACCGCCACGTTCTTCAGCAATAATTTGCTGAATAATTTTGAAATGGCTCATCACTCGTCCGATAGCGAATTCGTCGCCTTCGTTGCGATAAAGCTCGGTTGAGTTCATCAAATCGGTAAACAACATGGTTACTTCACTGGCTTTCGCATTGGTGCCTTCCTTTAGCGTTTCGCGGGGGAAAAGAGAACGAAAATCATGAGCAGAGCCTACTTCGCTGGCATAAGTTGCTTCTTGTTTCCAGTCTTTCTTTTCGATGAAAGCAACTTGTTTGCGCGACGAATTATTCACTAAGGTGATATTAGGCGATGTAGATACTTCCACTTCTTGTCCGTTAAAATCATCATCGGTGATAACAAGAGCAAAGGTGTCGATTCCATCTTCACGAGCATGAAGCACCAAATGCCCTTTATGGTTATTACTCTTAAAAAGATAAGTGCCCTCTTCTAGCTTCACATCAACATATTTTTCCTCTCCAATATTGAGAAAATGCTGCGAGAGTTTGTGCGGGGTAGAATTCGGATCACCAAACGAATATTGACGATGTGAGATTTTGCGAATGAGCGGGTGAGGGGTAAACACCATGTGCGTGTTGGTGTTAAAATCCAGTTCAAAATCCAGATCGCACTCTTCGCAAAAGTGTGAAGTACGTATTTCTTTTAGTTTCCTTACCGTGTACTTAGGTGCTTTGCAATTTGGGCAACATACATCCCAGTTAAAATCCAGTAAATTTAGTTTTGATGCATGCAGGAACACATTTAATACCGAGTATTTCTTCTCACCCCAATATTCAGCCAGTGAAAAAGGGTGAATTCGGATAAGATCTTCGTCGTCGGCTTTTGATATATAATTGAGCAAATGATTGATGATACGCTTACGCTTGGTTTCTTCAATCAGAGTTTTTTTGATTCGATTAATACGCGATTCAGCACCTCTAACCAAGGGCTTTTGGTTGTTAATTTCGTAGCGAAGTAGCTGTTGAGTAGCGCATTTATCGTATTCTTTCAGAATTCTGAAATACCGATGCTTAAAAAACTTTTCTATGTATAAGTTGGCAAGAAAGAATAAATGTTTTTTAGAAGGCTCAATCCAAATTCTGGTATTTAGTAAAGTACCCTCAGCATTAGGCTTCAATTCAACCTGATAACGGAGTTGTTTCATCAATCCAACTTTGTAATATCTGGTAGTTCCGAAACGATAGGGCTTTTCCCAAAAATAGGGTTCTTGTTCCCAAAGAGAGTATGAGCTTAATCGAGAATTGGTGACTTCGATAAACCCCTTCGGAGCTGACCGGGTGAGTTGTGTTCGTTTTACAGAAGGTGCACCCATCAACCTAAATATTTGATTGGTATCAGATACAAATGGCCATAATTGCTCAGGAGTTGCCTTAAGCTGAATCGACCAGTTGAATAGTTTTTGTTGTCCTTCGTTTTTCAAAATAGGTTACACTACTTTATAACTTAACCCTTATCTTTGCCGCTGTTTTGAAGAGAGACTCTTCATTTAAGTGTTACAAAAATCTAATATAAGTAAACAATGGCAATAGAAAGAACATTAACTATTCTAAAACCTGATTGTGTTCGCAAAGGGTTGATCGGAGAAGTAACTAAACGCATTCAGGATGCGGGCTTTAAAATCCTGGCCATGAAATTAACTCGTCTTACCTCAGAAACAGCCGGCGGATTCTACGCAGTGCATAAAGAACGTCCATTTTTTGGTGAATTGGTTGAATTTATGAGCAGTGGAGCTTGTGTTCCTATGATTCTTGAAAAGGATAATGCAATTGCTGATTTCAGAACTCTGATAGGTGCTACTAACCCTGCTGATGCAGAGCCGGGCACTATTCGTGCTGATTTCGCCGATTCGGTGGGTGAGAATATCATTCATGGTTCAGATTCTGTAGAGAATGGAAAAATTGAAGCAGCTTACTTTTTTGCTGAGTCGGATGTGGTAGCAAACAATAGCTAATTGCTTTGCAAAACAATGTATAAGCCTTGCACTATAGCAGTGTAAGGCTTTTTTTTGAGCATGATTTTAAAACAAGCTTTTCTGATAATAATTACCCTCTTTGTTTGGTCTTGCTCTGGAGCAGATTCTAGCAATGAAGTTAAAGTGGTTAAAACCGGAGCGCAGGTTCTCATCGAAAACCATCTCGATGAGATGTCG
This sequence comes from Balneolaceae bacterium, assembly GCA_034669965.1. Taxonomy (GTDB): domain Bacteria; phylum Bacteroidota; class Rhodothermia; order Balneolales; family Balneolaceae; genus HXMU1420-13. The sequence continues at coordinate 286,643 of JAXMOK010000001.1, read as the reverse complement.
AACAAAAAAATTGGGTTGGTAATGAACCCTACTGCTCGAATTAAAGGCGTTCATGTTTTAGATACGCTAATGAGTAGAGGGGTAAATGTTACCGCATTATATGCACCAGAGCATGGTTTCAGGGGCGACTTTTCGGATGGTGAGCTTATCAGAGATGGAGTGGATGTGGAGTACGGATTGCCGGTTTATTCGCTGTACGGTGAAACCAAAATTCCAACCGGTGCGATGTTAGAAAACATCGATATTCTGATATTTGATATGCAGGATGTAGGGGCAAGATTTTATACCTACAACACAACCATGAAAAATGTGATCGAAGCAGCGGCAGTTCATGGTAAAGAAGTTTGGATTCTGGATCGCCCAAATCCCGTCGGGGGTGAATATGTGTCGGGTTGGGTGATTGAGGATGAGTTTGCTTCGATGGTAGGTTCTCACCCGATTCCAGTTGCCCATGGCTTAACCTTGGGCGAGTTAGCATTGATGGGAATTGGAGAAGGGTGGTACAGTAATGTTGAAGATGCTCGGGTTAAAGTGATTAAAATGGAAGGCTGGAACCGAGGTATGCTTTGGCCCGATACCGGTTTGCCTTGGATACCACCCTCGCCAAATTTACCAACTTTCGAGCATGCTCATGTTTATCTGGGAACATGTTTTATTGAAGGTATTAATGTATCAGAAGGGCGTGGCACGAATGATCCATTTCTAACAATTGGTGGACTGGATCTGAATATCCCGATAATAAAATTGAACGCCTTGGCTCAAACCTATCACCTAAAAATTGATACTCTACAATTCACTCCTGTCTCTATCCCAGGAAAATCTCGCTTTCCAAAATTTGAAAATGAACGATTAAACGGGATTAGTATTCAAACAACTACGGAATTTTCGGAACCGGTTGAGTTTGGATTGTCGTTGCTGGAAATTCTAAAAGAAGAGAATCCACAAATTAAAGCACGGAGGCATTTATACCTGTTAGCGGGCACTGCAAAAATCGATTCTGCATATTATGATTTCAACTGGGGGGAGACTTTTGACCGATATCTGCAACAACGAGAGAAGTACTTGTTATACTAAGTGTTTTCTTTTCCACTCGTAGGCAATTAATGCCGCTGTTACTGAAGCATTTAGCGATTCAACATTGTTTTCCATAGGTAACATCAAAGTTTGATCAGAATTTTTTAAAATTCTTTTGTCAATACCGCGTCCCTCATTTCCAATTACAAATGCGCATGGTTGTTCAAATTTAGCTTCCCATAAATTAGTATCAGCATTTCCGTCAAGCGCAAAAATTTCAAATCCGGCAAGCTTTAAATCTTTAAATGCTTGATTCGAATCCTGAACGCGGATTACCGGGATTCTTCCGGCAGTTCCGGCCGAGGTTTTAAAAACAGTGGCGTTTAAAGGAGCCTGGTTGTGTGATGGCACAATAACAGCAGAAATTCCAGCCGCTGCCGATGTTCGTAAAATGGCTCCAAAATTGTGAGGATCTTCAATACCGTTTAGCAAAAAAACCGCCGGATTTTGTCGAAGATCTATTGTTTCGATCCATTCAAAAAAATTACTGTATTCAAGTTCAGAACGTTGAGCAACAAAGCCTTGATGATTTACTCGGCCAACCAAAGATTCTAATTTTTTTTCAGGAACTGTAACAAACGGTATAGAGTTTGCTTTTAATATCGCAGTGAGATTTTTATAAGTGTTCGGCGGAATCGAATTCTTGATAAAAACTTTATTTACCGAGTTGCTGTTGGATTCGGCGATTTCCTCAACGGGCTTTCGACCGTAAATGTAAAAGTTCTCGGATTTGGACATAATTTTTTTAGATAAAATCTCTTTTATGTATAATTAAAATGTTAATGGTCGTATTGCAAAAATAATAAAGGACATGTACGAGGAACCAAAAGAAAAATATTCCTTAGTTCAAGAGAACACGAGCAAAGTCGATATGCCGACCGGGCACCTTAGTAGTTTTTCTGTTTTTTTTGATAAAGTGCATTCTATAAATGGATTGCATCTTTTGTCAGCGTTATTTCAGATTATTTTGGGTTCATCCGTGGTAGCGCTTTCAGTGCTAGACATCGTGCAACCAGTTGTGTTAGCAGCATTGATGTCGGTAATAGGTAGTATAGCAATTGTATCAGGAATTTACTTCACTTATTACGTATTTAGCAGAACAAGCTCTTTCGATTCGTTAATTAATAAAGCAATTAAACGCGTTATTAATAACCAGAACTGAAGAATAAAAATTTTTATTAGTACACACATTTGTGATGCTGTGCGTCAGAAAATGAGTATTTTGTGTTAAAAATATTCAACATAATTCTGACGAAATGAGATTTTATTCTTCTCTGATTGCTATACTATTCATCTCAGGAATAATTCAACAGGCTGTGGCTCAGTATAACCTCCCCGAACTACCGCACACAAATAATGATGACTTCGTGGTTATAGCCCACCGAGGTGCGAGTGCTTATGCTCCCGAAAACACCCATTCGGCTTTTAAAATGGCCATTACTATGAAAGCTGAGATGATAGAACTTGATCTACTTCTCAGTAAAGACGGCGTTCCTGTTGTTATTCACGACGAAGATTTAAGTAGAACAACAGGAATAAATGGGATTGTGAGTGACTATACACTTGCTGAGCTAAAAAAGCTTGAGACCGGCGCTTGGTTTGATATAAAATATGCTGGCGAACCCTTTCCAACTCTCGAAGAAGTGCTTGCATACACAAAAGGCAAAATCGCGGTTAATATCGAAATAAAACATGAAGCTGTAACTGATACCGCAGAGAGAGGCATTGTTGATAAAGCGTTGAAATTAGTTTATCAAGCAGGAGTTGAAGATCAGGTAATCTTTTCCTCGTTCGATTATAGGGTTATGGAGCACCTAAATAAACTCGATCCCGACATGCCGAAAGCGTTGCTTTATGAAGAGCGCCAATCTGGAAAGCTTTCACCAAAACAATTAGTTGAAAAATACTCTGTAGATGCATTTAACTGCAGTCATAAGGTTTTGACGGATGAATGGATAGAAGAACTCAATGCAAATAATATCCCATTTTTTATTTACACTGTTAACGATAAGGCATTAATGGAAAGAATTGCCAAAGCAGGCGCTAAAGGGATATTTTCAGACTATCCAGACGAGTTAAGCAAAGTTGTGGAAAACATGTGAGTAACTAATTTGCCTTTCATTTATACTTGCATTGAAGATCGCGTTTAAGTGCCCTATATTTTACATCCATCAACTTCACTCTCTTCTTCATGTCCACTAAGTACATTTTCGTTACCGGAGGGGTAACATCGTCGCTAGGTAAAGGTATAATTTGTGCATCATTGGGTCGATTATTAGTCGCTCAAGGTTTGCGAGTCACAATCCAAAAGCTAGACCCTTATATTAATGTAGATCCGGGTACAATGAACCCGTATGAACACGGTGAGGTGTACGTAACCGACGATGGTGCTGAAACAGATTTGGATCTCGGGCACTACGAGCGATTTTTAGATATTACTACTTCGCAATCGAATAATGTAACAACCGGCCGGGTTTATAACGATGTTATAAATAAAGAACGCCAAGGTGCATATTTAGGGAAAACCGTTCAGGTAATCCCTCATATTACCGACGAGATTCAATCGCATGTTTTAAAACTAGGCAAATCAGGTGATTACGATGTAGTAATTGTTGAGATTGGCGGAACAGTGGGTGATATCGAAAGTTTGCCTTACATAGAAGCCGTTAGGCAATTACGATATAACGTAGGGCGTAAAAATACGCTTTCAATCCACTTAACATTAGTGCCTTATTTAGCAGCTGCGGGTGAGTTGAAAACCAAGCCTACCCAACATTCGGTGAAAACCCTTTCAGAAAGTGGGCTTCAGCCCGACATCTTAGTTTGTCGATCGGAGCACCCTTTAGATGAAACCATCAGAAGTAAAGTAGCTCGTTTTTGTAATGTTGAGATTGAAGATGTAATCAGCTCGCTTGATGCACGTACTATTTATGAAGTGCCTTTGTTGATGAAAAAAGAGGGGTTGGATCAACGTGTAATTGAGAAATTAAATTTAGAAACGAAGAAAGCAAATCTTGATAACTGGTTAGGATTTGTTGAAGCTGTTTGTAATCCATCAAAAGAAATAACAATTGCTTTGGTGGGTAAATATGTTGAGCATCACGATTCTTATAAATCTATTGTTGAGGCATTTATTCATGCCGGTGCTGTAAACGATTGCAAAGTAAAAGTGAAATGGGTTCAATCAGATCACTTGACTGCTGAGAATGTTTCGGACGAGCTTGATGCTGTATCTGGTGTGTTAGTTGCTCCCGGATTTGGTGGGCGAGGTATTGAAGGGAAATTGGCTGCTGTTAAATACGCTCGAACTAATAACATTCCGTTCTTCGGTATTTGCTTAGGTATGCAATGCGCAGTGATTGAGTATGCCAGAAATAAGTGTGGTTGGAATAATGCGAACAGTGCTGAGTTCGATAGCGACACTGAATATCCGATTATCGATTTAATGCCGGATCAAAAAGATATTAAAAATATGGGCGGTACCATGCGTTTAGGTAAATACGCGTGTGAGCTTAAAGAGGGATCAAATGCATACGAGGCCTATGGAGAATCGCTCGTTTATGAGCGGCATCGCCACCGTTACGAGGTAAACAACAACCTGCGTTATAAGTTGGTTGAACATGGTATGCAATTGGTCGGGATGAATCCTGAGCGTGATTTGGTTGAAATTATCGAATTGCCGGATCACCCTTGGTTCGTTGGGGTTCAATTTCACCCTGAACTCCGTTCTACCGTGAATAATCCACAACCTCTATTTGTTGATTTTGTAAAAGCGAGTTTAAAGTATGCCAAATCCAACAAATTGGATAAAAAGCTCAAGAAAGGCGCGCCTGTTGGATAATGGATGATGATCCAATTTATTCCGGATTCATCCGCCAAAGAGTAGCAGGAATTCTTGAAGAAGAGGGCAAGCTTTTATTAGTTAAATTGCTTTCTCCAGTATCAAATCAGGAGATATGGATACCGCCGGGCGGTGGAGTTGAATTTGGAGAATCATGTCATCAAGCGTTAATTCGAGAATTTGCTGAAGAAACATCGTTGCAAATTTCAGTAGGTGAATTACTTCATATAAATGAACTAATAAGCGGGCAATTCCATGTTATTGAGCACTTTTTTAAGGTAAAGAAAGTCAGTGGTTCACCGAAACTGGGCATCGATCCGGAACATCCGAATGATCAACAATTGTTATCAGACATTGGATTCTTTAGCCGAGAGCAAATAAAAAAACTGAACTGTAAACCGGATTACCTTAAAACAACTTATTGGGATAAGTCAGCATCCGTATCATTCAATAGCCAGCGGTAGAGTAAAACTAATTGTGGTGCCAACTCCATAGGAGCTTTCTACATTGATGGTTCCACCGTTTTTTTCGATAAATTCTTTGCAAAGCATCAAACCGAGTCCGGTGCCTTTTTCGTCCATAGTACCCATGGTTGTAAAGAAAGAATCGCTAAACAAATGAGGTATAAACTCTTCTTTAATACCTACCCCGTTGTCTTTAACAGCTATCGAAACCACATCACCTTCGCAAGTTGCTTCTATGGAAATTTCATCATCTTTGTGGCTAAACTTGATTGCATTAGAAAGTAGGTTTTGCATAACTAAATCAATCATGTTTAGATCTGCAAAAACAAGGATTTCTTCCACCGGAGTAGAAACCTGCAGATTTTTATCTTCAATACTTGTTTGTAGCAGTGCATATTTATTTTTAACTATAAACGAGATATCAAATACTTCTGGATTAACTTTGTAGCCTTCCATTTGGCTTTGTGCCCACTGTAATAAGTTGTTAAGCAAAGTAGAAGTGTATTTAAATCGTCGGGCAACATTTGGAATGAGACGGTCTAGTTCTTCTTGCGATGTTTTATTCATTTCTATCAAACTTATTACACCATACAGCGAGCTTAGTGGGCCTCGTAAATCGTGAGCAATCATCGAAAAAATACGATCTTTAACGCGATTGGATCGCCGTAATTTTTCTGCCTGATCTTGAATTTCTTTGTTTTTTAAACTCAGTAGGTAATTATTCTCTTTTTTCTGGTGATAATTCCTGTACATGCCAATAATGGCTAACGCGGCTAGAAAAATTGCTGTTAGTGAGGCGAAAAGTAATGTGCGTTGTTGTTGAATTTTTGCACTGTTCATTAAATTTGCTTGCCTGTTTGCTGAGATAAGTTCAGCTTCTCTTTGCCTGAATTCGTATTCAGTAGCAATTCTTGCAATCTGCGAATTGGTTTCAGAATTTATTAGAAAATCGCTGATGGTCTTGTACTCTTCGTGGTACTTTAGGGCGGCTGAAGAATCACCCATCTTTTTTGTAATCTGATATAGGCTATGTAGTGTTGCTTGTTTTTCTGGTATTGCATTATAGCTGTCAGCAATTTGGAATCCACGTTCAGCAAATTCCAGTGCTTTTGTAAGGTTACCAATGCCAAGATATGCCAGTGCTAATCCATTTAACGATTGCACTGTCTCCAGTTCATTTTTTCTAGATTCAAATAATTCGATAGAGGCATTGAACACTTCTATAGCCTCTTGATAATTGCTTTCGGCATTAAAAACCTGCCCTAATTTAAAATTCGACAGTCCATAAACCCGAGGATCAATGTTACCTTCCTGAGCAAGTGCTCGGTACAATTGAAGTTTAGCATCATCAAATTGCTTCAAGTCATAATAGATGAAGCCAAGATTTACTGGAATACTAACTCTAGCAGCAATATCGGTAGGCATTTCGGCATCCAAACGAAGAAAAATCTCAAGTGCGTTTTCGAACAACTCCAGCCGCATATACATCACACCGATATTACTTAGTGTCACGTAATAACCTTCCGGGTTATCGTCGGGATCATAATAGTCCAGTATTTCATAGAATTTCCGTAGCCCCAACTCATACATTCCCATTGCCCCATAAATGGTGCCTTGATCATGCAAAAGATCAATTTTAAGTTTCTCCGCAGAATCAATATTCGAAACTAGTCGAAGAGCATGATCTGCCGCTGCAAGGCTTTGATCATAATTACCCTTCATAAAATGAACCCAAATAATTAAACCAAGAGCTAATGCAGACTTTTCCGGATGTAGCTCTTCAGAAACTATATCCTTTGCCTGGTTAGCGTACTTAAAGGTAGAGTCAAGATTGCTGAATTTAAATTGCTCTGCACGTTGGGTATAGGTATTAAACAGAGTGGTGTCGATGCGAACGATATCCTGCGATGATTGCGCATATCCCGAAATTGAGATTGATAAAAAGAAGAGAATTAAAGTTGCTCGCATTGAATATGTTAATTGCACAACGAATGTAAACAAACACCATAGCTAATTAAATTAAAATCAATTAAAGCTAGCGATTGTAAAAGGTCTCAAATTAGTAAGTTTGGCATCATAAATTCTGTATTTTCAACAAAAAAAATTATATGAAAAAAATACTGCTCTTAATCTCGATCTTTTTTATTACACAAGCGTGTGATAATTCATCCAATACTACCATCATTCATAATGTTGATGGGTACACACTAAGCAATGGCGAGCTACTAGAGTTTAGCACCTTAGTAATTGAGGATGGAAAAGTTCTTGCAACAGGCAACGATGAACTTTTGTCGATGCACGAAGGTGTGCATATAGATGGCGAAGGCAAAACCCTGTTACCCGGGTTGATTGATGCTCATGGACATGTGATGGGTTTAGGATACCAGGAATTACAGGTAAATCTTATGGGGATTGCATCACTAGAAGAAACTCTCCAAACTATTAAAGAATATGCAGATGCAAATCCGGATTTAGATTGGATTTTAGGACGAGGATGGAATCAGACACTTTGGCCTCAAAATGAATTCCCTACGGCAGAAGACCTTGATCAAGTAGTCTCAGATCGCCCGGTATGGTTAAGTAGAGTTGATGGCCATGCTGGCTGGGGAAATTCGTTAGCAATGCAATATGGAGGAGTTAGTAAAGACACTCCGGATCCACAAGGTGGTAAAATTATTCGAAATAATAACGGAGATGCAACGGGTATTTTTATAGATGCAGCCGAAGGTTACATAAACCAAGTAGTCCCGGAACCGACTCCGCTTGAACGTTCACTGGCACTCGAAAAAGCATTAAAACAAATGGCTCAAATGGGGCTAACCAGTGTTCATGATGCAGGTGCAGGTGTGCAAACTTGGGATTTATATAAAAATTTTGCCGACAACGGTAAACTAACTGCAAGAATTTATGCAATGGTTTCCGGCGCTGGCGGAACATTTGATACCCTTTCGATGAACGGTCCCGTGGAATCGTATAAAGATGACTTGCTAGCTATGCGAAGCGTAAAATTGTATTCGGATGGAGCATTAGGAAGCCGCGGCGCTGCAATGCTTGAGCCGTATTCTGATGACCCAGGTAATTACGGATTGCTATTTGTTTCGCAGGATGAGATGAATGAGATGGCGGCCAAAGTGGTTGGCAAAGGATTTCAGGCTAATATCCACGCCATCGGAGATGCAGGTAATCGACAGGTTTTAGATGCATTAGAATATGCTCAAAACACACATCAGGCATACCATTTAAGAAACAGAATTGAGCATGCTCAAATTGTGGCTCTGGAAGATATCCCGCGGTTTAAAGAACTAGGTTTGATCGCAAGCATGCAACCTACCCATGCCACTAGTGATAAAAACATGGCCGAAGACCGCGTAGGTCCACAACGTATTAAAGGTGGGTATGCCTGGCAGAAATTTCTAGATCAAGGGACCGTAGTTGCTGCAGGATCTGACTTTCCTGTAGAGCATTCGAATCCATTCTTTGGGCTGTATTCTGCGGTAACTCGTATGGATCACAGCGGTGAACCGAATGGCGGTTGGTACCCCGAAGAAGCCATGAGCCGACAAGAAGCGTTGCGGGCATTTACAATTGATGCAGCGTATGCAGCACATCAGGAAGAAGTACTTGGAACACTAGAGCCCGGAAAATGGGCCGACTTTATTATCATTGATCGCAATTACTTTGACGTTGATGCGTCAGAAATCTGGCAAATTGATGTACTACAAACTTGGTTAGCCGGCGAAAAGGTATACCAGAGTGTAGATTAAGAATCACAGGCACTTACATGGCTTCAGCAAAGGTGAGTGCCGCTTCTTCTAACGATTGTAAGCATCGATCAAAAAAACCACCAGCAGACTCTGGCGAGGGTATAAACATTTCGATAGCTAGCCATACATTCTCACTATTGATGTATCCTTTTACCACTTTGTGATCTCTACTCACTTTATCTAAGGCAAGTAACACTTTGTTACCCTCAAGTAAATCTTCGATGGGCCAAATATTGAACATCACTACTCTAAAAAATTCGGGATCATTTGGATCAACGCCAATAAAGTAGGCTTTTTCCATGTACTCGAATTGAACGTCACCATCTTCATCAACAAAACCACTTAACCCTCTCGCCTCTAACATTTCTAAATACACTTGCTGCAACTTTTCAGGCGATGGTTGGGCAATAACAGTGAAGGGTATAATCATTAATCCAAAAATGATGATTACTTGTAGACGAAGATTTATTGATTTAAAAATCATAAGCAGAAACCGATTGATATATGTGCAATATATGTTTATCATTTTGAATGATAAAAAACCTTCCTATAAAAGGACGTGGCAGCAGCGATAATCCAATAAATCGCTTTGAGGGAAATTATGTGGAATATCACGAAGATGAAAAGCCGCAATATAAAACTCAGCTGTTTAAAGATGATACCAAAAATATTATCAGCTTTAATGAAAGTCCTGATGTTCCCTTCGATGCTGGATTAAATCCTTACAGAGGATGCGAGCACGGTTGTGTGTATTGTTTTGCGCGTCCATTTCACGAGTATTTGGGTTTTTCTTCGGGATTGGATTTCGAGACAAAGATTATGGTAAAGTATGATGCCCCTGAACTGCTTAGAAAGGTTTTTATCTCACCAAAATGGGTACCCCAAGTTATTGCATTAAGTGGAATTACGGATGTGTATCAACCCATAGAACGTAAACTGGAAATTACCAGAAAGTGCTTAGAGGTTTTCGCAGAGTTTAAAGCCCCGGTTGGTATAATTACAAAGAATTATCTGGTAACCCGTGATATTGATTTATTGAAAGAGTTAAACAACTACAATTGCGTGAGTGTATTTCTTTCAGTTACTACATTAGATGCTAAACTTGGGCAAAAAATGGAGCCCAGAACTTCATCGCCAAATAGAAGGTTGAAAGCAATTGAAGAACTGGCGAACGCTGGTATAAATGTTGGAGTAAATGTTGCACCGGTAATTCCTGGACTTACTGATCATGAAATTCCGGATATATTACGAGCTTGTGCTGATGCCGGAGCTACATCAGCCGGTTTTATAATCTTAAGATTACCATTTAAAGTTAAAGATTTGTTTGAAAGCTGGTTAGAACAGCATTTTCCGGAGAGAAAAGATAAAGTGTTAAACCGATTGAAGGCGATGCGAAATGGGAAATTAAACAATACCGAATTTGGGCAACGAATGAAGGGAGAGGGTGAATTCTACCAACAGATTAAATCGGTATTTGAAATTCATACCAAGCGATTGGGACTTAATAGAAAATCGATGGAGCTTTCTACGGATCATTTTGTTCGGAAACATGGTCAACAATTAGGTTTGTTTGGTTAGGTTTTACATTTATTTAATCTAAGGCGGGAAACTATTTGCCGATAACTACGTCTTACAGATGTAGCTTCCCGATACCCGCATCGAGATTTTTAATTAGAACATAGATGACCACTATTTCTTCTCACTTGGGTATCGGGGTTTTTTTTATGCCTAAATTTTACTAAATACTCAACAAAGAAAGACTTAGCAGTCTTTTTTTTGTATATTTGAAAAATACGTTGGCTTTAATCAGCAGATTAATTAGGACTAAAAAGAGAAAGAATGGCAGCAGTTGAATCAATGATGGTTGAATTGGGCATTAAAGCACCATCATTTAAATTACCCAGTGTGACAGGTGGTAATGTTGAATTATACAAATACGCAAAAAACTCGAAAGGAACTGTAATCCTTTTTATTTGTAATCACTGTCCGTATGTGAAGCATATAAATGCAAAATTGGTAGAAATCGCCAATAAGTACATTCAGCGGGGAATTGCATTTATTGCAATTAACTCCAATGATATTGAAAAATATCCGGCGGATTCGCCCGAGGAAATGAAAAAACTTTCCATAGAAGAAAATTACCCATTCCCTTATTTGTTCGATGAATCTCAGGAAGTGGCTAAAGCCTACGAAGCCGCATGTACGCCAGATTTATATATGTTTGATGCAGAGCTTAAGTTAACTTATCGTGGCCAATTTGACGACAGTAGACCCGGTAATGAAAAAGAAGTAACAGGAAGCGATTTGCAACGTGCTATCGAGGCCTTATTGAACGTTAAAGAACCGCTTGATCCTCAAATACCAAGTATTGGATGCAATATTAAATGGAAACCCGGTAATGAACCTTCTTATTTTGGCTAAATGAAAGAAAAAAAGCTTCAGGATCTTAGGTTAGATTACACCAAGCATAGCCTTGACAAATCAGAGGTTAATAAAAACCCATTCACTCAATTTGAATCCTGGTTCGAAGAAGCACTGAATGCAGAAGTGCGCGAAGCCAATGCATTTACGCTTTCCACTGTTGATGTAGATTCAAAACCTCATTCACGCATTGTTTTGCTAAAAGGATTAGAAGGCAATGAGTTCAAATTCTACACCAATTATGCCAGCGATAAAGGCAAAGAGATTGCTGAAAACCCAAATGTCTCTATGTGTTTCTTTTGGCGAGAACTGGAACGACAAGTTCGTATTGATGGTGTGGCAGCTAAACTCCCTGAAGCAGAAAGTGAAGCCTACTTTAAATCACGTCCGCATCTAAGCCAAATTGGGGCACATGCATCTCATCAAAGTACGTCGGTGCCAAATAGAGAATACCTTGATGAAACTTTCCAAAAAATGAAGAATTCTTTCGAAGAAGGGAAAGTGCCAAAACCGGCTTTTTGGGGCGGATATGGTATTTCGCCAACCTATTTCGAGTTCTGGCAGGGCAGAGCTTCTCGCTTGCATGATAGAATTGCTTACTCGCTGGAAAACGGTATTTGGAAGATAAAACGCTTGTCTCCCTAAATGCCTAAGATTAAAGAGCAACGAATGAAGGCGCTGGAACATCTGGATAATGTGTTCCTTTGGAAAAACTACAACAGTGCCAACCCATTTCCGAAGGGAACATGGAACTCCGATATTTTTAAAAATGATAATCCAATAGTGCTGGAACTAGCATGCGGTAAAGGCGAGTATTCGGTGGGATTGGGGGAAATGCATCCAAATAAAAATTTCGTTGGCTTCGATTTAAAGGGAAACCGACTTTGGGTTGGGGCAACAAATGCTAAATTAAATAATCTAGATAATGTTCGTTTTTTCAGAGCATATATCGATCACTTATACGACTTTTTTGCTCCCAATGAAGTAGATGAAATTTGGATCATTTTCCCAGATCCGCAACTAAAAAAGGATCGTAAAAAACTGACCTCACCAAAGTTTTTGGATGTCTATCGTCCACTATTAAAGCCCGGTGGCACTATAAACTTGAAGACAGATAGTCCTGAGTTGTACGAATTCACTTTAGAAATCATCGAAGAGCTTGGGTTGAGGCTACTTCGAAATGTTGAAAATGTACATCGAGATTGCCCGGATGATCCGGAGCTTCAGATTCGTACGTATTACGAAGGCATGCACTTAGAGCGAGGGCGCACGATTCGGTTTCTTTCGTTTTCACTGGATTAATCTTCTAGCCGATATTCAAAAACAGTAGAAATTGTCCCGTCTTTACTAAGTTTTCGAACACGTGGAATCAATTCAGAATCATTACGATTCCAAAATTTCCACCAGGCACCACCTCCTACGGTAGATTCAAGTACATATAATTCGTCCTCGTAGATATCTACACCACTGGGCGACCAAGGCCCCTCGGAAACAAGCACCGTAGATATATCGCCAGTGGGACTCACTTTCAGAACTCGACGATTTCCATAATATGCTAGATATATGTATCCGGAGTCATCAATACACATATCAAACAATATGTTTGCTCCTCGAAATGGAAGGTTCTCGGGATCTTCATCTTTTATTGAATCTGCGATTAATTCATATCCTGACTCAGAACTTCTGTAAAGGGCATTATCAGCAACTATATAAACTGTGCCATCTCCATCCATACTCACCAGTTCGATCCGATTGAAGCTTCTACCAAGGTCGATGTCACTTGCAGGAGAGTTTTTTCGAAGTTCAAAAAGTCTACCATCTTTGGCATGGTAAAGGGTGCTGTCGTTGGCAACTGCATATGCCTGAATGTGGAACGCTTGCGAATAATTTTTAGATTGATTCACTTGGGAATTCGAATCGGAATGTATCTCCCAAAGCATGTTTCGATAAGAGGGCGACTGCCCCGATCGTTCTGCAGCCAAAATAGATCGGCCTGGGGAACGGCTGAGTATTAAATCACTGGGTGAGTACCGTGATTTCAATATATGGTGCATATTTCCAGCTTGATCAATCTTCCAAACACAGGCGTAATGATGGTTATCAACAATGGGGCAGATGAAAGTGAAATATACATTTCCATCACTATCGATAACCAAGCCACCCCATGGGTGGGCCTCAAGTACACTGTTGGTACTAAAAAAGCCGAAAAAAAAAGTGACTATTAAAATAGAAAGGATTAAGCGCATATTTTTCTCATATCACGCGCAATGAACGAAGAAAGATTCAAGGAATCATATATTTTTTGCCAACCGAATTAAGACTATTGATTTTCTCATTCAATAGCGTAACTTAACAGTGTTAACCAATTGTATAAATGTCGAACAACCAATCTAGTTTAAGAGATAAAATTCTCGAAGCAAGTAGAAATGTACTTTTTACGAAGGGCTATGATGCTCTATCGATGCGTAAAATCGGAAAGGAAATAGGAGTTTCTGCAACCAGCATCTATTTGTATTTCAAGAATAAAGATCACTTAGTGCATACCATCATCGAAGAATCGGTTGAGGAACTAAGCGAGGCGATAGAAAAAGGTGCGGGGCTAGTGACGGGCACCATCGCCAAATTTGAAGCCATTATTCGCAGTTACGTCGACTTCGCTTTAGAACAGCCAGAAAAGTATCAGGTTATCTACATGATTCGCTCTGATGCAATGGGGCGATATCCTAAGGATAAATTTAGGAAAGCACGCCGTGGATATACGCTGTTAGAATCTGTTATTCGCCAAGGTGTAGAAGAGGAAGCAATGGAATTGGATGACCCAATGATTGCTGCTTACTCAATTTGGGCACAGTTACATGGCATTATCTCTGTGGTATACAACCAGCGATTAGATAGCAGGATCGATCAAGACAAATTTATCGAAGAGTCGATCGAGCATATTGTACAAGGTTTTTTAATTCGAACAACAACTACTTAATCCCACACTAATGAATACAATTGTTGAATATTTTGGGTTTCTATCTCAGTTTCCCCTTGCAGCAGTAGTTGCTTCAGCCATCATTTTGGCTATGATTTTCGCCTACACGGGAGCACCACTTTGGTTATGGGCTATTTCCGGCTACACCATACTCTTTGGTTTTAATGCCCCCACGTGGTTATTAATTACTTATACCGTTTTAGCCCTCGTTTTTAATATTCCGGCCATTAGAAGAACGTTGCTCAGTTCACCAATAATGAAGCTGATGGAAGCGCTCAACTTTTTGCCAACTATTTCAGAAACCGAGCGAACTGCCATTGATGCCGGCACTGTTTGGGTGGATGGAGAGCTGTTTTCAGGCAAACCTGATTTCAAGCGAATTCTTGATGAGCCCTATCCAGAGTTAACAAAAGATGAACAATATTTTTTGGATAATCAGGTGGAAGCGCTTTGCTCGAAAGTTAACGACTGGGACATTTTTGTAGACAAAGATTTCCCCGAGGAAGCTTGGGACTATATGCGAAAAGAAGGTTTTTTTGGGTTGATCATTCCGAAGAAGTTTGGCGGACACGAGTTTTCTGCCACCGCACATAGTGCAATTGTTGCAAAACTTGCTTCGAGATCAGGTCCATTGGCAACTACCGTGATGGTTCCAAACTCTTTAGGTCCTGCCGAGTTGTTGATGCACTACGGAACCGATCAACAAAAAGAATATTACTTGCCAAGACTGGCTGCCGGTGTTGAAATGCCGTGTTTTGCGTTAACAGAGCCAAATGCAGGTTCGGATGCAGGTGGAATGGAAGCGCATGGAACCGTTATAAAAGGTGAGGATGGAGAGCTTTATCTAAAGTTAAATTGGAATAAGCGCTATATCACCTTAGCAGCAATTTCAACTGTGTTAGGTTTGGCGTTTAAACTTTCAGATCCCGATAACTTATTGGGCAGAGGAAAAGAACTCGGCATTACATGCGCATTGATTCCAAGTGATACCAAAGGCGTTGTAATAGGAAGGCGACACGACCCACTAGGAGTGCCATTTTATAACTGCCCAACTCAAGGCCACGATGTAGTTGTTCCGATTGATGCAATTATTGGTGGAAAAGAAGGGGCCGGAAATGGCTGGCGTATGTTGATGGAATCACTAGCTGTTGGGCGTGGAATTTCACTTCCTGCTCAAGGATTAGGAGGAGCAAAATTATCGACACGAGTAGTTGGCGCTTATGCTCTCATCCGTAAGCAATTTGGGTTAAACATTGGGAAATTCGAAGGCATTGAAGAGCCAATGGCTCGCATCGGTGGCTATACCTATATGATGGAAGCTGCTCGAAAATTCACCACCGGTGGGTTGGATACAGGTGCTAAACCTGCTGTAGTTACTGCTATAGCAAAGTATAATTTTACCGAACGTACTCGGGAAATTATCAACGATGCGATGGATGTAGTTGGTGGATCAGGGATATCGCGCGGTCCCCGTAACGTGTTTGCCAATGGTTATATCTCGTTACCAATTGCCATTACGGTTGAAGGAGCGAATATTTTAACGCGAACGTTGATGATCTTTGGTCAGGGTGCAATTCGATGCCATCCTTACGCACTCAACGAAATCAATGCACTTACATCCGGCGATGTTAAAGCTTTCGATCAGAATTTCTGGGCGCACATTGGGCATGTGGGCCGAAATAAAGCCAGAGCATTTATGCTAAGTATCACTCGAGGTCGATTAGCCGGATCGCCGGTAAGCGGGCCTTCAGCTAAATACTTCCGAAGATTGGCGTGGGCATCTGCATCGTTCGCATTCTTGGCGGATATCGCACTAGGCTCCTACGGCGGAGCACTTAAAATGAAAGAGAAGATTGCCGGTCGGTATGCGGATATTTTAAGCAATATGTATCTGGCAGTTTCAACATTGCGCCGTTTCGAAGCCGAAGGCCGCCGTAAAGAAGATGAAGCTTACTTTCACTGGAGTATGAATTATATGTTCTATCAAATGCAGGTGGCTTTCGAAGGCATTTTAAGTGAGATAAAAGTGCCGGGCTTAAGTTGGGTGTTTCGCCTAGCCGGTGTATGGGGCAGACTAAATCCAATCGGAACCTATCCATCAGACGAACTAGGTCATCAAGTAGCTCAGGCTATGCAAACTTGGGGTGAACAGCGCGATAACATGACGGCTGGTATTTACCTCACCAACGACCCAACCGATGCTGTAGGCAGGTACGAGCATACCATGAAGCTTATTCACGATGCTGACTCGATTTACCGTAAACTTCACAAAGCAGTTAGAAAACGAGAACTTCCCAAAGGTAAAGTGATTGATATGATCGATCCGGCTCTGGAGAAAAATATCATCTCGAAAGATGAAGCAGATAAAGTTCGAAAAGCAGAGATTGCTCGCAACGATGCCATTCAGGTTGATGATTTCAGCCAGGAAGAATTTATGGCAGAAACTGTTCGTTCTCCGCACGGAAAAGGGCTTTTATCGGAAGATGTAGCCGGATAAAAAACATCAGATTTAGAACGAAAGCAGAATCATCTGCTATCTCGATACGTTTAAGGGTGTAGAGATAGTTAGATATTCTGCTTTTTTGTTTTATATAGTGTTTTTATCTAAAATATGGTCAATCATTGGATGATGTATCTTTTGATAATCACATTTATTAGTATAAATACACAGAGTTAGCAATGCATTCAGTACGTCTCGATGACATCGACAAAGAAATCCTGAGAATCCTTCAAAAAGAGGGAAGGATTTCAAATAAAGATCTGGCAGAAAGAATAAATCTAACTACCACTCCAACTTTGGAACGGGTTCGACGCCTCGAACGGGAAGGAGTGATTAGTGGATACGAAGCAAAAGTGAATCCTGAAACTATAGATCTGGGGCTCAATGCTTTTGTTACCATCACGTTAAGTGCGCACCGGCTGCGATTGCTGGATGAATTTACAAGCGCAGTGAAGGCAATTCCGGAAATATTGGCTTGTTACAATACCACCGGAGATGGGGATTTCTTACTGCATATCGTTGCTAAAGATGTGGAAGACTACGAGAGCATCATGCGAACAAAGCTGGCTACCTTGCCCGATGTTCAACGCATGTACACAAGCATTGTATTAAATGTGATAAAAGAACAAACTAACATCCCGATACCATGATTACATCCAAAGAAAAGAATGCCACCTTCGCAACTGCCGCAGTTCATGCCGGCGAACGCGATTTTGATCAATACGGATCTCATATCAATCCTATTTATCAAACGTCTACTTTTGTTTTCAGGGATGTAGATGCAGGTGCCAGAGCTTTTCAGGGTGAAGAAGGCGGCGCGTCGCACATTTATTCACGACTTGGAAATCCTACCGTTGAGAAATTAGAACGAGCTATTTCAGAGTTAGAAGCTTATGGTATGCCCGATCAGGATGCTTACACGGGGATGGCCTTTGGAAGCGGTATGGCAGCCATCACTACCGGAATTATTGCTGCAGCTAGGGGCGGACATATCATTGCGCAAGATGCATTGTACGGATGTACCAGCCAGTTTTTGGATTTAGAAGTCCCTGAATTGGGGATGTCGCGTTCTTTTGTTGATGTGAGCGACTTATTCCTCTTGGAAATGGAATTGAAAAAGAATCCCGGAACTAAGTTGGTTTATATCGAGAGCATTGCAAACCCAACCATGACGGTGGCCGACTTACCAAATATTGCGGCTATGGCACATCAGCATGGGGCCCTTTTAATGGTGGATAACACTTTTGCTACTCCATATCACATGCAACCGCTTAAGTACGGCGCTGATATTATTGCGCATTCTACCACAAAATATTTGGGTGGACATGGTTCTGTGATTGGTGGTGCGTTAGTTTTAAAAACCGAGTTAATCGAAGAAACACATTTGCACAAGTTCCGCAAGAATTTAGGTGGAGTAGCTGCGCCGATGGATGCATGGCTCCTCAGCAATGGTGTAAAGACTTTGCCTCTTCGAATGCAAAAACATGCTGAAAATGGATTGAAAGTTGCGAAGTTTTTGGAAATGCATCACGCAGTTGAAACGGTTTGGTACCCGGGATTAAAATCACATCCACAACATGATTTAGCGAATGAAATCATGACCAATGGTTTCGGTGGAGTGATTTCTTTTGAGTTGAAAGGAGGTTTTGAAGCCGGTAAAGCGTTAATGAATGCAGTTAACCTTTGTACGCTCGCTGTAAGCCTCGGAACCGTTGATACGCTGATTCAACACCCTGCTTCGATGACACATTCGGTAATGGATCCTGAGCTACGCTTAGAAGCCGGAATTACTGATGGCATGGTTCGACTTGCTGTAGGCATTGAAGATGCCGAAGACATCATCCACGATCTCGAGCAAGCGCTCGAAGGCTAAATGTTAAATGTTAAATGCTAAATTAGAAATGGAATCCATTTAAAATTTAGCATTTAACATTATTAATTCCGCATAGCGGTCTACCAACTTCCGCCGGCGCCACCTCCACCGGAGCCGAAGCCACCGCCTCCGCCGAAGCCTCCGAATCCACCTCCGCCACCGGAACCGAATCCACCTCCGCCACCAAAGCCGGAACCACCTCCACGATTTCTGCCACCGCCAAAAATTTGGCTCCAGAATATAGCTTCGATGACATCGTCAGCACCAATGGTTCGTTTTCCTCCGCGAGGTCGTCCACCTTTCGAAACTAGAAAAATGATAATAACTATGATGATGAAGATCACATCAATTGGAAAACCGCCGCCATTACCTTGTGTATCGTAAGTGGTACCAAATCCTTCAAATTCACCCGCTGCGAGTTGAATCATTGCATCCGAGGCACGATCAAGTCCGGCATACACGGTTCCGCTTCGAAGGTTAGGAATCAAAATATCTTGTACGATACGATTTGCCATTGCATCAGGAATAGCACCTTCTAAACCGTATCCAACTTCGATTTTCAGCTCACGATCTTGCTCTGAGATCAGGATCAAAACACCATTGTAACGATCACCTTCCCACATGCGCCAGGTGTTGAACAATTCTGTAGCGACTTCCTCTCTCGAATTACCTTCCAAACTCTCGATGATTGCTACTGCAATCACATTCGAAGTACTATCTCGGTAAGTTCTGAGCTTACGTTCAAGTTGATTCTCCTCGTTCGGAGAAAGCATATTGGCGTAGTCGCTTACATGTCCGCTAGGGCGTTGGGGTAAAAAATCCAGATTTTGCCCAAAAGTTGGAATCGAAACGAAAATCAACAAAAGAGAAACTAAGTATTTACGCATCGCTCTCTCCATAACTGATGTCATCTGATAACTCGTTTTTATCGTCGGTTTGGTAAGGGAAGTTGTCCTTCAATTTGTCTCCGATCATCAAGATGGCCTCGCTTAAACCGGTTTCGAAATCCCCGGCCTGGAAATATTTAGTCATTCGTTTTAGAACATCGTCCCAAAAATTTTGACCTACTTTGGTATGAATACCTTCATCGCCCCAAACAGCAATCTTGTGATCTTTAATGGCTACATATACAATTACACCATTGCGAAGTTCGGTTTCGTGCATGTGCAACTCACCGAAAACTTCGATTGCTCTCTTGATAGGATCATCGCCTTTGCAGCGATCTTCCAAATGAACACGTATCTCTCCTGATGTGTTGGTTTCGGCTTCCTTGATGGCAGCCATAACATGTTTTTCTTGTTCCTTGGATAATAATCTGGCCATAATAACAACAAATGACGAACGACGGCGGACAAACGGTGGTCGTCTGCCTGTCGTCGTTAGTCGTTATAATTAGTTAGAAAAGTCTACGGTAGGAGCTTGGTCTGCGCCTTGATCTGCTTCGAAATAGGCTTTTCGCTCAAACCCACCGATAGAGGCGATTAAACTAGTCGGGAATTTTCGAATAGAAGTATTGTAACCCTGAGCAGCATCGTTGAAACGTTTACGCTCGGTAGCAATTCGGTTCTCGGTGCCTTCCAGCTGAGACTGTAAATCGCGAAAATTGTTGTTTGCCTTTAATTCCGGATAGCGCTCAACACTTACTAACAATCGTGATAATGCACCACTTAATTGTTGTTGAGCTGCCTGAAATTGCTGTAATTTTGCTGGATCATTAAGATCTTCTGCACTTACATTAATTGAAGTAGCTTGGCTTCTAGCTTCGATAACAGCAGTGAGAGTTTCTTGTTCGAAATCGGCTGCACCGCGTACGGTATTTACAAGATTTGGGATTAAATCAGCCCGTCGTTGATATTGATTTTCAACTTGTGCCCAAGCGCCTTCTACATTTTCTTCTCTTTCGACCAGCCCATTATTTACACTGATGCCGAAAAATGCCATCAGCGCTATTACAACTACAATTATTATTACCTTTCCTTTCATGATTGTTGATTTTGATTGTTAACTTTGCGCCCACGATACGAGCCAAAACTCATTTGGTTCTGTTTTTCTCAATCTTAATCAAAAACTATTCCATTGTCAGAGTTAAATCCCAAGTTCATCTATTTTGACTTAGATGACACCCTTCTCGATCACAAAAAGGCAGAACAAGCCGGACTCGCTGATGTACACCAGCATTTTGACGTATTTTCGGATATCGATCTAGATAAGTTGGTTGATGTATACCATCATATCAACAAAGGATTATGGGAAGAATATGGCCGGGGAGAAATTGATCGGCATATTTTGCATCGCCGAAGATTTGAAGAAACCTTTGTGGAGTTAGGTGTTGATGCCGCTATGTACGAAGAGGCCGGCAAGGTGTACATGAATTATTACCGTAATCACTGGGAGTGGGTGGAAGGCGCAAAAGAAGCCTACGATGCGATTGCTGAAAAGTATCCCGTGGGGATTATCACCAATGGTTTTGCCGAGACTCAGTGGTTGAAAATCGAACAATTTGGGTTCAAAGAAACTGCGCGACAGATTGTCATTTCGGAAGAAGTTGGGGTGATGAAACCACATCCGAAAATTTTCGATCATTCCACAGAACTGGTTGGCGTTGAAAGAGAGAGCATCCTGTATGTGGGAGATTCGCCTACCTCAGATGTGAAAGGTGGTAAATCTGCCGGTTGGCAAGTTGCTTGGTTTACATCCAATCCGATAGAATCAACCTCAGAACTAGCCGATTTGGTGTTTGATGATTTTGATGATTTATTGAATGCGTTGTTGGATTAACGTTTGTTGGGATATTGTTTTATTTGGATATCGTCACGTCGGGATAATTCATGAATTATCCCGACGTGAATTAATACGACATTAATTATCCTATTCATGAATTATACCCCCCTAATCCATACTCGATCCCGGGAATACACAAAACGACGAAACTCGCTCGGTGAGGGCATCAGGTACGAAAAGATCGAACAAGATCAATCCACGTAGCACTAAAACAATTCCCAGAGTAAAAGCGAAATAAGGAATCAAATCCCGGATCATTTGTCGAAGGTCCTGTGAAAGAATATTAGGAGAGAGGTACATAAAAAACATAGCCGGGAAAGTGCCAAGTCCAAATAACGCCATGTAATATGCGCTGTGAACCGGAGACGTTGTTAACACGGCGGCAGCCAACCCAGAGTACACAAATGCACAAGGGAGAAGCCCATTTAAAACACCCAACCCAAATAAAGTCCCTTTCGCTTTTTTGCGAAGCAACTTGCCGTACATCGATGTAACCCAAGCGGTTGGTTGTTTGAGAATGTCTGCCGCAGTTTCTTTAAAAAACTTACTGAAGATAACGCCGGCGATGATCGTAGCACCAAGGATAATAGAGAGCGTTCCTTGAAATCCTCCGATGGTTATTCCGGTGCCAAGAAATCCAAAAATAAGCCCAAACACCGAATAAGTGAGAATACGGCCACTATTATAGATGAGGGCTGTACCGGTCAATCCTAGAAAAGAGTTGGATGCCCTGGGAATCGACATAGCGATTGGTCCGCACATTCCCACACAATGGAAACTTCCAATAAATCCGAGAACTAATGCGGTCCAAAGTTCCATAATGGAATTACTTGATTAGAAAAAAGAACACCCGAGTCATCATACATTTCTTCAAAATATTGTACCCTAAAAAAGCCTTGGAGAAATGTATAACACTCGGGTGTAACAGTCGTTTAACGCTTAAATGATAATAACCTTTTCTGTGGTATAATCAAGATAATTCATAGTCCAGTTTATAGTTAGCACCCATTTTCCTTTTTTGTGACTTTTTCAATTTCAGAATAAATGCAACTAATAGCGTATTGGTTCGAAACAGTACGTTGCTAAATAAATAGTGAATTAGATAAGGAATATGATTGCACGACTAATGGGTTTAAAAACCATCTCACCAAAAGATCTTTATACCGCTGTTGAACAAAAAAGTGTTCATGTGTATGATCTGAATGCACCGCATGTTTATAAATCCGGTCACGTTCCCGGAGCTGTACATTTAAATCATGAAACCTTCGATGGGTCTGAGCTGCCGGATGATCTCAAAGCTGAAGTCGTATTTTATTGCTCCAACCCTATGTGCCGAAAAGCGCCAAATGCCGCTAAACTTGCGAAAACCAAAGGCTATGAAAACGTTCGCGTTCTTTCAGCTGGTATTAATGGCTGGATGGGTAAGAAGCTGCCGGTAGTATCGGCGTAGAGAATTCTGATTTTTGCGGATAACCTGTGGAAAAGAAGCTCGCCATTAAAGACAAATTCCTCGTATTTTCTGCCCTTCATTCCCAACGAACCTGCAAAACATCACAATGGCTCAACCTATCACTCACGAACCTGAAGTAACGCTAGAACTTGCACTCGAGCATGGTTTAACCGAAGAAGAATTTGGCTGGATTAAAGAAAAGCTCGGTCGTACCCCAACTTTTACCGAGCTGGGAGTTTATTCGGTGATGTGGAGCGAGCATTGTTCGTACAAAAACTCCATCATTGAGTTAAAGAAATTACCTCGTGATGGCAAGCACTTGTTGGTTGAAGCCGGAGAAGAAAACGCCGGCTTAGTGGATATCGGTGATGGTTTGGGATGTGCTTTCAAAATCGAAAGTCATAATCACCCCTCTGCAGTAGAGCCTTATCAAGGTGCGGCGACAGGAGTAGGTGGAATTCACCGCGATATTTTTACGATGGGAGCCCGTCCGATTGCGAGCTTAAATTCACTTCGTTTTGGGAGTATGGAAAATCCACGCGTTCGGTTTTTGCTGGATGGTGTTGTTCGTGGCATTGGTGATTATGGTAATTCATTCGGCATTCCGGTAATTGGCGGCGAGGTTTATTTCGATGAGAGCTACGAAGGTAATCCGTTAGTGAATGCCATGAGTATCGGCATTGTGAAAGCTGGGGAAACCGCTTCAGCTATTGCGGTAGGAATCGGGAATCCGGTGATTATTGTAGGGGCTAGCACTGGTCGCGATGGTATTCATGGTGCGACTTTCGCTTCCGAAGAAATCAGCGAAGAAAGTGAGGCAAAGCGCCCGAGCGTTCAGGTGGGAGATCCTTTTACTGAGAAATTATTGTTGGAAGCCAGCCTCGAAGCATTACAAACTGGCGCCGTTGTTGGGATGCAGGATATGGGCGCGGCGGGAATCGCGTGCTCAACCAGTGAAATGACGGCCAAAGGTGAGCAAGGCATGATTGTAGATTTAGATAAAGTGCCTGCTCGCGAAGATGGCATGACGGCCTACGAATTGCTCTTATCAGAAAGTCAGGAACGCATGCTGATTGTGGCCGAAAAAGGCAGAGAGCAAGAAATTATCGATGTGTATGAAAAGTGGGACTTACACGGCGTTGTTATCGGCGAAGTGGTTGATTCAGGTAGAGTGACCTATTATAAAGATGGAGAAATTAAAGCCGATATGCCTGCTGAGCATTTGGTTTTGGGCGGTGGAGCTCCGCAATATGTTCGAGAGACAAAAAAACCAGCTTACCTTGAGGAAACCCAAAATTTTGATATCGATTCGTTGGAACACCCCGATGATCACGCCGATACCATCAAGAAATTATTGAATTCACCGAACATCGCTTCAAAACGATGGGTGCACGAACAATACGATACCACCGTTCGAACCAATACGGTAACTGCACCGGGAGCATCAAATTCAGGCGTAATTCGCATCAAAGGCACCAATCGGGGTTTGGTTGCTAAAACTGATTGTAATGGTCGGTATGTATATTTGAATCCACGTCGCGGTGGACAAATAGCCGTTGTAGAATCTGCACGAAACGTAGTTTGTTCGGGTGGACGTCCGCTTGCAATCACAAACTGCTTGAACTTCGGGAATCCATACAAGCCGGAAGTATATTGGACTTTTAAAGAAGCATTAGGCGGAATGGGAGATGCTTGCCGAGCACTGAATACTCCTGTTACAGGTGGAAATGTGAGTTTTTATAACGAAAATCCTGAATCAGCAATTTTCCCAAGTCCAATTATCGGGATGCTTGGTTTGATCGAAGATGTGGAGAATCACACTACTACTCCGGCGCTTAAATCAGAAGGCGATGTACTCATCTATATTGGAGCGGATCGAAAAGGATTAGGAGCAACGGAATACCTGAAAATGATTCATGGTAAAACTGCTGGAGATTCCCCAGAGTTGGATATCGACTTTGAAGTGAAACTGCAGGAAGCGTTGTTGGATGCCATCAAAAGTGGCTTTATTACCGCAGCACACGATATTTCTGATGGTGGTTTAGCGATCACACTAGCTGAGATGTGCATTTTTGGCAAGATGGGAGCCACAGTTGATGTAACCAAACTTGGGGGAACAACTCACGAAGTTCTGTTCAGCGAAGCTCAATCAGGTGTGGTGATATCAGTGTCATCATCTGATGTTGATCGAGCTATGACTCACTTCGAAAAAGCCGAAGTGCCGGCCTATCAACTCGGTAAGGCAGCAGGATCAGAGCTCAGCATTGCAGGGCTGGATAGCTTAAATGTTGCTGAAATGGCAAAAATCCATGACTCAGTGATTCCAAATGCCATGGATGTTTAGGGTAGAAAACGCCTAGTATTTCCTGATTACAATTTATTTTCATACTGTACAGATTAAAAATCTGCTATGAGAGTTCTGTGTACCCTTCTTTTCGTTTTAATTTCTGTAACTGTTTTTGCTCAAACAGACACACCGGAAACCCATTTCGATTTTTGGGTTGGCAATTGGGAACTCAGTTGGGAGCATTCTGATGGAAGCAAAGGTACCGGTACTAATTTGATAGAAAAGACGCTGGATGGCGTAGTTATTCAAGAGAATTTCAGAGCGTTGACTGGTGCATTTGCCGGTATGAAAGGGACTTCAATATCGGTGTACAATCCCCAAACACAAACCTGGAGGCAAGCCTGGGCGGATAATCAAGGTGGTTATTTCGATTTTTTTGGAATCACCGATGACGGGGTACGGATTTTTCAAACACAGCCACAAGAACTTGCTGATGGACGTATTTTCGTACAACGGATGCGATTTTACGATATCGAAGAAAATAGCTTAATCTGGGATTGGGAGTCATCAAATGATGGCGGAGAAAACTGGACGCTGGCCTGGCGTATTTTCTATACTCGCTTGGATTAACATTTGATTACAGTAGGTAGGAACGAAAAGAGGCAATGTTTTCATTCTGTTTGATGACTATTCATCAAGAAAATTAGAGAACATTGAAAGATAAAATTGTACTTATTGTAGGTGGAACCGGTGGTATTGGCTCCGCAATAGCAAGGAATCTATCCAACCAAGGCGCTAAAATTGTAATTGCCGGTAGAAACCGAACTAAAGCCGAAGAAATTGCAAAAGAATTAAACACCGATGGTGGGGATGCCTATGCCATCGATGTGGATGTAACCAATTCAACTTCTGTAAAAAATCTAGCAAATCAGGTAAAAGACGGACTTGGAAAAGTCGATGTACTAGTGAATGCATTTGGACAGGGAATTATCCAATCTATAGGTGATATAAAACCTGAAGCTGCCAAAGAAATTATTGATGTAAATGTGTATGGAACCTTCCTGGTTACTCAAACACTATTGCCATTTTTAAATGAGAATGCAAACGTTCTGATGTTTCCGGGAACCATGGGCAAATTCATCATGAAAAATTCGTCTATTTATTCAGCATCTAAATTTGCAATCCAAGGCTTTACCAAAGCTTTAACCGAAGAGTTAAAACGTGAAAAAATTAAGTTCACTTTATTCTACTTAGGTGGTGTTAACACTGCATTTTGGGACGATGAAAAAGTGCAGATGCGAGTTAAAAAAGAGGCAATGTTAAGCCCCGAAAGTGTAGCAAATACGGTAGCGGCAATGTTAGCTTTACCCAATGAAGCAGCGATGAATGAAATAGTTTTGCAACCTGATAGCCATCAATTGGTTTGAGAAATTATTATACTCTATATTAGATACAAATAAACATCTAAGAATAGAGTAGTATGGCAGAAAATCAACCAAGCATTATTCTGGTTGAAGACGAGCTGGCGGTAGCTAAATTGATCGAATTTAAGCTCAAGAGGGAGAACTTCGATCTAAAACATTATGATAACGGACTAAAAGGTCTAGAGGCGATAAAAAAATATAAGCCGGATGCAGTAATTCTTGACGTTATGCTTCCAAGCATGAATGGGTTCGAAATACTGCGGAATATCCGCGATGACGCTGAAATAAGCGAAACAAAAGTAATTCTTCTTACCAGTAAAAACAGAGTTGAAGATTTAAAAATGGGCTTTGGCTTAAAAGCAGATGAATATATCGATAAACCTTTCCAGCCCGATAGTTTAATTTTACGACTTAACCGTATTCTTAATATCAACTAATTATGTTGATGCAAATAGATCTGGATATTAGCCTGACATTGCTGTATTCGTCAATGATTTTTTTGCTCTTTTTATTAGCGTTGATTTTGATCGTTTCGCTGTATTTACGTTGGAGAAATCAA
This sequence comes from Balneolaceae bacterium, assembly GCA_034669965.1. GTDB lineage: Bacteria > Bacteroidota > Rhodothermia > Balneolales > Balneolaceae > HXMU1420-13. The sequence continues at coordinate 259,228 of JAXMOK010000001.1, read as the reverse complement.
GTAAGAGAGAGCCTTAAGGCTGCATTATTGGAAAAATATTATCCACTAATTTTTGCCTTTTTAGAAGATGAACTAACACTAAACGAAATCAGTGATCAATTTTCGGGAAGAGGCTTTGAATACTCTGTGTTTGAAAAGCTTGTTAAAGACATTATTGATGAAGTATCCGGTGATGACAAGCAGAAACTACGGTCGTTGCTTTTTATTGATAAACTCTTTTCTTATCACTTTAAGCAATTGAATGGAAATAGAACAGCTGGCTTACTGAAAGCTTGTAATTATTTTAGCTACACAAGGCTTATTAACTATAAAGTAATAATCAGGTTAAAGGAATTAATAAGCCATAAAAATCGACTGGTTGCTTATATGGCAGTATCGGCATTAATGGCTTCCAAAAGCGTAAAAAATAAAGCCACTGGCCTAAAGAAAATCGTTTCTCGTAAAAAGATTTCTGATATGGCTATTCTCGAGCTTTTGTACGAGTTCAACAATACTGAAAAGAACGAGAAGGATGAGGAGATCAAACACCTGAAAGAAATAATCGAGGACGAATCGGTGCCTCCTGATAATAAATCTATTATAATTCTTGCCGTTGAAGAACTAGGGTACTATCAACTGCAAACTTACTTATTTAAGTTGCTTTATAATAAATCTGAGTATTGGCAGAATTCTGAAATAAAAGGAGCTTTAGTAGTAGCGCTTGGTAAATTTGGCTATAATGAAGCGGCACCCTACATTCGGCAGTTGGTAATGCAAGACAATTGGAGCTTATTTAAAGCTGGTGTAATTGCATTAAGTAGTTTAGCGGGCTATGAAAATCTGGATTTTCTATTATCTCAGTTATCCGAAGATTTGCAAAAAAATGAATTTATATTAAGAGCGGTTTTGAATAGTGGCTATTCACAAGAAGAAATTGAGGCTCTTTTTGTGGAGCCTTATTCTACCGAATATTCTATACTAATGGACAGTATCTTACAAAAACCATTAAGCATATAGTGTCGATAACAGATGTACTCCAAATAATTGTTAATACCATTGAGCCCTATAATTGGGTATTCATATTGTATTTCCTGTTTGTAAATATTACGTACATCATTCTCATAATTTTTTCGCTGATATATCTAAAAGGAAAAGATGACAGAGATGTTTTTGGTCTTACCGGACTATTCCGATCAGAGTTATACGCCCCAATAAGTATACTGGCCCCGGCTTTTAATGAAGAAGTTAATGTTGTGGCTTCTACAGAGGCGCTTTTACAACTCGAATATCACGATTTTGAAGTCATTGTTATTAACGATGGTTCGAGCGACAATACCTTAATTAAGTTGGTTGAACATTTCGAACTGTATTCCATCACCAACCCGGTACATTTAGAACTCGAGCATAAACCAATCCGCTCGGTATTTAAATCTCATAGATATCCAAACCTTACAGTAGTTGACAAAGAAAATGGACGTAAAGCCGATGCATTAAATGCAGGGATTAATATTGCCAGCAAAGATTTAATTTGTTCGATTGATGCAGATTCTATTCTAGATACAGGGGTATTAAAGAAACTTCTTAAAGCTTTTGTTGAAGATGAAAATGTGGTTGCTGCCGGTGGAATTGTAAGGATTGCAAACGGGTGCGAAATAGAAAACTATGTAGTTAAAGATGTAGGGCTTCCTAAAACGTACCTCGGCCGAATTCAATCGGTGGAATACCTTCGATCTTTTCTTTTTGGCCGCATAGGGTGGGATTATTTTAAAAGCCTTTTAATAATTTCCGGTGCATTTGGGGTATTCGATCGTAAATATGTAATGAAAGTAGGTGGCTATCTGCACGACACTGTTGGCGAGGATATGGAGCTGGTAGTACGCTTGCATAGATATTGCCGTGAGAATAAGATAGAGTATTCAATTCGATTTCTACCAGAACCTGTTTGTTGGACTGAAGTGCCGGAAGATTGGTCAGTTTTGGGCCGGCAACGGAATCGATGGCAGCGTGGCTTGGCAGATACACTTTGGCGACATCGTACGATGCTATTTAACCCCACTTTTGGCAGATTAGCATTCTTAGCTATGCCGTACTTTGTTTTTGTGGAACTTCTTGGGCCACTTGTTGAATTTTTTGGTTTTGCTTATTTCTTCATCACAATTATTCTAGGCAACATCAATTATACCTTTGCTGTACTATTTCTGTTTTCGGCAATTATTTTGGGAATCATATTGTCGGTGCTGGCGGTACTTTGCGAAGAGTTTACGTTTAGAAAGTATCCAAACTTAAAACACATTTTAATCTTATCGATGTATGCGTTTTTGGAGAATATTGGATTTCGACAAATACACACTTGGTGGCGATTTAAAGGTCTCTTCAAATTCATCAAAGGCGATAAAGAATGGGGGGTAATGTCGAGAGTGGGGCTAAGTGCGTCTGATCAGGTAAAACAAAAACTATCGATGTCTAAGCTTCTTAAAAACAGCGGTTATTGGATTACTCTGGCAGTAATCCCATTTCTCTTGTTTTTAATGGTAATGGGCTTATTTATCCAAGAAGGGTTTATCAAATTTTAAGCATCAAAAACGATAGCCAATGTTAGCTGATAGATCTAATCGATTCCTTTCTGTGTTTCCTCTGTATTGCTCATAGGAATATGATATGCCGGCACCTGCAACCAATCGTCCTATTATCCGATGTTGAATAGAAATTCCGGCAGAAGATGAGCTTTTTGCATCAACGATTTCAGAGGATGAATTAAACTGAGCTGAATTCCCCCCGTAGCCAAGGTTAATTTCAATGAAATTATCACTCATCGATAAAATTCTACGATAGTTAAACAAAGCAGTAAAGCCTTTGTTGATATCATTTATTGTGAAAAATGATCGTACTACAAATCGATTTTTACGCTCGAACTTGAGTATAGATGCTGTAATTATCGACGCTTCAATTTGATTAAAGCGCAAGAATCTATATCCAATTTCTCCTTCAAAACGTTTTGGGAATGCTCGATATACCGAGCCAACTAGTTGTAGTTTAGGGTAAAATACGTTTGTTGAAGTTCCAGCACTTAAATACGCATACATTTTAGCAGATAATACCGGATAAGTATAGATTTGAATTTGTTGGTCATCGAGTGCAAATCTGTTACCTATATTTAAAAGTGCTCCAAATGAGCCGAGTTGAGTTTTTCGTGAAAGATCAAAAGAATATTGATGCCACGGATCTATGCTTTCCTGAAAGAAGGAATGATTAGTGGATGCATTCACAGCCCATGGAAAAACATATTCGTTTAATGTTCGAAGCTGAGTAGTTGCAATAGCATTATTGGGTTCAATACGCAACACTTCGTTGTAAATCTCAACCACTTCAATATTTCTATTTAACCCACTTAAAGCCGCTGCTTTTCGAAGAAGAAAGAATACGTTTGTTGGGTCACTTTTGAGCCCTGTGTCGGTAAGATTTAGTGCCTTGTCGAATCGATTCTTACCTAATTTAATATCAATAAGTGTGATGCGAGCATACTCTCTGGAAGGTTCTTTTTCTAAAACATCACTTAATAATGGTTCAGCTAAATCGGGTTGGTTGTTCCAGAAGTAAACACGGCCAAGAAACTCTTTAACATCAAGATATTGCGGTGCGAGCACCAAAGCTTGTTTTGCAAGTACAATAGCCCTTTCGTAGTCTTCATTTTCAAAGGCTGATTCACGAGCCATTCTAAACAGCACATCAGGATCTTCAGTTTGTTGGGCTGATGCAGAAATTGAAATGGCAAATACTATAATGGGGATAAAAAAAACTCTCAAATTCATGCTTTAATTTATGAATCTGAGAGTAGCTAAAAAATTGAATAACTGAATTAATTTTATCCTGCAACCGGGCAACGGTCTAAAGCGCCTTTATAGGCTTTCTCTAGGATGTCGAGCCCCTCGTCGATATGCTCTTTGGTTACTGTAAGTGGCGGACGGAACCGTACGGTGTTCTCACCACACGATAAAATCATCATCCCATTGTTCATACATTCTGTGATAACAGCATTCCGTGAGTGAGTATCTGGCAAGTCAATGGCACACATAAGACCTTTTCCACGCGCATTAGAAAGATATTCGTGATTCTCTGCCATTGCTTCTAGTCGCGTGAGCAAATATTTGCCCACGTTGGCGGCGTTGTCAACCAATTTATCTTCTTCAATTACGTTCAAGATTCGACCAAAGCGAACCATGTCAACCAAGTTTCCACCCCAAGTTGAATTAATTCGAGAAGAAACGTTAAAACAGTTTGATTCTACTTCATCAACACGCGGGCCTGCGAGAATACCGCAAACCTGTGCCTTTTTACCAAACGAAATGATATCTGGGGTTACGTAATGTTCGTGTGCCCAGAACTTTCCAGTCAGGCCAACACCTGTTTGAACTTCATCGTAAATCAGAAGTGCTTCATGCTTATCAGCTAGTTGCCGCAAAGCCTCATGAAATTGAGGTCGGAAATGACGATCGCCACCTTCGCCTTGAATTGGTTCTATCAAAATACATGCGATTTCGTCTTTAAAAGTCTGGAAATATCGCTCGATTTGAGCTACGGCCATTTTCTCATCTTTCTTCACCAATTCGATACTCTCAGGAGTTGAAGGATAACTCATGGCTGGGCTCATCACTCTTGGCCAATCAAATTTTGGGAAATATTTCACCTTATCGTACACCGTGTTAGTTACCGAAAGGGTATACCCGGATCTGCCATGGAAAGCTTTTTCGAAGTGAAGAACTTTGTGACCTTTTTCCTCCCGGTATCCTTTTTGAAAGTTTTTCTGCACTTTCCAGTCGAAAGCTACTTTCATAGCATTTTCGACAGCTAGTGAACCACCTGATATAAAGAAAGAGTGCTGAAGTGTAGAGGGAACGGCTGTTCGGCTGAATGCATCTAAAAACTCGGCAAGTTCTTCGGTATATACATCCGAATTAGAGGGTTTATTGATAGCCACTTTACCAAGTTTAGCTACGAAATCGGCATCACCGGCTAATTTATCATGATTCATCCCCAAAGGATTGGAAGCGAAAAAAGTAAAGAAATCCAGATAATCTCTACCTGATTTACTGTCGTGCAAATATATGCCTTTGCTTTTTTGTAGATCGAGCACCATATCGAAACCATCAGTGAGCAAATGCTTGCCAAGGATAGATCGAACTTCTTCCGGATGAATCGTTAAGGTATCAGCCATTTATATTATTTCTATAGGATTAATTTTTTGAGTGCAGAAGCTAGCAAACTTGTAAGACGTACTCAATCAAAAAAGCGCTTTTTTACAGTATGAATTCTTTAACAGTTTTTTCGATGATTGATACACACTCAAGCAATTGGGCTTCGGTCATTACTAGCGGTGGTGCAAAGCGTATGATATTTCCATGTGTTGGTTTAGCTAACAGGCCATTATCCTTTAATGCAAGACAAAATCTCCAAGCAGTATCGCTATCTGGAGCATCATTGATAATTACAGCGTTTAATAATCCGCGTCCCCGCACTTTTACAAAAAGGCTGGTAGTGTCGACAATGTCTTGCATTTTCGTTCTGAATAATTCACCAAGTGTACGCGCATTCTGCGACAGATGCTCATCTTCAACAACCTCAAGTGCTGTCATAGCTACCTTACATGCCAGAGGATTCCCACCATATGTTGAGCCATGTTGACCTGGTTTAATTACTTCCATGATATCATTATCAGCTAACACTGCAGAAACAGGATAAGCTCCACCTGATAATGCTTTTCCTAAGATCAGAATATCTGGTTTAGTATAAGTTCTGCCACGCTCACATTTATTATCGCACGCACAATTTCCGCAAATGGCTAGTAACGAACCGGTACGTGCAATCCCTGTTTGGATTTCATCTGCCATAAACAACACATTTTTGGAACGGCACATTTCTGCAGCTCTATATATATAGTCATCCTCTGGTACTACAACTCCTGCTTCGCCTTGAATCGGTTCTACTAAAAACCCGACTACATTTGGATGTTCAAGTGCATCTTTTAGTGCGTTTAGATCATTATATGTTACTTTAACGAATCCCTTAGTATATGGGCCAAAGTTTTTTCTTGCCTCCAGATCGTTTGAAAATGAAATTATAGTAGTAGTTCGGCCGTGGAAGTTATCTTCACAAACGATAATTACGGCTTCATTTTCTTCGATCCCCTTTTTTTCGTAGCCCCATTTTCGAGCAATTTTTATAGCCGTTTCAACAGCTTCGGCGCCCGTGTTCATTGGTAGTACTTTCTCTAATCCAAAGTATTCCGTCATAAACTGTTCGTACTCGCCCAACACATTATTATAAAATGCCCGAGAAGTAAGGGTGAGCGTTTTACTTTGATCAATGAGTGTTTGGGTAATTTTAGGGTGGCAGTGACCTTGATTTACTGCCGAGTAGGCCGATAGGAAATCAAAATATTTGTTTCCTTCCGGATCCCAAACGTAAACACCTTCACCTTTTGCTAATACCACAGGCAGTGGGTGATAGTTATGTGCTCCGTATTTATCCTCTAGTTGAATAGCCTTTTCTGATGATATCATATGTAATTATTTGACTCCATTTTTTTTGCTCTGAAAATAATAAACAACTGAATAGATAACTTAGAAATTCTTGAAAAAAGGATTGAAGTTGTATGTGAATGAGCCTTATATTACAAATCTACATCGCGGGGTGGAGCAGCTGGTAGCTCGTCGGGCTCATAACCCGAAGGTCGCAGGTTCGAATCCTGTCCCCGCCACTACTTAAAGGCGTCGTTTTCTATAGAGAGCGGCGCCTTTTTTTTATATGGGGAAATTCATGTTTAAAGTATACGCTCTGTATTCGCCGGGGTACCATAAAATATATATTGGCTTTAGTTCTGATCTGGAATCTCGCATGCGATCTCATAATGAGTTGGGTACAAAAGGGTGGACGATTAAATACCGGCCGTGGGAGATTGTATTTACTGAAACATTTGCAACCAAAGCCGAAGCTATGAAACGAGAGCGGGAATTGAAGACAGCGTGAGTATGTTTGGCAGCAAGTAAGTCTCAAATATAATCTGAAATAGTCGGGCTCTTATCCGCCGGTTGGCGGACGCAGGTTCTTCCAAAGGAATCCCTACGGGTGAATCCTTACTATCATCCGACCATTGGCGGACCGCCACTACTTAAAGGTGTCGTTTTCTATAGAGAGCGACGCCTTTTTTTATATGGGGAAATTCATATTTAAAGTATACGCACTGTATTCGCCGGGGTACCATAAAATATATATTGGCTTTAGTTCTGATCTGGAATCTCGCATGCGATCTCATAATGAGTTGGGTACAAAAGGGTGGACGATTAAATACCGGCCGTGGGAGATTGTATTTACTGAAACATTTGCAACCAAAGCCGAAGCTATGAAACGAGAGCGGGAGTTGAAGACAGCCAAAGGTCGTAAGTATGTTTGTGAACTGTATTAGTTAGCTTAAATCCATATTTACTGTAAAAATAATAATAACAATCGTTTGATTGGCGATTGGTTTTTACAGTAGAGATATTTTGCAATAAAAATATTCTGAAACGTTAAATATCACACACAACTGGAATCACAATTAATTACTTGGTTCAGTACAAGTGGTTTGTTAAATACTCTGATTTTACTCTTGATTGTTACCTAAATATGGAATATCGAGCAGTTAATTTTTATCAGATGTTTGTTGGAATTGCAATTGCAACTTAATAAGTTGTAAGCCTAATCGTGTTTAATTTAAAAGGAAGGACAGATTTGATTGACAAAATTTCTTCAAATACGTTGTTCCCGTTACTTATTAAACATTGAACATTTCAATTGTACTTAACTATTGAGTCAATTAAATTCATCTAATACTATTTAAGGTGGGAGTGATTCCATCTGAAAACAAAAACCAAACATAAGAGGTCATCTATGTTCAAAAAGCTACTAACATTGTTAGTTTTTGCCTTATTGTCTGGGAGTCTGTACGCACAAGTATCCATTTCGGGTACTGTTACAGATGCTGAGACAGGGGAGACTCTTCCTGGTGTAAATATCCTGATCACGGAGTTGCAGAGAGGTGCAGCTACTGATGTTGATGGAGATTACACTGTGAATAACGTTCCCGCGGGCACATATACAGTAAGAGCCACATTCGTTGGTTATCAAACTTTCACAGCGACTCTACAAGTTGGCAATCAAAATGTAGACTTCGACATTTCTCTAGAAGCCGATGTATTCGGTCTAGATGATGTAGTTGTAACTGCATTTGGTATTCAACGCGAGCGTCGGGCACTTGGCTACGGTGTTGCTGAAGTTTCTGCTGAAACTATCGAAAACAGAAGCGATCCTAACATCGCTCGTTCACTTTCAGGATCACTACCTGGTGTAGACATTACATCTTCTGGTGGATTAACCGGTTCTGGAACAGACATCGTAATTCGTGGTCTTACATCAATTTCAGGATCAAACCAACCACTATGGATCGTAGACGGCGTTCGTTTCGACGGCGGTTCTAACGAAACCAGTGGTGCATTTCAAGGTGGTGGTAGTCAAGTTACTCCCAACCGTTTCCTTGATTTAGATCCTAATAACATTTCAGACATTACTGTACTTAAAGGATTAAGTGCGACTGTACTTTACGGTGAGCAAGGTCGTAATGGTGTTATCATCGTTACTACTAAGTCAGGTTCTTTTGCCGCTGATGGCGATGCTCCTGCAGGTTTCTCTGTAACAGTTGATCAGTCTATCTACGCTACTGAAATTTCTTCTCGTCCTGACTACCAAGATACTTATGGTGGTGGTTTCGATCAGAACTTCGGTTGGTTCTTTAGTAACTGGGGACCTCGTTTTGATACTGACAACCCATCATTGTTTGGTTCAGATTATATCGGAACTGATGCTGACGGTACAATTCTTATCGAGCATCCATTACTTCAAAATGCTACTCAAGCTGAGGCATTCCCTGAATTAGTAGGTGTTGGTTACCGTTACGAAGCAAAACCAGATCCGCTAGATGCTTTCTTCCGTACAGGTATTGCGTCTAACACTAGTTTAAATATCTCTGGTGGTACTAACGACATTAGAATTAATGCAAATTACTCTCACAGTGGAGAAGAAGGTTTCACACCTAATAACGACTTAACTCGTGATGCATTCTCTATTGGTGCTAATTACAAAATTAGCGAACGTTTTAGTGCACAAACTACGTTTAACTTCAGTTTAACTGATTTGAATACTCCTCCTAGTTCTGCCGGTGGTGGATCAGGTCCTGCAGCAGCAGGTGGTACTCCGGGTGTATTCGGTTATGTAATGTTTACCCCGCGTTCTATCGATCTAGGTGGTATTCCATACATCAACCCGGTAACTGGTGGTTCAGCTTACTATCGTTCTGGTAACGATATTCCAAATCCACGTTGGATTGCGGAAAAAACCGGTTATAACAACTTAACCGATCGTTACTACGGTAAAACTGAATTGAATTTCAAAGCCGCTGATGGTATCAATCTTGTTTACCGTCTAGGTTATGATAGCTATAATGAATCTCAGGAATACTTCCAGGATGCTGGTGGTGTTGAACCTGCTAATTTCATTAACGGTTATTATCAAACATCTAATCAGCGAAGCGTAAGTTGGGATCATAACGTTAATGCGTTAATGTCATTCCAAGTAACTGATGATGTATCTGTTGATGCGACATTAGGTGCTCAGTATGTTTCAAACCATTATGAGCGTGATGGTTTAGAAAGTGTTGAAATGATCGTTACTGGTTTCTTTAATCATAGAAACTTCTTGAATACAAGTGCTACCAACTCAATTGGTGGTGGATTCCAAACACTTGTTGAAACTGAAAATGCCGGTGTATTTGCTGAAGCAACTATTGGTTTCCAGGATTTTATCTATGTAAACGTAGCTGGTCGTAACGATTGGTTCTCTACATTAGAAGCTGACAACCGTTCAATCTTCTATCCATCTGCTAGTGTTTCTTATGTATTATCTGATCACTTAGATATTACTTCTGATGCATTGACTTACTTAAAAATCTTTGCAGGTGTTGGTAGTTCAGCTGGACAGCCTAGTGCTTATTCAACAAGAAGTACTCTAGGTACTAATGCTCGTGCATTTGCTTACAATGATGGTTCAGTTGTTACAACGAACTTCACTTCTAACTTCCTTGGTAACCCAGACTTGAAGCCAGAGCTTCACACTGAGTACGAAGGTGGTGTTGACATTCGTTTCTTAAACGATCGTGTTGGCTTAAGTGCTTCTGCGTATGCAAGAACTACTACCGATCTTATTACTGCTGCAGATCTTGATCCAGCTACTGGATTTACAAGAACTCTTACTAACATTGGTGAAGTACAAAACCAAGGTTTAGAATTAACATTAAATGCTACTCCAATCCAGTCAGATCTACGTTGGGATGTTCAAGCGAACTTCTTTACTAACAGTAGTGAAGTAACTGAATTAGGTGCTGGTCTTTCTCGTATCCAAATTGGTGGTGGTTTCACTACTCGTGGAAACTTTGCGATTAAAGGCGAGCCTTATGGTGTAATGCTTGGTTCTAAAATTGTTCGTGTAACTGAAGATCTTAAAAACGATGATCCTAACTTTGCAGATGTAGCTGTAGGTACTCCTATTATCGGTTCTACTGGAAACTACATTTCAGAAAGTGATATCGGAATCATTGGTGATCCAAATCCAGATTGGGATCTTAGCGTAAACAACACGTTCCGTTATAAAGGAGCTTCTCTTTCATTCCAGGTTGATTATCAGCAGGGTGGAGACATGTTCTCTGTTTGGATTAGTACTCTAATGGCTCGTGGTTTAACTACTGATACTGATAAAATAGATAGAAATAACACATTTGTTTTACCTGGTGTTAACGAATCTGGTGCTACCAATACAGTACAGATCTCGCCAAGTGGTGTATTCTTCAGTAACTTCGGTTTCGGTCCGGATGAACTACGTGTTTACGATATGACACATATTCGTTTAGCGAATGTTGCTTTATCATACGATCTACCAACAACCTTGTTAGGTAATACTCCATTTAAGCAAATCACTTTATCTGTTACAGGTGATAACCTTTGGATGTATGCTTTCAATGTACCTGAAGGTAGTGGATTCGACCCGAATGTTAACTCAATCGGTGGTAACTCACGTGGATTTGACTACTTAACTGGCCCTGCTGCTCGCAGATTCGGTGGTAGCTTAAGATTCCGATTCTAATCCAGACATTGAAAAATATTATTGATATGAAATTTAGAAATAGTTTATTCGTACTCGCATCATTGCTACTGTTTACAGTACAATGCGAGATTATCGGTGACGATAAGTTAGAAAGTCCGAATTCTCTACCTCCATCGGCGGTAGATCCGGATTTCTTGTTAAACCAAATTCAATTAGAAGCTAGAGGCATTTATCGCGGTGCAGCTTCAATTGGTGGAGAAATGACCCGTATGACCTATATGTTCGGTGACACGTATGCAAATGCGTTCTCACCTAACTCATTTAACGGTATTTACGGAAATGCATATAACGATCAGTTCAAAGATACTGACAACCTTTTACCTATCGCAGAAGAGCGTGGATTTACAATTCATGCAGGTATGGCGAAAATCTTAAAGGGTTATTCTTTGCTGGTATTAGTTGATATGTTTGGTGATATGCCATACTCAGAAGCATTAGATGCAACGAACTTCAATCCTTCTTTGGATAGTGGTGAGTCAATCTATGCGGAAGCTATTGCACTTTTGGATGCTGGTATTGCAGATATCGATGCAGGTATAGCTGATGGCGCTCCAATTCCAGATAATGACTTCTATTACGGTGACGAAAGCACTGCTAATCAGTTAGCTTACTGGAAAAGAGCCGCTAATACCTTCAAGTTAAAAGCATACTTAAATACAGGTAATAGTGCTGGTGCAACTGCACTAGTGGCAGACGCAGACAACTCATTAATCATTGATGAAGATCAAGATTTCGACTTCAAATATACATTAAATGAAGTTGACCCTGATTCACGCCATCCTAATTATGCAAGTAATTATGTAGATAATACTGGTGCAGGTGCTTATATGGCAGTTAGTTTCATGAACATGTTACTAACCGACAAAGATGACATGGATCCACGTATGCGTTATTACTTCTACCGTCAGACAACTTCTGATACAGAAGATGTAAATGAAAATACTTGTATTACTTCATTTGCTCCTCCACATTTTGATGCAGACGATCCATACTGTCTGTTAGGTGATGGATGGTGGGGTCGTGATCACTTGATTGACGACGGTATTCCACCAGATGGAGAATTAAGAACAACTTGGGGCGTTTATCCAGTGGGTGGTTTATTCGACGGTTCTACCGGCGGAAGTGCTGACCGTGGTGACGGACTAGGTGGAGCAGGTTTCGAGCCAATCATGCTTTCTTTCTATACTCAGTTTATGATTGCTGAAGTAGAGTTGACCATGAACAACGATGCTGTTGCTGCAAAAGCTGCATTAGATCTTGCAATGGAAGGTTCTTTCGATAAAGTTGCTGAATTTGGTGAAGATTTAGCTGAAGCAACTCCATTCGCAATTACAGCTGATGATGTGACTGATTACATTGCAGAAGTAACTACACGATGGGATGCTGCAAATGATAGCAACAAACTCCGTCAAATTATCCGTGAGTATTACTTCGCTGTATTCCCTAACGGTTATGAAGCTTACAACGCAATGCGTAGAACCGGATACCCTGACAGAGCTGACAACCTTCAGCCTGCACGTTCACCAAACCCAGGCAACTGGTATCGATCAGTTCTTTATCCAGCTAACATGACTGAAAGAAATAGCAATGTTGAGCAAAAATCTAACAGTGACATCCTACAAGGTCCTTTCTGGGATCCTGACAAAGGAAGTACAAAGTTTAATTTCTAAAATCAGGATAATCGAAATGAGAAAATTAAAGTATATAATCGCATCAATGTTGGTAGTTACCACATTGATACAATGTGATGCTCTTGTTGGTGATCCTGAGCTTCCAATTCCATTGGAAGAAACATTGGCAAATACAGGAGCATTCTTAAGAGTGCTTTCTGTTGAGTCTTCAGGGTTTGACGTTGCTGACTTAGCAGCTGCGGCTTACACATTCACTGGAGAACTTCAGGATGTGAACAATGGTAATGATGTAGATCGCGTAGATTTCTACGTTGCATTTAAACCAGCTGATCGATCAAATCCGGGAGTAGGTGAGCAACCTAGTCCTATAAAATCGTACACTTCAGATCAGTTCACTACTCAGGCCTCTGGTCTTCCGGGTGGGCAATTTAGTGTATCACTTAACGCTATTCTTTCTCACCTAAGCATATCAGTTGATGATTTGGCTTTAGGTGATAATTTTGAAATACGTTGGGTTGTAGTTACCAAAGATGGAACTACATACACTAATACTGAAGCTAGTCCAGCTGTTACAGGTGGATTCTATCAGTCTCCATACTTCGCAAGAGCAGGTGTAGTACAAAGTATTCCTGAGAATATCTTTGTTGGTGAGTATACATTCACTCAATTAAATAATGGTGCTACTTTTAACCCATTATTTGGTGCTACATTTACTGGCGAAATGCAAGTTGATGCATCGAATACGTTAAATGGTCGTATTATCAATAGCGTAGCTTATCTACCACAGTTTGGTGGATTCAACTTCGATATGCCATTCACATTCTTCAGGTTTCAAGACTTCCAAACTTTTACAGCGGCTGACAACTGGGTATCTTTCCCAGGCGTTGTTAACCCGTCAGTAGGTTGTGGTATTGGTCTTGTTTTTGATAATGTGCCAGATCCAGCAAAATCATCTTTTGATGTTGATGATGATAGTCAATTTACATTTACTATTATTGACAACGCAAATAGCGATTGTGGTGGAGCACCTGCAGAAGTTCAGTTCACTGCTACTAAGAACTAATACGTACTTAGTAAACTTTTTAAAAGCCTGTACACATTGTGTACAGGCTTTTTTTATGCACTTAAATTACCAGTCAAATTAATAGATACTAGGCAATAAAAAACAAATACCTGGGTTTAAAAGATATAGTAGGGCTTCAAATTAAATACACTAAAATTATGGGTACCAATAATCTCAAATATCTAATACTATTTTGTTTTCTTTTTAATCTGCAATGTGACCTCATAAGTACAAGTGAAAATCACAATGAGCTGGGTGTAATTGAAATAGATCCATCCTTTCTTTTAAACTCAATTCAATTAGAAGTAAAAACACTTTTCTCAAATACCTCACAAGTTAGTAGTGAATTAAGTAGAATGAATTTTATGAATGGTGACAACTATTCTAACGCTGTTTCATCCACATCATTGAATAGAATTTACAGTGACGCTTATAGTGACATTTTTATAGACTTCGAGAAGTTGGAGAAAATTTCAATTGAAAAGGATTTGTATATTCATTTAGGTATAGCGAAAATATTAAAGGCTTACACCATGATATTATTGGTAGATATATTTGGTGACATCCCCTATGAAGAAGCTATAGACCCGACAAATTTTAGCCCTGATTTAGATGATGATGTAATAGTATATCAGAAGGCATTGGATTTACTAAATCAGGCTAAACAAGATCTTCAAAATGAGGATAAGAAAGGGTTTCCACAATTAGACTTATTTTATACAGGATCTCAACAAGACATAATTAAGTCGTGGATTAGAACTGCAAATACTATAAAGTTTAAAGCTCATTTAAACATGAGTAATAAGAATGAAATTAATGCATTAATTCAGGGTGAGAATTTAATAACTGAAATTAATTACGATTTTCAATTCCAATATAGTTCACATTCTGCTTACCCCAATTCTCGTCATCCTTTGTATGAGTTTAACTACAGAGACAATGAACCTGCATTTACATCAATGTCTAATAGCTATATGTATATGATGTTAGCAGATAAGGACTCATTTGATCCAAGAATGAATTATTACTTTTTCAGAGAGGCATTAATAGATTCCTCTTTAGATGTTAATGAATGGCCATGTAGAGATTATACTGCGCCGGCTCATTTCGATGAAGATGATCCATTTTGTATCCTACCTAACGGTTATTTTGGTGACAATCATTTATCAGTTCCAGTTTTACACCATTTACCTATTACTACATATGGAGTTTATCCCATAGGAGGTTTATTTGATGAAGGAGAAGGGGGTAGACTGGACAATGGAGACGGACTAAATGGAGAAGGCATAGAGCCCATACTGTTATCATCGTTCACACACTTTATGATTGCTGAAGCCGAATTATTATTAAATAATGATGTTTCAGCTGCTAGGTCTGCTTTAGAGGTAGCAATACACCATTCATTTGAGAAGATCCAATCTTTTGGTGAGATATTAGCAGAAGGTTCTGATTTCGAAATTACAGCATCAAAACTTAGCGAGTATAAGAATGTGGTGCTTTCTAGATTCGATAATGCGAATAGTATTGATGATAAGTTGAGAGTTATTGCTAAAGAATACTACTTTGCTTTATTCGGAAATGGATATGAAGCTTACAATTTGATGAGAAGAACCGGATATCCTGATAGATTGGATAATTTGCAACCCGCTTTATCTCCTAATCCCGGTAATTGGTTTCGTTCGCTAATTTACCCACACAATATGGTACATCGAAATGAAAGCATCGATCAAAAAACTGATCAGGATATTTTAAATGGACCATTTTGGGATCCCAATTCCGGTTCAACTAAATTTAATTTCTAGTAAAAGAAACTGGTAAAAAAGGAGATACTAAGTTTGTTATAAGTTATCGGTTAGTATTTGACCGGTAAGCCATAATTGCTTTTGCCGATACTCTAGATTAAAATAATCAGGTGTTCGATTTAAGATGTAATAATCAAACGGATAGTATTTACTACGTTGTTTTGGTTTGAAAAAGAAAAAATTGGATTCAAAATCATTAACGTCGTAAGAGTAACCCCAAGACATACGGCGAACTCTTTCATCAACATACCATGGCTGCCCAAACAAGATATAGATCATTCCCATGTCGGTTTTCCAACCTTCTTTATAACTAGAAAACAATTTGTTTGCTTGTTCTACTCTATCGTAGTATTTCTGGATAACCTGCTTCGCGATATTTGGGTTTCCAATATTTTCTAACCAAAAACGATCAACTTCCTGTTTCAATTTTCTGGCATCCTCAATACTCATTAATTCGCGATATTCTTTGTCGTTCATAAGATAAGATAGGGGCGCAGCAAGTTCCTTTACATTGCTTAGTACGGGGTAGTTATTACTTTTGATACTAAAGTCACGTGCTTGGTAGATATCTTCGCCACCTGAATTTTCTGTAACAACTTCAAAACGATAATTCCCTCGTTCTAAATTCGGATAGGTAAACTGGATATACACACTACCGGGTTGCGTTAATCGCCTGGTAGTTGTTGCAATTTCTTCTTCATCTCTGTAATCAATGCCCTTATATCGTAGTGAACCAATCGAATAATTATTGTAACTCATAGACTGTGCCGGAAGAGTATCTGTGGCAAAACGTATGAGTTTCGCACGAATCATCAATGGATCTTTCGAATCGTTATTTGTAGCTTGAAATTCGAATCTAAGGCTATCCATCTTTGCCGGAACATCGTAGGTAGTTGTTGGATAATACCCATCGGCAGCACTTTCTGCATCTTTTGTGAGTAGGAGAATGCTGGTTAAATTAACAGAAGGATTCGCCGGATCTGGAATCGAAGTTTCTGTTTTGATGGATATATCTTTCTGAGAATTATTATCGGTTACCGTGGCGTAAACTTCATAAAAACCCGGATCCACTTGGAAATTCTTTTGTATTTGAAAGCTGTCTAAACCAGAGGCTCGAAGCTCTTCGTTGTCGGTAACATTTATGGTTTCTGAGTAATTGTATAGCGCACCTGTTTCTTTATTTATTACTCTTATTTCGAGTAGCACCTCGGCAATACGTTCATTATTAATGTTTTTGAATATAAACGAGTTAATAATGAGTTCGGTAGCAGTACTAATGATAGGTTGGTCATCATCAGTTATTACTCCAATCGCAGAAAGACGAATTTCAGGGTAACCCACCCTAAAAGTATAACCGCTGCCACGTTCTATATTTTGTTGTGTGGTTGTACATCCTGCAAACATGCTAATAGTTGCTACAAGCAGGAGTGAAATTATTAATTGTGTACGCATAGGCAAAGCTTTTTATAATAACTACAAAATGAGCGCTTTATTACAAAGATAGAAATCTTACAAATTGTCTCTTAATATAGAACCGGATAACCAGTTTTGTATTTGTTGATAATGAATACTGAAATACTGCTGATTTCTTTGAAGAATGTAATTATCAAATGGGTAAAACTTACTTTTTACTTTAGGGTTTCTAAATACAAAATTTGTCTCTGGGTCTGCCATATTAGTTGAATATGACCACATTACTTCATTGATCGAGGTTGTAACATACCTTGGCGGCCCAAAAAGGATGTACATCATTCCCATATCTGTTTTCCAACCTTCTTTAAAATTAGAAAATTGTTTATTTGCTTCCTCAACCCGTTCGTAATACAATTCAATCACATTTTGAGCTATACGTTGGTTTTTGATGTTATTCAGCCAAAATCTATCTATTTCTTTTTTGAGTTCGTTCGGTTCAGCTCTAGACATGAGTTCTTCATGCTCACCCTTCTCCATTAGGTAAATTAAAGGTGCCGCTAATTCTGTGGGAGTTCGAAGTGAGGGATAATTTTTACTTTTTAAACTAAACTCTCGGGCTCGGTAAAGATTGGTTTCGCCTTCTTGTTCATTGGTATATACTTCGAAACGGTAATTGCCCCTTTCCAATCCCGGGAAATAGAATTCTATACTTACATTGCCATTTTGAGAAATGAGGCGGGTAGAGGTTGCAACAATATCGTATTTACTGTAAGTGATGCCAATGTAAGGTAAACTTGAAGGAGTATAATTTGGATAACTTAGAGGTCGAGCTGCGGTGGTATCAGAGCGGAATTTAAGCAGACGAGTATTAAGCAATAGCGGTTCGCCGGCTCTGTTGTTTGTTACCTGAAAGCGAAATAAAAGGGAGTCGGAAGTTTGGGATAAATCGTAAGAAGTAATGGGTACAAATGATTTTGAATCGGAAGATTCTTTAGCAAATATCTGAACATTGGTGATATGCGAAATGTCATCGCTTGGATCAGGGATGTAGGCTTCGGTAGTTCTTATGGTTTGTTTTCTAGTGCTTAAATCAGTTACCGAAATACTCACTATATAGTCGCCAGGCGGTGTTGGGTACCGTTTGTTAAAGATAAACGTTTGATTGCTATTCGAGATTCTTTGATTTTGAAGAGTTGCCGTGAGCGGATATTGGTAATTCGAACCAATTTCGTCTTCTCTAGCTTGATCGAAGACCGAAATCTCTAATAAAATATTAGCTTCGTAAGCAATCCCCATTTTTTTGAAAATCAAACTGCTGTAAACTACCTCAACAGTAAGTTCTATAAAGGTACTGTCGGTAAATTCATCAACAATTCCTGCAGTAACGCCAGTAACTTCAGGAAACCCCGGATTGTATTCGTAGGTACCGGCTCTGTCGATTCCTTCAACGTATCGATTTGTACATTGAATGAGAAATAGGCTCAAAAGTAGAAAAATCGTACCTTTACTACTCGGTGTGTTAATTATTAATGTTAATACACGGTTCATTTATAGAGGTGCTAAATACTTAAATGCGAATCTGAAAATGTTTGCTAAACATATTAATAAAGGTTAGGCATTTAAATTATTTTAAGTATTTATATAAACAAAACATTCACTCACAAGAAATATTAGTCTTTATGACACCAGTTCGACGAACTAAAATAGTGTGTACCATAGGGCCATCCACAAATTCGCAAGAAACCATCGTAAATCTATTATTACATGGAATGAATGTGGCTCGCATCAACTGTTCGCATGGCACTCACGAAATTCACGCACGAAGTATAAGTTTTATCCGCAAAGCAGCTCGAGAATATGATTACAGTATTCCGGTTTTGATGGATCTGCAAGGCCCCAAAATACGAGTAGGCCAGATGAAAGATGATGGCCAAATACTTGAAGATGGTGCTGAAATCATCATAACAGGCGACGATGTAGAAGGGACAAGTACGGTAATTCCAATTGATTATAAACAATTGGTTGATGAGGCCGAAATAGGAAATTCCATTTTATTAGACGATGGATTGCTCGAGTTTAGAATTACCGGCAAAGATGGACGTAACCTAGAAGCCGAGGTTGTTGTAGGTGGATTGTTGAAATCAAGAAAAGGCGTAAATCTGCCAAATGTGAAAATATCGATACCGGCTCTTACCGAAAAAGATATCGAAGATTTACAGTTTGCCATCGAACAAGATGCTGATTATGTAGCCCTTTCTTTTGTTAGGACTGCAGCAGAAGTTTATGATCTAAAAAAACGCTTAGAAGAAGGTGGAAGCCAAGCTAAGGTAATTGCAAAAATTGAGAAGCCTGAAGCAATTGATAATATCGATGATATTATTGAAGCAGCAGATGCAATTATGGTTGCCCGTGGCGATTTAGGGATCGAAATTGCTACCGAAGAAGTGCCAATTATTCAAAAAATGATTATCCAAAAATGCCGAAAAGAAGGTATTCCTGTGATTACCGCTACTCAGATGTTGGATTCGATGATAGGCAATCCACGTCCGACCAGGGCCGAAAGTTCTGACGTTGCAAATGCCGTGCTTGATGGAACCGATGCCGTGATGCTTTCCGGTGAAACTGCCGCGGGTAAATATCCGATGGAAGCAGTAAATGTAATGGACAGAATCTGCAGAAAAGTAGAGGAAAAATCGAAGGCTCTGTATAACAGTCTTGACTACAGAAAGCCCGGTGATGAAGAGAAGCAAATTATTGAATCAATTGCACATTCTACTATTTTTATGGCCAATAATGTGGGCGCAAAAGTTATTAGCACCATCACTCATAGTGGAAGTACTGCTCGCCGAATTGCTAAATTCCGCCCGAAAGTTCCTATTTTTGCCTTCACAGAATCCCAAAAAATCAGACGCCAGTTAAACTTGGTTTGGGGTGTACGATCGGTTCGGCTCGACGAGCTTTTTGATACCGACAAAAGTGTAGCATTAATGGAAAACTATCTCAAAGATGTGGGACAAGTAAAACCCGGTGAACGCATTGTTATAGCAACGGGAATTCCACTTGCAAAACGTGGCCACACAAATATGATTACAGTAAGTACCATATCTGAATAACATCCGTTGTGAGCAAGGAATAAATTGATCGAATGAGGAAGCTTTGTTTTTTATTGGTATTGGTGATAGGCATCACGGGTTGTAAAACCACGTTTAAATCTAATTTCAGAGATTTTAACGCTTATTATAACACCTATTATAATGCCAAAAAAAGTTACAACTCGGGTCTTAAAAAAAGTCTGGAACAAACCAGAACTTATAACACTTTGCAACCCATCAGAGTGTATGAAACCCCGAAAGGTGCCGGAGCTTCCGATTTTGGCAATGCCATTGATAAAGGTGCAAGTGTACTGCGCAAGTACAAAGAAACTAAATGGGTGGACAATGCACTCGAGATAATCGGTAAATCGTATTTTTATCGAAGCGAGTACTTTAATGCCATCCAAAAGTTTGATGAGCTCTATGTCACCGCCGAAAATGAGGAGCTGAAACAAGAAGCTGTTTTTTGGAGAGGAAGAGTTTTATTAGAGTTGAAAGCCTTTGCGGAGGGGATTCAATACTTGAATGAGCAACTCTCGCTCTTGGAAGGTGAGTGGATTGGATCGCTTGAATATCAAACCAAAACCATACTTGCCGAGCATTACATAGAACAAGAAAACTATGTGAATGCATTGGACTTACTCTCAGAAAGTGCCGGAGAATTACCGGATCGAGCTCAGAAAGAACGAGCATATTTCTTATTAGGACAGTTGAACGAAATTTTGGGAAATCCCGAAGCTGCCTTTGATGCCTACGATCAGGTTGAGCGGTTTTACTCAAATTACGATCTACAATTTGCTGCAAAAAAGAAAAAAGCGGAAGTAGCACGCGATTTAGGCAATACCAGAGAAGCCATAAAAGTTTTCTCCAGTATGGTTCGCGATGATAAAAACACAGAATTTATTTCGGAATTAAATTACGAGCTAGGGCGAACAGAGCAAATACAAGGGAATGCCGAAAAGGCTGAGCGAATTTATCTGGATTTACTCAGAAATCAACGTAATAAACCGAGTGCTAATATTAAAGCGCTCACCTACAATGGACTGGGCGAGTTGTATCAATATGATTTCGACGATTACACACTAGCAGCTGCTTATTACGATTCTTCGGCACGAATGAACATCCCCGAAAATCAACTGCCGGAATCGTATAACGCTCGCGAACTGGCCCAATCGTTTGGCGAATATGCTGATCTAAAATTTCAAATCTACGAACAAGATAGTCTGCTGTGGTTGGGGTCGTTATCAGAAGAAAAATTCGATTCGGTGATGAAAGAAATTGAAGCACGAAAAATTGCTGAGCTAGAACAACTGCAACGAGAGGAGGAAGAACGTAGAAATACGATGGTAAATGTGAATGCTTCTGATCAGGAAACAGAAACAACGAATTCGAGAAGTGGATTTCTGAATATCCAGAATCAATTACTTATTGCCGATGCAAAGGAACAGTTTAGAGCAGTGTGGGGCAACCGACCACTGGTGGATAATTGGAGATTTAGCCAATTAATGCAAAACTCGGTTATCGAAGATAGTGTGTTGGCGGAAAACACAAATGTAGTTAGCAGTGAGCAAAATCTGGCTTCACAGGTTACTATCGATCTGAGTCGAGTTCCATTTACTCCAAAAGAAAAGGATTCGGTTAGAGCCTTGAAAAGTGAGATGTACTATGAGTTAGGTAATTTATTCTTTCTGTCGTTGAATTTGCCTGATAGCGCTATCCATTATTTTGAGAAAGTTATTGATGGAAATGCTAAAAACGATATAAAAGCAGTAACTCTGTATTCGCTTACAGAACTACATGACGCACAGGGGAACACAAATAGCGCTATAACCTATGCAAACGACCTGATTGAGCTTTTCCCCGGAAGTGAGTATACCGGCCGTGTAGTGGAAAAATATGAGCTTCAACGTCCGGATGTTGTTGGCTATACCGAAGCGAATCCTCGCGACGAATATCGAGCATTAACTGCTAATCAATTTCTGCCCGATCCAATAAAAGCAGAGCAACTTGCATCGCTTGCTATTGCTCATAAAGGTGAAGCATTCAGTCATCGAGCTTTGTATGATGCTATCACAATTTATATAAACCTTGGGAAATCGGATTCTGTTTTTAAAGCCAATTACCCACAATGGGTTACGGCAAAAGTAAATTGGGCTACAACAAAACAAGAATTTTCAGTACTCCAAGATTCGTTGAGACAAGCCTTTACAGACACTACGCTAAGTTTATCAACAGCCGATAGTGTGTATTACGGATCTGTGTTAGATTCTACGTTATCTGAGCCAGATATCGATCAATTTTTTCCATACCAAGGCGCTTATTGGGATTCAAGCCGAGTTCAAATAAAAACTTTTACCCAAGAATTTACTTTCTCCAATTTTATAAAAACGGTTCGAATTTGGCAGCAAGAATTCAAAGCTCCAGAACCGAAAGTTGAAGAAGTTATCATCGAAAACGAATCTGTAGTAACTGATAGCGTTCAAGTTAGTTTGTTCGATGAATCTGGTTACACAAACTGTACAGAATTGGAAATAGAACCTCAGATAAGAGGTGGTATTGGCACGTTTAATCAAGTTTTAAATGTACCCGATGGCACAGAAGACGAGTTTATCACGTTTCGATTTTTAATCAATCAAAGGGGAATAGTGGATGAGTTCTATTTAGTATCAGAAACTGAAAACGAACGACTGGCTATTGCTTATCAAAATGCCATCGAGTCGTTTATTTCTTTTGAGCCTGTACTTTTTGAAGGTGAAGCGCAGATGATATCCTGCAACATCGATTTTGTAATTCCTAAATAATCACTCTTTAGGTAACGCTTTTTTTATCTCTTTGATCAGGCCGGGACCTTTATACACCATGCCGGTGTAGATTTGGAGAAGATTTGCTCCGGCTTCAAATTTATCTAAAGCAGATTGTATATCGCTGATTCCTCCTACGCCAACAATCGGCTTGTTACCCTGTAAAAACTCGTTTAACCAAGCTATAACCTTGGTACTCTTTTTGTGGATGGCAGCGCCACTTAGCCCACCATTTCCAATATTGGCAAGAGTTTGTGCATCGGTTGTTAGTTCAGATCGATCGGAAGAAGTGTTTGTAGCCACATAGCCATCTATTGAAAACGACTCACATATTTCCACAAGTTTTTCAAGATCTGTTTTTGCTGTATCTACCGAGAATTTTACCAACGTGGGTTTACGATTACTCTGGCCTAAAGGCAATCCTTTTAATAAGGCTTCCAATGCAGCAGGATCTTCGAAAGTTTTGCCCTCTCCGGTATTCGGGCAAGATATATTTACGGTGATATAATCGGCAACTTCAGCTGCTTTCTGATAGCTGTATGCGTAATCTTTAATGGCTGCATCACCATGAATGGTAGCATCGTTCGTTTTAGCGATATTGATACCTAATGGAATCGATAATTTCAGGTTTTTAAGGCGTTCGGTTATTACATCTGCACCTTCATTATTCAAGCCCATTCGGTTTATCAGCGACTGATCTTTTGGGAGCCTGAATGCGCGTGGTTTTGGATTTCCTTGCGCTGGTTTTGCAGTTATACTTCCAATTTCGACAAAGCCAAAACCCATGGCTTGCATAGCGATAGGTGTTACGCCATTTTTATCGAATCCGGCGGCCAATCCAACTGGGTTTGGGAAATTTAAACCAAAAAACTCTTTGCTCAACCCAGCATCTTTACCGCCATACATCATATTGCAAATTGCAAGCAGCACAGCAGATTGCGAAGTACGTTGCGCCCATTCAACGGCTAGTTCGTGAGCAGTTTCTGCATCTTTGTGGAATAAATAGGGTTTTAGAAAAGTAGAGTACAGCATGCGATTTTTTGTTATTGATGATACGAAAACACATAAAAGAAAACCGAAAAGCCTTATCATTCAGCCCGAATATATTCTGATGCCACAAATCCCTAAATACATAGATGAGTTAATTGCTGCACTACCGCGAACGGTAGAAGTTGTGATGCTTGAATCACAAAAAATCGATCACTCTGCGAGCAAAAAATCATATGTGGCAATAAAAGCGCAATCCTCAATAAAGGCATTTCAGGATAAGATAACAGTCACGAAAGATGGACTTCAAAAAACATGGACGGAAAATCCTTGGGTTGCGTTAAAAGAATATGTAAATGATACCTCAGACTGGCTTTTTGGTTTTCTGGGATACGATCTTAAATCGTTCGTTGAAGATGTTGCTACCTCGAATAAATCGTTGATCGATGTTCCGGATTTATATTTCATGACCCCGGAGATTTTAATCGAAATCTCTGCCACTGGAGAGGGATTTTTTTTAAAAGGAACAGTAAGTGATTTCGAAAATTTGCTTGTACCGACTGATACCAAAGCTTTCGGTATTCATCAACAAAAAAGCATCGATAAACAGCAGTTTATTGAAGATGTAAATTGCATCAAGAACCGGATTTATGAAGGCGATGTGTATGAGGTTAACTATTCTTATGCGCACCAGTTTGAATTCGAAGGAAATGCGTTTGAATTGTATCGGCAGATGAGGGAACGAGGTGAGGTGCCATTCGCTGCGTACATGCAATTTGAAGGTATCAATGTTTGTTGTTCATCGCCCGAACGGTTTCTTAGAAAGGTAGGCAGAAACCTATTTTCACAACCTATTAAAGGCACCATCCCAAATAATGAGTCACACCTTTTAGCAGATTTAACATCCGAAAAAAACCGAGCTGAAAACTTGATGATTGTAGACTTAGTTAGAAACGATTTGAACCGAGTATCGGAACCGGGAAGTGTGCAGGTTGAATCGTTGTTTGAAGTGCAAAGTTTTAAAACGGTTCATCAGTTGGTTTCTACAATAACTGCTACTGCTAATAACGATGTTCATCCCGTTAATTTAATCGAGGCTTGTTTCCCTATGGGATCGATGACCGGGGCACCTAAAATTGCAGCCATGGAGATCATCGAGGAAATGGAACGCTATAAACGCGGACTGTATTCCGGGGCCATTGGGTATTTTACTCCCCAACGGGATTTTGATTTCAATGTGGTGATTAGAACTGCTATAATTAATGGTAGTACAATGATTTATCCGGTTGGCGGTGCGATTACGGCCGATTCCGAACCGGAAGATGAATGGCACGAAACATTGGCTAAAACCGAAGCGCTCAAAAATACTTTAGAAATATTGGATTAGGGTTGAATGATATCATTCGTGGATAAGTTGTATTGATAACAAACTCAACAGGAGAAAATGACTAAAACAAAGCCAAACATTTCAACTTTAGGTGAACTTAAGGCAAGTGGATGGAATTCGATTTCAGTTAAAGATGAAATTCGTAAAAATTTGATTGCTTCGATGAAATCGGGGGCTCCGATTTTTGAAGGGATTCTTGGGTACGAAAAAACTGTGTTGCCTCAAATTCAACATGCTATTCTTTCGCGACATGATTTGATTTTACTTGGATTAAGAGGCCAGGCGAAGACACGAATACTACGGTCGTTAGTTAATTTTCTTGATGAGTACATGCCCGTGATTGCAGGGTCAGAGATAAATGATGATCCTTTAAATCCACTGTCGAAATTTGCGTTACATCTTATCGAAGAAAAAGGGGATGAAACTCCAATCGATTGGGTGCATCGTAATCACCGCTATGGGGAAAAACTAGCCACTCCTGATACTACCGTAGCTGATTTGATTGGAGATATCGACCCGATAAAAGCAGCAACCAATAAATTGAATTTAGCTGATGAGAATGCCATCAATTTTGGATTAATACCCAGAACCAATCGAGGCATTTTTGTGATCAACGAGTTGCCCGATCTGCAGCCGAGAATTCAAGTGGCGTTGCTAAATATTATGCAAGAACGTGATATTCAAATACGAGGATTTAATGTGCGCATTCCCTTAGATATTTCGATGGCATTTTCAGCTAATCCCGAAGATTATACCAATCGTGGGAATATTATTACACCGTTAAAAGACCGGATTGACGCACAGATCATAACTCATTATCCGAAAGAGTTAGAAATTGGAATAAAGATTACCCAGCAGGAAGCGTGGCATCAACGTGCGGATTCTGTACAAGTTCATGTTCCTGAAGTGTATCGAGAGATTATCGAGCGCGCAGCTTTTGAAGCTCGAGAATCGGAATATGTAGATCAAAAAAGTGGAGTATCGACTAGGATGACGATCACCGCGATGGAGCAAATACTATCATCGGCAGAACGCAGAGCTGTTTTAAATGGAGAAGAAGAAGCGACAGTGCGTATTGCTGATATCTACCACATGGTTCCTGCTTTAACAGGGAAGTTGGAATTGGTGTATGAAGGTGAACAGGAAGGTGCAATTAATGTTGCAAAGCACATTATTGGAAAAGCAATCAGCAAGACATTCAAAACTTATTTTCCCGATCCACAGAATAGAAATGGAGATGGCAAATCAAAGTATGAAGCTATTATTGAATGGTTTACTAAGGGCAACGAAATTAATTTACCCGACGTGTTGCCTACCAAAGAGTATAAGCATGCACTAGATAGCGTAGAAGGACTCAAACCATTGGTGATTTCTCAATTAAATAAACCAACAGATGACGAAATGTACGCGATGATGGATCTGGTTCTGGAGGCATTGCATCAAAATTCGATGCTAAGTAAAGAAGATTTAGACGATCATACGACCTATTCTGATATGTTAGGATCCATGTTTTCATCAATAAATAACATGGATGAAGATGACTTTGATGAATTTGACATATAGTGATTGATATCACGGAAAGAACATCGTATATTTAGAGCCTTTCGCAAAATTGAATATAGCCAAGACATGAAACAAGGTATTCATCCAGATTACAAAGAAGTTACTGTTGTACTGAGCGATGGCTCAGAAATCAAAACAAGAAGTACGCTTAACACCAAAGATGGTGTGTACAAAACGGAGATAGATTCTAAAAATCACCCGTTTTATACTAAGAAAGCATTCACCGCCAAAGCTGGACGTGTGGATCGCTTCAAAAGAATGTACACGAAGAAATAATCCTATTTCTCCATGGATTTCAAAAGGATGTATCATACTGGTGCATCCTTTTTTTTATAGCTGAACAATGAAGATAGAAATATTCGAAGTTGGTCCTTTTCTCGAAAATACCTATCTGCTAGAGCAGAACGGGGAGGCTATTTTATTTGACCCCGGGTTTTCATCGGATTCAGAATTTCAGCGTTTTACCGACCATCTAGAGCAATCTGGGACAGAGCTCATAGCGATCTTGCTAACACACGCGCACGTTGATCATGTGCTTGGTCTTCATCAAGTACTTAAACATTTTGACGTGCCGGTTTATCTAAACACAGATGATCTGTTTTTGTGGGAGAATTTTGGCAATCAGGCTACGATGTTTGGCTTACGTCA
The DNA here is from genome assembly GCA_034669965.1 of Balneolaceae bacterium. Classification (GTDB taxonomy): domain Bacteria; phylum Bacteroidota; class Rhodothermia; order Balneolales; family Balneolaceae; genus HXMU1420-13. The sequence goes on along the minus strand of JAXMOK010000001.1, from coordinate 231,618 downwards.
AGTAGGTTTCAGCTTTACACCAAACTCATTGCCCGTTGATGCGCCTTTTTCGGTTGGGTCGTTCGATTTTGAGTGTTTATACACGCCGGGTCATTCTCCCGATCACACAGCTTTTTATGTAAAAGAAGAAGGGTTATGCATAGCTGGTGATGCTCTGTTTAAAGAAAGTGTTGGTCGTACAGATTTATATGAAGGTTCTTTAGAAGTGTTATCAAATTCGATTAAAACAAAATTGTACACTTTGCCGGATGACACGACCATTTACCCTGGACATGGGCCTTCTACCAACATAGGGCACGAAAAGGAGTTTAATCCCTTTGTAAACGGTTAATCCTTTTTAAGATCTTCAATTTTCTGCTGATACTCGGTAGCTTTTTCTTCATCAGATACTACCAACCGCTCATACATCTTAATCGCTTCCTTTTTATTGCCCTGTGCTATATGAATTTTAGCCAGTGTTTCAGAAACAATGTCTTCGATGTTGTTGGCATCAGAACTTAGATCTTCCATTTCACCATCATCATCCAACGAAATCTGGATACGTTGCGATTCCACTGCTTCCAGCATTTCAATCAAACGATCCAAATCTAGCACCGGAGAGCGACGTGAGCCTTGGGTAAATGAAGTTTTTTCGGAATACCTGCTCTCAGGAACTTTAGCATCAAACTTTTCGGGATGCACCAAAAAATAATGTAAATGCTCCATAAGAGGACTGCCCGGAGCATAATTTTTTGCAATCAAGGCTTCTTTGATGGCTGACTTCTGATCATCTTTCAAATGGTAGAACCAAGCTAATAAAAAATGACCAACGGCATCAGGATCGCGTTTCTTAACCTGTTTTTGAAGTTTAAGAATGCCTTTCTCCTGGTCGGATTCAAAAATATCTACGAAGGAGGATAGTGACTGTGGTATGTTAAATGGAATCTGCTGCATGTAGTTGCAATAATACTGCACCTGCAATTATTAAACAATGTTTACCAGCTACTTACTGCCTCGTTAAACATATTATTAGCGATCTGTTCAAGTGCTTCATCTGCAGCGTTATCCTCTCCTTCGATTGGGTCATCAGTGGGATCGAAAGTAAAAGTGCCGGTAAAACTTTTGCTTTCCCACTCGCTTTCAGCATTCATTCGATAAGAGAAAGAAGCACGAACCTGAATCTGAACTTGATTCTGATTGGCTTGTTCATTGCCACCAATACTAAAAGGGCGATTACTATAACTAACTATTTGTCCCGTTAAAACAGCATCGGCATCTTGTTCGTTATTCGCTAGTGAAAGGCGGCTTTCGTTCACAAATCGTTGCAGTAAAACATCATTCAACCGATCAGAAAGATCACCTATACCGGAATTCGATTGATCCTGAAAAAACGGTATGAAAATAGTATTAACACCTTCCGGAATAGATGTACCCGTAAAGCTGTAGCGCAAACAACCCGAGCTGACAATGCATACAGTAAACAGAAGTATTATTAAATGCTTATGCAAGGCCATATTGGTCCAATTTTCGGTAAAGCGTTCGTTCGCTTATTCCAAGTGCTTCAGAGGCTTTACGTCTATTTCCATCGTACTTTTCTAACGCTTTTTTGATGAGAAATTGCTCGGTATCTTCGATGGATGGAATTTCATCAGAACTAAAAAACTCTTCAATTTCTGAGCTTTCTTCATACACTTCGGGTTCTGTTTCATCATTTTCATCGGGCAGGTTACGCATGCCAAGTGGAGTTTCGATATCAGGGCTATACTTGATCAACTGCTCGGTAGCTGCTTGAAGTCCACCGGTAGAAATTTCAGGTAAGGCAGGCAATTGCTTGTTCGAATTTGAAAACGAGCTGTATAAGAAGTTGGCGAGCATCTTTTTAACATCACCGATATCATTACTTAATTCTACCAAAGCGCGGTAGATCAATTCCCGATCACGCTTGCTAAAACTTTCCTCAAAATCTTTGTTTTCACTTTCTTTTCTTTCTGCAACCATTGGAAGATTATCGGCAGAACCACTGCGTTGGCGCCCTTTTAAATATTTCTGTAAACGTTCTGCATCAATGAATTGAGATTTTTCTAAAACCACTAACTGCTCGGCTACATTTCGAAGCTCACGAATGTTTCCGGGCCATCGATAAGAAACCAGCAATTCTCTGGCCTCATCAGAAAATCCTTTAAAAACTGAATCATAACGGGTAGAAAATTCTTGCACAAATTTTCTAAATATCTCGATGATATCTTCTTGGCGATCTCTAAGTGGTGGGAGATGAATTTGTACGGTATCGAGGCGATAGTATAAATCTTCGCGAAAAGCATCTTCTTCAACTAATTGCCAAAGATCTTTATTTGTAGCTGCTATAATTCTCACATTGGTGGTTTGCACCTTACTCGATCCAACCCTAAAGAACTCGCCATTCTCTAAAACTCTAAGCAGTTTTACCTGCACATTTTTTGGAGTATCACCAATTTCATCCAAAAATATGGTCCCGCCATCTGCTTTCTCGAAATATCCTTCCCGACTTTCATTCGCACCGGTAAATGCGCCTTTTTCGTGTCCAAATAACTCACTTTCTATAATTCCCTCAGGGATAGCGCCACAGTTAACAATCACCAAATCGTTATGTTTTCTTGAGCTCAACCCATGAATTGCACGTGCGGTAACATCTTTACCTACACCGCTTTCTCCCTGCAATAATACAGTAATATCGGCTTTCGAAACTTGCATGATCTTATCAACCACCTGCTTCATGGAGTCCGATTTACCTAATAAACCAAATTGTTCTTGAAATACTTCTCTGTCCATAATTAATACGTGTATCTATTTGTGATACGGGGTACAGTTTTTCTAATTGACCGGTACTTTATTTAATCATTTCGGTTGCTTGTTCAATTGGGAGCTTTCTCGTTTCTTTAAAACTTGATAATACTAAGCTTGAACGGGTTTTATCTACACCGGGCCAAGATTGAATTCTCGATAATAATTTCTCGAACGATGAAGTGTTTTTAGTACGCACTTTTAATAAATGCGAACCTTCTCCTGTAATCGAATGGCATTCTAGAATCTCAGGTTCTTCTTGTACTTTATCTACAAAGCTCGGGTAATTTTCTGAGCCATCAATTTGTACAAAAAGAAAGGCACTGATGTCGAAGTTGAAGTTACGAGCGTTTAGCACCGCATAATATCCTGCAATTAATCCCTTTTCTTCCAGCTTTTTCATTCTCTCTGAAACTGAGGGTACAGACAAATTCACCATTTCAGCGATTTTATTCCGCTGAGCTCGTCCATTTTCTTGTAGGTGATTTAAAATCGAAATGTCAATTTCGTCAAGCATATTGCTCATGATCTACTCACTATTTCCTAAAATTTCTAACAATCATTCAAAATAACCTAAATAATTTAGGTTGGCAATGGTAGAGCAGTGAATTTTATAATCAAAAAAGAGGCGGAGTTTTTAGCTAAAAATGATTCAAAACGAAGTGAAAACTGCTGTATCTTTGACGAGAAATTAAATCGAAAAAACTCTCAGAAATGCTCGACATAAACTTCATCAGAGAAAACGTTGAAATCGTTAAACAAGGAATGATCGATAAAGGTGAAAAAGAACCTAACATTGTAGATCAGGTAGTTGCTAAAGATGAAGAATGGCGTTCTTTTGTGCATAAACTGGATACCCTTCGAAGCGAGAATAATGCCAAAGCTAAGCAAATTGGTATGTTGATGGGGCAAGGTAAAAAGGAAGAGGCTCAGGCCATCATTAAAGAAACCGGGCAGTTTAAAGAAGAGGTGAAATCACTCGAAGAAAAAGAAAAAACACTTTCTGTAGAACGTGATGAGCTATTATACCGTATCGCTAATGTGCCTCATCCAAGTGTGCCTGTGGGTCATACCGAAGATGATAACAAAGTATTTGCAACGTGGGGAGAGCCAAATAGCGAAGAATGGAGAAAGGCCCATTGGGAAATCGTTGAGCGCTATGGCTGGGTTGATTTCGAGCGTGGTGTAAAAGTTACCGGTGCAGGGTTTCCGTTTTATGTAGGACCGGTAGCACAACTGCAACGTGCTTTGATCAATTATTTTATTAACGAAGGGAATGCGGCCGGGTTTACCGAATTGCAAGCACCTTATTTTGTGAATGAAGATTCTGCCCGTGGAACAGGTCAAATTCCTGACAAAGAGGACATGATGTACACCATTCCTCGCGACGAGTTTTTTGCTATTCCAACCGGTGAAGTTCCTGTTACTAATTTTCACCGCGATGAGATTCTGAAAGAAGAAGATTTACCAATTAACTATGTGTGCCATACCCCATGCTGGCGACGTGAAGCCGGCTCGTACGGAAAAGATGTGCGCGGATTGAATCGACTCCATCAGTTTGATAAAGTGGAGATTGTGAAGATTGTGAGGCCGGAAACATCCTATGATGAACTTGAAAGTCTTCGCGAACATGCTGAAAAATTACTTCAAGCTCTTGAGTTGCCTTACCGCACATTATTAATGTGCACCGGAGACATGGGCTTTACCCAAACCAAGAAATACGATTTAGAAGTTTGGAGTCCGGGACAGCAACGTTGGTTGGAGGTGAGCTCATGCTCTAATTTCGAAAGTTTTCAGGCTCGACGAATGCAATTGAGATATCGAAAAGATGGTAAATCTACCGAAATGGTGCATACATTAAACGGGTCTGCATTGGCATTACCTCGAATTGTTTCAGCAATTTTAGAATCTTATCAGGAAGAAAATGGAAAAGTTAGAGTTCCTGAAGTGCTTAAACCGTTTTTTGGAAGGGATTATTTATAGGAGTGAGCAGTGAGATTGGAGAAGTGAGTCTTAGCTTAATTAAAATCCCAACTCGATTCACTAAATTAAATTCAATATCACGATGGCCGAGCATGTCGAAGCCATCACTTTTTGAATAATTCACTACTTCTTCTTTGCGAAGTACCAAATAGCCCAGATGATGCCAACAAAGGCGAGTGCGATTCCGATTCCACCTAAAAAAGCGTAAAGTAAATAGGGGATGATCATCGAAATTACGATGGCGGCGATGGTTTTTAATGGGGCTGCAGCAACTCCTGCTGCTCCAAATAATGAGGCGATAATTCGTCCGATTCTAGCTAGCATATTCTTCTCTTTGATTTGTTAACTGCGGGGGCATTACGTAGATAATTCCGAAATGATTCAATGCTGAATAATTTAGAATTGTTTATTGATCAACTTTACTGCGAAACTAGCTCCGAAATTATTGGATTCGATGATAAACTATTTCTGGTCCATCAGATGCAGCCCAACTTATAGCAAATATGTCTTCGTTAACTCCCCATTGCGAACTAGTAAAGTATCCGGAAATTGAGTCAACACGTACTAATTCATCATTTTCATAAAATTCCATAAATCCATTCGAATCAAAAATCAGCTTTTTAAATATTCCAGTAGATTTAGGTGTTCGAACACTTGGTTTCCCATCTACTGTGAAATAATAAGTTTCCCGAACCCAATCCCATTGACCTGTAAGGAGGGTTGGGTCATCATCGAGTTCTTCGAAGTTTATCGGCTCAGGATATTCCGTTGAGGTTACCGCATTGCAAGAAAAAAAGGTAAAAGCGAGAGAGAGCAAAAGTGCACATATAATTTTTTTCATTTCAATTTTCCTGCTTGTCAATTATTAAATGGAAGATTGTACTTATAAACTGTCAACATGATTTATTGTTGTTTCGCTAATTACAATCAATCATTAACCAACCCTAAACCACCGCGAAAAACTCTTCTTCTTTGTAGTTGAGCAGAATTTCGAGGATGGGATCCATGGTATCGTATTTCATCAGTTCGAGCCGGAGTTTTTTCCCATTTCGGATGCCCTTTAAATACTGCCCATAGTGCTTTTTCATGATGATGACCCCGTATCGTTCACCCTGATGTGCAACAGATTTTCGAAGCTGCTCGGCAGTAAGTTCAAGTCGATCTTGAAGAGTTGGTTCGGGGATTAATTCTCCGGTCTCCAGATAATGACGAGTTTGTTCAAAAATCCAAGGGTTTCCGATGGCACCACGCCCAATCATCACACCATCCACACCGGTTTCTTCAAACATTTGCTTAGCAAGTTCCGGGGTAGTTACATCACCATTTCCGATAATCGGGATTTCAAGTCCGGGAGTATTTTTGAGCTTCTTGAGCCATTCCCAACGTGCCTCGCCTTTGTACTTTTGGGCACGAGTTCGGGCATGCACCGTTAGCGCTTTCACACCAAGTTTTTGCAGCATCAAAGCAACTTCTTGAATCTTGATGGTGGAATCGTCCCAACCTAAGCGAGTTTTTACCGTTACCGGCTTGCTTTCAACGGCATCGACGACAGTTCCAGCCATGCGTTCCATCATCCCCAAATCTTTTAAACAAGCAGCACCGGCTCCCTTGTTTACCACTTTGTAAACGGGGCATCCAAAATTGATGTCCACCAAATCGGGATTGTTGTTTTCGGCCACTTTTGCTGCGCCATACATGGCTTCTTCTCGTCCTCCAAAAATTTGAATTCCAAGAGGGCGTTCGCTCTCAGTATAGCTCATCTTGTGCAGGGCTATATCGGAGTCGCGAATGAGTGCTTCGGAGCTAATAAATTCTGTGTAAACGATATCTGCTCCTTTTTCGCGGCAAATTTGTCGGAATGGAGAATCTGAAACATCTTCCATCGGAGCGAGGAAAAGCGGTTTCTCAGGAAGTTCTATTGGGCCTATGTGCATGGTTCATCAAAAATTTATAAAAGATACGGATTTTGTGGCGTTTCGATAAAATAAATAACGAATTGGAGTAGAAAGACAGTAGTAGTTCCTCCGATTATCTGCTATATTTTTGCACCAAATGATTAATCACAAATAAGAAAGATATGTCACTTGATACAGCCAAAATTGCAGAGTACTTAGGCGATGAAGCTTCAGACCTGCTAGAGCACGAATGTAAAACAATCAGTAAAGATCGCTTAGCGTTACCATCGGCGAATTACGTAGATGAAGTATGGTATCACTCTGATCGAAATAATAGAGTGTTAGGAAATTTACAATGGTTACTAGAAGCAGGACGATTAGGTAAGTCTGGATACGTTTCAATTCTGCCTGTAGATCAGGGAATTGAGCACTCAGGTGGTGCTTCTTTCGCTAAAAACCCGGATTACTTTGATCCTGAGAATATTGTGAAACTTGCGATTGAAGCAGGTTGTAACGGTGTTGCTTCTACTTTTGGAGCACTTCGATCTGTGTCGCGTAAGTATGCACACAAGATTCCGTTTATTGTGAAAATTAATCACAACGAATTATTGACCTACCCGAATACTTTCGATCAGATCATGTTTGGATCCATCGATCAAGCATATGATATGGGAGCCGCTGCGGTTGGTGCTACCATCTATTTCGGATCAGAAGAATCGAATCGCCAGATTCAAGAAGTAGCGCAGGCATTTGCTTATGCGCACGAATTAGGTATGGCAACTATTCTTTGGTGTTACACTCGTAACAATGCGTTTAAAGTTGATGGCGTAGATTATCACACTTCAGCTGATTTAACCGGTCAGGCTAACCATATTGGAACTACTATTGGTGCTGATATCATCAAGCAAAAGCAACCAACCAACAACGGTGGTTACAAAGCGTTGAACGCCGGCGATTCTAGCTACGGTAAATTAGATGAGCGGATTTACAGCGAACTTACTTCTGATCACCCGATCGATTTAACTCGCTACCAGGTAATCAACTGTTTTGCTGGCCGTGCAGGTTTGATCAATTCAGGTGGAGCATCAGGTTCTAACGATTTCGCTGACGCAGTAAAAACTGCTGTTATCAATAAACGTGCCGGTGGCATGGGCTTGATTAGCGGTCGTAAGGCTTTCCAGCGTCCGTTAGCAGAAGGCGTTAAGCTTTTAAACACTATTCAAGACGTTTATTTGAATGATGATGTAACGATTGCGTAAATTCGCATCGAAACGAAAATGAAGCCACGCACGTCGTGGCTTTTTTTTTATATTTGAATTCCATTTCTCGCCCTTGAGTACAGACGGAATAAACATAGCACAACCCAAAAGCTTTATATCCAAAAGGTATATCGCGCTCTCCCTCTCGTTAAGTTTGCTTACGATGGCAGGGGTGATTTACTATACTTATACGCCGGGGATTTTAACTCACTTGGCGCCAAAGCGAATGCCGGGTTTGTTTATTGCATTAGTGGTGTCATTTCTGCGTGTTTGGGCTACCGCAGCTAAATTCAGAGTACTTTCAGAGCGTACCGTTAGTTGGCTCGGGGCTTTTCGGATTACACTAACGTGGGATTTTACCTCTGCAGTTACGCCTTCAACAATAGGTGGCGCACCCATGGCAACCTACGCCATGACCAAAGAAGGGCTCAAACTCGGCGAAGCAACCGCCATCATTTTATACAGTGTGCTACTCGATCAGATTTGGTTTGCGCTGGCCATTCCCATTTTATTGATTTCTGGCATTTATTTCGAAGTCGTTCCCCCTCAAGCAGGGATGATCGGCGAAGCTTCGATGATTATTCTCTATATGTTTTTGCTGAGCTATGCAGGGTTGTTGGCATACGGTGTTTTAGTGAATCCTGCTGCCATTAAGAAAGTGGTTAAGTTTGTTTTCCGATTACCATTATTAAATAAATGGGAAGAAAAGATAAATGCCGAAGCGGAGAATTTGGAGAGTTACGCACATCAGTTACGCAAAAAACCATTTTCTTTTCTACTGAAGGCTTTTTTGTATTCAACAAGTTCATGGATATGTCGAATTGCTTTGCCTACTATCGTGATTTTGAGTTTGCTACCGGCACCTGAAATCTTATCGTTGCTTCGTAGTTTGGCAATGAATCTTACGTTCCTTGTGGTTCCAACTCCCGGTGGAAGCGGTGGGGTAGAAGGTTTATTTGTGCTGTTTCAAGGACCGCTTTTATTTATGTCGCCATCCGAAATTGCCATGGAAGTGCGTGAGTCGTTCATCGGTTTATCCCTGTTTTTATGGCGCGTGATCAGCTACTACATCGCAATTGGCGTTGGGCTGGCAGCTACTACCTTTTACATCAACAAGCAGGTTGAAGAAATTCAGCAGAAGGATTGATGGCTAAAACTAAGATTCAATTCGAATGCTCTTCCTGTGGAAATACTTCACCAAAATGGTTGGGTAGTTGTCCGAGTTGTGGTGAATGGAACACCTATGTTGAAGTAACCACTGCCAAAAAAGAAGTGGAGCATAAAGCAAAAGTTGCCGGTATTGAAGCGGCAGGTGCACCTCAGAAATTAGGTGATGTTGAGACATCCGAAAAATCGCGATTCCTTAGCAATATCTCCGAATTTGACCGTGTACTTGGCGGCGGATTTCTGCCCGGTGCATATATTTTGATTGGCGGTGAGCCGGGAGTGGGTAAGAGTACACTCACGCTGCAAATCGCGAAATCGAATCCCGATTTAAAAATTCTTTACTGTGCCGGCGAGGAATCAGCTGGACAAATAAAACAACGTGCGCAACGACTTGGAGTGCAATCCGAAAACCTGTTGATTTACAACGAAACGCAGGTGAATCTGATCATAGAAGAAGCCCAAAAAGTTGATCCGGATTTGTTGATTGTAGACTCTATACAGACCGTATACCGGACTGAGTTATCGAGTATGCCGGGGTCCATTCAACAAGTGAAGGAGTGTGCGGCTTTATTCCAGCAAGTCGCAAAAAAGAAGAACATAACCACGCTAGTGATCGGACATGTTACCAAAGAAGGAGATATCGCAGGTCCACGGGTTCTTGAGCACATGGTTGACACGGTACTTCAATTCGAAGGTGATAAAAACTACACCTATAGACTTCTAAGATCTCTAAAAAACAGATTCGGTCCGGCCCAGGAAGTAGGCGTTTTCGAAATGTTCGAGCATGGGCTCCGGGAAGTTTCTAATCCATCCGAATTGTTCTTATCGGATAAAACAGAAGGAGTGAGCGGAAATGCCATTGTTTGTACGATGGAAGGCTCAAGACCGTTGCTAATCGAAGTTCAAGCATTGGCTACGCCCACAAGTTTTGGAACACCACAACGCACTGCAAATGGTTTCGATCGGAATCGTTTGTTACTATTATTGGCTGTGTTAGAAAAACGTGCCGGCTTCAGTTTTGCGAATCAAGATGTGTACTTGAATATAGCCGGTGGATTCAGACTCAGTGATCCTGCAGGAGATTTAGGTGTTTGTTGTGCATTAATCTCTAGTTTAATGGATAAAGCCATCGATCAACGAGTGGCATTTGTGGGAGAGGTTGGGCTGGCCGGAGAAGTACGAACAGTGCCACATATCGAGCAGCGAATTAAAGAAGCGGCGAAACTTGGCTTTTCTGAAAGTATTGCGCCTTCTTCGAAAAGTGGAATAGGGGTAAGGTATTTACGAGATGCCATAAAAAAAGCTCTCAGATAAATCCGAGAGCTTCAAATTCGTGAAACAACGAATTAGTAATTGTCGCGCTGACGGCGACGTTGTTCGCGTACGGCTTTTTTCATAGCCTCTCGCTTCAAAATAGATGGCTTTGTAAACTGTTGACGATCCTTGTATTCATTCAAGATTCGTGAACGAGTCACCATTTTTTTGAAACGATTGATTGCGCGCTCAACACTTTCGTTGTCTTTAACTTCAACGCCTAGCATTGGAGTCTCACATCCTTTCGTTTATTTTTTATTTCCCATTATTGGGAGCATTAAATATACAAATTTTGAGGAAGAGTTGATAGAGTGGTTGCTGGTTGCTGGTTTTCAATCATTGCAACCCGTTCACATAATAACTCTCATCCACCAGTTCCGGGCGAACTCCTAGCCCAAATAGGGCGTAGTCATATTTTGCTGGATCTTCAGGGTCGAGAACGCGAAGTTTTTCCATCAGCTCCAGCACCGATTTCCAATCATTTTGATGGCGAGATAATAACCCCAAAGCTCGTGCTTGTCGCGCAACGTGTACATCCAGCGGGATCATCAATTCGGATGCAGGCATAAACGACATCGATCCTAAATCCACTTCGCTTTTACGAATGCACCACCGCAGATACATGTACAAGCGTTTTGCTGAGCTGTTTTTCTCAGGATTTGCTATGTGCTTTCGAGACCGTTGTGGAGTTTCTGGGAAGAACTCAAAAAACCGTTGATGAAACACAGCCATTAATTCGCGTTGTTCTTTTTCTGCCTGATGGTAACAATCCGACCAAAAACCTTCGAATGAGCCAAACTCAGAAATCGATTTTCTGATGGCCTTTATCATCCAATAAATATCTTCCGGTTTAAATGTCCGGTGCTTGAAACCATCTAGAGCATCGGCATCAGAATCAGAAAAATTGATGATGAATTCAGCAGGTCTATAGTTCATTCTGTTTAATAAATCGTCAACCTTCGCAATCACAATATCACGCCGCCCCCAGGCCATTATAGCAGCAAAAAAGCCGGCTAACTCCTGATCATCCTTATCCTCAAAAGCATGCATGAACTGAATAGGATCCGATTCGATATAACTCGGAACTTCAACCTGCTCGACAATGGCATCCAAGTATGGCTTTAATTCGAGAAGCTTCTTTTTGGAAAGTTTTTTGAGCTTTTTGGGCATAGTTTTAAATTATTCCTAATTCCTAATTCCTAATTCCTAATTCCTAATTCCTAATTCCTAAGCCTCTCTTTCCATCAACTTCTCTGTTAGCTTTTTATTCGCTTTGGGGAATGGAAATTGTTCTAATTCGGGAATCTCTACCCATCGAATTTCTTGGCTAGATCTTGCAGTTGGTTCGCCCGAAACTAATCGACACAAATAGGCGTGCATGGTTATAGAAAAATGGGAGTAGACATGCTTTAGCTTCATGAATTCTTGATAGGCGGTAACTTCAACACCGAGTTCTTCACGTAACTCCCGCTCAACGGTTTGTTTGATGCTTTCGTCTTCTTCTTGTTTGCCCCCGGGGAACTCCCACAATCCACCTAACATTACATTTTCAGGTCGAAGAGCGATCAGCACCTTTCCGTCTTCTCGTTCGATGATACCTACACCAATTTGCTTATGCGGTTTCTTCTTAGCGGGAGATTTGTAGGGAATTGTGTCAGTTTTCGCGGTTATGTTGGCTACACAATCGAAGGAAATTGGGCAAAACAAACAATCAGGGTTCGTTGGTTTACAAACCGTTGAGCCAATTTCCATCAAGCCTTGATTGAAATCAGCAGGACGATCGGCACTAATCAACCCATCTACATGAAGTTGAACTTGTTTAGTGGTTCGGGTTGATCGAACATTGTCTTCAATCCCAAAATATCGCGTAATAACACGAATTACATTTCCATCCACCACGGCATTCGGTTTACTGAAAGCAATGCTAGTAATCGCGGCAGCGGTGTATGGACCAATTCCTTTCAGCTTTATGATTTCATCATAATCCTCCGGCAGTTTCCCGCTATAATCTTCAACAATCATTTTTGCGGCGGCGTGAAGATTACGGGCGCGGCTGTAGTACCCTAATCCTTCCCAAGCTTTCATTACTTGCTGCTGATTAGCTTCTGCTAAGGAAAAAACGTTAGGAAACTCCCCAATAAATCGTTCGAAATAAGGCCATGCTTGATCAACTCGAGTTTGTTGGAGCATGATTTCAGAGATCCAAATCTTGTAAGGATCTTTAGTCTCGCGCCATGGCATCGGGCGTTTATGTTCGGCGTACCAATCTAAAACCGCTTGTGTAAATCTATTATCTGAACTCAAAGATTATACTTATTCGCCTCGGGTAATATTGATCACTTTGTAGGTTATTTCAATGGATGAGGCCGTGCCTTGTTCGTCGGTAGCCACAATTCGAAACGTCTGATCACCAATCTGTCGATCGTTGGGTGTCCAGTTAAATTCTCCGGTTTGCTCGTTAAGAGTAGAGCCTTCCGGTAAGTCTACGCCGAGATAACGGATTAAGCCACTCGATGGGTTTTCAGGGTCGATGGCGTTAAAAGTGATTTCGTAGGGATCGTTAACTGCAACCGTTGATCCACGAACGGGGCTGAATCGCGGTGGAGAGTTAAACGTTCGGACTTCAACCGTGAAACTAGTGCTGTCGATCTGTCCCTTACTGTTTGATCCAATGATGGTAAATGGTGTAATTCCCACTTGATTTACAGATGGTTGCCAGAATAGGCCTTGTTTTTGAATCCGTGCATTGGCTACCGGTGATTTGTAAGTGAACGATACATCATTGTGATCCCCAGACTCAAGCTCAATGGCAGTTAACAATGGTTGTGGAAATGTAAGTGTTTTATTACTGATGGATTTTATTTTGAAGTTCTCTGAACGGGAAATAGGGGCTGAGGTTGAAACTTCGTTTCCTTCTTTTTGTAACGGACTCACTTTATCGAAGATTGAAATCCAGAGTGCATCGGCACTTTTAGTGATAAAATTACCAGCCTGTGATTCTGCTTGCCATAACCGAAGTCCACCATTGTTTTCTGAGATCCAAAGCTGCCCATTTTGGGTGCGAACAAACAGTGTGTTTTCAAATTCAGTTACGTTGGCAATTTTTGCATTTACCGTTCCAACACTTCTACCCAGTCCATTTGTAGTAACCGTATATAGCCCACCGTTCGAAGTGGCGCCCCAAATCTTTTCATTTTGTATGAATAAGTCTTCAATCGGTTCTCCAAGCGTTAAAGTTGAGATTGATTCTAATCCGTTTTCGCCCAATTGAAATGAGTGAATTTTTTCGTCATCGGTAAGCACAAAAAGTTGATTGGATAAAATTGAAGAAACGACATCTAAAACAGCAACCCGACCGATGGTTCCATTGGCTACAATGTTAGCCTCTGTATCGAAATCATCTGGCGAAGTTAGTGGTAGTTCGCCAAGGCCTTCATCGCCTAAAGCCACATATAATTTGTCGTTTAAACGAGCTACCCCTTTTGGCGTTATAGGAAGTAGCGTTGAAGAAAAAACACCGAGTACGGAGGTTGGTTCCAGCACAGTTAAACGTCTTGAATCACCATATAAATACGCGAACCGAATATCGGAATCAATAGTATTACCTCGACGTTGCATGCCTGATGAGGTGTAGAGCCATTGTAAGGAATCACCATAAACGCGGAATACAGCCATACCTTCCAAATCGGAGAGAACATATAAATGAGCATCAGAAGCTTCCATCGCTTTGATATTTGGAATCTCGATCAGATTTTGATAATCCTGCGCCCATTGTGCCTCTGATCGAATGGAAAACGACAAAAAGAATAAAAATAGAGATACTGCGATAAATTTTTTCATAAGCTGATTCTGTAAGTCTACAACCAATTGTGATTTTTGTACCAACGAATAGTGCGCGAAATACCTTCTTCTAGTGAAGTATTTGGGCTATAGCCCAGTTCTTGTTCAGCTTTTGCTGATGAACACACCCATTCGTGGGTCATTTCTCGGGCTTTTTCTTCATTTAGAACAGGATATTTACCTAGAATTCCAGCGCTCTTTTCAACCGCAGTCGCGATTTTTTTAATCCATCTAGGTTTTAACTTCAAGGGGATAGGTTTCCACCCAGTTACAACTGAAGTTATATCTCGAATTTGGTTCCACGAATAAGCTTCGTTTGGCCCACCCATAAAATATGTATGTGTTCCTGTTTTAGTGAATGCTGCTGCTTTCATAATTCCATCAACCAAATCCTTCACATATACCATCGAGAGCTTGGGATGGTTCCCATCACCCACCATTGGGCAAATTCCGAATTTAAAGGTTTTGAAAAAGGTATAAATATCGGTTTCGCGTGGTCCATAAACCGCTGGTGGGCGAATTATTTTTATACTTTCATTTTTCGTAGCGGTACTTAGAATCACTTCTTCCATTTCTTTTTTCGACTCGCCGTACATGCTTACCGGGCGCATTGCAATTTGTTCGCTGATTGCTGAGCCACGACTTGGACCTGCTGCAGCTAAAGAAGAAAGCATCACAATATTAGTGATGCCTTTTTTCTGAGCAATACGAAGGAGGTTTTCGGTAGCATCAACATTCGCGCGTTTAAAATCCGACCAGTTTGGCGCACGCACAATTCCGGCAACGTGGAAAATAACATCTACACCTTCTAAGGCGGAACTAATGACCTGTAAATCGGTAAGATCGCCTTTAACTTTTGTGAAGGTTTTTCCGGTTAGCCATTTATCAGAGCTTCTAACCAGGCATAAAACTTCAGAATATTGATCAGATTCGATGAGCGCATCAACAAGATGACTGCCAACAAAACCGGTACCGCCGGTAACAAAGGCTCTCATAAATGTGTATATTTATCGGATTTTTGAAAAATGGTAAGCGGCATCAAGTGATAGTCGCACAGCCTCGAAGATACAAATCTACGAACTGCTTTTAAACTGAATGAACGAACTGAGAGTCGCATTATTTACCGGCAATTATAATCACATCAGAGATGGTGTGTCGCTAACATTAAATCGATTGGTTTCCTATTTAGAGAGTCAAAACATTCCGGTGTTAGTTTTTGGGCCAAGCATTAAAAACCCACCTATTGATCATTGCGGTGAACTAGTGGTTACGCCGTCTATTCCGATGTTAGTTCCGGGCAGAACCGAGTATCGAATTGCTACTCACTTTCCGGGTTGGGCAAAAAAGCGCTTAGAAGAATTCAACCCAACTTTAATCCATATTGCAACTCCTGATGGTTTAGGAAGTGGCGCATTAAAATGGGGTAAGAAACATAATGTGCCGGTTGTAGCAAGTTATCACACCCATTTTTTGAGCTACGCCGGTTATTATGCTGCATTTCTTATGCCAATATTTCTTCCAGCAAAATGGCATATGAAATCGTTTTATAAAAAAGCACTAGAAACCTACGTGCCGTCACAATCTATGATAGATGAGCTCGAAGAAATCGGGCTGAAAAGTAACATGAAAATATGGGCGCGAGGAATCGATCTTGAGCGATTTAATCCTGAAAAAAAGGATATGGAATGGCGCCGTTCGGTTGGGTTAAAAGATGATGAAATAGTAGTGAGCTTTGTATCGCGATTGGTGTGGGAAAAAGAATTACGGACCTACATTAAAGCCGTGAAAAATGTACAGGCTATTCATCCGAATGTGCGAGCATTAGTTGTGGGTGACGGCCCGGCTATGGATGAGACTAAGGAACTTTTGCCGGATGCACATTACACAGGATTTGCAAAAGGTGAAGATTTAGCCAGAGCATATGCCAGTAGCGATATTTTCATGTTTCCTTCGCACACCGAAACTTTTGGGAATGTAACGCTGGAAGCCATGGCAAGTGGTTTACCTTGCTTGGTTGCAGATGCAATAGGGAGCAAGTCGTTGGTAGAAGATGGAGAAAATGGATTCTGGGCAGAACCTAAAAACGAAACCGATTTCACCGAAAAGTTAAAAAAGATCGTTGAAAACGAAGAATTGAGAACTGCTATGGGTAAAAAATCGCGAGAATTTGCGATGAATTATCAATGGGACTCCATAAACGGGGGCTTGGTCGAGAACTATAAATCTGTGATAAAAAACTATTCCGGCTCGTGATGAAGATTTTGTACATATCGCATTTGCATCCCCCAAAAAATGCACCGCTCAAAAGTATCGGCGGTATGCAACGTGTGAGCATGCAATTAGTAGATGAGTTAAAGAAGAAACCAGACGTTCATATTAAAACCATCATTCAGCATGCACCTTGGAAAGGAATAGAAGCTCGAACAGCAGTTTTTTTGTTTAAACTCATCCGTAAGCTGCCTAAAATTGTGGATGATTATCAGCCGGATGTGATCCTGTTTTCCTCGATGGTAACGGCAACTTTGGCAAAGTTCACCAGATCAAAAATCAATGTGCCAATGGTTACAATCAATCATGGCCAGGATGTGAAAATGCCAATTGGGATCTACCAGAATTTTGTTCCTAAAGTATTTGAGGCTTTAGATGGAGTGATTTCGGTATCGCGCGCCACTCGCGAAGAATGTATCAAACGCGGAATGCATCCCAAAAAAGGTATAGCGCTGCCCAATGGTTTTGATATGGCGCATATCGAAGAAACTCCGGAAAAAGAGTCTGCTCGTAAAGAAATTGAAGAAGCATTTGGGTTTTCGCTGGCAGGAAAAAAGCTGTTGTTAACTGTAGGTCGGCAAGTAAAGCGAAAAGGTCATGAATGGTTTATAACCGAGGTGTTTCCAAAAATTAAATCGGATGTGGTTTATTTAGCTGTTGGTGATGGGCCTGAACACGACCGATTATTGCAAGTAAGAGACGGACTGACTTTTAAAGATGCACTGCATTTTGTAGGAAAACAACCCGACGATTTACTCCGAAAATCATATGCAGCTGCTGATGTGTTTGTAATGCCCAATATTCCTGTAGAGGGAGATATGGAAGGGTTTGGAATTGTAATGCTTGAAGCGAATTTAGCATCTACGCCGGCAGTAGCAGCTAATTTAGAAGGCATCAAAGATGTAATAAGCGATGGTGAAAATGGCTTCAAGGTTCAAGTACGAGATGCCGACACTTTCGCAGCTAAGATTGATGAGGTTTTAACAACTGATTATTCTACCTTAAGCGAAAGCAGTAGGAACTATGTAGAGCAAAATTTTGCTTGGGAACGAGTCGCTGACAGATATATTTCTTATCTTGGCGAGGTTATAAAAGATCACAGCACTCATAATGGCTAGTAAGTAAATTTGAATGAATTTCAATACTAGCTATATTCAACGTTATTCGATTATTTGGACAGGACGGATCGCATGAGCGAAACAAAAAATTTGGCCACTCAAGACATATTTCAAAAAGCACACAATTTCACTCGGGCTGATGAAGTAAAAGCGATGGGTTTATACCCATATTTTAAACCACTCGAGGCCACAGATGGTACTATCGTAGAGATTGAAGGCCGAAAAGTTATCATGGCCGGTTCCAACAACTATCTTGGTTTAACAAATGATCAGCGTACTATAAAAGCTGCACAAGATGCCCTAACTAAATATGGTACAGGTTGTACCGGGTCTAGATATCTGAACGGTACTTTAGACATTCATCTAGAGTTGGAAGACAAACTCGCAGAATTCATGGGCAAAGAAGGCTGTGTACTCTTTAGTACCGGCTACCAAACTAATGAAGGAGCAATCCAAACTATAGCAGGTAGAAATGATCTGATATTTTCTGACCGTGATAACCATGCTTGTATTGTAATGGGAACGCAGGTTTCTAACGCAAAGACTGTTCGGTATAAGCATAACGATATGGATCAGCTGCGTAAGTTTCTAGAGCAAGCTGATCCTAATGCCGGTAAAATTATTGTAACTGATGGCGTTTTTTCGATGTCAGGGACATTAGCAAAAGTGCCCGAATTGGTAGCTTTAGCTAAAGAATTTAATGCACGCCTTTATTTGGATGATGCTCATGCTGTAGGCGTTGTTGGAAAAGGTGGGCGTGGTTCCGCATCTGTTTTTGATTTAACCGACGAAGTTGATCTGATCAGTGGAACATTTTCAAAATCTTTCGCCTCGCTAGGTGGATTTCTTGTAGGTGATAGAACGGTAATCGAGTATATCCGCCATCATTCCCCGGCGCATATTTTCAGTGCTTCAATGCCGCCCGCAAATGTAGCTACTGTACTTACTGCGCTTGAAATTTTGAAAGAAGAAACCTGGCGTTTAGATCGATTAGATGAAATTTCGGTATATATGCGTACAGAACTTGAGAATTTAGGTTTTAATGTTTGGTCCAGCCAGTCTCCAATCATACCTGTTGTAATTGGCGACATGATGGATTGCTTTAAATTCTGGAAAGATCTTTTTGAAGAGGGCGTTTACGCAAATGCAGTTATTCCACCGGCAGTGCCTCCAGGACAATCGCTTTTGCGAACAAGTTATATGGCAAGTCATACCGATTCGCACTTAAATCGTATACTTGAAGCGTTCAGAAAAGTGGGATTAAAGCACGGAATTATCGATAATAACGGACACTCAGCCAGCTAATAATAGGATATGGATACTACGGGGATAACTATCGTCACAACCGATGACGAGAAAAAGAAATTTCTGGAATTCCCCTATTCTCATTATCAAAACGATCCCAACTTTGTCCCTCCTTTACGGTTAGATCAAAAGAAACTGATCGATACTAAGAAAAATCCGTTTTATCAAAATGCGGATATTGCTTTGTTTATAGCAGAGCACAACGGGAAAATCGCCGGCCGTATCTCAGCTACAGTCGATCATCGTTTCAATGAATATCACAAAACGAAAACCGGACATTTCGGTTTTTTTGAGTGCATCGATCATCAACCAACTGCAAATTTTCTTTTTAGAGTAGCTGAAGATTGGCTTCGTGACAAAGGGATGACGAAAGTGCTGGGTCCTGCAAGTCCCGGGATGATGGATATGATTGGTATCTTATCAGATGGTTTTGATCGCGATCCTTTTGTAATGATGCCATATTCTAAACCTTTCTACCCTAAATTAGTTGAAACATGTGGCTATGAAGTCGAGATGGAGCTACTGGCTTTCATGATTACTCAAGATGATGTTATCGCTGATCGGATGAAAAGAGCTACCGAAATTGTTCATAAGCGTAATCCCGGTTTGAGCTTTCGCCAAATAAATATGAAGCGAATTAAAGACGAAGTTGAAATAGTTCGGGAGATTTACAATCAAGCGTGGAAAGATAATTGGGGATTTCTTCCGCTAACAAAAGAAGAGCTACAAAGTACGGCGAATGATTTTAAGTTGATTCTTGATGCCGATGTAGCCCACATCGCCGAAATTGACGGAAGACCTGTTGGTTTTTCCATCTCGATACCTAATTTGAATACACTGTTCAAAACTATGAATGGAAATCTGTTTCCATTTGGGATTTTTAAACTGCTTTTCGGACGAAAGAAAATAAACGAACTTCGAACTGCATTGATGGGAGTATTGCCGGAATATCAGGGAAGAGGCATTGAGGCATTGTTGAATCAAAGAACTATAGAACGAGGCAAAACTAAAGGTTACGATCGTTCAGAAATCAGCTGGGTGCTAAACAACAATGTTGATATGGTGCGTGTAGCTGAGCGCCTTGGTGCAAAAGTTGATAAAAAATATAATATGTACGCGAAGGCTCTTTAGTCTTCATATCATGTTCATACTGTAATGGAAACTTACAGGACCATAAATTTTACGTAGTAGTTCGAAAACAAAAATTTAGATTAATAGAAAACCTGAAAGTTATGAGCGATTACAGAATCGAGAAAGACAGTATGGGCGAAATTAAAGTGCCCGTAAACGCACTTTATGGTGCACAAACTCAACGTGCTAATGATAATTTTCCTATTTCTGGGATTCGATTTAGTCGTGAATTTATCGAAGCTTTGGGTACTGTAAAAAAAGCGGCTGCTTCAGCTAATAAAACATTGGGCTTACTGGATGAAGCAAAAGCCGATGCTATCATGGCTGCAGCTACCGAAGTAATTGAAGGCAAACATGACGATCAATTTGTAATCGATATTTTTCAAACCGGATCGGGCACTTCGAGCAATATGAATTCGAATGAAGTTATCAGCCATATTGCTAATGTGGGTAAAGAAGGTGACGATCGAATCCATCCAAACGACCATGTAAATTTTGGCCAAAGTTCGAACGATGTAATTCCTACTGCTATCCGAATTGCAGCTGTTATATCAGTTCAAAGAGAGTTGATTCCGTCTTTAACGCACTTAAAAGATACTTTTTTAGCAAAAGGAGCCGAATACGCTCATGTAGTTAAAACCGGACGCACACACCTGATGGATGCAATGCCGGTAACCATCGAGCAGGAATTTGGTGGCTATGCACGCCAATTAGAACTTGGCATCGAGCGAGTGAAAGCTGCTCTTGAACGAATTAAAGAACTCCCTCAAGGTGGAACAGCTGTAGGAACCGGTATCAATACACATTCCGATTTCGGAAAAACATTTGCAGCCACAGTTAGTGATTTAACCGATGCAGCTTTTGAAGAAGCCACCAATCATTTTGAAGCTCAGGCTACAGTAGACGCTCCTGTTGAGTTAAGCGGCCAGCTAAAAACCATTGCAGTAAGTTTGATGAAAATTTCAAACGATTTACGCTGGATGAATTCGGGGCCAAATTCTGGTATTGGTGAAGTGCAACTTGCAGCTTTACAACCAGGATCTTCTATTATGCCGGGTAAAGTGAACCCTGTTATTGAGGAGTCGGTAAACATGGTTTGTGCACAGGTAATTGGGAACGATGCAGCTATTACTGTTGGTGGGCTAAATGGCAACTTCGAGCTGAATGTAATGTTGCCGATGGTAGCACATAATTTACTTGAGTCGATCAAGATACTTGCAAATGCTTCTCGAAATCTTGCCGACCGTTCGGTTTCAAAACTTACAGTGCGTGAAGATGTAATTGCAGAAAAAGTTGGGAGAAATCCGATTTTAGTTACTGCCTTAAATCCAATAATTGGATATGACCTGGCCGCAAAAATTGCCAAAAAATCCTATGCCGAAAACAGAGCTTTATTGGACGTAGCATTAGAAATGACCGACCTTTCTGAGCAAGAATTGAAAGATGCTTTAGACCCAATCAAAATGACGAAAGGCGGTTTTACTGAATAGAATAAATAATTTATTTTATTAGATATAAGGCATAAATAGGGCTTCGAAATAATGATTCTCTGCTTTAATCTAAGCCATCGAAATCGTATATTGGAAGCCCTTTCACAGTTACCAAATAGTCAAGTAAGTACAAACCATTGCCATGATAGAAGTTAAGCCAAAGACCCGACGTAAATTCTCCGCTGCTCAAAAGAAGGAGATTCTCGCCGATTATCGATTAGGTTGGACCAGTCGGTATATGTCGCTTATTGGCCGAAAAGAAGTTCTTTCAGGTAAAGCAAAGTTTGGAATTTTTGGCGATGGGAAAGAAGTGCCTCAAATTGCACTTTCTAAAGTGTTTAGAAATGGTGATTTCCGTTCGGGCTATTACCGAGATCAAACCTTAATGATGGCCATTGGAGGCGTTACTGTTGAGCAATTTTTTGCACAACTCTACGCAGATCCGGATTCTAAAGCAGATCCCAATTCGGCCGGTAGGCAAATGAATTCTCATTTTGCTAGTAAATTAGTTGATGAGGATGGGAATTGGATCGATCAAACGAAGAATAAAAATACTTCAAGTGGAATCTCTCCAACTGCCGGACAAATGGCTCGCTTAGTTGGCCTTGCCCAGGCTTCTAAAGTATATCGGAATGAAGCCAAGCTGAAAGGAAAAGAATGGAAAAAGTTTTCGAATAGCGGTAACGAGATCGCATTTGGAACTATCGGAGACGCTTCTACTTCGGAAGGTGTTTTCTGGGAAGCAATTAATGCAGTTGGTGTGCTGCAACTTCCAATGGTGATGTCGGTTTGGGATGATGGATACGGAATATCGGTTCCCAAAAAGTACCAAACTACAAAAGAAAGTATCTCGAAAGTACTTGCCGGTTTCCAACGAACAGAAGAAGAGCCCGGTTATGAAATATTAACTGCTAAAGCATGGGATTATCCTCAGTTACTTGCTACCTACGAAAAAGCTGAGGAAATAGCACGAGAACAACACGTACCGGTGCTTGTTCATGTTGAAGAGGTAACACAACCACAAGGTCATTCGTCTTCAGGGTCGCATGAACGGTATAAATCGAAAGAACGATTGGAGTGGGAAGTTGAATATTGCTGCTTAAACCAATTAAGAAAGTGGATTCTGGCAAAAAAGATTGCTACCGAAACTCAATTAGATGAAATTGAAGCTTCAGCTCTTGAAGAAGTTACTGAGGCAAAAGCAAAAGCATGGTCGAGCTATATCGAACCAATGAAGAAAGAAAAAGCATTTGTTCTTTCAAAAGTTAGTGAGTTAAAAAAGAAACTTGATGACGACCGTTTCAACGATTTGGAGCGAAAGCTAAAGTCATCACCAAATGCAATTCGTAAGGATATTCTGCCGGTTGCAAAAAAAGCAGTTAGATTTTCAATTGGTTCTGATCTCACAGCTCGTAAAGAATTAGTTAACTGGCTGGAAGAGAATAAACCAGTAAATGCTGAACGCTACAATAGCCATTTATTAAGTCAGACTCCAAAGTCGCCTTTGAAGCAAGAGCATGTTGCTCCAATTTTTTCAGAAAAATCTGATAATGTTGACGGCCGTATTGTTCTTCGAAATAATTTTGACAAACTATTTGCCCAATACCCAAATTTGCTAACATTTGGTGAAGATGTTGGGGCTTTAGGTGATGTAAATAAAGGTCTCGAAGGCTTGCAGGAGAAATATGGAAAACTTCGCATCGCTGATACAGGCATTCGCGAAGCCACCATACTTGGTCAAGGCATTGGCATGGCTCTTCGGGGACTACGTCCAATTGCGGAGATCCAGTATTTAGATTATCTGCTATATTGTTTTTATGTGTTGAGCGATGATTTGGCAACATTACGTTACCGTACAAAGGGCCGCCAGGCTGCTCCGGTAATTGTACGAACACGCGGACATAGATTGGAAGGAATTTGGCACTCCGGTTCGCCAATGGGCGTAATTTTAAGCGGAGCAAGAGGCATGCACTTATGCGTGCCAAGAAACCTTACAGAAGCAGCTGGTTTTTATAATCTGCTACTTAAAGGCGATGATCCTGCCATCGTAATAGAGCCGTTAAACGGCTATCGCTTAAAGGAGAAACAACCAGACAACATCGGTGAATTTACTACGCCTTTAGGAATACCTGAGATCGTACATCAAGGCTCTGATATAACCGTAGTTTCGTACGGCGCAACGTTTAACATCATTGAATCTATTATTCCACAACTCAAAGATGTAGGTATTAATATCGAATTGATCGATGTAAGAACACTCATGCCATTCGATATCAATGCTATGATTGCTGACTCTATAAAAAAGACGAATCGATTATTGATTGTAGATGAAGATGTTCCGGGTGGAGCTTCGGCTTATATTTTACAGAACGTACTACAAACGCAAAATGCATATTACTTTCTCGATTCGGAACCTCGCTGTTTAACAGCTCAGGAACACCGTCCGGCGTATGCTTCTGATGGCGATTACTTTAGCAAACCGAATGCAGAAGACATTTTCGATGAGATTTATTCAATGATGCAGGAATGTGAGCCTGCAAAGTTTCCATCTATCTACGAATAAGTTAGAAATGTAACTTTCGGCATTTATAATCGTGCTAGATGCAGTAACATAAAGCACATCTGGTATGAGAAATAAAGAAAGGGTTCGGCCAAACAACAATCAGGATTTTGATCTTGATGATTACTTGCGTGAGAAATCTGAGCTGGACATAGAAACGGAAACGGATTCATTTGAACAGGAAGGCCTTAAGAAAAGGAAATATGGTTTTTGGCTGATTTTTGTTGCTATAGTGTTCATCTACTTCATGAATCCACTCAACCAGTTTGAACGTTTTTTTGGCGATAGTGAAAACGAACTTACTGAAGTGCCTGCACCAGTATTACCCGCCCCGGTTGTTCCCATTCAGCAATCAAGTCAATCCGGTGATGACACCCGGGAGCAAGCCATGGAGGCATTTGATATAAGTGGTAGCTTTTTGGACTACGCTACTGCTCTGCGCAGTTTTGAGATCACTGATAATCCGTCGGTTTCAAATGCTCAAACTCTTTATGATCGAAATATTCCGCTTAGCTACATCAACGTTCTGGAAGAATCGGATTTATTTGATGATCTATCCGCTGCAGGGATAATCAGCATTTTTGATAAAAATATACCTGCAAAATATCTAAACGAATTAGGAGCCTCGGATCTTTTTGATGAAATGGGTGCAGCCGGAATTATTGGACTTTACAATCGTAACGTACCTTCTGAATATATTTTTACTTTGGGCCAATACGATTTATTCGACGAGATGTCGGGTAATGGCTTAATTGGAGTTTATAACCGAGGTATCAGTGCCGAATATGTTCAGGCATTAGCATCCTATGATCTTTTTGACGAAATGTCGGCAAGTGGAATCATAGCGATATATGAAAGAGAAATTCCTTTAGAATATATGAAAGGGGTTGGCGACTCAGATTTATTTGATGAAATGGGGGCATCAGGAATAATCACCCTTTACAATCAGAATGTACCTTTGAGTTATATCCAAGCTATGGGTGAAGCAGATATTTTCGATGAAATGAATTTCCGAGGTGCTTTAGCTTTGTACAATCAAGGTGTGCCGGAGAGTTTCTATCAAGAATTAAGCGAACGTGGTATCGAAGATTTAGAATTCAGAGATGTTCTAAGACTATTCGAAGCCGACTAGATCAAGGCTCGTGCTTTCAGTTCAAGATATTTATTTATTGCATTGATCGTCAGTTCCTGTGGTGGGGTGTAAATACTATGGATTCCGTAGCTAGTTAGCGATTTTATGATCTGCTTTTTCTCAAAACTGAATTTCTCTGCAATTGTTTTAAGATAGATATCCGAAACATTTTCTGAGTCTTGTTGAGTGAGCGATGTAAGTTCAGTATTTTCAAAAAAGATAGTTACCAAGAGATGATCTTTGGCAATCTTTCGCAAATACGGTAATTGCCTTTCCATACTACTCAACGTTTCGAAATTAGTGTATAGTAAAATCAGGCTTCTTTGTTTGATATGTGATTTCAAACCAACCAAGAGTTTGTCGTAATCCGACTCCATAAAGTTTGTGTCGATATTATATAGTGCCTGTTGAATCTTACGCACATGCGTTCTTTTCTTATCCGGTGGTACAACTGTTAGTTTATCGTTCGAAAAAGAAATCAATCCTGCTTTGTCCTCTTTTAGCACTGCGATATTTGATAGAACCAAACTAGTATTAATGGCATATTCTAGTAGCTGAAGTCCATCAAAAGGCATTTTCATCACGCGACCAAGATCTACCAAATTGATGATTTGCTGAGATCGCTCATCTTGATACTGATTTATCATCAAATGATTACTGCGAGCGGTGGCTTTCCAGTTGATCGATCGAATATCGTCACCTCGTACATACTCTTTAATTTGATCAAATTCCATTGTATGCCCAAGCCGGCGTACTTTTTTAACCCCTAGATCAGTAAGTCGATTTGAAATGGCGTACATCTCAAATTTGCGCATCTGAATGTAAGATGGATAGACCGGAACTGTTTGGTGAGCCTTCTCTGTAAACCGACGCTTAAACAAAGACAAGTTAGTTTGAACAAATAAATTAATTGATCCGAAATCAAAATCACCGCGATTAACCGGTGTAAGTTTGTACGAAAATTGATGTTCTGAGAATTGGTCAAAAGTTTGGTGGATTGAAAAATCTCGTATCTGAAATTGTATCGGGATTTCGTCAATTATTTGAACCGATGTAGAAATACCATAATTAGACTTCACATGAAGATTAATAGTGTTCTCATCGCCATTTGAAAGCCGTTTTGGGACAATCCGAGATGCTTCTATGCCAGACTGTTTACTATATAGAAGCAAGAGATCGACCAAACAGATTACAATAACTCCGATAGATGCAATTTCTGCGATGGCGATGACTACATCCACAAAAAAGCCAATCGTAAACAAAACAGCTATCGAAAATAGGGCAAGGTAAAATCGGGGTGCTATGTATAAACTTCGGATAAACTGCACTAGCGAGGCACTTCAACTTTGTTTGCTAATTGTTTTAGCACAGCATCGGGAGTGATTCCTTCCATCTCTTTTTCGGGCGTTAGAGAGATACGATGGCGAAGAGCAGATACGAATATCTCTTTCACATCTTGAGGAGTGATGAAGTCTCTACCGTGCATGGCTGCCCAGGCTTGTGCCGCTTTCATTACATATACCGAAGCTCGAGGTGAAGCACCAATCAAGATAGAGGCAGAATTACGCGTTTCGTGTACTAGTTGTGCAATGTAGCCCATGATTTCTTTCTCAACATGCACTTCTTGTACTCTGCGGCGCTGTTGAGTTAATTCATCTGAAGAAATAACGGCTTCGATTTGTTCGGTATCAGGAGCGGCTTTTCGGCGATAGCTTCCATCCAAAATGGCAACTTCATCTTCAACAGTTGGATAGCCTACATCAATTTTAAACAAGAATCGATCAAGCTGAGCTTCAGGTAAACGGTACGTTCCTTCATGCTCGATGGGATTCTGTGTGGCAATTACCATAAATGGATCATCCATTGGGTAGGTATGGCCATCAACTGTGATTTGCTGCTCCTGCATCACCTCAAACAACGCAGATTGAGTTTTCGCCGGTGAACGGTTGATTTCGTCAATCAGAACCAGATTCGAAAATATCGGGCCTTTTTTGAATTCAAAATCACTGTTCTTTGAGTTGAAAATCGTGGTTCCGATGATATCAGCCGGCATTAAATCTGGAGTAAACTGAATTCTTGAAAACCCGGTATCGATGGTTTTAGCCAAAATCCGAACGGTAAGCGTTTTAGCAACTCCGGGAACGCCTTCAACCAACACATGTCCGTTGGCAAGTAAGCCGCAAATAAGTAAATCAATAAACTCGTTTTGGCCGATAATCACCTTGCGAATTTCAGCCCGGATACGATCTACCATCTTATTGAGTTCGGTTAAGTCGATACGGTTTTTGAAGGTCTCTTCGTTTGGTGAATTAGTAGATGTATCTTCCATCAGCGTTGAGAATGTTTGTAGAACCAATCTATTTGATCAGTTACATGTTTAAGTTGTTCGATTGAAATTTCGGAATTTGTATTAATAGACCGAATCTTAGAAAAAAGAGTTTGAATTTCGGATTGATCTAATCCTGATCGGTGAGCTACTTGTTCTGCATCAGATTGCTCGAAGTTGGTGTTAACTCCGATATTTGTTCGGAGATATTCTTTAAAAAACAGAATTTTTTTATCTAACAATTCGGAATGAGTACCATTATTTAGGTAGAGATTTGCGATTGTAGCTGCAAATTCAATACTGCTGTTTTTTACCGGATTAATTTGAGGGATGATTCTTTGTTTGCGTTTAGAACCAAAAATCAGATAGATGATTAAACCAAAAAGAGTAACAAACCAGGCTATCCTAAGTGTAGGTTGAGATGCAAAATACGCCATCGGGCTGTTAAATTGTTGGCGCCCAATTT
This sequence comes from Balneolaceae bacterium, assembly GCA_034669965.1. Taxonomy (GTDB): domain Bacteria; phylum Bacteroidota; class Rhodothermia; order Balneolales; family Balneolaceae; genus HXMU1420-13. The sequence goes on along the minus strand of JAXMOK010000001.1, from coordinate 203,565 downwards.
TATAATATTCGTCCCATACTGTTGGCCGTTCCGGTAAATATGAAAGAGCCTTAAAAGAATAATCGTAACGGTTTACATCGCGAAGAAAATAATTAGTAAATAAAAAAGGATTAGTGTGTATATAAATGGCACCATCTCCCAGTTTATATTTAATAAAATTCACTCGTTTTGCACCAACATTACCAAGTACTACGGATTTTGTTGTATCAAATTTCGAAATGTACGTTTCGATGAGTCCGGCAGGAAAATACCAACCGGTAGGATCGTTGAGGCTGGGGTTCGAAAAGTCAACTCTACGTTGAATGAGTGAATCAAGTGAATTGATACTTGGGTTTATTCCTGGAAACCCATTCATGAATGCAATATTTAAACTATCTGCAAGCGCGCCTTGGAAGTTCCAGGTGGCCATAAATACATTACTTCCAGCATTTACTTTATCAAGTAAAATTTGAGTTTCGAATTCGTCGAACGTAAGCGACTGATTAATGAAAATGTAATTAGAACGAGTGGTATCCATGATCAATTCAAATACCGGGTTCAGATTTGTGCTAATGGCATCTTCAGGAAAAAGAGTAGGTAACTCATTAAATAAAATGTAGCCACCAAATGGTTTTATCTCGGATGCCGAATATCCCTCAGACCAATCGATTGGGGCAGGACGTAACAATCTAATTGTAATGGCGATCAATGTGATCGAAACTAACCCGATGATATATTTGCGTTCCGATTTACTCATTCAACGTAGAATTTATCCGATCGTACATCGATTGATATCGGTTAAATTGAGTAGCATTTATTTCGAAATCGCCATATTCAACATATTCGTAGGTGCTGGTTAGCGAAACAAAATCTTCTATTATGGGATGACCGGTTAATTCACGAATAAAATCGAGATTTGTCTTTTCTAGCGACCAAGTTATTAAGCCACGTTTAGCCAGCTTTTGAAGAGAAATTAAGTACACGAAGCGTGTAGCAGCATGATAATTGTTTTGTTGAAGAGCTTGTATCAAAAGCTGTTCATAATCAGTTTTGATGAGTTCCTCTTTCTCGATACCAAGTGAAAAGCCCTTATTCTTATCCTTTTTAAATAACGTTACTAATTCCCCGCCCATTAGCTGATTAATGAGTGCCAGAACTAAACCAATAACTGATGCGATAAGAATCAGGTAGACAAAAAATTCGCCATATGGATTATTTAGTATGCGAAAAAGAGTGTTAATCAAGAAGCTAAAAATGCGTTGGCTAAGAGAGTTCGGGTTCTCAGCTACCCCTTGATAAATAAAATCTGAATCGTTTGCATAGGCATCAATTACTTCCGAACTGGGTAATCGAATGTCAACCGCAGAAGTACTATCAACTTGAATTTCTTGTGCAAGAGCTGAAAATGAAATCAAGATTAATGATAGAAATAGAAAGAAAGTAGTTGATTTACGCATCCGCTTATTCTACCAAATCCTCAATTTTAGATCGCAGGCTACCACCTTCTTTACGCTCCACTAAATTGTAATATTGAAGTGCAATCCCAATAAAAATAATGGTGGATAATAGTGAAGCTACCGCCGTAAATATTCCATTTATTACCAAAAATATATTTCCAAGTAAACTGCTGCCTGTTGTTGCCGCGCCTGTTTCAATAACTAAAAAAGATAAAACCGAAATTGGGAGAAGTATCGCATAACTAACCAACATCATTAAAATATACATCACCAAAACAACCCCAAAAGTAGACCACCAGTGATTGGCTGTTAGTTCCCAGGATCTTCGCATCGATCCGATTACGGTTTCATCTTCCAAAATTAATGCAGAGAAGCTCAGGCAAAATTTAACACCAAAGTAAAAGAATGGAATCACAAAGAAGAAAATCGAAATCCCCAACAAAAAGGATAAGAGAAAATACAAACCGATGTATTTAAGTACATTAGGTACGATGTCGACCAGTATTTGCTCAGGGGTTGCATCGTAACCATGCTCGGTAAGTTGCAAGTGTTTAAGTGAAACAACAGTTAAGGTTGAGCTGGCAATTACCGAAACGATTATACCTAGTAAGTAGCGACCATTAAATATTGAACCAATAGAATCAAAGTTATTTGCTTGTAAGCTTCCAAAAAGCTGATCAGTGTATCCTTTAAGTAGAAAAAACTGAATGATGTATAAAGGCAATACGAAGAAAAGTAAGGCTTTACCAAGCGATTGATAATGCTCGCGTATGTATTGGAATGAATCGGTGATGATATCGCCGATATCACGAACTTTATGATGTATAAATGATTGCATGTGATTGTTTTCGTTTTAAGTAAATGCGGATGGGAAGAGCAAAATAATACCAACCGATGAAAATAAAAGAACCTAGAATGATACATAGACTTAACCAAATAGGCATCTCGGTGTAGCGCGTAACATAACTTTCGATAAACCCGGCTGCTATAAATACCGGAACCAAGCTAATAAGCATTTTAAGTCCGTCTTTTACGCCTTTTGCTAAAGCCGTTGAGCGTTTTAACGTGCCGGGGAACACGTAACTATTACCAAGTACAAACCCGGCAGCTCCCGAAATAGTAATGGCGCTTAGTTCAAGTGCACCATGGATGAAAATTACAAGCATAGCATCCGACAATAAATCGTAACCCGCAAAGAAATTGATAAATGCCCCAACCATAATGCCATTTTTAAGCATAATCCAACCAGTGCCAAACACAGTAAATATGCCCAACACAAAATTTATAAAAGATACTCGGATGTTGTTAAAAGTAATGGCGAAAAACATATTAAGCTGCGTATGTGACTTATAAACAGCAAGAGGATCGCCTTCCTGAATATTGTTAATCGACATATTTACATAAGCATCGCCTAAAATAGAGCGTGCAAAAGTGGGATCGTTTTGTTGAGATACTACACCAATCCCACAAAAAAGAATAAAAACTACAACAGCCGCCGCTAGTTCTTTCAACCGATATGAAAACACTTCGGGCACTTCTTCGGTCCAGAAAGTGACAATTCTGCGATTACTCTCTTTCTTATTTTTATAGATGGTGTTATGCGCTTGAATCGACAGATCGTTGAGATATTGCGCTGTTTTACTAGTTGGGTAACAACTTTGAGCATAGGCTAAGTCATTATTCAACTCGATATAGAGTTCTGACAATCGATCGCCATTGAAATTCTTATGATTTCTAAGAATCTGCTCGAACTCTTTCCATTTATCGGCGTTTTTTCTTAAAAAAGTGACTTCGCGCATTCGCTGTTTCCGGGACTTATTTTCTGTAGATAAATGCTGTATCTTTTTTAAGATACTAACAATTTTCAGCCTTAATTAGAATCAATTTTATATGCAATCCATTGGAGTTGAAACCACCCAACACGTACAACTTGCGTACAACCCGGCATCGGTAGGCGAGCGCTTACTTGCATTTTTACTCGATGGCTTTGTGTTGTTAGGATATCTCTTGCTGATGCAAATGTTGATTGGGGCACTTGAAAAATCTGAATTTGTGAGCAATGAAGTAATGGAAAGTAAGGGGTGGATATTTGTGATTATCTACTCAATTGTGCCTTTTTTCTATCATTTGGCTAGTGAAGTACTCTGGAACGGTAAATCTTTTGGAAAATGGACGATGGGGCTACAAGTTGTACGAACTGATGGTACAAATCCTTCGTTTGGTAATTATTTGATACGATGGTTGTTTCGACTAGTAGAAATAACCATGTCATCAGGCTTAATCGCTTTTATGACTGTTTTATTGAATGGAAAAGGTCAAAGATTGGGTGATATAGCAGCAAAAACCGCAGTTATCAAAACCCGAAGGAAAGTAAAGCTTAGCGATACTTTATATTCGGAATTGGATAGTAATTACGAAGCTACATATCCACAGGTGAGAGATTTGTCCGATAAAGATATCACAACTATTAAAGAAGTGTTGGCATCTCGAAAGGGGTACGAATACGCTACTTGGTTTGTGATGGTACAACGGACAGCTAATATCATCCAAATGAAAATGGATATTCAAAAACTGGAAGTGAATGCTGATGATTTCTTAAAGCAAGTGATTAGAGATTATAATCACGTTCATCAAAATTGAAGCTAAAGCAAGCGATCAACAAATAAAATCACCCAGAAAAGTGGTAAGTATGCAATAGAGGCAAACATAAGTTTACGTGCATTATCAAGCGATCGATCTATTGCAAAAATTACACAATACCATAAATAAAGCAGAGCCAACGCCATGCTGGAAATCAAGAATGGCATACCAGCTAATTCAAAAAAGAAAATGGCATACGTTGCCGGAAAAAGAAGTAACGTACAGAGAACTGCATAAAAAGCAGTTTTAGTGCCTTTTGAGTCGTTTTTTGGAAGCATTTTGAACCCGGCACCGAAATAATCGTCCTTGTATTTCCAAGCAATTGCCATAACATGCGGTATTTGCCAGAATAAAACGATTGCGAACAGTAACCACATTCCAAGATCAGAGATATTGCCCGATGCTGCAGCCCAGCCACCAACCGGTGGCAAAGCACCCGGTACAGCTCCAACTAAAATATTAAATGCAGAAACTCGCTTTAAGGGTGTATATGCTGCCAGATAAATGAGCGTTGTTGCAAATGAAACGAATCCGGCAATGGGATTAACAATCAACACTAGATAAGTGAGTCCGGTAAAAATGAGCACTAGCGAAAAAATCATTCCGTTTTTTGCAGAAATACGCTGTTGTGGAAGCGGACGCTGTTCGGTTCGCTTCATCATGCTGTCATAATTGCGCTCCATAAACATATTATGAGCACTAGTTCCGGCAGCTATTAAGTACGTTCCAAAAATTGCATTAAGCATTAAAATCAGATCAACACTGCCATTGCTGCCAATAATAAAGCCCATCAACATACTCATGAGCACAGCCATAGCGATGCCGGGTTTAGTAAGTTGGAAATAATCGGCAATTACGGCCTGCAATGAACGCTCTTGAACGATATTATCTTGAGTTGAATTCATGTATTTAATTGGGTAGAAACGTATTTTTCAGCCCCCAAAAATAAGGATTTTAAAACTTTTTTTCGCAATTCTTCATGAAATTAAACATTTACCAAAAAGTAGCGATTGCCACCGTATTTGCAACCTTGTTTTTAATACTTGTGGGAGGGCTGGTTAGAGCTACCGGAGCCGGGATGGGGTGCCCCGATTGGCCTAAATGTTTTGGTGAATTTATTCCACCAACGAGTGTTGACGAACTTCCAGAAAACTATAAGAAAGTATTTGTTGAGCAACGTATCGAGAAAAATCAAAAGATAGTACGGTATCTACATTCGATGGGTTTTTCTGAACTAGCTGAAACTATCGAAAACGATCCTAATGTTAGAAAGGAAGAAGAATTTAATGCAATAAAAACCTGGATCGAGTACATAAACCGATTGGTAGGTGCTATTATAGGGATATTGGTGCTGGCTACATTTATAACTTCATTGCGATATTGGAAGTCGGATAAAGTAATTCCTATTACAGCATTTACCGCTTTGATTTTAACGCTGTTTCAAGCTTGGCTTGGTTCAATTGTTGTTAGCACTAATTTGTTGCCGGGCACCATTACCATTCATATGGTATTTGCAATGATAATAGTAACGGTGTTGCTTTATGGGGCATTTCGCGCAACAAAAGATATGTTTTTAATTGAGGTAGATGAGCAAATCCGAAAAAAAATATTCGTATCTGGGATCGTGCTATTGATATTTACCGCTGTGCAAATGGTGTTTGGTACTCAAGTTCGAGAAGCCGTAGACGCTGTTAAAATGGCAACCGAAATCGAACGTTCGGGTTGGTTAGAGCAAGCCGGTGCTGTCTTTTCAATTCACCGTAGTTTCTCATGGGTAATATTGATTTCGGGTATGTATTTGATAAGCATTTTTTGGCGAAATGAAATAGGTGGGGTCCTTTACAAACTAGCGGTAGCAAATTTTGCGCTTATCATTACTCAGATTGTGGTAGGGATTGGGTTAGAGTATTTAAATATGGCAGCGCCGCTTCAGGTGATTCATTTAGTTGGCATTGCGCTTATGATTTGTGCTCAATTCCTGTTGGTATTAATGGTATCCAATTCTGCTGAGTCTAGAGTTTCTCAAGTAACTGGTTGAGGAACACTTTCATCTCTGTGAGATCTTTTTTGATGTCGGATGATACCGCAGTATTTACAACTATGGCTTCATTTTCGCCTGAGAGCACCTTTTTTACCCCTTCACTTGTGAATTTCTTTTCTTCGAGCAGATCTTTGATCTTGAAAATCAACTGAACTTCTTCGTCTTTATATGCCCTATTTCCGGCACTGTTTTTTTTAGGTTTAAGCTGTGGATAAGTTTTTTCCCAGTTTCGAAGTACATGTGGGGCTAAGCCCGTGAGTTCACTCACTTCCCCCATCGAGTAATACAATTTTTTCATAGATAACAGAAAGTGTATTTTGTCGTCAATTCAATCTACAGAAAGAAAACCAATTCAACCGTTTTTTAAAAGCAGGCATTTTGCAGAAATCAAATCATTCATTTCTAACTGAGGTATCTATCGTGGTGCCTCTCTATAACGAGGCTGAGTCGCTACCCGTTCTGGTTTCCGAAATTGAAAAAAGCCTAACCGGAAAATACGAATATGAAATCATATTTGTTGATGATGGGTCAAACGACGGCTCGTGGGATGTGATAAGTTCTTTAGCCGAAACTAAGGCATTCATTCAAGGCATTTCGTTCAGGACCAATCAAGGAAAAAGTTCGGCATTACAAGCAGGCTTCGAACAAGCAAAAGGTGAGTTTGTGGTTACTATGGATGCCGATTTACAGGACGATCCCAACGAAGTTCCCGAAATGATTACGATGTTAAAAGCCGGAAACGACATTGTAAGTGGTTGGAAGAAAGAACGATATGATCCGATCTCTAAAACGGTACCCTCAAAGTTTTTTAATTATGTAACCCGAGTTTCATCGGGTATAAAACTGCATGATTTTAACTGTGGCTTAAAAGCCTACCGTAGTGAAGTTGTCAAGAATATCTATTTGTATGGTGAGCTCCACAGATATGTGCCTATGCTAGCAAAGCGGCAAGGATTTGATCGCATTGTTGAAAAAGTAGTGAAGCACCATCCAAGAAAATACGGAACTACAAAATTTGGACTGTCTCGTTTTATTAATGGGTTTTTGGATCTGATCACAATTCTATTTGTGCAGCGCTATTTACAAAAACCAATGCATTTTTTCGGTAGTATTGGAGTGCTTTTAATAATGATAGGTGGTGCAATAAACATATATCTGGCATTCATCAAATTAATAATGGATGTAGGTATTGGAAATCGGCCGCTTTTATTCTTAGGAATATTATTGATGGTTTTAGGTGTTCAATTTTTTAGCACAGGCTTATTAGGCGAACTGATTAATCGAAACCATGTGGAGCATCAAAAACCTAATGTTAAGGCTCAAATCAAATAGAGGATTAAGTAAGGCTTACAGATTAAGAGAAAAAGCGCAACTATTCCTTATCAATAGTAGATGTTCTGAAATTATCTAATCTTTTGCGTTCGAAAGCAAAGCGTTTAGTATAAAAGTTATATAAAAACATGATTCCGGAAACAATCACTTTAGTTAAGACTAGGTATTCAAGAAAAAAAGTAACCTGGCTAAATAAATATATAAGTGTACTACTAATGACCAAACCCATCAAAGAAAAAGAAACAGAGAGCTGAAAGGTTTTAGAAATTGTTCTTTTTAACTCGAAAACAAAGCTCTTTTGAAGAAAAAAATTGGTGAGCAAACCACAAGAATAAGCCAATACTTGTGCAAGTGTAGTGTAATTTATTGTTAGCAAATGGACTACAGAAAAAAACACAAAATAGTCAACTGAAGTAGCTATCGCTCCTGAAGCTCCATATTTTAGCTTAGGTAAAATAAAATCTTTAATTCTCGCTTTAGTAATCAAAATAAAAGAAGTACACCTGATTTGAATAATTATAAAGTACACAGATTTTTTATTTCAATGCTAGTTTTGATCACCTATGCAAGCAATTTATTTGCTCAGATAAATCAAGCAGATGCAATTGACGATAAATACTCGAACTTCGAACCTTGTGTCGGTGAAGTTCTTTATAAGTCTGATCAAATAAAAACTGATCAGGGGCAAATAAATGAAATAGAATTTCTTAAAACACACCTACATGATTGTGGCGAATCTAGCACGATTACACGTAGGCTTGCATTACGACTTCTGGAGTTGGGAGATACAAATTACGATGACGTAGGAGTTGAAATAGAGCAAGATAAACGAGAAATATTTGAGGAAGCACTTGTTTTATCGCGTATTGCTCTAAAACAAGATACTTCAGAGCATTTAAACTACGAGCAAATGTCGATGGCTTATGCAGCAATGTTAACAGTATCTACGTTAAGAGGTAAAGTTCAACTTGCCGATAGTGTACGCATTTATGCCGAAAAAGCAGTTCTGATTAATCCAAAGAACGATAGAGCTTATCATATTTTAGGCAGATGGCATTTTGAAGTTTCTCAGTTGAGCTGGTTTCTTCGAAAATTATCTAAGCTAATTTTTCGTACTTCACCAGAAGGCTCGTTTGAACTGGCAATCGAATACTTTAACAAAGCATTAGAGCTAGACAATATCCCAGTGCATCGCTACTGGTTAGGAATGGCGTATCTTAGATCAGGAAATAAAGAAGAAGCATTAGTCCAATTAAGGCAGGTATTAGAACTAGAAAATGTTCAACACAACGACGATTATTTCAAAAGAGAAGCTCAACGTCTTATCGAGAAGCATGGGTAATAAAATCTTACCATTGCTTGTTTTTGTTTTCTTTACTGCAACAACATTTGCCCAGGAGTCGCAGAGTACGGGAAAAAAAATTATTCCTATTCCTGAATTCTCTTACAGTTCTGATTTCGGACTAAAAATGGCCGGGGAAATCCATGTTTATAACTATGGATTTAATTCAAAAGCACCTTTCGAAACGTTTAATCGATATAGAGTATCTTACGCCACTGTTGGAGCCTTCGCAATGCATTACATCTCGAAAAGAATCGATCCATTTAGTGAGGGTTCAAGAATTGAATGGTATGGTTTCATCACTCGAAATATATCAGACTACTTTTTAGGTAATACTGCAGAAAATGACATTGATGACTTAAAATTCGATGAAAACGAATTTTATCATTTTAAAATGGATAGGGTTGATTTGAAAGCTCTTATTAGATTACCAGTTGGAAATTGGGATGAAGATAAATTTCAATCAAAGGTGGGTTTAAATGTTATCTATGAGAGGCCATTCGATTTGTCAGAGAGTCAATTTTTAGAGGTTGAAAATATCGATGGTAAAAATGGAGCTCTGCTTTCTGTTTTAGAATCAGGAATAGTTATAGATAAGAGGGATTCTGAATTTAGAGCGAGTAAAGGATATTTGATTGATTTAGGAGTTAGATGGGCACTCCCATTTGTAAGTAAATATCATAATGTTCAAAATTCATTGAATCTGCTTAGCTTTTTACCAATTTATGATGGTCTATTTTTTACTTCACTTGCATCAAGAATAACACTTACACAATCGTTTGGTGAGTTGCCTTACTGGCAATATCCGTCACTTGGTGGTTCAGGTACCATTCGCGGATTTATGTATCGTAGATTTACCAGCGAAAATACTCTGTCATATTCATTAGAAGCTCGATCTTGGTTTTTCAATTTACCCTATAAAAATATAGAGTTAGGTGGGCAAATTTTTGTTGATGGCGGCAAGGCATTTACCAATAAAAAATGGGATTCATTATTTTTAGAACATAAGACTGCCTTGGGTTTCGGTGGTGTTATGTCTATCTTTACTCCCGACTTTATAATGAAAGCAGAAATCGGTTTTTCGGAAGATGGAACTGGTGTTTATCTAGGTACAGGGTACTCTTTTTAATTATTTTGACTATTCAATTGAACATTTTATCAGGCGAGGCATAATAAGTTAATGTTGCAATCTCCCTTTCCAGAAATAATTCTATTTCTTTTTGCAATCGCAGTTTTACTTATAACCATTTATACCTTTGGAGAAATTCATCTTGGTTATATAATCAGTACAAAGAAAAAGCGACAAAAATATATTCCAAAATTACCGGATTTCGAATTTAGCGAACTTCCACACGTCACAGTTCAGTTGCCTATGTATAATGAAAGATATGTTGCCAAGGCAGTAATTGATGCTTCCACTCAGTTGAACTACCCTAAAGAAAAGCTTGAAATTCAGGTTATAGACGATTCAGATGATGATACCATCGACATTGTTGACGAGAGAGTTGCGTATTGGAAAGAGCAAGGTATAGATATAATAACTGTTAGAAGAACTCATAGAAAAGGTTACAAAGCCGGCGCTTTAGCGGAAGCTACTAAAGAAGCAAAAGGTGATTTTTTAGCGATATTCGATGCCGATTTTAGACCAAATTCAGATTTTTTATTACGATCTATTCCATACTTCTCAGATAAGGAAGTTGGAATTCTGCAAGGTAGGTGGGGACATGTTAATCGTGAATATTCTAACCTCACAAAGTCACAATCTTTGTTTCTGGATATGTTTTTTATGGTTGAGCAGAGTGCAAGGGCTTTGGCAGGTTATTTCTTACGATTTAATGGATCTGGGGGCGTTTGGAGGAAAAAAACAATCGAAGATGCTGGTGGTTGGTCGGATGATACGTTGTCAGAGGATTTAGATCTTGCTTTTCGTGCACAACTAAACGATTGGAAAGTGATATATGATGATACATTAGAGGTTCCGGCAGAAGTGCCTGTTAATATTTTAGATTTTAGAGCTCAACAGTACCGCTGGACTAAAGGGAAGGCTCAAGTAATAAAAAAACTAAGTGGTAAGCTGTGGCGAAAAAAAATGCCCATTATCGAAAAACTTCATGTGTTTTTTGATCTGTATAATATATTTGTAATTCCGGCACTGGTCGTAATCGCCTTTATCAGTATTCCCATTATGTTCTTAATAATGGAAACTAATATGTATAATAAATTTTTAGCCTGGGGTACAATTGGGCTTTTAAACATCTTTATACTACCATGGTTTTTATCTCTTGTGGTAAAGAGGTATCACAATTCAAGCTGGAAAACTATAAGTGAGATTGCTAAATCGATTTTTCCATTAGCGTTTCTGTTACTTGGAATTACATTTCTACAGCTAGTTTCGATTTTAGATGCATATCTAACTAACAACAAAGTTTTTCATCGAACGTCTAAGTACAATATTGTTGGGAAGGAGGGTACAACAAAAGATAAAATTTACAGGCCTCGTAAAATATCCCCAACAACTTGGATAGAAGCACTATTAGTAATTTATTATAGTTGGGGAATATACTTAGGGATTGAAAATCAAACTTTTAGCTTTTTACACTTTCACATCATTTTAGTGATAAGTTTTACCTATTCAGTAGTAAGCTCTTTAAAAAAGACATAAAAAAAGCCGATTAGCAATGCTAACCGGCTTTTGTACCGCGTACGGGATTCGAACCCGTGCTACCGCCGTGAAAGGGCGGCGTCCTAGGCCCCTAGACGAACGCGGCGTAGTTATCAATAATTGGGGAGCCTGATGGGAATTGAACCCACGGCCTCTAGTGCCACAAACTAGCGCTCTAACCGACTGAGCTACAGGCTCCATCTACTTCTTATCGTCAGAATCTTCATCGTAATGGGCATTCGTCATGGTTATTAATAACCAATATCCGAAAGTGCATATTACAAATACTACGAGTATAAAATAAAGTATAAACGTTGGCATGATTCTGATATAATGTACCGCGTACGGGATTCGAACCCGTGCTACCGCCGTGAAAGGGCGGCGTCCTAGGCCTCTAGACGAACGCGGCATCAGTAAATTCAATGAACTATATGTCGAGCAACCAAGCCCGAATGTTTGAGGCGACAGGCGGATTCGAACCGCCGTACGAGGTTTTGCAGACCTCTGCCTAGCCACTCGGCCATGTCGCCTTTAAAGTAGTAGTACGCCCATCAGGACTCGAACCTGAAACCTACTGCTTAGAAGGCAGTTGCTCTATCCAGTTGAGCTATGGGCGCTCAACTAATACTATTCAAAATGTCAATTTGGTTAGGCTACAAAACGGAGTTTTGAAACCGTTCCCTAAAGCTGTGCGACCAGCGAATGGGCGCTCAACTAATACTATTCAAAATGTCAATTTGGTTAGGCTACAAAACGGAGTTTTGAAACCGTTCCCTAAAGCTGTGCGACCAGCGAATGGGCGCTCAACTATTACTATTCAAAATGTCAATGTGTTAAAAAAACTGAAATCCTCGGTCAAGGATTCCAGCTAATTGTCGGGGAGACAGGATTTGAACCTGCGACCCTTCGCTCCCAAAGCGAATGCGCTACCGGGCTGCGCCACTCCCCGCCTTTTTTCAAAGACTAGAAAGATAAGATTTTCTATGGTTGGAAGGCAATACCAAATTGAAAAAAAGATGAATAATTTTCATTTAGTTTTTGAGGATTGCCTTCACATAATTTTCCCAGCTCATAAACTCAGCAGCTTTGCTCACATTCTCTCTCGGTATGGGAGAATCTAAAAACTTAAGCATTTGCTCTGTCATCGATTCGATGTTCTCTGCATCAGCCAAATAGCCGTTAAAGCCATGCTTAACCGTTTCGGGGAAGTGCCCCACGTTAGTAGCCAAAATTGGTAACTCGAAATTATAAGTGAGCGATTCAACTCCAGATGGAGTAGCTGTGAGGTAGTACAGGATACTGCAATCAGACACTTGAAAATACTTATGAACATCTTCGTTGGCAACGAATTCGTTTTTCACAACCACCGAGTCTGAGAGATTGAGTTCGTCAACGAGTTTGAGTGGGCGATAATCCTGCTCGCTTTCTTTATTCTTTAAAAACAGAGCCTGAGCAATCCCAAATAAAAAGCGTTTCAGTTTAGTGGTAAACTTGGAAGTATCGAGTGTAGCCCAGAACTCCTCGCCACAAATCAGGAATGAAACATCATCTCTCTGCTCCGCCACTTTCTTAAAGGCTTTAATGGCGTTATGTAATCCTTTGTATTTCCGGATGAATCCAAAAAAGAGAAATACGTTCTTTTTTAAGCCGAGCTCTTTTTTAAACGCTTCCACATCGAAGTTGGGATCGGGTTGGTACAAATCATAGACCGGATGAAAAAGCTTAATGACACTTCGTTGGCCTTTTTTATTTGATCGAACTCCGTCTTCATTTACCAACATATCCATGTTTGGGAAAAGGGATTTGAGCTCTTTAACGGTATTGTATGCGTGTGTGATATACGTTTCGGCATGCTTTATCCCCATTTTGGTAAGGCGTTCGTCAATAGTGCTACCTTCTTTTTGAACCACGAAATGCAGATCAAAAATGACCTCAGCTGACGAATGTTTTCGCAACCACTTTGCAATCGAGCCCATGGGGATTCCTTGTATCGAAATCGCCCATTGGAAAATTACTTTATCAGGATTCAGAGAGTCGATGTACTTCGCAGTCTCTTTCCAGCTCAGCGGATTGTTGTAATTGGTGATGTATTTAACCTGAATGCGAGTGCCTTCCAGAAAATCGGATTTGCTTGATTTATCAACAAATTCGCGCGGTATGATGGAAGGATACTGGTTAGTCCACGAAACAATGTGAACTTCATTTTCGGGATCTTTATCCAGCGTTTTAGCCAGCGATGTGTTGTAATTCGAAATACCGCCTTTAAATTTTGGTCCGGGACCAAAGCATACGATTTTAGGCATATCAGGTATATTTTTTTACGGCTACATCATACACACGGCGCATTCCTTCTTCAATACTTAGCTTCGGCTTCCAGCCTAGTTTCTCAGTTACATAATCCATATTACCATAACGAGAATGCACACCTACCGGCTTGTCGAGCAGAGGTTTGATTTCCGGATTGTAACCGGCAAACGAAGTGAAAATTTGAATCAAATCGAGGAAAGAAGTGAGTTTTCCACTTCCAATGTTGATGGCACTTCCATCCTTAATATGATCCATTGCCAAAAGCGTGCAGTCCATAACATCTTCGATATGCACGAAATCGCGACCTTGTTTACCGCTTCCCCAAACTTCGAAAGGGTTTTCTTTAAGAGCGGCACGTCGTGCTATTGCAGGTACAGGATAGGAAAGGTCCTGATCTTCCCCAAAACCGGAAAACGGACGAATACAGGTTACAGAAACACCATAGTGCTCGGCTGCGATAGATGCCAAATACTCGCCGGTGAGTTTCGACCAGCCATAGGTCATATCGGGTTGGCCCATACGTGTGAAGTCAATGTCGCTTTCTGATAATGCAATGGCATCAGATTCGGTTTGCAAATCAACCGGGTACGCCGCACTTGAGCTTGGGTAAAGTGCTCGTTCGGGTTTGTTCAGGCAAATCCATCGGAAAAACAGAGCATCAATTGCCAAGTCGAGTGCTACTTTCATCGGATCGCCATCTATAGTAGCACGACCACCAACAATAGCGGCAAAATGAAATACATCTTTGAAGCCATCAATATTCAAGTTATAGGTCTTGTTTAAATAATCGCTGTCTTCGATCATGTGCTCGAGCAGAACACGAATATCTGCCTTGAGAAAAATTAATCGTTCATCATCCCCAAAAATTTCTAGTCCATTTTCGGTTTTATGCAGTGAAGTTCCTTCCGGTAACCAAGTTGATGGATGAGTGCCAACCGATAAGTCATCAACAAATAGTATGATATCGTTGGTAGTATTATAAAGTCGTTTAACAAAATTGCGGCCAACAAATCCGCAACCGCCGGTAATTAGATGATAATTCATAGTATATATTTTCAAGTATCGGGGAAGATAGTCATTTCTAAAAAAAGCCTAAGCAAATAAAGCACTTTGTTTGAAAAATCCCTTTCTTTAAAGCCTTAATTTAATTTAAATGCTCCATGTTACGTAGCGTATTTGTCGTAATTTTTTTCTCAATTTTCTCCAATGTTGTAGTTGCTCAAAATTTAGATGTCATCACAACTGAATACTTTCATAATGTTTTAAAAGCCTCGGTTTCGGAAAACGGAGTTAAGGTAATGGAAGGCTTTACAACTATTTTAGAGGCCGATTACAATCATCCGGGGGAGCCAGATCCCTCGTTGTTAGCTTACGCGATGCCCAATGGAAACGTTGTTGTGCGCGAGAACATCGCCAATTTTCTGTTCTACGATTCCTTCGGAAATATTCGTAAATCAGTGTCTAACAGTTCGCAGAGTGAGGGGGGAGAAGCCATATCAGAATTTGCCACCAATGTGACCGGTAAAACTATGGTCATTTATAATCCTAAAATCATCAGAAATGGAGTAGCGGGTTCTCGTGCCAAGTTTGTACTAAACAATTTGGAGGTACTCGATATTTTTTCGAGCTCAGATCGTGCAATAAGAACGGTTAATGTTGCGGCATCCGGGGAATTGATTGCTATTGCTACGATGAAAGAGGGGACCGATGATGAAATTACAATTTTAGATCAATTTGGGAATAACTTGGGTACCTTTGAATTTGACCAAGAAGTAAAAGGAGTTTCATTCTCAGAAAATGGATTGTTTGTCACTATATACTCGGGTGGGCGCGCAGCAGCTTACGAAATAAGAAATAAAGAACGGGCAGGCTCTACAAGTTTTAGAAATACCAGCGTTATTTACGCGAACTACAGTCCTGAGGATAAAATAATCGTTGCAATTACCGGCAGTGGTTCAGCTACTTACTCCGATTTGCAGGCTCATACCGTTAATGTGGCAGCTAGAAAAATCGCACGAAAAGATATTAACGGAACGATGAATCTCCGTCATCAGATTATTATGGAACGTGCCGGAAACGGACGTTATACCATCTTAGGACTTGATAAAATGCTGAATTTGCGAGCACAGTTTTAAGTCTCTTCCGTTCCACTTACTATTCAAATCTACTCTAACTATAGTGCCATGCTTCGACTATTTGCAGTATTGTTGATATTTGCCATCGCTTCAATTTTAGGGTGCTCAGGTAATTTAACCGACACCACACTAGAATCTCCATCCGGTAACCTGGCAATCGAATTTCTTTTGGATTATGAAGGTGCACCGACTTATCGTGTGACCAAAGAAGGAACCGAAATTATCGAAACTTCAACCATGGGTTTCGAATTCAACGATCAGTCCCCGATGGCTGGTAATTTTGTGATGGTGGGAGGGAAGAAATCCTCAACCAAAGAAACATGGGAGATGCCTTGGGGCGAGCAGCGTGAAGTGCTCAATCACTACAACGAGATGAAAGTAGAATTGGAAGAAGAAGGTCTTCCAAATCGGAAAATTGATCTATACTTTCGAGCATATGATGACGGTGTGGCTTTTCGATACTACTTTCACGAGCAAAAAGGGCAGGATACACTTACCATATCCGACGAACGCACAGAATTTAATCTTACAGGCGATCATACTACTTGGTGGCAACCGGGCGATTGGGATATTTACGAGCAATTGTACACCGAATCGAAGTTTTCTGAAATTGAAGTAGATCCGTATCGTGCAAATCTTGCCAATTTAATTGCTACACACATCCCTGAAAATTCGGTTAATACCCCAGTTACCATGCGCATGGATGACGGCACCCATTTAAGCTTCCATGAAGCAAATTTGTGGGATTATGCAGGAATGACCTTACTCGTTGACACCACCAATCTTTCGATGAGAAGCAGTTTGGTGAAGTCGGACCGATTAGGTCATGCAGTAAAACGGGCGCTTCCTTTTGCTACACCTTGGAGATCTATTCAGATCACGGATAACGCCGGTGATTTGATAGAATCGAGATTGATTGTGAACCTGAATGAGCCAAATAAATTAGGCGATGTGAGCTGGTTCACCCCGATGAAATACATGGGAATATGGTGGGAAATGCACCTTGGAATTGCCACTTGGGATTATGAGCAAACGCAGGATATGAGCACGTGGAATACCGACGAAGCTACGTCTGTTCGTCATGGTGCGACCACCGAAAACGCAAAACGCTATATCGATTTTGCCTCCGAAAACGGAATAAAAGGGCTGTTGATTGAAGGATGGAACACCGGCTGGGCGCGTTGGATTGGTTTCCCCGATCGCGAAGGGGTATTCGATTTTGTAACACCTTATCCGGATTACGATATCGACGAAGTTGTGCGCTATGCAACCGAACGAGG
Organism: Balneolaceae bacterium; assembly: GCA_034669965.1. Lineage (GTDB taxonomy): Bacteria > Bacteroidota > Rhodothermia > Balneolales > Balneolaceae > HXMU1420-13. The sequence goes on along the minus strand of JAXMOK010000001.1, from coordinate 186,390 downwards.
TGTGGAGATTATCATGCACCATGAGACTTCAGCGGCTCCAAGAACCTACGAGCAGCTAATAGATACTGCTTACGCACTCATGCAAAAGTATAATATGCACTCGGTAAAAACGGGTTATGTAGGGCCGATTATTCCGGATGGAGAATACCACCACGGGCAATGGATGGTGAACCACTACAACTTATCAACTGTGAAAGCTGCTGAATATCAGGTGGCGTTGAATATTCATGAGCCGATTAAAGCAACGGGACTCCGACGCACTTACCCGAATTTGATTTCTCGCGAAGGTTTGCGCGGACAAGAATTTAACGCATGGGCAATGGATGGCGGAAACCCACCGGATCATTTACCAAAGATTGCCTTTACTCGAATGCTGGCTGGACCGATTGATTTCACACCGGGGATTTTCAACATCAAACTAGATCCGTATCGTGATGATAATCAAGTGAGTACCACGCTGGCACAGCAATTGGCGTTGTATGTGGTGATTTATAGCCCGGTACAAATGGCAGCCGATTTACCTGAGAATTATGAAGGTCAACCGGCATTGCAGTTTATCCGCGATGTTGGGGTAGATTGGGAGCAGAGCATTGTGATGAATGGCGAAGTTGGTGATTATGTAACCATCGCTCGTGAAGAACGCGAAACCGGAAACTGGTTTGTAGGTGGAATCACCAACGAAGAAGCTCGTGAACTAACTATCGATTTCGATTTTCTGGAAGGGGATGCCGAGTACGATGTGGTAATCTATAAAGATGCCGAAGATGCTCATTGGGATGACAACCCAACGGCAATCAAGATTGAAGAAATTGAAGTCGACAGATCATCTTTGCTAACCATTCAATTAGCGGAAGGCGGTGGCTTCGCGATTAGCTTGTTGAAGAGGTAGACGACGAATGACTTACGACGGTTGACGAACGAGAAGAGGAGCTTTGAATTATCGCCCGACTTTTCAGCGAAGCATATACGTCAAAGACTTTTAGCGAAGGTTTGGCGGGAATCGCTTAATTATTTTTCAATATCATAGGTTAGAATTTTTAGGCCGTCTTCAAATGATTCGGTTTCTGTCAGTGTCCATTTAGCTTTTGCCTTCGAATTGCCAAAAAGTCGAATTCCAGTTCCAAGAATAATAGGATTTAATTTCAACTTCAGTTGATCTATGAGCCCATTTTCTAATAGCCAACCTGCGAATTCTCCACCTCCGCATAAGTAAATGTCAGTTTTAGAAGACTGTTTTATATCATTTATTCGGTCGATGGATAATTTCTCAATGTGAACTGAGTCGGCTAATTTTTCAATTTTCAACGAACCGGAAAAAATAAAGTGCTCCATATGAGGATAAGCAGGTTGACCTGGTTCAAGTCCATATTGATATCCAAATTCATAGGTTCTCCTACCCATTATCACAGTCTTAAATTCTTGTAAATCTGCCACGTATTTGTCAACACCTTTTCCACTTGCCGCAAAGTCACTTATATTGTCGTTGTGTCCTGCAATGAATCCATCTATTGAAGTTGCTACGTAGTAAATTATTCTCTGCATTATTTCGTCTTATTTAAATCGATCGGTTCTTGTTATGCATAGATAACGCTTTGTTTCTAATTATAACTTAGCACTTCAAATTTCCATTCTCCTTTTTTATTCTTTCGAAGAATAGCAACGGCTGACTGAGTTTTTTCAAAGTATAAATCACCAGTTTTAATATTTGTCAAAACTACTTCATAATGATAAAGTGAATAGGCCATATTTTCAGAAACTTCTACTCGATCAATAGTAAGTTTAGTTGTTGCTTTATTTTCTTTGAATAAACTCCGCCACTCTACTAAAGTAGTTTCTTTATCTAACAAAGGTTTTCCTTCACTTAGAGCAAAATCAAAGGAGTCTCCAAACAGTGTTTTATATCTATTGAATGTAAGACTATCCGAAAGATCATTTTGATCAATGAAATCGTAATTATAAAGTATGGCATTTCGGAAAGCCTCCTTCTGCATGTTATCCGAGGTGGGGTATAAGTCGAATTTTGTTTTTTAAAATGAACTGAAGCTGATCAAATTTAAAATCAAAAAAATATCTCATTTTATGTCACTTGTGTTAAATAGTAGTTCCTCTTTTAATTCGAAATGCTGGGCTTTATCATCGTATCGAAGAAGAACACGTTTTGCATTGTCTGGAATGTATGCTGTTTCGTAGTTTTCACCAGCGAAGCTCTTAACTTCATCTAATGATTTGAATTGAAGAATTAGGAAGAATTCCACCTCGCCCTCTTTTTCTGAAGTCGAGATACTCACTTTTTCTAAACCATTAACGCCTTTCTTTTTTACTTCAGGAAACACCTCATTGATAAGCATATCCTCATAGACTGGAGCATTTTCTAGTGTTGTCCAGCCTTTCCAGGTTCGTATGATTTTTGTTGTCCTATTCATTGAGATCTATTGATGCAAACGGGAAAGCTAAACAAAGTACACTGGACCAAAAGTCCAACTTAAAATATTCGCTAAAGCGGTATGTCCTGCATTCCATTTAGCTTTCCCATTTTGAATTTACCGAGTTCAGCTAATAATAATTTACTTCTTTCTGTATCAGAATAAACGTAAAGCGAGAACGCTGCTTTTCTTGGTGAAAATCTAATAATAGACGCATCACCTTCGTGTCCGCTATTCTAGTCATATAATGCAAATAAATAGATCCGAAATTAATTTTCGCGATTCGCTCATTTAATTCAGCTGTTTCTACTTACATGATTTTATTTATTGATGCTAATTTGTTGTGTATAGAGGGGTATTAGGTATTCACGTTGTAAGCGACTGGGTTTATATTTTATAATCAATTATTTATTTGATTTAAATGCAAAAACAGTTTTTAAAAATTGTATGAGTTTGTTTATCAAATAGCTAATCAGCAATAACACAAACCCTATTATTAATGGCAATATTCCACCAAATGTGTAAATCAGTCCAAGTACAAAGCCCAATAAGAATTCTGGACGGTGAACTGGTTTAAAAAAAGCAATGAGAAGTGGAGATAGTATAAAATATTGCAATATGTTCTCAAGATTAAATTCCCACAACATTGATATAATAATCCCAAATAAAAAAGCTGCAAGAAAACTTTTAAGGTCTTTATCCTCATTTATCTCAGTCTTCTGATTTGATTTCGCTTCTATATATCTTCTATGGTTTATTAAGGATGCAACAATCCAGGAAAGGAGAGGAATTGTTAATAAACCCCACCAATTTGAAATTCCCGGTAAATCTTCTCTTGCAAGTAAATGATGAGTAACTACACCTCCATTAAAGTGCTCTATTAATAGAAATATAGAAACTAATATAAATGTTCCTATGGATAATTTGGTTCTATTGTCTAATATTGAATTCAATTATTATTCTTTTAATTAATATTTATTATGGTATAATATAATTTCAAGTTGACTTGGAGAATTATTTGATTTTAAAGACCATATTTTTCAATTAACAAGCTGCTATTTGTTTTGTCTTCTTTCTACTATTGTCGAAAAATTGGCTTAACACGAATTGAATTCATGTTATCTCAGTTTTTTAATCAACGAAGCTTTACAAGGCTTTGTTTCGTTTTGTATACGTATGCACAGTTGATCATCTTTAATTTTTATAGTTGTTATTCTAATAATTAAATAGAATTACATGAAGATCAGTGAATTACTTGAAAAGTAAATACATCGGCTTACGCTTAATGATACAGGTTCATTTTATACAATATCGTAAGTGATTTCTACTCATTAATTTGTCTGAATGCATCGGTTCTTATAATCCGGTTTCCCGTCTTCTTCTATTTATATCAATCCTCGAGGTTAATTCCTTTTGATAGGGTAATAAGTTCACTAAAGACTGGTCTTAGTTAGATTTTGAGCAATCAGGATTAATCATATCAATTGAATCATAAAAATAGGTGAATAAAATAAATTGGAATTTATAAAGGGGTAGTGTACATTTGTATATATACAATATACACACTAGTAACACTCGTTACGATTGTGTTCATCAAGCTAGCAACTAATGAAAATAATAATCTCAAATGCATCTCCTGAGCCGATCTATCAGCAAATATGCTCTCAGATTAAAACTCAGATTATTTCAAGTGAGTTGGAAGAGGGTGCTCCCTTACCGTCTATCCGGAAATTGGCTCAAGAACTTCATATAAGTGTGATTACCACAAAAAGAGCTTATGAGGAACTTGAAAAGGAGGGTTTTATAGATACTGTGGTAGGAAAAGGAACTTTCGTAGCCATCCAAAACATGGAACTGCTTCGTGAGAAGAAAATGAAATCCATCGAAGACCAAATGACGAAGCTTGTGCAAGAAGCCCAACGAATGGGGATTGAGTTAGCTGAATTACAAGAGATTTTAACCATTTTATATACCGAGAATGACTAACGCACTAGAGATTACGAACCTTTGTAAAAGCTATAAAGGCTTTCATTTACAAAATGTATCCTTCAACCTTCCTACGGGGTACATCATGGGTTTAATTGGGCCGAATGGAGCTGGAAAAACCACCATCATAAAAACCATTTTAAATTTGGTGATGAAGCAAGAGGGCTCGATTAAGGTATTTGGCTTAGATCACCAAAAAGAAGAAGTAGCCATTAAAAAACGCATAGGTTTTGTGTTTGATACTCCTGCCTTTTATCCGCATCTGAACCTCAAACAATTGAAAAATGTAGTTGCGCCGTTTTATGAACAGTGGGATAATACTGTGTTCGATGATCTGCTGGATCGGTTTACATTGCCTTTAAATAAGCCATTAAAGCAGTTTTCGCGGGGAATGAATATGAAGGCTTCGATTGCGATTGCGCTGTCTCATCATGCCGATTTCATCATTATGGATGAACCTACTTCGGGCTTAGATCCTGTTGTTCGTAGAGAAATGCTCGACGTGTTAAGAGGAATTATGCAAGATGAGAATAAGTCGATTCTGTTTTCATCGCACGTTACTAGCGACATAGAGCAAGCTGCCGATTTTATCACCTATGTAAATCAAGGGCAGGTGGTGTTTTCAAAAACAAAAGATGACGTCAACGAATCGTTTGCGATTGTGAAAGGTGGAAATGATTTACTGAATGCTAGTTCTGCAAAAAGTTTTGTGGCTGTAAGAGAAGGGGAATTTGGCTTTGAAGGACTGAGCGCAGACGTACATGCATCTAAGAAAATCTTTGGTGAACAAGCGGTGTATGAAAAAGCATCCTTAGAGGACATCATGTTTTATCATAACCTGAAATTCAAAAGCACGAACTGATGCTCTCGCTAATAATTAAAGATTTTAGAGCTCAAAAACAGTATCTGCTGTTGCTTTTTATAATGATTGCAGGCTTTTCTGCAGGATTCAATATTGCGCAAAGAGTGGAAGCTGATATCGAAGTTGAGCTGTACATTTTAGCAGTTGTGTTGAGTACGTTATTCGCTTCTAAGCTTTTTACCCTTTTCGATTTTCAAGCTAATGCGGCTTTGTTTTTTGCAGCACTGCCTGTTACCCGAAAGCAAATGGTAATAGCGGCTTACAGTTCTTCAGCGCTACTCGCTGTAGTTACCTTGAGCGTGCATTATATTGCAGTTGTGCTAAGCTCAACAGAGCTTTTACGAGCAGAACATAGCTTTATGTACGAAGCGCCTATGTGGATTTTTGCCTTCGTGATAATGGTATTAACCGATGCTTTTTCATTCCCCTTTTCATTCAAATATGGCTTGGTGAAAGGCTCGTTCTTTTATGGGTGTTTTTTCATCACTTTGATAATAACAGCCATTATAACCATCAATACTCTAAACCCTGCTGGCTTAATCTACAGTTGGTTTAACGCTTTTCTAAAGCAATCTCCGGTATGGATAATTAGCCAATTAATCGTGTTTGGGATCATCATTTTGGGGACTTCCATATTCATCTCAATGCGCACCTATCAGGGGAAAGACCTATGAATACATCTATGACTACCCAACTCGTTTATCGTGATTTCAGAGCCTATAAAAAGTCAATTATTGCACTTTCCCTGTTCATTCTGATTTTCAGCATGGCAATCACATTTATAAATACAAATACCTTGGGGATATTCTCGTCAGGTATTGGCAATATCATCATGGTTATTCTTGGGGTTTTTGCCGTCGATCAATCTTCTAACAAGATAAGAGTACATACTGCTAGTTTACCCGTTACCAGAAAAGAGATTGTATTCGCGCGATTCATTTCGAGTTCAATTATAGTAGTTGCAAATAAAGTATTGCATTTTTTGGTATTTAATGCTCTGGTTTTATTCATACAACCAGAGCCAATTTTTACAAGCATGGGCTTATTCGTCTTTGCGATTCTCTACGGTTTTATTCAGCTGGCCGTTTATTTTTTCGTGTTTTATCGACTAAGCCTGATTATATCGGTCATAATTTTTGTCTTGCCGGTAATGCTGTGGACATCTCTGTCTTCGTCATCCGGGTTTTTGGTTGATATCTTTCCAACCAATGCAGTGGGAATGTTGCTCATGCTTGGATTCACCGTGTTTTTGCTGGTGCTTTCCTTTTACACCACCGTGTGGTCGTATCGAAAGAAAGATTTATAAATAAGAGAGGGGAGAATCATCAAGAGATATAACCCCAATCGCTGATACCCAATGTCTAATCAAAATTAACTGGCTTTTTCCATGAATTTATCGATCCAACATTTAACAAAAACGTATTCGAATGGGGTAAAGGCAATTGATGATCTCAATTTAGAAATTGGTACCGGAATGTTTGGCTTACTGGGGCCAAATGGTGCAGGCAAATCAACGTTGATGCGAACCATTGCCACGCTTCAGTTTCCGGATTCCGGGACGATCACCTTTGGCGATTTGGATGTGCTTAGCGAACAAAACGAGTTAAGAAAATGCCTCGGTTATTTGCCTCAAACGTTTGGTGTGTATCCAAAAATGTCGGCAGAGGATTTACTTGACTATCTCGCCACATTGAAAGGAGTGGCATCAAAATCCGATCGCAAAAAATTGGTGGATGAATGTCTGGCCATCACTAATCTAAGCGATGTGAGAAGAAAGCACGTGGCAGGCTACTCGGGCGGAATGAAACAGCGTTTTGGCATAGCCCAATTGCTGCTCAACAAACCCAAATTGATCATTGTAGATGAACCCACGGCAGGACTTGATCCCGCAGAGAGAAGTCGGTTTCTAAACGTAATTCGTGGTATCGGTACTACAAGTACGGTCATTTTTTCGACACATATTGTAGATGATGTGAAAGAATTATGTACCGATATGGCCATTATGAATAAGGGAAAAATCCTAAAAAATGCCATCCCCAACAATGCATTGAAAGAGTTTGAGGGGAAAATTTGGGAGGGAGTGGTTGCACCAGAACAATTGGAATCGATGGAAATGAGTTTGAATGTACTTTCATCAAATTACAATCAGGAGCATCAGCTAAATCTTCGTGTTTATTCAAATTCGGAACCTGAAGGTGAATTTCATCTCACCGCGCCCGATCTCGAAGACGTGTATTTCCATGCTCTTAAAGAAGATGAGCTTACACTAGCATAAACTCTTCTAAATCTCTATCCGAAAGCAATTATTATGTTCATTTCTATTTTCAAGCACGAGCTTTCTTATTGGCTCCGCAAGCCCGTGGTCTATATATACAGCACTATATTCTTTACTGCAGCATTGGTTCTTGCTGCAAGTTTAGCGGGATTTTTTGATGATATCAGCACCACGGTAGATGCTACGTTTATCGCGAATTCTCCCTCATCTATTACAGGAATATTTAACACGCTTTCAACTTTACTAATCTTTCTGTTTCCAACCATTTTTGGAGTGTCGGTATATCGTGATTTCAAAAGCGACATGTACGCCATTTTGTATTCCTATCCCTTTACAAAAGCACAATATCTGACGGCGAAATTTCTAAGTGCACTGCTTATCGTTTCCATCATCATTTCATGTATCGGCATTGGTATTGCCATTGGATTTTCACTCCCCGGCACAAATCAACAGCTTATTATTGCTTTCGATCTGCAATCATATATGCACGTTTTTTTGGTGTATTCATTACCAAATGCCTTACTCTACGGATTAATTGTTTTTGCGATTGTGGTGTTTACCCGAAGTTTGACGGCTGGCTTTATCACCGTGATTGGACTTTCATTATTTCAAGGGTTGACGGATGTTTTGCTTCAGGATCCCGAAAATCGAATCATTGCTGCTTTCTTGGATCCATTTGGATTTACGGCTACACAATACTCTATGCAATACTGGTCAACCATCGAAAGAAATAGCCTCCATGTTCCTATAAACGAACTAATTATTTACAATAGATTGATGTGGCTTTCAATAACTGCGTTGATTTCAGGACTTGTTTATCGCTCTTTTCACTTTGGTCAACAGGCACTTACTTTTTCTTTTTTGAAGAAGAAAAGCAGCGCCATTCCATCCCATTCATTTGGTAAATCAACAAGAGTGAATATTCCAGATGTGGTGTACGGCTATTCGTTTATCAACAAGTTAAAAGTGATGGCTCGGCTTGCAGTCATGGATCTCAAATACATCGTTAAAAGCTGGCCTTTTATACTGTTAGCCTTGTTCGGACTTCTTGTGTTACTGATCGAACATTCGCAAGCCGATGTGGTAAGGGGCACCGGAATGATTCCCGTTACCTGGAAGATGCTGCAATACAGCGAAGCATTTCAGTTCGCGATGATTGTATGCACTTTTTTGTATTCAGGGTTACTGATTCAACGGGTACACAGTACAAACATGCTGCATCTGGTGGATAGTACGCCCACAGAAGATTGGGTGCTGCTTGGATCTAAGTTCATGGCCATCATCTATATGCAGATTTTGATGCTGATGTTTATCATGATTGCGGGCTTGGGTTTCCAGCTTTACAGCGGCTACACTAATTTCGAAATAGACCTCTATATAGGTAGATTATTTGGAATTGACTTGCTGAGATATATGGTGTGGACGATGCTCGCCTTTTTCATTCAAACGCTCGTTAGAAATGCCTACGTTGGCACTTTTGTACTTATTGCTATGTTCATGACCTTTGCGACGCCGATTCTATTTATGTTAGGCATCGAACAGGATCTGTTTATTTTTGGAAGAGGACAGTGGACCACTTACTCTGATATGAACGGTTTTGGGAACAGTTTGAATCCTTTTTATGCCTACACTTTTTATTGGTTGATGGCTGGATCACTACTCTTGATTGGAGCACGTCTGTTGATGGTTCGGGGAATCCCACATTCGTTTAAAGAACGATTGCAAAGAATGAAGTTTCGGTTTAATCGACCGATGAAAATTACGTTTTCAATCATTCTACTTGGCTATTTGGGGATGGGATTTCGAATCTACTACGAAGATAACATCGCCAATCTACGGGCTTCATCTAAAGAAATTGAAGGCTATCAAGCGGAATGGGAACTCAAATATGGAAAACATGAAGGAGCCGTTCAGCCACGAATAACGGATACTTTTATCTCCATAGATATATTTCCTGAATCTCAGGATTTTAAAGCAGGCGGTACATACAAACTGGTGAATAAATCGAATGTGCCCATCGACACCCTCTTCATCAAATATAATAACTACCACAACGCTTTTTCTTTCGATAAATCCGCACACTTAATTCTAGAGGATACCACGTTCAGGTTTAATCACTATTTGTTGAGCGAACCTATGCAGCCGGGGGATAGCTTGGAACTTAGTTTCGAAGTATGGAATAAAACCAATACCTTTTTAACCCAACATTCCCCGGTGTTAAGAAATGGGACTTTCCTTAATAATTTTGAACTGTTTCCATCACTAGGTTATCCCGGTGGAGTACTTGAAAATAATCAGGTTCGCCGAGAATATGGCTTGCCAGATCTCGAGCCTTCACCACTTCCGTCTGATAGTAGCGCATTGGGTAATCATTCTCTGTCGAGAGATTCTGATTGGGTACATTTCGAAGCTACAGTAAGTACTTCGGTCGATCAAATGGCCATTGCACCTGGGTATTTGCAAAAAGAATGGATCGAGAACGGTCGTCGATATTTCCATTATAAAATGGATAGTAAAATGCTGAATATTTACTCCTTCAATTCTGCCCGTTACGAAGTGAAAAAGGACCGATGGAAGGATGTAGCCTTGGAAATCTACTATCACAAAGGGCACGAGTATAATTTGGAGAGGATGATGGACGGAATGAAAGCAGCCTTAGCTTATGGATCAGAAAATTTTAGTTCGTACCAGCATACACAAGCCAGAATTATAGAGTTCCCCAAAACCTTTGGCAATTTTGCCCAGGCATTTCCCAATACCATTCCTTTCTCTGAAGGTCGCGGTTTTATTGCTGATGTGGATGATACCGAAGATGGAGGAGTAGATTACGCATTTGATGTAACTGTGCATGAAATGGCGCATCAATGGTGGGCACATCAGGTAATTGGCGCAGATGTAGCCGGCTCAGGCGTCTTGGCCGAAGGTCTCGCCGATTATGTTCGGCTGAAAGTGCTGGAAAAGCAATACGGTTCCGGGAAAATGCGCAAATACTTAAGCTATGCCACCGATAAATATTTACGCGATCGTGGCAGAGATCGCAAAGGGGAAAAACCCGTTATCTTCGAAGATAATCAGCCGTATATCCGCTATTCCAAAGCGTCGGTGGTTCTGTACGCTTTAAGTGATTACATCGGAGAAGAGACCATGAATGCCGCGTTGAGTGAATACGTGAAAAAAGTGAAATTTCAGGATGCGCCTTATACTACCACCTTAGAACTGGTAGATGTTTTGCGTGCTGCCACTCCTGATTCGCTGCAGTACACCATCACAGATATGTTTGAGACCATTACCCTTTACGATAATAAAATAGTGGATGTAACTACCACAGAACTTGAAAACGGACAGTATCAGGTGGAGATCGATTTTCAGGTTAGCAAATTTCGAAGTGATTCTGCCGGAAATCGACTATATGATTTAGAAGTGTTAAAAGAGGAGGCCGGTGATGGAACCGCTCGTACACAACAATCGCTGGAACTGGCAGATTACCTGGATATTGGCATTTTTGGAGAACCCACCGATAAAGATAGTTCTAAGCTTCTGGAGTTGTATCTACAGAAACACAAAATCACTGCGATAACTAATAGTATTCGGCTAATCGTTGATCAGAAACCCGTAGAAGTAGGCGTAGATCCCTATAACAAACTTATCGACCTCGATGCTGAAGATAATAGGATGAGGTGGTGAATGGGTAACGTCCAGCTAAAATGAGTATGCGACCCAGTAGCTAGACAAGATTAAGTTTGATGTTTTTGGCTTCATATCCAAGTGCTCAGTTCGCATATTCATTTTTAGCGCTTGTTAGCTGTATTATTTTCAATATATCGCTTCATTTCTCACGTTCACTTTCAAGTTTTTAAATTCTTTTAAGAGTTCTTCCCAAGTGGCATCTTTCAGACTTCCACCTGGATAAAGTGATGACTTATAGTCCTTGGTTATGATTCTTAATGAAGTTGACATCTTATGTGGCACTTCGAAGACAGCTTGTTTGATATCTGAAATTCTGTATTTATGAGTTCTCCATGGCCATACGTGATTCTTAATCACGAGATGTTCACTATCAATGTAATAGTAGTGAAGTTGATAACCCATTAATCCATAGAAGAATCCAAACACACAGATAAACACAATTAGATTCGTTTCAAAAGTGTTCGGGGATTCTTTGATTAATCCTAAGTAGGCAAAGAAGATAACCCAACCATAAATCATGAGTCCATTGAATGAGAGGAAATGATTCCCACTGTACTTAGTCATCCCAGTAGTATTCACAAACCCTAGTGGCTCAATTTTCTTAATATTCTTCTTTCTGGCTTTTAATTCGATCGGCTTATTAGAGGCTAGGCATTCGTTTACTTGTTCAAGAACTCTCCTCATGGTGTCCATGTTTTCATAGTAGAAGGCAACAATCTGTCTTTGGTTACCATTTTTCAGATTGAAATTGGTTGCTTCCATTGGAGACATTAGTATGTACTGCTTACCTGTTAGTTCGATGTTCTCAATTTCATGCCAGTTTATAAACTCAGAGTTGAAAATGCTACTAAATGTTATTCCCTTATCATTGATCTGTATTGTTTTGCATATTTTAATGTAGTAGTTGGCAAGCCAAATAAGCAAGCCGAAGAATATCACGCTCGCATAAATTGGGGTTTTCAGAATTGAGTCTACTGTTCCATCATTCACGTTCTTGAATGAAATCAATGCCATCATATACGCCAGAGCGCCAATAAATAACACAAAGAAAACTGGTGTTATTATTGAGTTTACTGGGTTTAATCTACTGGTTATCGTCATTATGAGTTGCAATAATTACAGCTAACGCCTACGGCTATGAATTGAAGCCGTATAACAAATTATTAGTTCAAAAAATAACCTTAGCAAAGGCTTTTATTTATAGCCATTGTTAGCCGCTTTTAAGATTAACAGATGAAAACTTTAAATAGATCAGAAATTGAAGTAGAGGATTACCAAGAGATTTTTAAAAAAGAAGCACACCACGAACATGAAATAATTGAAACTGATAATGGTGTAATAAGATGGAAGGCAAACCCAGATGTAGAGCACTTTTTGAAAAATATCTCACTTAATGATTTATGCCCGCTACTAAATTGCATGGGTTACAACAAAAACAGTGAGGTTTACAGGAAGCTTTATAGGGATATGGGATATTCATTAAGTGGTTATTGGGAAATCTTCTACTGGAAAATGAACAATGAAGACGCAGATAGCTACAAACCTAATTGCGGCTAACAATAGAGTAAAGTGAACTGAGTTCATTTTATCCCTATTTCATCTTTAAGTGTTATTCAGTTTATTCTATGTAAAAGTGGAGGATAAAGTGAATAAAAATGAATTAATTTCAAAATACGAAGCTAAGCTTATCCTAAAGAATTACAGTAAGAATACGATAGATGTATATCTTAGTGGAATAAGGATTTTCATTGACTTTATTCAGAAACACAAAGTAAAAAACGTTACATCAGATACTCTAGATCAGTTCTTTAATTATGCAGCTATTGATTTGAATTACGGCTATTCAATGATGAAGCAACTTTTAGCCTCTGTGAAATTTCTTTATTTGGAAGTGTTAAAAGAACCCATCGATTTTGATTTCAATATCAAAATGAAAAAGCCTTCAACCATTCCCGAAGTTTTATCGGTTGAAGAAGTGCAACGATTCTTGAATACATTTTCCAATCTAAAGCATAAAGCAATTTTTACTCTGTGCTATTCGGCAGGTTTAAGGGTAGGTGAGATATTAAATCTCAAAATTAGCGATATCGATTCTAATCGAATGCAAATTCGGATCCATCAAGCTAAAGGGAAAAAAGATAGATATACGTTATTATCTCCCAAAGTGCTTGGCCTGTTAAGGCAATATGTTACGGAGTACAATCCTAAAGAATATCTATTTGAAGGACAAAACGGTGGTAAATATTCAAGCGCTTCCATTCAAAACCTGATGAGAAAACACCGAAAACTTGCCAACATTAAGAAAAAGGCAACGCCGCATACCTTACGACATTCATTCGCCACGCATTTGTTAGATACCGGCACTGATATTCGGTTCATCCAAGAGTTACTGGGCCATAAACACATTTCAACCACTCAGATTTATACGCATGTCACAACTCGAAGTGTGAAAGAAATCCAAAGTCCCATCGAAAATCTTCAAATTTAATTCTTAATTAAACATCAGATTCCTGCTTTCGATGTTATTTCCTAATGATCCCGCATTAGCTGGACGATGCTTCATCAGAAAGTTCGAGCCAGCAAGAAGTGCTGTTTTAGTTCATTCTGCGGCTGATCCTATGCTGTCACTCAGGATGACTCGATAAAAATAGCCAGTCAAAAACTGCTTATTAGAGGGATCAATACTCTATGTTCTCTGTGAACTCAGTGGTTTAAACGGAAATTGCCGCGTCGAACAATTTCAATTTCTTACCAGTGTTTTCGTGCCCCTCGCAACAACTCTAATCAACAAAAAACAAGTAATCTGATTCAAATTCAGTTGGTCCTTCGCTGTCACTCAGGATGACTCAATCAACAAAAAAAGCCCAACTCATAGAGCAGGGCTTTTCAATGTTAAAAGTTCGACGTTGAATGTTCAACGTTCAATGTTCATCAGGCTTTCGCTTCTTCCGATTCGTCTTTAGTTTCGTCACTCGAATCAGTTGCTTCCGGAGCTTTGGCTTCGGCTTCCACCCAATCAAATTCTAAGTCGTCGCGCTTCTTATTCATTTTGATTTTGATGGTAGAACCTTCCGGTTTTTTATGCTCTAGCAATTCTTCAGCTAATGGATCCTCAATATATTTTTGGATCGCTCGCTTTAGCGGACGAGCACCGTACTTCGGATCAAAGCCTTTATCGGTGATAAAGTCCTTTGCTCCTTTGGTAATTTCCACATTGTAGCCGATTTCTTTAATTCGATCGAACAACTCAACTGATAGAATATCGATAATCTTGAAGATGTCTTCTTTTTCAAGCGGCTTGAAGGTGATTACATCATCAATACGATTCAGGAATTCCGGGTTAAATACTTTCTTCAACGCATCTTGGATGGTAGTCTTCATCTTTGCGTAATCAAACGCTGTTTCGTTGATATCCGCAAAACCGATGCCCTTACCCATATTCTTAATATCACGAGCTCCAATGTTAGAAGTCATGATGATGATGGTGTTTCTGAAATCAACACGACGACCAAGGCTGTCGGTTAGGATTCCATCATCCAGCACTTGAAGCAGGATATTGAATACATCGGGGTGAGCTTTTTCAATTTCATCCAGTAAAACTACGCTGTACGGCTTACGACGAACTTTCTCGGTAAGAACACCGCCTTCTTCGTAACCCACGTATCCCGGAGGCGCTCCAATCAAACGAGATACAGAGAATTTCTCCATGTACTCACTCATATCAATTCGGATGAGCGCTTCGTCTTTATCAAACAGATATTTTGCCAGTACTTTCGCCATTTCCGTTTTACCAACACCGGTTGGTCCTAAGAAAATGAACGAACCAATCGGACGAGAAGGATCTTTCAATCCGGCACGCGTACGTTGGATAGCTTTGGTAAGCTTAACGATGGCTTCTTCCTGTCCGATCACTTTACCGGCTAAGCTCTCCTTCATTTTGAGGAGTTTCTGCCCTTCGTTTTGGCTTATTTTGTTCACAGGAACACCGCTCATCATAGCGATCACAGAAGCTACATCTTCTTCAACAACGTCAAATACAATGCTTTCGCTTTCTTTTTCCCACTCGCGTTGAGCCACTTCGAGGTCTTCGATTAAACGCTTCTCTTTATCGCGCAATCGGGCAGCTTCTTCAAAACGCTGCTTCTTAACCATCGAGTTTTTCTCGGCACTGGTGGTTTCAATTTCTTCTTCCAGTTGGATGATGTGCTTAGGAACAGTGATGTTCGCTAAGTGAACACGAGCACCGGCTTCATCCAAAGCGTCAATGGCTTTATCCGGTAAAAAGTGATCAGTTACATATCGGTCGGTGAGTTTCACACAGGCAGCTAGCGCATCTGGCGTGTAATTTACACTGTGATGCTTCTCGTATTTGCCTTTAATTTGATTAAGAATCTCAACCGTTTCTTCCGGCGTGGTTGGATCCACCATAATTTTTTGAAAACGTCGCTCTAGAGCACCATCTTTTTCTATAAACTGGCGATACTCGTTCAGCGTTGTTGCACCAATTGCCTGGATATCACCTCGGGCGAGCGCAGGCTTTAACATGTTGGATGCATCCAATGAACCGCTTGCGCCACCGGCACCTACGATGGTGTGTAACTCATCAATAAACAGAATTACGTTGTCGGTTTTTTCGAGCTCGGTCATTACCGCTTTCATACGTTCTTCGAACTGTCCGCGGTATTTGGTTCCGGCAACCAAAGCAGCAAGGTCAAGTGCAATCACGCGTTTGTCGTATAATACACGCGATACTTTTCGTTGAATGATGCGTGCAGCTAAACCTTCGGCAATGGCAGTTTTACCAACACCGGGCTCACCAATAAGAACCGGATTGTTTTTCTTACGTCGACTCAATACTTGAGCCACACGTTCAATTTCTTTATCCCGACCGATGATAGGATCAAGTTTTCCTTCTTCGGCCATTTGAGTAAGATCGCGCCCGAAATTGTCGAGCACAGGAGTTTTCGATTTGTCCATGCGTTTTTCTCTTGCACTTCCGGAACCCTGAGATCCTTTAGAAGGAGGCGTGCTTGCGCTTGCGGTTAGTGCATCGCCTTCATCCGAGTCTTCACGAGATTTTCCGGATATAATTAAATCAAGTTCTTCACGAACAGCGTCGTAAGAAACGCTGAATTGTTGTAAGATTTGAGCGGCTATGTTTTCATCATCTCTTAGAAGTGATAAAAGCAGATGCTCGGTGCCAATCGTATCGCTTTTGTATAGCTTTGCTTCCAGATAAGTGATTCGAAGCACCTTTTCAGCCTGCTTGGTAAGCGGAATATTGCCAACGGTTACAGAGCCACCGGTACCACGAACGGTATCTTCGATGGTTTTTTTAAGCTTGAATAAATCGCAATCCAGATTTTTTAAAATTCGTACGGCAACACCATCACCCAGGCGTACAATGCCCAATATTAGATGTTCTGTTCCAATGTAATCGTGACCAAGTCGTAAAGCTTCCTCTCTACTAAATTGTATGACGTCACGAACCTTACTTGAAAAATTACCCTCCATGTGATAAGTCCTATTATTATGAAAAATTCTATTCTCTTTAGGGCAAAAAACGAGCCAATCGTAAAATTAGTTCATTTCAATTCGAATGTAGTAGAGCAGGTTAGTAAAAGCAAACTAAATGACGTTAGATTGCTTAAAAAAGGGCAGTGCCTGTCATTTCTTCAGGCTGATCTAGCTCCATTAATTTGAGCAGAGTGGGGGCAACATCGGCAAGTATTCCCTTTTTAAGTGCAATTTCTTCCGGAAAATTAACCAAAACAGCGGGAACAGGTGATGTTGTGTGCGCGGTGTGAGCGCTGCCGTCGGGTTTTACCATTTGATCGGAGTTTCCGTGATCGGCAATAATAAGTGTTCGGTAGCCATGTTCGCTGGCAGTTTCAACTACTCGTTTTAATTGCAGATCTACCACTTCAACAGCCGCAATGGCGGCATTCATATCACCGGTGTGTCCTACCATATCAGGATTTGCAAAATTGAGGATCACCAAATCGTAATAATCTCTCATTAGTTGTTCAATCAGTTTGTCGCCAACTTCAGGGGCGCTCATTTCCGGTTGAAGATCGTAGGTTGCCACTTTTGGACTTGGAATTACTAATCGATCTTCGCCTTCGTTTGGTACCTCTTCTCCGCCATTAAAGAAGTACGTTACGTGTGGATACTTTTCGGTTTCGGCAATGCGAAACTGCTTCAGTCCTTTCTTGCTTACCCATTCGCCTAGCGTATTGGTGAGAATCTGTGGGGGATAGGCAACATGTACGTTTTCGAAAGTTGCATCGAATTGTGTAAAGCAGGTGTAATGTAAATTCAGATTAGACTTTACTTCAAATTCATCGAAACCATCCTCAGTAAATGCACGCGTAATTTCCCGAGCGCGATCGCCACGAATGTTGTAGAAGATAACGGTGTCGTTTTCCGCAATTCTTGATTCCGGATCGGTATTCAACAGCACCGGATTGATAAACTCGTCGGTTACTTTATTGGCATAACTGGCTTCAAAAGCTTCATCCGCAGAAGTAAACGTTTCCCCTTTGGCATGAATTAATAAATCGTAGCCTTTTTGAACGCGTTCCCACCGGTTATCACGATCCATGATGTAGTAGCGACCAACAATAGACGCAAGTTCACCTGCACCTATTTCATCTGCTTTAGCTTGAAATTCTTTGGCATAAGTGATGCCGGAGTGGGGAGCTGTATCGCGGCCATCTGTAAAGGCGTGAACATACACTTGTTCGATGCCGTGGTTTTTACACAACTGTAGAAGTGCGAACAAGTGTTCATTATGGCTGTGTACGCCGCCATCAGAAAACAATCCCATTAAGTGGATTTTGTTTTTCTTTTTTGCAGCTTGGATTGCGCGCATGAGCTCTTCGTTGTTGAAGAAATCACCATCGCGAATATCTTTATTTATTTTAGACAAGGCTTGCCAAACAATTCGACCCGCCCCGATATTCAAATGGCCAACTTCGGAGTTACCGAACTGGCCATCTGGAAGTCCTACATGTTCCCCGCTTGCAAGTAGTTGCGTATGTGGGCATGATTCTATGAGTGAATCGTAAAATGGTTTGTGCGCTTTATCAATAGCGCTAACCTCGGGGTTCTCCGCAATTCCGAACCCATCTAAAATTACAAGCATTGCTTTTGAATTTTTCATGGGTGGTTACCTCTTGGGTTCGGGAATGGAGTTACAAATTATTAACGTGCTTTGTGAGACGTGCTTTTTTACGAGCAACATTGTTTTGGTGAATGATGCCTTTAACGCTCATTCTGTCTAAATATGAAACGGCATCTTTTAATGCTGTTTCAGCTTTCGCCTTATCAGTCTCGTTTAGCACTTTTTTTACAAGCGTACGCATTTTAGAACGACGTGCAGTGTTGTGCTCGTTACGAACTTTGTTTTGACGTACACGCTTGATAGCTGATTTATTTTGTGGCATGGATAATTAAATTTTCTCTTTGTGTGTCCAAAAGTTTTGAAGACTCGAAAATTACGGGTTCCTAAAATACTAAACAAGAAATGATTGAATATAAAAAGGAATAAACTTAATTTAGCTATTCTGTTATGATAGTAGTTATAGATGGACCGGCAGGATCCGGCAAAAGTTCGACTGCGAAAGCAGTAGCTGAAAAATTAGATATACAATATTTAGATTCTGGAGCCCTATATCGTGCTGCCACATGGATTTATAACAAGTCTGATCAGAACAGAGATAAGTTCTTTGATACTTTGAATGAAGTCAATATCAGTTTTAAATACACTGATGCTTTCTTTAATGTGTATGTGAATGGTGATGATGTTTCGAAAGAAATTCGCTCTCAGGAAGTAAACAATTCTGTGAGCACGGTGGCAGCGATGCCTGAAGTGCGCGAGTTTATTAACAAATTGATGCACAATGCCGTGTTGCAAAACCACTATATAGCGGATGGCCGAGACCTCGGTACTGCTGTTTTTCCGAATGCACAATTGAAGTTTTTTATGATCGCTGATCTGGAAGTTCGTGCACAGCGTCGCCTAAAAGAAATGGGCGACTCCGATGTAAGTCTAGATCAAGTTCGTGAAAACATTGCCTCGAGAGACAACATAGATTCCAATCGCGATTCAGATCCATTAAAGAAAGCATCAGATGCTATCGAAATTGATACCACTTCATATTCATTTAAAGAACAAGTAGCCTTTATTTGCGAGCAAATTCGCCCTCATTTAAATGCCACACAAAAATAATAACCTTATCCCACTCCCGAAAGTCGGTTGTGAGGTAAAACATTAACAAAACAGTACAATGTCAGAAGACAAAAAAGAAACCATCGAACAAGAAGCAGCTACCGAAGAAGCAGTAGTTGAAGAAACTCAAGAAACTACCTCCACTGAAGCCACAGCAGAAGAAATGGCTGAAGAAGTAAAAGAAGAAGCGCTAACGCATGTGTTTAGTGGCGATGTTGAAGGAGAAGTTTACACTTACGACCAATTGGATAGCCCATCGGACGAATACACAGCCGACGAGTACAACCAATTAATGGGAATGTATGAGAATACATTAAACACCATTGAAGAAAAAGAAATTGTTACCGGTCGAATTGTATCTATTGATGAGAAGTATGTAGTAATCGACATCGGATTTAAATCTGAAGGTATTATTGCCGTAAATGAGTTTTCGAACAAATCGCTCGAAAACATGGCACCAGGCGACGAAGTAGAAGTATTCCTAGACCGCGTTGAAGATAAAGAAGGTCAATTAATTCTATCTCGCCGTAAAGCAGACATCCTGCTTGCATGGGAAAAAATTGAAGGTGCACACGAAACCGGCGAAGTGGTTGAAGGTCTTATCAAGCGCCGTATTAAAGGTGGTATGGTTGTTGATCTATTTGGTATCGACGCATTCTTACCTGGCTCGCAAATCGACGTACGTCCTGTGCGTGATTTCGATGCTTATGTTGGCAAAACAATGGAATTTGCTGTTGTTAAGCTAAACATGGCTGCCGAAAACGTGGTTGTTTCTCACCGTGCGCTAATCGAGAGTGATCTTGAAGAGCAAAGAGAGCAAATTCTTGAAACGATCGAAGCCGGTCAGGTTCTTGAAGGTGCCGTTAAAAACATTACCGACTTCGGTGTATTCATCGATCTTGGTGGCGTAGATGGTCTTCTTCACATTACCGACCTTTCTTGGGGACGTGTTGACAACCCAAGCGAAATCGTTCAATTGGATCAGCGCTTAAACGTTGCGGTTATCGATTTTGATGAGCGTAGCAAGCGTGTATCTCTTGGATTGAAGCAACTACAACCGCATCCGTGGGAAGAAATTCACGGTAAGTATCCTGAGAACATGAAAGTTCAGGGTCGCGTAGTTTCTATCGCTGATTACGGTGCATTCATCGAGCTTGAAAAAGGCGTTGAAGGCTTAATTCACATTTCTGAAATGAGCTGGACTCAGCACATCAAGCATCCATCTCAACTTGTTGAGAAAGATGATGTGGTAGAATGTATTGTGTTGAACATCAACGAAGACGAGAAGAAAATTTCACTTGGTGTGAAGCAATTAACCAACGATCCATGGGCAGACATCCTAGAGCGTTTCCCAATCGGTTCTAAGCACAATGGATTTGTTCGCAACTTAACCAACTTTGGTGTGTTTGTTGAGCTTGAGCCTGGTATCGACGGCTTGATCCACGTTTCTGACCTTAGCTGGGAAGATAAAGTTGAGCATCCAAACGAAGTAGTAACCAAAGATCAGGAGATCGAAGTGGTTATCCTTGGTGTAGATTTCGACAACCGTCGTATCACATTAGGTCACAAGCAAGTGCTTGAAAATCCTTGGGAAATTTACGCACGTGAATTATCTCCGGGTACCGAAGTGAAAGGAGAAGTTGTGAAAGTAACCGATCGTGGTGCTTTTGTGAAATTGACTAACGGCGCTGAAGCATTCCTAAACCTAACGAAAGCGGTTGAGCCTGAGTTTAAAGATGGAATGGAAATCGAAGCATTCGTATTGAAATTCGACGAAGCAGGTAAATCTATCGACTTAAGCCAGCTTGATTCTGATCAGAAGAAAGCAGTTAAAGCGGCTAAGAAAGCAGAAGAAGAAGCAAACATGGAAACAGGGGCACCGACTCTTGGTGAAATGAGTGGTTTGGCTGCTTTAAAAGAAAAGATGGAAGCTGAAGAAGCTGCCGCAGCAAAAAAGAAAAAAGAAGACTAATACTTCTCAATTCTTATTGAAATTAGAAAGCCCTGTATCGCAAGATGCAGGGCTTTTTTTAATTTAGAACTAGGTTGGCTCTTTCTTTTGCAGGTCTAATTTCAACTGATGTTCCGATGTTGAATGAGACAAAATCTGTTTCGATTCCATCGCTAAACAATACTCCTTTCTCTACCATTTTAGAATGAATGATCAGTGGCTGTTTATTTGATATTATTCCATGGGTGATAGAAGCGGTTGATGATTTACTAATAAATGGCTCACGTACTACAAAAAAGAGTTTTTCAATTTTAGGATCTAATTTCAATTTATCTGTCTTCCCTCCTAAAGATGTTATCATATTATTAATGGAGCTTAACCAGCCTGTAGAGCCAATTCCGGTACTTACTATAATACCACTACTACTTTGGCTTTCTTCAGTTTCTTCAAATTTTAAACTATAACG
The DNA here is from genome assembly GCA_034669965.1 of Balneolaceae bacterium. Lineage (GTDB taxonomy): Bacteria > Bacteroidota > Rhodothermia > Balneolales > Balneolaceae > HXMU1420-13. Next base: position 164,507 of record JAXMOK010000001.1, on the reverse strand, counting down.
CGCTGAAGTATGCGATTTAGGGCCTATGAAAAAATCGTTAAAAGCTAGTAGGCTTTGACCGTCACTAAAATCTGCTCGAGCCATAACTACCTTTCGTTTATCATATTCGCCGTGTATAATTCTCGATGCATCTTTCTCTGTTAGATTTTCAAATGGTAAAAGAATACCATCATAGATTGCAGGATTTGGATTTATACCAATTATTGGTTGTCCATTAGCATATTTTGCAATATTAGCTATTAGTCCATCTTGGCCAATTCCAATAATTAAATCGCCTTCAGTGAAAATGTAATTAGGAAGGAAAGACTTATCTAAAAATTTATGACGTTCAACAAGATTTAAAAGTGGTCGAATTTGATTTAACGATTGATAGAAATTCTCATGATCATTAATGATCTCTGTAAAATTTCTACCAGATCTTTCTAAATAAAATTTTGCCTGTTCTTTAGAATTAAAACGCTCAACTAATTCTTCCAGAAAAGTCTTAGATCTTACTACTATAATTCTTTCAAATTTCATGATTCTTGAGTTAAAAGATTCTGAATCAGATCAGGAGAAATATTTAGATTATTAATTTTATTGTGATTACTAGCTAGCTCTCTGAAAGCCATAGCAATATTATTTCTTGGATCAGAATCATTTGAGTGCAATGCACTTATTACTCTCCAGTCTACATCTCTAAATGCTTTAATTTCTGCCTCTAATTGATAGCCACGAGCATCAGCTTCTTGCTTTAAATTCTTTGTTTTAAGTTTAACTAAGTCACTATTTTTTGTCTCAAGTTCCAGATCAGATTCCATTTGGAGCTGTTTGAGCTGATTTTCATTTTCATGTAATGTCAAATCAGTTTCCATTTTTTTCTCAGCAATCTGTTTTTGTTTTTCTTCAACAGCGATTTCGGTATTTAATTCACTTTCTTTGATTTTACGCTCTTGTTCAACGGCAAAGTTTCTCCGATCATAGATAGCTTTATCTGCATCTTGCTGAAGTGCTTCTCTTGTTTTTGCTTCTAATGCTCTTTGCATCTCAGGATCTGCGTTTATTCCTAAAACGCTAACACTGAGTATTTCTAAACCTAGACTGTTAATGATTTTAGATTTTTTAAGACTTTCGTAAAGCTCGTTATCAAGCTCATTTCGCAGTGTTAGTACAGAAGTAACAGATTGGTTTTGCACAAACGATCCTACAATTGTCTGTGCTTCATTAATTATTCGCTGTGATAACTTGTCTATGTCATCAGATATATATGATTTAAATCTATTAACAGTAAGATCAAGTAGATCACCGATTTTCTTGGGGTCTGCTATCACAAATGTAATTTGTCCTTGAACACTAACTTTTTGATAATCGTTAGATAGAACTTTAAAAATGAATGGGATGTCTTGACTATTTAGAGGAATTGAAACAATAGATGAATTCTGATTGAGATAAAAAAAGGAGAGACCCTTTCCTTCTTTAATTAGTTTTCCGTTTCGATAATACATTACGTAATTCATTGGGTCGAATTTAAGATAATTAACACCTAACATAATACTGCTCCTTTAATTGTGTAAAAATGACACAAATAAGATATAAACCTTTTTGATAATGGCAAATTAAAATTGCGTTTTATTTACACAATTAACTAAATTGAGTGTAGTTGAATAAATTAATTGAAATAAAAACAGTAGTTAATGAGTGATGAAATAAGAATATCTGTAGATGCTGTAGTATTCGGGTACAGTAAAATTAGAGGTATCAATCTCCTGTTAATAAAGCGGAAGTATTCTCCGTTCAAAGATAGATGGGCACTTCCCGGTGGGTTCATTAAACAAAATGAAAATCTAGATCAAGCGATTGAAAGAGAGTTAAAAGAAGAAACCGGACTATCAATTAATTATTTAGAGCAGCTATATACGTTCGGTGAGGTAGAAAGAGATCCCAGAACCCGTGTTATTACTGTGGCTTATTTTGGATTAATTAATTCTGAAACTTATAAAGAGTTGTATGCAAGTACTGATGCTAGTGAAGCTCAATGGTTTAATATAAATGAGTTACCCGAATTGGCGTTTGATCACGATAAAATTATCAAGGTAGCATTCAAAAGGCTACGTACTAAGGTACAATATGAACCAATTGGATTTGAATTATTGGGAAAGAAGTTTCCTTTTTCAGATTTGGAAGAGTTATATAATTCTTTATTGGAATCACCTATCGACAGGAGAAATTTCAAAAAGAAAGTAATGAGCTATGGTATAATTGAAGAACTAAATGAGTTTGCAGAGCAAAAGGGAGCAGGAAGGCCAGCCAAACTGTTCAAGTTTAATAAGTCGATTTATGAACAATTGCAGAAGAAAGGAATTTATTTTGAGGTGAATTAAATCACTTCAAATAAAAGAATACAATTTTATTCTGCGAGTCTTTCTTGCTCTTCACCTTTTTATCGTTTTCACGGTTATATGCATATACCACATTACGTGCCGAGCTAAGCTCTTTTTCGTTGGCATACTTAACCTGAACAGCATCGCCACCGGGCTTTAGCTTAGACAGGGCTTCAGTTAATGGCGAATATTTCGAGCTTTTTTTCCTCGAGCTTGAAATGTTCCCCCTAGGAACCATTTTAATTTTCATAATTCTCTATCATCTAATGTAAAATCTACATTAAACTATAATAGAATTATTGAAATATTAAAAATTAGAAATAGTATTACGGAACTAATACGTTCTGCATAATTTTTTCTACGATATCTTCTGCAGAAATATCCTCAGCTTCGGCTTCGAAAGTAGGGATGATGCGATGCCTTAGCACATCCATTGCAATCGTACGTACATCTTCGGGAGTAACGTATGCTCGGTGTTCCATAAAGGCCTGAGCTCGGGCTGCAAGGTTTAAGTTAATAGTAGCACGTGGTGAGGCCCCAAAGCTAATTAAATCAACTAGATCATCAAGTCCGTAATTTTTGGGTTTTCTGGTAGCAAATACTAAATCAACAATGTATTTCTCTACTTTTTCATCAATATAAATTTCATTAACAGTTTCCCTCGCTTTTAATATGGTAGAAACATCAACTACTTTTGATAACTCTACTTTGGAACCCGTTTTTGCCATTCGTCGCATAATTTCCAACTCTTCGTTCTCAGTTGGATATCCAATTTTTAGCTTGAGCATAAAACGATCAACCTGCGCTTCCGGTAGTGGATAAGTACCTTCCTGTTCTACAGGGTTTTGGGTAGCTAGCACTAAAAATGGTTCGTCGAGCTTAAAGGTTTCTTCGCCAATAGTAACCTGTTTTTCCTGCATGGCTTCGAGCAAGGCACTCTGTACTTTTGCCGGTGAACGGTTAATCTCGTCCGCAAGAATGATATTCGCAAAAATAGGTCCTTGTTTTACGAAGAAATCACCTTCTTTTTGATTGTAGATGAGCGTACCAATCAAATCGGCAGGTAAAAGATCCGGAGTAAACTGAATTCTCTGAAAATCGGTATCGATCACTTTAGCAAGCGACGATACTGTGAGCGTTTTAGCCAAACCGGGTACTCCTTCAAGTAATACGTGCCCATTGGTTAACAATCCAATCAATAACCGATCGATCATATAATGTTGGCCAATAATTACTTTGTCCAATTCTACTCTAATATCATCGATAAACACACTGCTGCTTTCAATTTTCTTCTGCAGTGCTTCCATGTCAATAGTTTGCTCGCTCATTGTATAAGTTTGGTAGTTATCTATTAATTAAGTTCTTAATTTCTCGCCTTTCATCTTAACCTTCAAACGTCAATGGACATTTTACAATCTTTTTTACTAGGACTCATTCAAGGGTTAACAGAATTTTTACCAATAAGTAGTTCGGGGCATCTTGCATTAGGGCGATATATACTGAATAGCGATACCGAAATGGGGATTACCTTCGAGGTGGTAGTTCATTTTGGTACACTGTGCAGTATCGTAATTTACTACAAAACAGAGATACTTAATCTGATAAAAGCACTATTTCGATTTATTGGCGCACCATCGATTGCAAAAACAGATAAAGACGTTAAGGTAATTGGTTTTATCCTGATTAGTATGATCCCTGCTTTTATAGTTGGTTTCACACTTAAAGACTACATCGAGGGTATTTTTATGAATCCAATTTTTGTTTGTGGGATGTTGATTGTAACTGGGATAATTTTATTTCTAACTAAATTCATCAAGAATCCGGAAGGCGAGATTACAACAAAAAAAGCTTTTATGATTGGTATAGCTCAGGCTTTTGCGATGATCCCAGGGATAAGCCGTTCCGGTTCTACGATCTCAACTTCGTTATATTTGGGTATCAGCAGAGAGGAAGCTGCGAATTTCTCTTTTTTGATGGTGATTCCTGTTATAGCAGGTGCCATGATCCTGCAGATGGGTGAAGTACTGGAAGTTGGGATTAGTAATTCACAGATTTCTAGCTTGTTGGTTGGGTTTTTCACAGCCTTTATTTCTGGTTATTACGCTCTTAAATACTTGATTATCATTTTAAAGAAACAGGGCTTTCATTACTTTGCGTATTACTGCTGGGTAGTAGGTGGGGGAGGTTTGATCTACTTCTTAGTGTGATCAATTTCTTACCAATTCAAATTCACTCATTCAATTTTTAGATATGGCAGAATCAAATTATATACAAACCGATACTATTGATCCTCACGTGGTGCGTCGCAGAGCTATCCTAAAATCTCATCCGGAGGTAAAAACATTGTACGGTCGAAATCCGGCCACATTTGGTTGGATATTGTTTCTGTTTTTCGGGCAATTAATTATCGCTTATCTGGTAAACGATGCATCTTTTTGGTGGGTAGTAGGAGCAGCTTATTTTGTAGGGGCGTTTTTTAATCACTCTGCATTTTGTCTAAAGCATGAGTGTACGCATCATCTGGTGTTTAAGAATAAAACGGCAAATATGCTCTCGGGGATATTAGCTAATCTTACTTCGTGCACGCCGAGTTATGCAATTTTTTCGGTTACTCATATCAAACATCACTCTCATCAAGGGGAGTACGATATGGATTTTGATCTTCCTTTGCATTGGGAGGCAAAACTGATAGAAAACACACCTTTTGGTAAAATTTTATGGATGCTGCTACAGCCGCTAGCAGTTTCTTTACGTCCACTTCGGAAGCACACCATGAATTACGTAACCAAATGGGCATACGTAAATGTAGCCGCCGTAATTTTATTCGATGTAGCCATATTATACTTCATGGGGCCATATGCGTTTTTCTACCTGTTTTTATCAACCGTTTTTGGCTTAGGCTTACACCCACTTGGCGCTCGTTGGATTCAAGAGCATTACGTGGTTCATGAAGATCAGGAAACCTATTCGTATTACGGTTGGCTAAATAAAATCACGTTTAATATTGGCTATCATAACGAGCATCATGACTTCCCGGGCATACCCTGGAACAACCTCGAAAAGCTTCGTAAAATGGCTCCTGAGTTCTACGATACGCTGTATTATCACACCTCTTGGTCGAAATTATTGCTCCGCTTTTTTACAGATAAGAATCTGACCTTATACTCAAGAATAGAGCGATCACCAAAATCCGAACTGTCGAAAACTGCGGGTTGATTTAAAACATAAAACCGGTGGTAAAATAAACACCGGTTCCTTCTTTTGAGAATCCGAAATCGCATCGTATGATGAAATCGGGAGTAAAAAAGGAGGCTAGTGCTCCAAAACCGAAAGTTGTTTTTAAATCATTTTTTATGGTATTAACATCGGTGTCTTCTGCAAATGTTCGCCCAATATCCATAAATAATGTTCCTCCGAAGCGCATCTCATTTTCGGGAATTTCGAAAAGCCATGTTCTAAGTTCGCTGTTTAAAAGAACTGCATGATCGTCGGAAAACCGTCGGCTCTCAAAACCTCGTAAAGTTTCCTCATCGCCGGCATAAGAGAGTTTCCAGTAGGGAACCTCGCCGTTGGTGAATCTGGCCATAACCCGATTTGCGAATGTGATTTCTCGTATCAGAAAAAAAGTGTAGTAATGTCTTAATTCACTTTCAAAAACGGTAAGATCAAAGGTGCTTCCCCAAAGTGAATTTCCAATTTCGATGTTGGAACTTGCATAAGTGCCCGAGGTTGGTTGAAATTCGGAGTTACGGGCCTCCCAGACTAATCCCAAGCCTAGCATCGATGTTACACCGCCATCAATGCCTAAGGGAGCATCTAACGTAATTAGGCGATCTGAGCCATTATCCCAAGGGGTTTCGTAGCGGGTGTTTATGATGAGGTTTGCATCTAATTGTGATGCTTTATTTGGTCGAACGAGTGGGAATCTCCCTTTAACTCGAAAGCCTGCAGCAAAGGATTTAAATTGATAATAACCCGGTAGATTTTCAGGTGGGTTTTTGATGACCGAGTAATTGCCAATTCCAAAGTAAGCATCTTCAAAAAATCGCGATGAATAAACTTCTGATGTAAGGCGAAGGTTTCGATTAAACGCTTTGGGCTTATCATAAAACAATGAAAACGACGCTAAACCTTTGGTTGAAACAATCGCACTTAGATTTATAAAACCATAAAAAGGTTCTACACTATCTTTGTAGATATACCAATTAAAAACTCCCCCGCCAATCAGGCCAAGATCTGAATTAAAGGCAACAGCCGGGAGAAAAGCGAACTCTGTAGAATCCGTTCCCGAAACGGATTGAGCTTGCGCGTTTTGTAGAGTTCCAAAACAAAAAAGGGCGATAATTACTATCGCCCGGTATTGAAAATAGTTGGTATGCAATGTGTTAGATAAATATCCAGGTTACTAATAAGTATACAGGCACTAATATACCTACCGACCAAATCATATACCCACCGAAACTTGGCATTTTTACACCGTTTTGATCAGCAATAGATTTTACCATGAAGTTTGGTGCGTTTCCAATGTAGGTTAACGCGCCAAAGAATACGGCACCTGCAGAAATTGCGACCAGCGTTTGAGTCATTTCATACATCAGAACTTCGGCGTTACCACCAGCAGCATTAAAGAAAACCAAGTAAGTTGGGGCATTGTCTAAAAACGCAGAGAGTAATCCTGTGATCCAGAAAAACATGGTGTTAATAGGATCGCCTGAACCATCGAAAACCGCATTGTTTATAAACTGTAATGCCCCTTCACCATTATTAGCTGCTTTCAACATTGCAATAGGGGCGATTATGGTTATAAATATTCCGGCGAATAATTTTCCAACTTCTTGAATTGGGAACCAATTGAAACCGTTTGCAGCCCGGCTTTCTTTTGATGTGAAATGCCAGCTAACCCATGTTAAGAATAGTAGCGCAACATCACGAGCTACATTTTCGAATTTTACATGTACATGAAACACAGTAAATTCGCCAAGGTGAACCAACCCTGAGAATAACACAGCAGCAACCACACCTAAAATCAAGAATAAGTTAAAAGAACCTTCCAGCCCGAGCGGCTCGCTACCATCGTCTATTGGTGCAGTATTGGTTTCTTTCTTGTACAAATACTTATCCCAAGCATAATAGATAATCAGTAAAACTACTGACACAAATGCCATTTCCCAGAACAAATTTGTTGTAGTCCAGAAGAAATCTACGCCTTGCAAAAAGCCTAAAAATAATGGTGGATCACCAAGTGGAGTTAATGAGCCACCTACGTTTGCAACAAGAAATATGAAAAAGATTACAATATGTTTTTTGGTATTTCTCCAGGCATTGGCACGTAATATTGGGCGGATTAACAACATTGCTGCACCGGTTGTACCCATCCAGCTGGCAAGTATTGTACCTATTAGTAGGATTCCGGTGTTAACCTCGGGTGTTCCTTTTAAATATCCTTTTATTCTTACACCACCTGATATGGTGAACAGTGCCAACAAGAGAATTATGAAAGGAAAATATTCTAGCAAATAGGCGTGAAGAACTTCGTAGAGAGTTGCGTCAAAACCGAAGGTTATAATCATCGGGATAACGAGTAACAAGCCCCAAAAGGCCGACACTTTCCCAAAGTTGTGATGCCACCATTCTTCGTTTACGAGTGGACAAATTGCTATAGAAAGCAATATTCCGGCGAAGGGGATGGTCCAAAGTAAATTTAAACCGCTTCCTTCAATTCCATGCCCACTACCTTCAGCGGCAAGCAGTAAATCTGGGATGAATACGATCCCGAAAAGTAGAAATACGAATTTCAGTGTATGTCTGTATTTTTGTGGCATCTCTAAGAATTTAGGTTTTGAACTCTTATCGGACTGAAAATAGCATAACTCAAGAGCTTTCAAAAAGCAGCTTTAAAGTATATAAAAGATTTGAAATTAAAAGTTTGTTAAGCCCAAAAACGTTCATTTTGATTGTTATGTTCTAGCAGGCATAGATAATCAAACAAAAAGCATTATGGAACCATTAAAAGAAGAAAAAATTATTAAGCTTTTATCTGAGTTAGATGGATGGAAATTCGAAGACGATATGATTAAAAAAGATTTCGAGTTTAACGATTTTAAAGAAGCTTTGGCTTTTATTGTAAGAGTAGGCTTCGAAGCCGAAAACTTGGGGCATCACCCGAATTTATCCAATGTATATAATCGGGTTGGGATTGCCTTACAAACACATGATATCGGTAATAAAGTGAGCGAAAAAGACATTGAATTGGCTACAAAGATAGAAGCGGTGTTGAGCTAAACAATTTAGCAATGCAGGTAGCATACTAACTTAGAAATTGTGTATATTTAAGGCTATCTGTTGCTCGGAAAATCCAGAGCAACTGTTTTCAAATAAACGGAAACATCCAAAGAAACATTATGAGTAAAAACTATTACGAGTTTACGTACATCGTAAACCCTGTTCTGGAAGACGAACAGACTAAAGCAGCTGTTGATCAGGTTACAAAGCTTTTCACCGACAACGGCGCAGAAATTGAAGAAGTTAACGAGTGGGGATTACGTAAGTTTGCTTACGAAATCGACAAAAAGAACAGTGGATACTATGTAAATATGTATCTAGTGGCACCCGCCGATGCAATTCCAGTTGTTGAGCGTTTCTTACGCATCGACGACAACTACATGCGTTACCTTACGCTCAAATTTGATGCAAAAATGATGCGTCATCGCGAGTTAGTAAAGAAAAATGCAGTGCCGAATGTATTTGAGGTAGCTGAAGAAGAAACAGAAGGGTAATCGCAACATTAAAGGAAATTTCTCATGATTAAGAATCCATCACACCCAAAGAAAAGCGTTCGTAAAGTTAAGCAGTGTAAATTCACCCAAGCAGGGCTAGAATACATCGATTACAAAGATGTTGATACACTACAACGTTTCACCAACGACCAAGGAAAAATTCTTCCACGTCGTGTTACCGGAACAAGTGCAAAACACCAACGCCAGCTTACAAGAGCTATTAAGCGTGCTCGTTTTTTAGCGCTTATGCCATACGTAGCTGAAAACTTACGCTAATATCCAGGGAGTATACCAATGAAAGTTATTTTAAAAGAAGACATCGATAAATTAGGTAGTGCCGGTGATCTTGTAGCCGTTAAAGATGGCTATGGTCGCAACTTCTTAATTCCACAAAAGAAAGCAGTTTTGGCAACAAAAGGAGCTATTGCTGAGTTGGAATTAATGAAGAAGAGAGCAGCTATTCAGGCTGAGCTTACTGTGAAAGAAGCAAAAGATCTTGCTAAAATTTTGGAAGCAACTTCGCTAACTATCTCAGTTACCACTGGTGAAGATGACAAAATTCACGGTACTGTAACAAACGTACAAATTGCTGAAGCACTTCAGGAAAGAAACATTATGGTTGATCGTAGAGATATTTCGATCGACTCTGATGTTAAAGTACTTGGCGAATACACTGCTACAGTAAGTTTACTTGGCGATTTAAAGCCAACTGTGAAATTCTGGGTAGTTAAAGACGACTGACCCAAACATCTGATTGCTTGAATGGTGGGCAATATCATTTTGTTACAAAATTGTTATTTCAGCAGTTTTGAAAGCAAAACTTAGCCTCGTATCATTCTATCACGCTTTGATAAACCAGCAAGCAACCCCGATGAAAAAGAATTCAACACGTTTAATGGGGATCATCATTTTGATGTTATCCCCATTTTTTTTATTCGCCCAAATCCCTGACCCGGTAAAATTTGAAGTGGTTGAGGCGCCTAATGAGGTGCTAGCCGGCGATAGCTTTTCTATATTAATTGATGCCTCGATCGAGGGCGAATGGCATTTATATTCTGTATTAAACGATCCTGATGCAGGGCCTTATCCAACTGCATTTTCAGCCAAATCGAACAATTTTATTATTGCCGATGAAGTAGTGGAATCGAAGGCTGATATTGAATTCGATCCGAATTTTGAGGCCGACTTAGGCTGGCATTCTACCTTCGCTAATTTCGAAGTTCCCGTTGCCGTAAAAACAGAAATGACCGGCACCCAAACACTCGACATCGAAGTGTTTTATCAAGTGTGTGACGATCGGGTGTGTCTTCCACCCAAGCGTAAATCAATCATTGTCACCGTTGATGTAATTGGGGTTTCTGATAATCCTATTGAAGCTGCGATTGGCGGCGCTTCCTCAAGTTCAGTTGATTCCGGTTCGGCAGTAAGGTCATCGGGTCTTGGAGCTGATGGGATTTTCTCCTTTTTATGGATTGCAATATTAGCAGGTTTTGCAGCACTGCTTACCCCATGCGTGTTTCCAATGATTCCACTCACCGTTTCCTACTTCAGTAAACAAAGCAATGAAAAGAAAGGGGTTGGCAAAGCCCTGTTATTTGGTTTTGCGATCATTATCACCTTTACCTTGATAGGCTTTATGTTGGCAGCAATTTTTGGGGCCTCCGCAGCGCAGAATTTTGCCTCTGATCCATTCATAAACACATTTATTGCGATTGTATTGGTAGCTTTTGGTTTGAGTTTATTGGGGATGTACGAGCTTCAATTGCCGCATCAGTTCACTAATTTCCTCAACCGTAAAAGCAATGAGAGTAGTGGAGTATTAGGCATCCTTTTTATGGCTTTTACCATCGCAGCTGTTTCATTTTCTTGTACGGCACCGTTTGTAGGAGCTGTTTTTGCCGCAACTGCCGGTGGTGAATGGTTTTACCCTATCATTGGTATGATTGGATTCTCGGCAGCATTTTCTAGTCCCTTCGTTTTATTTGCGATGTTCCCGCAGTGGTTGGAATCGTTGCCAAAAAGCGGCTCGTGGATGAATGTTGTGAAAGTGTTGCTTGGCTTTATCGAACTGGCAGCAGCCATAAAATTCTTCTCCAATGTTGATTTAGTTTTAGGGTGGGGACTCATCAGTCGCCCGTTTGCCATTGCGCTTTGGATCGCCATTTTCTTAATCGCAGGATTGTACTTATTAGGAGTTTTTGTACTAAAACACGAGAAAAAGCCGGAGTTTATTTCTACAGGAAGATTGTTACTTTCCATTCCGTTTTTGCTGTTTAGTTTTTATCTCATTCCCGGTTTGATGGGGGCTTCGCTAGGGATTTGGGACAGCTGGCTTCCTCCAAAAATGCAAACTGATGTGAGTGTGGTTGGAACCATAGCCGCGATGGGTGGAACCGGTTCAGTTTCTGCTGATGACGGTTGGGAATCGGATTACGAAGCTGCAATCGAACAAGCAAAAATCGAAGGAGTTCCGGTATTCCTCGATTTTACCGGTTATACGTGTACAAATTGTCGAGCTATGGAATCGAATGTATTTCCTCTGGCCGAGGTTCGGGAGCGGTTCAATCAAATGAAATTGGTTAAACTTTACACCGATGGCGGCGCTGATGCACAAAAAAATCAGCAAATTCAGTTTCAGTTAACAGGTAATGTTGCGTTGCCTACCTACGTAATTCTGGATCCAACCAACAAACAAGTAATGGCGCAGGAGTTGGGTTACATCGCATCCGAAAAATTTGTATCCTTTTTGGATAAAGGTCTTAACTCTTTTAATTCCAAATAAGCAGAAATACCGCTACCATTTATATTAATGCTCAACGCAGTCGTTTGATTGCAGAATGTGATTGGCACCGATGGTACAACGGTTTGCACTACTCTTATTTATTTGCCTGTGTTTTTGTTCGTTGATTAATTCCGTTCGAGCTCAGTCACTGCTATTCGAATCTTTCGAGATTCCCATTCCTAAAGCTGATACCACGCTTATTTTTGATAAATGGCTTGACGAACATTCGATCGTTATAAGCACTCTACCCGACAGTATTCTAATTTCAGATTGGCATTTTGATCAAGAAACGGGGCGATTTTATATCCCTAAACTTGATTCAGCGAGTATCGCCAATCAAAGGGCTTTGTCTATATATTATGGACGATTTCCGACTAGCTTGAGCAGGCAGTATCAACAAAATGAAATGCTGGAATACATCCCGACCCTCGAACATCGTGATTCGGTTTCAAGGCCGAGAATCCGTTCCGGTTCCAACTTTTCTTCGGATATCCGGCAATCGGGGAGTTTAAGCAGAGGGATAATCGTAGGGTCAAACCAGGACTTTGCCCTCGAAAGTGGACTTCAGTTTCAACTCAGTGGGCAACTTACCGACGATATCAGATTGGATGCCATTTTAACGGATCAGAGTATTCCTTTTCAACCGGATGGAACCACACAATCAATTCGTGAATTTGATAGGGTGTTAATTCGGCTTAGATCGGAGCAAGCACAATTAGAAATGGGTGACGTGGATGTGAATTTCACCAATACCACTTTTGGGAAATTAAATCGCCGGTTACAAGGTGCATCGGGTAGTTATTCTGGTGATGTAAATCAAACTAAGTTTGCAGTTTCATCGGTTCGTGGAAGCTTTTCAACACAACGATTTGAAGGAATTGAAGGTACGAGAGGACCGTACCGATTGACGGGTTCAAATGGGGAGCCTTTTGTGATTATTCTTGCAGGAACCGAGCGCGTTTATATAAATGGAGAGCTTGTAGAACGAGGAGAGGAAAACGAATATATCATCGATTATGGCCTTGGAGAGATCTACTTCACCGATCAGGTATTTATTAAGGATGAAACGCGAATCTTTGTAGAATATGAGTATGTAGATCAGGAATTCAGTAGAACATTACTGGCTGGAGAAGCTAACCAGAAGTTGTGGGATGATCGTTTTGAGCTTGGTGTAAGTGTAATCCGAATGGCTGACGGGAATGATCTGCTTTCTCAGCAAAGCTTATCTAGAGACGATATAGAAGTGATAGAATCGGTGGGGGACGACATTCAAAATGCCTTAGTTTCCGGAATTGTTGATAATCCAGATGATGACGCTTTTAATATCCGTTATGCGTTGATAGATACTTTATTTCAAGGCCAATCTTATCAAATATTTAAAAATATCGCAGGTACAAATGCCTCAAACTTAGCGGTTCGATTTTCGAATGTGGGGCAAGGAAATGGCTCGTATGTTCGTGTAGGAACTACTTTAAATGGTTTTCTGTATGAGTGGCAAGGCCCGGGGCAAGGGAGCTACGAGCCATTTAGGAATTTACCGGCCCCCGAAAAGCATCAAATGATTTCGATAAACGGGGCACATTCAATCACCGAGAAAATAAGGTGGTACGGGGAATTTGCTTTGAGTGATGTAGATAGAAACCGGTTTTCATCGTTGGATGATGATGACAATGCAGATATTGCGTTGATAGGTGGTTTTGAAGCTAGTGATTTAGAATTGGGAGCAACTGTGTTCGATTTCGATTACCGACATCGCCAAAGCGGTAGAAATTTTAAAGCTTTTGAACGTACCAGAGAAGTAGAATTTGATCGAAAATGGAACATCATCCAAAACGAAATAAGTGGTGAAAAAGTTGATGAACTTTCGATTGGCGCTTTCATCAATGATAATATTGAAATTGATTTGGGAGCAGGTCGGCTTAGCCTTCCCGGGCAAGAAAGTATGAGGCAATCAGTGAGTATAGGTGCTGAAATTCTGCCGAATTCGGTGTTTAATTACCAGCAAGAATTTTCATCCACAGAAATCAATCAATTAGACTTTAGAAATAACTGGTTAAAGCAACAGGCAAGTTTACAAACCGGGTTGACCGATCGATTGAGCAGTTTTATAAACGTTGAGCACGAAAATAAGCGCGATCGATCTAGCGGAAATGATTTGGCTGGAAATTCCTTTCGGTTTTATGAAGTTGCCCCTGGTTTAGCCTATCGATTTGAGCAAGGAGTTGTATCCGCTGGTATTGCTTATCGCGATGAGGATATTCTTGAAAACGGACAGTTTGTTGATGAATATGCAGCTATTGAACAGCAGTATGGGTTCGAATGGAATGTGAGGGAGTACTTTTCTACTAAAAACAGGGTGAGATTCAGAAATAAAAATTTCAGTGAAGCCCAAGTAATTCAAGGTCGACGAAACACAAATGCATTACTCATAAATTCCGAAAATCAGATCGAAACGGAGAGGATAAATATTCGGTCAAGGTACTCGGTGAGTACGCAGCGCCGTTCGATTAGGCAAGAAACTTATTTTGAAGTAGGGCCGGAATTGGGACAATATGTTTGGATTGACAACAATGAAAATGGCGTTGAAGAAATCGATGAGTTTTTCCCGGAATTATCGCCCAACGAAGGGACGTATATACTTCAATTTTTGCCTTCGGATGAGCTCATTCCAACAACAGAATTAAGCTTTAGAAATGGATTAGAGTGGACACCATTTAGAACTAATGGATCAGATAATGATGTAAATAACTTACTGAAATCGTTAGAGCTGGAAAGTAGATTCGATATTTTTGAAAACACAACAAATCCGGATGAAAATGAAATTTATCTGATGCGATTAGATACATTTCGCGACGACAGTTTAACCATACAAGGTAGATTGAGTTGGTCGCAAAGAGTGAGGGTGAATCCGACCAAAAAATGGGAAAGTTCGGCATTTTATAGTAACTCAACTTCACTAAATAAAAGGACATCAGAAATTGTAAAGACATTCGATCAACACCTGATGTTTGAAAATGAATACCAAATCAACAAAAGCCAATGGTTTGATCTCACACTGTCTAGAGCGATCAAAGAAAATTCCAGTAATGAGCTTGTTCAAAGATCTTATAATATCAAGAGCTGGGAAATTGAACCCGGATACAGAGTTCGTTTTTCGCGATCGTTACAGTTTGGGTTACAAGCAGGATATACATCAAAAGTTAATCGAACGGATAGTGATGCTAATGCTGATACGAACGCAAAGATATTTCGATCAATATTGTCAACCAGAGCATTTTTAATAGATCGAATTCAATTTGGCAGTAACATTGAATTTCGAAACACAAAAGTAACGGGGGCAACAAATACTTTTACAAACTACGAATTAACTGAAGGTACCGGAGCAGGTAGACATATGATTTGGAGTATCAATGCCGGATATCGTATTAGTAATTTAGTACGAATTACATTTAATTACGATGGACGAACAGTTGCAGAGCGAACTGATATACATACCATAAAGCTTGTTGTAAGCGCTATTTTCTAACGTTTTTAAATGATCATTAAAAGCAACAAGAATTTTGTATAAAAAAAGGGCGAAATATTGTCTAAAAGTTCACTTTTTAAGCATTTTCGCGTTTTGACATTTATTTCAAAATGGCATATCCTTTCGCTTCACTAATCTTAGATACTAACATTTAAAATATTCGGAGTGAACATGACATCGTCGATTGCTCTCTTTCTATTACAAGCCCCAGCTAACGAAGGCTTTTTTAATCTAATTGTTGAGAAGTTTAATGAAGGTAATGATGGTGGCTGGATGTGGCCCGTATTAATTACCTTGATTTTAGGTCTTGCTATTTTTCTTGAAAGAATTATTACTCTTAACCTTGCTGACATCAATACACGTAAGTTTATTGTAAATGTTCAGGAAGCCCTTCAAGAAGGTGGCGTTGAAGCTGCAGAACAACTATGTGCTCAAACACGTGGTCCGGTTGCTTCGGTATTCCAAGCTGGTTTAATGCGTTCACACGAAGGTATCGATGCTGCTGAGAAAGCAATTGCAGCATACGGTTCTATCGAAATGAGTTTCCTTGAAAGAGGACTTATTTGGTTATCACTCTTTATCGCTATCGCACCGCTATTCGGATTCCTTGGAACCGTAGTAGGTATGATCGAGGCATTCGATGATATCCAGGCTGCGTCTGATATCTCTCCATCAATTGTAGCGGGTGGTATTAAAACTGCACTTTTAACCACTGCTGGTGGTCTAATTGCAGGTATTATTCTTCAAATCGGTTACAACTACTGTGTTTCTAAAATCGATCGCTTAATTGCTGAGATGGAAGAAAGCTCAATTACTCTTATCGATTCTATTATTTTACTACAAGAAGGTAAGCCGCTTGTTCCTGCAGTTGATGCTGCAACTAACACAGAAACTGAATAATTAACCCCAAAAACGGAGTAGCTTTATGGAAAGCAGTGTAATTGTACAAATAGCCGTTATTGGAGCCATGGGTTTAATTGGGTTAGGTATAGTCTCGATGATTGTTTCGGGAATTAAAAGCCTAGCACAAGGAAAACAAGATGTGAAACGTATAGTAATTATGGCTGTACCCTTCGCGATATTTGGTATTGCATACGGTGTGTTAGGTGATATACCTAAAGCCGGTGTACTTACTACTATGGCAATGATGGGTATCATGGTTTTTTCTGTGGTAATCACAGGTTTACGCGGTACTTTTAAATTTTAAAACCGGAGCATACCTATGCTAATGAAAAAGAAAAAAAGAGAAGGAGCGGAAATTAATGGCTCGTCGATGGCTGACATCGCATTCCTGCTGCTCATTTTCTTCCTGGTTACAACCACAATTAATGTGGATACCGGGATCGGAATGGTGTTGCCTCCGCCTATAGATGATTCAGAACCGCCACCGGTTCGTGAACGTAATCAGATGAATATTCTGGTGAACGCTCAGGGTTTAATCCTTATGGATGAGCAGCCCGTAGCTATTACCGAAGTTCGCCAAACGTTGATGGAATTCATCGACAATCCAAATAACGATGAAACGCTTGCAGTTTCACCGGAAGCAGCTATTGTATCACTTAAAACTCAAAAAGAAACTCCATACCGAATCTACATTGATATGTTGGATGAAGTGATGGGAGCTTACAAAGAGTTACGTGATGCCGCTTCTCGTGCAAATTATGGCGTTGAGTTTAATCGACTTCAGCCGGAATCACCTCAGCGAGATCAAATTCAGGATATGTATCCTAAGAAAATTTCAATTGCAGCGGAGGAAGGATAATGGCAGGTCATTTTAAAAAGAAACAAGCAGGAACTAAGCAGGAAGTACCCACATCAGCAATGCCTGATGTTGTATTCATGCTTCTTTTCTTCTTTATGGTAACCACCGTACTTCGCGAGGTTACTTTGAAAGTGAAGCTTGACTTAACACAAGCTTCGCAAATCGAGAAAATCGAAGAAAAGCGTTTAGTATCATATATTTATATGGGACCTGAGCGCCTACCGGGAAATCAACTTGGTGACGATAAAGTGCAAATCGACGATCAAATTATAGATGATATCGGTGCTATCCGAAATATCATGTATGATAAACTATTAGAAGAGCCAAGACTAATCGTTTCCCTTCGTGTAGATGAGAATTCAAGATTCGAACTACTTTCTGATGTTCAAAAAGAACTTCAGCAAGCTGGTACTTTCCGAATCAATTATTCAACCAAACGCGAAGACTAATTTTTCTCGTTCAACATATTCAGGCATCTGCGTATTACGTGGATGCCTTTTTTAATTTATACCACTTATGAGTACTACATTCACTCCAATACAGGAAATCGGTCGCGAAAAACTTCTCGAAAAACTCAAAACCTATAAGGGTGCAGAGGTTGGAGCAGTGATTCATGCAGCCGGTGATGACGCCGCAGTGATTAAAGCATCCGCCGATAAACTTCAACTCCTCAGTTCTGATTCTTTTGTAGAAGGCGCTGATTTTGATCCTACATATATGCCATTCACTCATTTTGGCTATAAAATGGTAACAGCAGTGGTTTCTGATATTATTGCCATGAATGGGGAGCCCAAAGGATTACTTGTAAATTTGGCACTACCGAACCGCATGTCGGTGGAAATGATTGAACAATTGTACCAAGGCATTGATCGCGGCTGTAAAGAATTCGGAGTAGCAATTTTAGGTGGAGACTTAACAGGAAATCACCAAAACGCAGTATTCTCGTTAACGGTTCAAGGTGAAGTTAACGAAGAAGATGTAGTCACTAGAAATAATGCTAAACAAGGTGATGCCATTTGTGTTACCGGTGACGTTGGCGCAGCCGTTGCAGGACTTCGAATATTAATGCGTGAAAAGAAATTCTGGCAAGAACATGGCGACCAAGTAGCTCAACCTGATTTAGGCGATTACAAATTTGTTGTGGAGCGACAGTTATTACCGATAGCGCGTTTAGATGTTATAAAGACACTTCGTGCTCATGATGTAAAGCCATCCGCGATGATTGATCTAAGTAAAGGGATCATCAAAGAGGTAACGAGTTTATGTCGTGGTTCTAATTTAGGCGCTCATTTATATCAAGCAGCAGTACCCGTGGCCGTAGAAACCCGACAAGTAGCCGACGAGATGGAAGAAGATGTCGACAAATACGCGCTGTTTGGAGGCGAAGATTATGAACTGATTTTTACCCTACCCGAAAAGGATGTAGATCACTTTATTAAACATTTTAACGACTTTTCTGTAATTGGACGAATGACGCCGAAAGAAGATGGGTTAATATTACAGACGGCAGAAGGCGATCTAATCGGTTTTGATGAATTGTCATAGCAGGTTTAGTGGCACGTTTTTTGCCATTTACATGATCCCTAAATCCTGCATAAATAAAAGTGGGATTGCCTATATTGAAAAAAAAACTAAGAGATTATTTTAATGGCTGAGAACAAGCCCAACAAGAAAAAATCAATTAAACCACCCTTGGGTGGTAAAAAACCTAATGCTCCTAAGTTCCCTACCTGGGGCTTTCTGGTTATTATTCTGTTTTTGATCTTTGTACAGGTCATCTTTTTAAACCCTGAAGGTGGAAATGGAATTAAATACAGCAAGTTTCTATCCGACGTTCAAAATGGTTATGTAGAAGAAATCATTATAAAAAACGGGGTAGATATTTATGGCAAGTACAACGACAAAGCCATTAGCGACGGAATTATCAATCTTCCTGCAGAATCAGATAATCCACTAAATATCCCATCATCCGGTGAAGAATTCAGAGCATTTGTAACTACTATGATTCCGGGTGATGATATTCGCTCAATTCTCGACGAAAACAACGTTGAATACGAAGTTCGAATTGAAGAAGACTGGTTTAGTGGTGTTTTCATGTGGTTAATCATGATTGCGCTGGCAATCGGATTTTGGGTGTTCATTTTCAGAAGAATGAATCCCGGGCAACAAGTTCTCAATATCGGCAAGAACAAGGCTTCGTTGTACGATAAACAAACCGATACCAAAATTACTTTTAAAGATGTTGCCGGCTTAGATGAAGCCAAAGAAGAGGTAAAAGAAATTGTAGAATTCCTGAAAAATCCGGGCAAATTCACCAAACTTGGTGGTAAAATTCCTAAAGGTGCCTTGTTAGTAGGATCACCGGGAACGGGTAAAACATTGCTTGCAAAAGCAGTTGCCGGCGAAGCCGAAGTGCCGTTTTTCTCACTTTCAGGTTCCGATTTTGTGGAAATGTTTGTTGGAGTAGGTGCAGCTCGAGTACGTGACTTATTTAAGCAAGCGAAAGAAAAAGCTCCGTGTATTATTTTTATTGATGAGATCGATGCAATTGGCCGTTCTCGTGGGCGTGGACAAATGCCTGGGGCTAATGATGAGCGCGAAAACACTTTGAACAGTTTATTGGTTGAAATGGATGGTTTCGCCACCGATTCTGGTGTGATAATTCTTGCGGCTACCAACCGCCCGGATGTATTGGATAACGCACTGCTTCGTCCCGGTCGTTTTGATCGCCAGATTTCGATCGACAAACCTGATATCGTTGGCCGAAAAGCAATTTTCAAAGTTCACTTAGAGCCACTGATTCTCTCAAAGGAAGTGGACGTAAAGAAATTAGCAGCAGCAACCCCAGGATTTGCAGGTGCTGAAATCGCCAATGTATGTAATGAGGCTGCCTTAATTGCCGCTCGAAGCGATAAAGAATCTGTAGATATGGACGATTTCCATGATGCTATCGATCGTGTAATTGGTGGATTGGAGAAAAAGAATAAAATCATATCTCCTGAAGAAAAAGAAATAGTAGCTTATCACGAGGCCGGTCATGCTGTGGCAGGCTGGCATTTGGAGCATGCTGATCCTTTGGTGAAAGTATCTATCGTGCCTCGAGGAATAGCGGCGCTGGGTTATGCACAATACTTGCCAAAAGAGCAGTATTTGCATCAAACCGACCAACTGTTAGATGAAATGTGTATGGCATTGGGTGGTCGTGCAGCCGAGCAGATTATTTTCGGTAAGATTTCGACCGGCGCGTTGAGTGATCTGGAGCGTATTACAAAAATGGCGTACAGTATTGTTTCTGTGTACGGTATGAATGATAAGATAGGAAATATCTCGTTTTACGATTCCAAGCAGAACGACTACAATTTCAATAAGCCATATTCAGAAGATACTGCCAAGATTATCGATGAAGAGGTTAAGAAAATTGTGGATGGAGCTTACCAACGAACAATCAAACTATTGACCGATAAGAAAGATCAACTTGAGATCTTAGCTAAAGAATTATTGGACAAAGAAATCATTTTCCAATCGGATCTGGAGAAGCTCATCGGTAAACGTCCCTTCGATAAGCCAACCAATTACGAAGCTTATACCAATGGCGAAGATTCGAGTGATGATGAAGATTCGGAAACAAGCGAAGAATCTGTTTCGAAAGATAAATCTGAATCAGAGGCGGACGAAAATATTGGTGCAAATATTGATTCGGTAATATCGGATGATAATACCGAGATTGACGAAAGCGATGTTAGCGATCCTAAAAACGCTGATTCTTCAAGCTCATAACATTAGGGTAATGTACGAGTCATATTCAGTTAACTATGCGATAACAAAAGCATAAAAGGCAGGTAACAGTACGGAAAAGAGTGTGTGCTAATTTGATCACGAATTAAAAAACGTGAACAAAATTCATATCAGCACATACTCGTGAAAAAATTTAAACTCACATCCGTACTGATCTTTGCTTTACTCCTCTCAGCAAATCTATTTGCGCAAAGCTCTGGAAAAATTGTCGGTACTGTAGTAGACAGTGAAACCGGCGAAACACTTATTGGTGTAAATGTTGTTATTGATGGCTCTATAAAAGGTACAGCCACCGATATTGATGGCAATTACACCATCCGAAATGTAGCTCCCGGAACTTACACTGTTGTGGTTAGTTATTTGTCGTTTTCTACCCAACGAATTACAGGTGTGGTTGTTGGTGAAGGCCAAACAGTAAGTTTAGATGTAGCCCTACTGGCTGAATCAGAACTACTAGACGAAATTGTTGTAACAGCAGAAGTAGTTCAAAATAATGAAGCCGGTTTACTTTCTATCCAGCGAAAATCAATTCCGGTACAGGATGGTATTTCGTTTGAAGAAATTTCGAAAGGCTCGGATGGCAATGTAGGCTCGGCTATGAAAAAAGTAGCCGGCGTTTCGGTTGTTGGTGGCAAAGATATTTATGTACGAGGCTTGGGTAATCGTTATAGCAATGTACAGTTGAATGGCTCTGCAATGCCTTCCACCAATCCCAACAAAAAAGAAGCTCCGGTTGATATTCTATCCAGCGGAATTGTAGAGAATATCATCGTTCAAAAGACCTTTACACCCGATCAATCGGGTGAGTTTTCGGGTGGATCTGTTCAGATTGTTACCAAAGAATTTCCAAACGATAAAAACATCGGGGTTTCTTACTCAACATCTGTAAACAGCCATTATTCAATGCAGAATTACCTAGGCTATAATGGTGGAAGCCGAGATTTTTTGGGATACGATGATGGTAATCGCAACCTGCCATCCGAGCTTGCTGACAGTGAGATTTCGGGAAATCAAGAAAAAGTGAGCATAGCTAATAACTTGAACAACACTTGGTCTTCAAAACAAATCCAATCGTTGCCAAGCCAAAAAATCAGTGTGAATTACGCTGATATTCTCAATCAGGATAAGATGCCGATTGGTGTGGTTTCTAATCTCTCGTACAAATACGAAACCACGTCGAAATTCGATGAAAATATGCGCTATATCAATAACTATAATGAGTCGACGAATGTAGCATTTCTTGGTTCTGAATACATAAGAAATACCGGAACCGAACATTCCAGTTTGAGCGCAATGCTAAACGTTTTTGTTAAGCCCAATGGCAACACCAAATTGGGAATTAAAAACCTGTACTCTAATTCCTTGAATAATTCATTCTCTGAGATTGTAGGGACCTACTATAATTTTGATGGTGTAAATCGCCAAACAGTAGCCGAGTTCGATCGCAGAGCAGTTTTTTCAAGCACACTAAACGGCGAAACCTACTTCGAAAATTTCTTCGCCTCTAAATTAGAAGTGGCGCTTACCTATGCCAAAGCAGTACGAGATTTACCTGATCGTAGAACTACGCAGTATGGTGCCAACGATAGCGGTGATTTTGAAGTGATATTCCCGTTCAGAGGTAACACGCATTTTTTCTCTTATCAAGACGACAACAATTACACTGCAAAGCTTGATTACACTCTAGATCCGACAGAAAGCATAACTGTTAAAACCGGCGGTGTTGTAATGATTAAAGATCGCTCATTCAGTTCATATAAATTGGTGTATCAGGATTTGGGCAGCAACTTCCCGCAAGAGCAAAAAACGGCATCCCCTGAAGAAATTTTTACGGTTGACAATATAAACTCCGGTAATTTAGACCTCATAGAAACGTCAAGTTCTAGAGACTCATACGATGGTTATCAAGAGTTATTTGGTGGATATGCATCGCTTAATTGGAGTCCGAACGCGAACTGGAATATCGAAGGTGGTGTGCGTGCCGAGTATTCTGCACAGTTTATCGACGATGAATCATTAATCGCTGAATTGGATTATTTACCTGCACTGAACGCTACTTATCGGCCGAGTGCCAAAGTAAACCTTCGAAGTGCATTTTCTATTACTTTGGCTCGACCTGAATTCAGAGAGCTTTCGAACTTCAATTTCCAGGATTTCGTGGGGGGGCGCACCGTATATGGTAATCCCGATCTTGAGCGAACCAGAATTTATAATTACGACCTTCGATTTGAAGTATTTCCAAATGCCGGTGAATTAATTGCGGTAAGTGCTTTTTATAAAAAGTTCGAAAATCCGATCGAAGTCTTCTACCGCATCACTCAAAACAACGAAGTTAAATTCGATAATGTGGCTTCGTCAAATTTATATGGGATCGAATTTGAAGGGCGCAAAGACCTGAGTTCGAATCTTCGAGTAAATACCAATCTCTCGTACATTATGTCGAATGTAAGCTATGAAGATAGCCAAGCTGACGGTCGCCTAGCGAATACCGAGCGCTCGATGTTTGGTCAATCGCCATACACTTTTAATATCAATGCGTTTTATGCAATCCCACAGATCGATTCAGACCTTACCGTTTCGTTCAACACCTTTGGGAAAAGAATATCAACAGTAGGAAATAAAGAACAGCCCGACGATGAGTATGAACAACCGTTCAACAAGTTGGATGTATCATTATCAAAAAAGATCAGAAACACCTCAGTTAATGTGAGTATCGAAAATTTGCTGGGTGACGACATACACTACAAACAAGGTGATGTTACCACAAACCGATACGAAATCGGCACTTCGTTTTCAGTCGGTATCAGCTTCAATTTCAACTAACAATAACTACATCAACCAATGAAAAAAATCACAAATACTCTCTCATTAGTAGCTCTTAGCGTACTTTTTCTGATCTCTGCTTGTAAGGAAACTTCTACAGGCACCGATCCCGAAGGTGATATTCCACAGATTTACAGTTCACTGCCGGGAACATTGATCACAACCAACACCACTTGGGATTCTGATCAAACACTAACCGGTCAATATTACGTGCTACCCGGTATTACGCTTACCATCGAAGCCGGTGTTACTGTATCGTTCGAATATCACAACAACGACATCGACAAAGTTGGAGCAATCATTACGCTTCCAGCTGATGACTCCAATTTTGATGCACCAAGAGCAAGTGGCCGTTTGGTTGCCGAAGGTACCGCTAACAATCCGATAGTATTTACATCAGCTCGTACCGACAAGCAACCCGGCGATTGGGGCGGAATTGTGTTAGCCGGTGAAGGTGTGAATAACATTGAAGGTGGCAAGGGAGAAGTTGAAGGCTTACCGGATGCAATCCAATACGGTGGCAATAACAACGCTGACGACAGCGGCTCGCTAAAGTATGTTCGTATCGAGTACGTTGGATTTTCTTTTGTGGAAGGATCAGAGTTAAACGGACTCAGTATGTACTCTGTAGGATCAGGCACCACGCTGGAATACATCCAAGTGTACAAATGCACCGATGATGGCTTTGAATGGTTTGGTGGCTCAGTAAATGCAAAATATCTGATTTCTGCATTCAACGACGATGATTCTTTCGATATGGATGAAGGCTGGAATGGAAAAGGTCAGTTTTGGTTAGCGGTGCAGACTGCCGGTGCAGATAATGGTTTTGAATCTGATGGTAGAAAAACCTTAGGAATCGGTGCCGCAACTTCGCCAACCTTATACAACGTGACCTTAGTTGGTTTGAAACAAGACGGTTCAACCAAAGATGCCGAAGACAAAAACTACGGTATGCGCTTGCGTGAGGAGTTTGAAGGAACTTTAGAGAATTTCGTTATTACTGATTTTGATGGATTCGCTTTTAAGATTGAAGACGATACCAGAGCGAATTTCCCAACATCACTTTCTATCAATAACACCATTCTTTTCAATAATGATGGTTTTGCCAGCGCTGCCGATTCAACCGATTTTCAAGCGAAAACGTTGGCAGAGAATCCCGGTTTTAATAATGCTGGATCGTTCGATTTTTCAGTAGCCCAGCCAATGACAGGTGCTACTCCTCCTTCTGATGAATTTTTTAATGCTAATGCAACGCATGTAGGTGCTTTCGGAACCACCAACTGGGCAACCGGTGCGTGGGTGCGATGGTCGGATAATTAAAAGAGGCAAAAAAATTAGTAGAATTAAGATGACCACTTAATACAAATCTACTCCAAGAAACGTCTCACATCATTGTGAGGTGTGCTGATCACAAGGGGGGCTCTGAGGAATCGGAGCCTCTTTTTTTATATAATAATTTATTGTTGCCCGAACGCTGCACGGGATCATTCGATTAATATTGAATAGAAATTATTAGATTTGAACGCCTAACACATTGGGCGGTAACCAACTAAGTATAATATTTTGGTATTTGTAACTCGACAAGCACATTTTAACGCAGCGCATCGTCTCCATAATCCGGATAAAAGCGAGGAATGGAACGCATCAACCTATGGCAAATGCAATTATCCGAATTGGCATGGACATAATTATATCATCAAGGTAACCGTAGCCGGAAATCCTGATCCCGAAACCGGATATGTAATTGATTTGGGGAAATTGAAACAGATCATGAAAGATCAGGTTCTTGATCCATGTGATCACAGAAATCTAAATTTGGATGTTCCTTTTCTGAAAAACATAATTCCCACCTCAGAAAATTTAGTAAAAGTTTTTTTCGATCAACTTAAAGATCAGGTGGAAGCCGTTGCATCTGAAGGGAGTGTATTGTATTCGGTTGAGCTATTTGAAACCGAACGAAACATCGCTGAATATTGTCCTTTTAAGCATACTATTATTAAATAACCGACTATCGCAAGAGCCATGATTTCAAACCAAGTACGTAGATTTTACGACCCTACTTTTACTATTACTCCCGAATACAAAGAATCCCTACCGGATCTTCAAAATGGTCCTGCTTCATTAATCGAAGGAGCGAATGTGCCTATTCAGCAAGTAGGGATTTCTAATTTCAGAATTCCGCTACAGTTCAAAACCAGAGATGGAAAACCGATTACGCTTGAAACATCCGTGGATGGATATGTGAGCCTGGATGCTAATAAGAAAGGCATCAACATGAGCCGCATTATGCGCACGTTCTACAAATTTAAAGACGAAGTGTTTTCGCTGGATATGCTCGAAAAAATATTGAAAGCCTACAAAGAGGACATAGAGTCGCAGGAATCGTTTTTAAGACTTTCGTTCTCTTATCCAATGCTGATGAAAAGTTTGCGTTCAGGGATGGAAGGCTACCAATATTATGAGGTTTCGTTCGAAGGGCATTTAGATAATTACGACCGTTTCCACAAGCACATGCATTTGAAGTTTGTGTACAGTAGCGCTTGCCCATGTTCGTATGAATTGGCTGAACATGCCCGTGAGACTCGTGAAGTGGCAGCCATTCCACACAGTCAACGCAGCGAGGCTGAAGTAACCGTGGCTCTTAGAGATGAATTTTTTGTAGAAGATTTGGTGCAGGTTTGTCGCGAAGCGTTGAAAACCGAAACTCAAGTGATGGTAAAACGCGAAGACGAGCAAGCCTTTGCCGAGTTAAACGGAGCGTATCAGAAGTTTGTGGAAGATGCAGCCCGTTTACTCTATCAGGAATTAGACAGTTACAACAGTATCCGCGATTTTGTGGTGCGATGTGTCCACCTCGAAAGTTTGCACAGCCACGATGCAGTAAGCAGAATTTGTAAAGGTGTACCTAATGGATTGAGATGACCTCCAATCTAAAGTTAGTGAAATGAAAGGCTGAGTGAAGACTCGGCCTTTTTTGTTTCGTCTAACATCTCGATGAAAAGTATCTCGTTGGGACAATTCATGAATTGTCCTTACGGAAAAAGAGGGGATGTAAGAAGCTTGCAAGAGCTTCGAACTAACTCTAAGTCATCCCTGTGGAGCCTGCGAACAGAAGCCTTTAGGCGTAGGTTTGGCAGGGATCTGAAATCGTGAATGAATGATTGGCCTTTTTAGAGCTTTAGATTCCCACTTGTGTGGGAATGACTGTTTAATTCGCAATTGTTAGTCGGCATAGGTTTGTTTCTCCCGACAGAGGGTAGGAATATTTTATTTTAACCCCCAAGTGAAAACACCCCCATCACCTGAATAGTGGAATTGACCGGTATCATAGTCTCCTGATCTTGGTTCTATAACTATTGTCCATTCAGGATTAGTTTGAACAACTCTTAATTTCGCTGTTTGTCCATTTGAAGTGTAGTATAACGATATCTCATTGTCACCAATTCTGACATTTTCAAGGCTTGCTTGATCCCATGAACTTGGCATCATTGTCTCTATTCTAATCTCTTTTTCCGATGCCATCGGTCGTATTCCAAAAAACTGAGAAACGATGGGCACGGCAAAGCTGTAGATATTCCACGCTTGGGTCATCATGCCGTAATCGGGCGATACTTCGTACATGCTTCCCGGCAGTGCATAGCTGAAAGTTCTAGTCATTCGTTGCAGATAATTTAGCGCTTGATCTGGCCGACCGTAATTGTTTTCTGCTACAACTTGTACGCCGGTGGGTAACGTCATCACCGCTCCGGTATAAGAAAAGATCTTACTTCCTTTAAAAGAACCATCATCCAATCCTGCCGATTCGTCTCTATCAATTCCCGTTACGAATACACCAAAAGGATTCACAAATTGCTCGGCTGTTTCTAGCGCTTTCATAGCTTTTTCGGGATCAGCGATTCCCACTTCCATCGGGGTGTTTACTACCCAATTGTGATGCACTACAAATGGTCGTTCTTCTTCGGATGGATTATCTAAAATCGCCTGCCGTGTGGCTTTAAGTTCTACTACCGCCCACGGTTTGTTTAAGGTGTCGGCGCGGATTATGGCATCGTCGATTAAATGCAGGGCTTGTTCATCCGTACCGATAAAATCCGCATAGGAATTGAACTCCTCCGACCAAAATTCTAAGTTGATTCGTTTCGACAGTTCGGTCGCTTTCTCTCGATAAGATGAAGCCAATTCCGCCTTACCAAGTTCATCAGCAATAAAAGCGGCATCTGCAAAGGCCTTCTGGGTGTAAGAAGCCACGTCGATCATTTCGCTACTAAGTCCGTGGATTTCCATCATTCCGTAGCCATCAGGAAACAGGTTCTTGTTGTCGTCATTTTCTTCGAGCAACCACGTTAAGCCGGCTTCAATGGTAGGGAAGTAGCGCTCTAAAAATTCCCGATCCCCATTCCATCGGTAGATTTGCCAAATCAGCGTAGCAAATTGAGGCGTTTCGTTGATGTTGCCCGGATTAAATACCGCGCCGTTGGTCGACATTTCGTGGATGATACGTCCGTTTCCATTTATCGCATTCGAAACCGAATCGAGTAACTCAATGGTGTTGTAAACGGCTTCGGTCTGGCCGATCATCATGTATCCTTGAAGCGCATATTCGCTGTCGACGCCAAACCACCATGGGTAATCGGGGATGCCGGCGCCAATTCCTGATCCAATTTCGGGAACCGTTCGCACCAACCAATCGGAGTTGTATTTGAGCCACTCAAAGGCTTGCTCTAAATCTTTGTCGGGAATGGTTAGCTTGCTATGATTTTGAAGTTCTTCGTAACGATCTCTTTTCGCCGTTAGCAGTTCATGCGGGTTGGTTTGTAAGGCTTTCAATGTTTCGATGGCAGATTGTCGATCGGCGTACGAACCGGATATATAAAATCGCTGAACAGTGGCTGTGTTTGCCGGAAGATTCAGGTCGTAGGTGTTAGAACCTGCAATACCATTACCTGGATGAGTGGTCAAATAAGATGCGGCACTTGTTGGAGATTTATCAGATGTAAATGCAGCAAACCAAGGATTTTCGTTATCTCTGAATAATACTAAATCACCGCGCAATTCTACCGCGTCACCTGCATCTACCATATCAGTTCGCTCGCCCAACCAAGTGGGACGTAAATCGGAAAAGGCAGTAAATTCAAATTGGGCAGACAATTCCTTATCAGAATTATTTGTGAACACATATTCGATAATGATGCCCTCCATATCATCAGGCACATAGTTCCATTGCTGCACTGAAACCTCTTTTTCGGCAATGGTATAATCAAGGCGATTGGCGTAGGGATAATTCGTGAATGAATCAGCCTGGTTTAGCAGAATTGGTTCATCGAAATCGAAGGTAATCGCAGCACTAAATCCATCCATTAACTTGATGGGATGATTCCAGATGCCACCCATTTCGCCGGTGATGTGCCATCCCAAAGGAGGAAACGTTCCATTTTGATGCCCAACCATGTAAACGCGGTTTCCGGCGGTAACGAAAGGAGAATCGAGATACTCGGATTTCCCTGTGATATGGGGTGAGTTTTTAGTGAGTTCTTCAATTTTGGATGAGGGCTGTTCTTTGCAAGCGCTCAGAATCAGTCCGCAAAAAAGAACGAATAAGAGTGTTCGCTTCATTATTCTATTGATTATTCGTCAACAACTATAGCAATTTTATCACCGGCATTGGAAATAGCCAAGCGGGTTATTCCACTTAAATTATATTGGCTCAAATCGGCTATTGCAGTCCAACGCTCCCCATCAAAAAAGAATAGTTTTGAATCTTTCCCCATAAAAATATCGCCTGATGGAGTCAGCGCCATATCCTCCGATTCGGGGATGGTATTCGTGATAAATCGTGATTCATCTTCTTCAGGATAGTAAGCTTGAATCTCCCACACATCTTCCTTCTTTAAGATGTAGGCCAAAGCGTTTTCGATCATCATTTTGTGGAACGACCTACCGGGATTTTCACCTAATATTTTTTTATCAAGCGTTCTAGAATTATGCCATTGCACGGTTGCCGGCGACGTTTCGGTAGATAAAATAAAGCTGAGATATCGATCGCTATCATACCAAGCGTAGTAGCCTACAATTCGCTCGGATTCCAAAATTATAGGGTCCTCGTATCCCGGTGTGATTTTCCAGAATTGTTGCTCACCGTTATTTCGTAAAATTACGAACGAAATGTACGCTCCTTCCGGTGTTTGTATGGGCGAATACTCAGAGTATCCGGGCGTATGCATCAAAAAATTAAGCTTCTCATTTTCGATATCGTACAAAGCCACGTCGGTTTGCCCGTCGCGGGTTGCAGCCATTAGAATACCGGAATCGTCTAACAGAAAAGAGGGCTGATTATCATAACCCGGATTGTTAGTGATATTTTTGGGATTGGAAATCGAGTATCCGGTTTCGGTTTTAGTGAGATCGAAAAGGTAGATTTCTGTGCCGCTTTGGGCAAAAATCGAAAGAGAAACGAAGCTTAAAAGCAGTAAGATTGTTATGCGCATAATAATTTTTGGTTAGAGTGAGAATCTAGTAAAACAAGTTGAAAAAACTGAATACCATCGGGGATTTACTCACTCCCTTTGTTGAAATGTAAAAGCGGACCGATAAGCAAACTTCTTGCAATATCGTAACTATAGTCTCCTTATCTTACGAGACTATTCATTTTTTTATAATAAGGACACTAGGTAATATGAAATTGATTCTGCGAAGCGCAGCTATCCTGTTTGCGATCACATTTTCCACAACTACAATAAACGCACAATTATTTGAAAATTTTGACTCAGGAGAGAAGAGTGGTTACTCCGGCGCTTCTGTTGAATTAAGCAGTGGAACATGGTTTCTTGACGATGCACTACTCGGAAGCCTAAGCAACGACAAATTTAACGGTAGTCAAAGTGTGCGAATGGATCGCCGTAATGGAAAAACCGGTAATATTTATATGCAGTTCGATAAGCAAAACGGCGCAGATGATGTTTCGTTTTATTTGGCTCACTACGGCAATAATGCAAATGGTGCCACACTTCAGGTTCAATATTCGGTAGATGCTGGTTCCAGTTGGACTAATATTGGGGATGAAATCACTGCACCAGCCGACCTGACTTTGTACACTATTCCCGTTCAAATTGATGGTAACATCCGTTTCAAATTTGTGCAATCAGGTGGAACTGATCGTATGAACATCGACGATGTATTGATTACAGATTACATCGAACCGGCCGATGAAGCTACCGTGTTAGTAAGTGTAGATAACATCGAGTTAGCAAATAACGGCGACATCACTTTTCCAACTACCTTAGTAGGAACCAGTCGCACGCAATCGATTACCATTAAAAATGTTGGTAATAAAAAATTAGGCATCGATAGCGTAGCTGTTGCAGGTACAATTTATTCAATCACCGAAAATACGACCGACAGTCTTTCTTTCAACGAATCGGTTTCGTTAGTGCTTACCTATACACCGGATGAAGCGGGCGCTCACGTATCGGAATTTACTTTAATCACAAATGCGGTGAATCATCCTTCATTTACGGCAAACATTAGTGGCGAAGCGATTGCTGATGGCGAAGTGATTTCAATTGCTGACGCTCGCCAATTACCTTTGGGAACCAGAGTTTCGATACAAGGTCGAGTTACAGTTGCTAATGAATTCGCCGGTCCTTTGTACATGCAGGACGGAACTGCCGGTATTGCCGTGTATTGGGAAGATTTACATGGCGTGACTTCGATTGGAGATTCTATTCAAGTTACTGGTCCGCTCAATGTTTTTAAACCAATTGCAGGTCCTGATTCCGATTTCTTACTTCAGATTTCTGCAACCGACGACGACAACAACATCCTTTTCGAAGTTTTTGATGTTGAAGCTGTTGAGCCGGAACCAACGGTAATAAGTATTACTGAAATGAACGGCGGAAGCTTCGAATCCCAATTGGTAACCATCCCAAACATCACCATCGATGCGAGTGGGGTATTTCAGGCAAATACCAATTATGAAATTACAGATGGCGCTAATACTGCAGAAATGCGTATCGATAATTCTACGAATTTAGTAGATGCTGAAGCTCCAACGGAAGCAACTAATGTAACCGGAGTAATCGGTAAGTTTGCAGGCGTGTATCAACTTCTGCCACGTTTTGTGGACGATTTAAATGTGGAAGCGGTAGTTATTCCTGGTGAAGATACTCCGCTGGATGTTACCTTCGATATTGTAACCTGGAACGTGGAATGGTTTGGCTTAGATGGTTCGGGGCCGGATGATGAAACCCTTCAACTCGAAAATGTGAAGACACTCATCACCACGATGGATGCAGACGTTTATGCACTACAAGAAATTTCGAACGAAAGTTTTTTCACTACTCTCGACAACGATCTGACTGAATACGAAGGAATTATTGCAACGTATAGCCAAACTCAAAAAACAGCGTACTTATATAAATCAGCAACCGTTCAGCGCAGAGATGCCCGATTAATTACAACCGGCATGAATAGGTCTGATTGGGCAAATGGACGCTATCCATTTTACTTTAAATTTAATGCCACAATAAATGGCGAAGTTCGTGAAATCCACACGTTCAACATTCATGCGAAAGCTTTTGGGGAGCAAACGGATTACAATCAGCGAATAAATGCCTCCACGCAAATGAAGACGTATATCGATAACAACCACGCCGATGACAATGTGATTTTCTTAGGCGATTTTAACGATGAGATTCTTCAATCAACTGTAGGTAGCAACGATTCGCCATACGCAAATTTCGATGTGGATGCGGAATATACCATCGTGACAAAGTCGCTGGAACAACGTGGATTTACTTCCTACTCAAGCTCGTCAATGATCGACCACATTGTGTTTTCATCAGAACTCAGCGACGAGTATTTCGAGGGAACAGAGCAAGTTGAAAATCCCGATTATATCGGCAGTTACCTGAGTACTACTTCCGATCACTTTCCGGTTTGGGTGCGTTTTGAATGGGGTGAGGCTGTATCGACCGAAGATATTGGCGAGTTTACACCGTACACTTTTTCTTTAGATCAGAATTATCCGAACCCGTTCAATCCATCTACAACCATCAGTTACTCGCTTGAAAATGCAGGTGCTGTACAACTTTCTGTTTTCGATCTAACCGGAAGAAGAGTGGCGCTGTTAGTTAACGAGGCTAAAAATGCAGGAACTCACACAATTCAATTCGATGCGGTTACGCTTTCGAGTGGCGTGTATTTTTACCGACTCGAAACGCCATCAGGAATTATCACCAAAAAAATGTTACTGGTTAAGTAAAACCACGTATTCAACCGCGATTTAGCGGTTCATTTATACGTATCTTCTTCAGATGTCTGAAAAAGCACTACATATTCGTTTAGAACAATTGAACCCTACCATTGGGGATTTGATTGGGAATCGTACAATGATTTTAGATTCCATTCGCAAAGCAGAAGCGGATGGAATTGACATTTTAATATTGCCAGAACTGGTAGTTACGGGATATCCTCCGATGGATTTATTGGAGCGTGAAGTGTTCCGAAATCTCTGCTATCAAATTACCTCAGAAGTAGTTGCCGAGACGGGCGAGTGTACTGTGATTTTCGGAAACATCACCCCAAATGAAACAGGAGTGGGGCGCAAATGCTTTAATTCGGCTGTTGTTGCTTCGAATGGAGCCATTCAAACTACCGTGCATAAAGCGTTACTACCAACCTACGATGTATTTGATGATCTGCGGTATTTTGAGCCGGGGTCACATTTTGAGCCCGTGATGATTAAAGGGATTCCTTTTGGAATTACCGTTTGCGAAGACATTTGGTATAACGATAATGAAATTCAATACCACACGTATTCTGTAAATCCTGCTCAAATTTTAGCTGAAAAAGGTGCCTGCGCAATTATCAATGTATCAGCTTCACCCTTTACCAAACGAAAGCCGATTTCACGTGTTGGAATGCTACAAAAACATGCGCGTGAATTAAATCTGCCGCTTTTTTATGTGAATCAGGTTGGCGCTAATACCGAACTTATTTTTGATGGCGATTCGCTCGCCCTTGCCCCGGATGGTTATATTGTAACACGCGATGAGCGGTTTGTGTCTACTTTTGTTGATGTGATGTACGATTCTGGTAAACAAAAACTGCAGGCTGGTAAATATGCCGATTGCGAAAGGAGTGCTCCTAATCCTATCGAAACTATGTTTCATGCTTTGGTATTAGGAGTACGGGACTATCTGCGAAAGTCGAAACTTGGAAACAAAGTCACACTAGGTTTAAGTGGTGGAATTGATTCTGCATTGGTTACCGCAATTGCTGCAGAAGCTGTAGGAAGTGAAAATGTGTTAGCAGTTACCATGCCGTCACAATATTCGAGTTCTGGAAGTGTTACCGACTCTGAATTACTTGCTAACAACCTAGGCATCGAGCTGAAAAATATTACAATCAAGCCGGTATTTGATGCCTATTTAAACCAATTATCTGATTTGTTTGAAGGAACAGAATTAAATGTAGCAGAAGAGAATCTGCAAAGTCGCTCAAGAGGCGATATCCTCATGGCGATTTCAAATAAATTCGGGCACATGCTTTTGAATACCGGTAATAAATCGGAAACCGCGGTTGGTTATTGCACACTTTATGGCGATATGGCTGGTGGATTGGGTGTAATTTCTGATTTATATAAAACCGAAGTGTACGAAATGTGCCTATGGTTGAACGAGCATTTTTATAAGAAAGAAGTGATTCCAAATTCGATCATCGAGAAGGAACCGAGTGCCGAACTTCGTCCTGATCAAAAAGATTCAGATTCTTTGCCAGATTACGGAACCTTAGATTCTATTTTGCAATACTACCTTGAGGATCAGATATCAAGAGAGGAAATTATTGCTCGTGGATTTGAAGAATCATTGGTAGATCGCGTTCTTACACTCGTTGATCGAAATGAACACAAGAGATATCAAGCAGCCCCCGGACTCAAGCTATCCGCAAAGGCCTTTGGTGCTGGCCGGCGTTGGCCAATAGTACAGCAATGGACAGGAGCTGAGAAGCAATTGACAAGAAATGAGCACGTACAATCTGCTTTAAACTAAAGATTGTGCGCAAATAACGAATCCCTTAGACGGTATTCTACCTTTTTTTAAACGATAATTATTACATTAGTCGAAATAATCTACAGAAATTTTATGGTTAAGAAGTCTCTATTAGCAATTTTAATGTGTTCGTTTGGCATTGCGAACGTTGTGGAAGCTCAAGATTCCACACAAGTTATAAAAAATGATATGCCTCAACGATTGTTGCCTTATAACAATCCGATGGAAAAAAACAGTGGACTTGAAGAAAGTCCACTTCAACCGGCGCTTATTCAACTGGATAGTTTTCAAAAAGATGTGATGAGTCGAATATCGGATATATATCATATCCATATTCTTTCGCTCGAAGCACAAGTTGATGACAATCCAATTCAGGCTGAAGAACATATAAACGATGCGATACAGGCATCTCAACAGTTATTAGATGATTATCCTGAGATCAGAAATGATCGTCGTTTTGCTGAGCTTTCGCGTATTGTTGTAAGTGAATACCGCAGCTTTTATGGCATCACAGAGAATGAAAACGAACCTCAAGGCGAAATCTTTACCATCCAGCAAGATTTTCTTGACGATGAGATGACTATCACCGAGAATTTCGAGTTTCCGGTTGAAGCAACCATTCCAAAAACTCAAGTTCCTTTACTTCAGAACTCTCAAGTGAATCGTCATTTGGTGTACTATACGCTCCGCCGCCCAGAGGTGATGGAAGTTTGGAGAGAAAGAGCCGAAGTTTATAAGCCAATGATGGACAAGATTTTTGCTGAAGAAGGATTACCGCCAGAGTTGGTGTATTTAGCGTATATCGAAAGTGGGATAAACCCAACAGCTAGAAGTTGGGCTTCGGCAGTTGGAATGTGGCAATTTATTCAAGCTACAGGTCGCGTTTATGGCCTGGAAGTTAATTGGTGGGTAGATGAGCGTCGCGATCCTGAAAAAGCAACACGTGCCGCAGCTCGCCATTTAAAAGATTTACATAACATTTGGGGCGATTGGCACCTTGCTTTGGCGAATTATAATATCAGCCCAAGAGGGTTAAATCGTGCAATTCGTCGTGCCGGTGGGGTGAAAGATTATTGGGCAGCGTATCCATATTTACCGCGCGAAACCAGAGGTTATGTTCCCGGTTTCATTGCAACTACTTTGATCAATATGTCGCCCGAAGAATTTGGGTTTAAGAAACGATACGGAAAAGAGCCTTACGCCTACGATGTAGTTGAAGTGGATGGGCTAATGCCGCTGGATGCCTTAGCAGCTGCCATTAATATCACTACCGACGAGCTTAAGCGTTTAAATCCTGAACTATTACGATGGGCGACGCCTCCTGGTAACAAGTATAACTTGAAAATTCCTGTTGGTACCAAAAACGAGTTTCTTGCTGCCTACGATGACATCTCAAAAGAAACAGCCAGCCAGAGCATTACTATGCACACGGTTAGAAGTGGCGAATCGATTGGGTTAATTGCTCGAAAGTACGGTACAACCGTAAGTGGGATTTTTGCCACTAACGAAAACCTTACTACAACGATTTATCCCGGTCAGGTATTAGCTGTACCACTTCCAGCCGGTAGCACTGCACAATTAAGTGCAAATAGACCTTCAAATCAGCGAAATGGGGTTACAACTACACGTACGTCGAATCGAACAGTAAGTGCACCTGCAAACTCCAGCAGCCTTACTTACAAGGTTAAAACCGGTGATACCATTGGGCATATAGCCGAGTGGTACGATGTAAGAGCTTGGCAAATAAGAAGTTGGAATAGCATCGGAAATACCATTCGGGTTGGGCAGAATTTGAAAGTATATGTACCTAATAATCTGAAAGGGCATTACGAAAAAGTGAATACACTATCGTTTAGAGAAAAACAAAATATTGAAAGTCAGCAGAAACGAGGCGAAAATATATTCGCTTCTGCAGGCTCGAGTTCTTCATCAAATAATGGGGCCACCTATACCGTTCGAAGTAACGACACTCTAAGCGAAATTGCAGAATCTCATGGTGTTTCAATTTCTCAACTCAGAAGATTGAACAATCTTTCAGGTTCCAGAATTTATGTAGGTCAGGTTCTTAAAATTAAATAGATACATTAATGAAAAATTGGTCGGCCAGGTATAAAGTTACCGGCGTTTTACTTGTTATTGGTGCCCTTACAGTTGCCTTTCAGCCGACGGATATCTATTTCCTGATAAAAAAGAACTTTACTATTTTTAGCGAAACGTATGAAAACGTGGCACTGGAATATGTTGATCAAGTAGATCCAGAAGTATTGATGCGAAACGGGATCGATGCCATGCTTGAAACGCTAGATCCTTACACCGTTTACTACAACGAAGCACAAAACGAGCAAGCGGAAATCTTGTCGCGAAGTAATTATGCTGGTATTGGAATTGATGCCGGTTATCGAGACGGTCAAGTTGTGGTGGTTGCACCTATCGAAGGTGGTCCGGCAGATAATATGGGTATTAGAGCTGGCGACATTATTGTAGCCATTGATGGAGTAATGACTGAAGGCTTACAAACCGAGGAAGTTCAAAATCTTACCGTTGGTGAAATTGGTTCAACCGTTATACTTACAATCCAGCGCTTTGGCTTAGATCAGCCAATAGAGTATGAAATCGAACGAAAAAGCATTGAAGTAAAAAATGTGACTTTCGCTGATCGAATTGGATCAAATTCTGATATTGGATTTATCCGCCTTGCCCAATTCGGGATGAACTCCGGGGATGAAATCCGCGACCAGATTATTGCACTAAATGCAGATGGTAATATGCAAGGCTTGGTACTGGATTTAAGAGATAACCCGGGAGGGATTTTACAAGAAGCTGTTAAAATCATTGACAAGTTTGTGGAGCCGGGCATAACCGTGGTAGAAACTCGTGGCCGCATTGCAGAATACAACCAAAGCTACGAAACCCAAGAACCTGTGATGTTCGACAAACCGGTGGTTATTCTGATGAACGGTGGTAGCGCAAGCGCAAGTGAAGTGGTAGCAGGTGCACTTCAAGACTTAGATCGAGCGGTTATTTTAGGCGAACGAAGTTTTGGGAAAGGTTTAGTACAAATTGTTAAACCAATGCCGTATAACACTTCGCTCAAGATCACTATTTCAAGATATTATACACCAAGTGGGCGAAGTATACAGTCGGTGGCATATACTCATAATGC
Organism: Balneolaceae bacterium; assembly: GCA_034669965.1. Classification (GTDB taxonomy): domain Bacteria; phylum Bacteroidota; class Rhodothermia; order Balneolales; family Balneolaceae; genus HXMU1420-13. Next base: position 126,472 of record JAXMOK010000001.1, on the reverse strand, counting down.
ACGCAATGCTTCCATCAGCAGAGAAGAAACCGCTAATCGAGTGTTTAGCACGCGAAACGGTCGCCCTGTGAATGAAGGACGGGGAATTGAACCCGATATCATAAAAGAAAGCGAAACAGCAGGCTTGCTCGAAGTGGCACTTTACCAACAAGGCTCGGTATTTGATTTTGCGACTCAATTCGAAAACGCTAACGAATCGTATGCTGCAAATGAACTCTCGAATGAAGTTTATAATGAGTTTTTAAGCTTTTTAGACGAAAGTGACTTTGAAATGCAATTAGAAGAACAGTTTTTACTTGATGAGTTACAGGCTAGCATGGAAAGTATTCAAAGTGCAGGGCCACATTTGGCCGGATTAAGGGAAGCCATTGAGTTCAAAAAACAGCAAATGTTCGAAGTACACGAATCGCTAATTCGAGAAATTCTACATCTAGAGCTGGTATCACGGTATAATGGGCAAACAGAGCGTACGAAAGCATCGCTGCAATTTGATAAACAGTTAAAGAATGCCTTAGATCTGATAAACGACGATTCGCAAATTGAATCTATTTTGAGTGGTAACAACTGATGTTGCCAAAAGCAGATCTACACATCCATACCACGTGTTCTGATGGTCGCCTTCAACCCAACGAAGCCGTTGAAGTTGCTAAAGAACGGAATCTCTCGGCATTATCTATCACCGATCACGATACTATTGAAGGTTATTTAAGAGCCAAAGATCATGCAACTCTACTTGGGATAGAACTAATTCCTGGTGTTGAGATCACTTCGTCTTTTAATGGCAGCGAGGCTCACATACTGGCATATTATTTCGATTTTGAATCGGAGTCTTTTACTCAATTATTGTTGAAACAACGTGTTGGTCGGCGAGAACGAATTAAAGGGATTATTGCAACAATAAACACTAATGGCGTTGATATCGATTATGAAGAAGTTCGCGCTGTTGCAAACGGCGCCAATATCGGGCGGCCACACGTTGCGCAACTTTTAATTAAGAAAGGCTACGTTCGTAACTACTTTGAGGCCTTTGAGCGATATTTAAGTACTGAACAACTTGGTGGAATCGATCATCAGTATCCTGATTACAAAGAAGTAATTAAAGCCATAAAACTAGCCGGCGGGGCTGCAATTCTTGCTCATCCAGGAAAACTTTACTCCTCGCCTGACATCGAATTATTTATTAATGCCGGCATTGATGGTCTCGAATGTATACATCCAAGCCACAATTATACACTTCAGAAAAAATATTCCGAAATTGTAGCGCAACGTGCTTTATTAATGACCGGTGGAAGCGACTATCACGGAAGCATAGATCGCGCTCACATTCATATTGGTACGGTGAGCATAGCAGCAAAGTATATAGAGAAAATGAAACGTATGACAAATCAACGTAAACAAATAGTAGAAGCAGATTAGCATGGCATACACACTTGTAGAAGGTAAGACCAACCCTGAGAATGCAAAAGTGGGCATTGTTGTATCCCGATGGAATTCGAATATTACCGATCAAATGTTGGATGGTGCTCTCGCAGCACTTATAGGAAATGGGGTTAATGAAGAAGATATTATCGTAACACGCTGCCCCGGTTCTTTTGAAATTCCGCTTGCAGTTCAATATCTGTTAGAAAAAAAAGACCTTGATGGTGTAATTGCATTAGGCGTTGTAATTCGAGGTGGTACGCCACATTTTGAATACGTATGTGATGCAGTAACAAGAGGATGCACAGATTTGAATCTTCGCTATCAAAAACCGGTAGCATTTGGGGTTTTAACCACCGATGATGTGAAACAAGCTTTAGACCGAGCGGGAAGTAAAGGCAATAAAGGGGGGGAAGCCGCTCTGGCTTTGCTCGAAATGATAGATTTAGGCCGTAAATTAGACTCTTGAGCCTAGTTTAAAGCTTGATTAAAGATGAGTAATACTCTAATTTTGAGGGCTTGAAATCAGTCACTAATTCATCCTCTTTGAAAGAGCTTACACTTACTAAAAAAGTTCAAACCAAAGACGACAAAGAAAAACAATCTTTGTTGGCTAATACCGGGGAAATACCCGAGCATATTGCCATTATTATGGATGGTAACGGCCGTTGGGCAAAGAAAAAAGGTAGTATTCGTTTGCACGGGCACAAGGTAGGTGTGGATTCTGTTCGGGATATCACCGAAGCGTGTGCTCAATTGGGCGTTAATTATTTAACCCTTTATGCATTTTCAACCGAAAATTGGGGTCGACCTTCCGCCGAAGTTCGTGGTTTGATGAGATTATTGGTTTCATCACTTCGAAAAGAAGCAGAAAAACTTCATGAAAATAACATTCGCTTGGTTACAATCGGGCAGATGGATCGTTTTCCTGAAGATTGTCAGGATGAGCTTCAGGAAGCCATCGACCTAACGGCTGGGAATACACGGCTGCAATTATGTTTGGCGTTGAGTTACTCAGGCCGTTGGGATATTACCGAAGCAGTTAAAAAAATTGCCCGGCACGTACACGAAGGCCGATTAGACCCGGAATTGATTAACGACCAAATGATAACCGATCATCTTTCTACGGCAGATGTCCCGGATCCTGATTTGATTATCCGTACAAGTGGGGAATATCGAATCAGTAATTTTTTATTATGGCAGCTGGCTTATTCTGAATTATATATTACAGAGAGGTACTGGCCGGATTTCAGGCGCGATCAACTTTACGAGGCCATAAACTCGTTTCAGAAAAGAGATCGCAGATTTGGGAAAATTAAAAATGGTGAAGACGAAAACGCCACTAACTCCCGTTTACAGAAAAATTAAACGAATCATCAACAGGCAAGCATTAGCGTGACAAACTTCACGAATCGAGTTTTACTTTTAGCAATCTTTACTTTTGGACTCGCAGGATACTCACAACTCACCTTCGCTCAGGATTTTGAAATCACAGATCCAACGCAATCATTTCCACAGCAATACACCATTCTAAGTGTTAGCGTAGAAGGCAACGAATCAACCCGAACTCAGTTTATTGTAAACGCAAGTTCGCTTAATGAAGGAACTACCATCACGCATCCCGGCGATGAAATTCCTGATGCAATTAAGCGATTGTATAGAGTTGGGCTGTTTTCAGATGTTCAAGTTTTTATTACCGAACAAACGGCGACTGGTGTTCACTTATTAATTAAGGTGCAAGAACAGCCGCGTTTGTTAGAATACAAATTGGAAGGCATTAAGCGATCAGAACGTCGTGATTTGAAAGATGATATCGTACTTATACCGGGTACGGCCATCACCGATGCAACCGTTGCTCAAACGAAACAAACAATTCGACGATTTTTCAGAGAAAAAGGATTTTGGTTCTCTAAAGTTGAAACCAGAGTAGAAGCTACCGAAACAGAAAACCGGTCGGTACTCATCTTCGAGATTGACAAGGGTGACAGATTAGAAGTAAAAGACATTATTTTTGAAGGAGCAGATGCATTTTCGAATCGTACCATGTTGAAAAACATCAAACCTTTGAAGGAAGATGCGCCTTGGAAAATCTTCGGCAAGAAAGTGTACAAAGAAGAAGATCTTGAAGAAGGACAAGATAAGTTATTGGCATTGTATCAGAAAAAAGGATACATCGATGCTCGCATTGTTTCAGATTCAGTTTGGGTGTTCGATTATGCCGATGGCGAAAAGCAGGGTGTAAAAGTACAACTTAATATTGAAGAAGGACCGCAGTACAAGGTTCGAAATGTCACGTTTGATGGTAACAGCGTGTATACTGATGAGCAACTCAGAATGTCGCTTGGTTTTGAGAAAGGGGATATTTTCAACGAAGAGAAGTACGATCAAAATGTGAACTTCAATAAGAGTTCAACAGATCTAAATAGCTTATACCAAAATATCGGTTATCTGTTTTTCCAAGTTTTCCCAACGTTGACAAAAGTTGGTGAGGATTCATTGGATATTCACTTCGATTTATACGAAGATGAAATTGCAACTATCCGTCGTGTTTCGTTTACAGGAAACACTCAAACACACGATGATGTTGTTCGCCGTACGTTACGAACGGTTCCGGGTAACACTTACAGTCGTGATGCCATTGTTCGATCGATCCGTGAGCTAAGTACTTTGGGCTATTTTAATCCCGAAAACATTACTCCTGATGTAATTCCTGATCAACAAGACAAAACGGTAGATGTTTCGTTCGATCTCGATGAATCGCAAAGTACAAGTAACTTCGAATTTTCAGGAGGTTACGGCGGGAGGTATATTGGCGCTATCGTTTCGGCCCGATTAAATTTCAATAATTTCTCTTTAAAAAGAGCGCTGGAAGGTGATTTTACACCTTTCCCATCCGGTGATGGACAAACCCTTTCATTGGGTGTTCAGGTTACCGGTACCGGATATCAAAGTTACAGCTTCGGATTTGTGGAGCCTTGGTTAAATGGTAAACCAACTTCGCTTGGAGTAAATCTATCGTATAACCTGATCAATTATAGCACTACAGCTGAGAAAAACAGATTATTCTCAGCTAGTGTGAGTTTGGGTAAACGACTAAGATGGCCGGATGATTTCTTCTCTACCAGAACGGTATTGGGTTATCAGTTATACGATATCCAGGGAAGCAGTAGTTCTACTTTTCTTGCTGATGGAACTTCAAGTTTAATTTCTATCAAGCAAATTCTAGAAAGAAACTCTCTCGATAATTTCATCTCACCAAATTCGGGATCTAAATTTACCCTATCCGGCGAATTGGCTCCTCCGATCCCGGGATTCTCTGAGTACTACAAAATTAAATCAGAATTCCAGCATCACGTGCCTATTGCAGGCAAACTGGTGCTAACAAGTTTAGCTGATTACGGCTACATCGGTTATTTAACAAAGAGCCGAAGAAGTAATATTCAGAAGTTCTTAGTTGGTGGTACACAGTTGCAACAACGTCAGAGTTTCTTGTATGATAACATTGACTTACGTGGTTATCCGGGTGGATTAAGCGAGAGCATCGCCCCAATTGTTGATGGCCAAAAAGTTGGTGGACGTTTATACTCTAAGTATTCCTTAGAATTGCGCTATCCTGCCGTAACCACCGATCAACTTCAATTAATACCTTATGTATTTATGGATGCCGGTAATGCCTACGAAAGTTTCGAAAGCTTCGATCCTTTTAACTTAAAAAGATCGGTTGGGCTTGGTACAAGAGTATTTTTACCGGTTCTTGGCTTGGTTGACTTAAGTTATGGTTACCGATTAGACGGCGTTCAGGGTGCATCAAGTAATTCTACACTACTACCGGGTAAATGGGAATTCTTATTCAACATTGGGTCTCCATTCTAATGAACTCACGTTTTCTCCATATCGGCTTATTCGTTTCGCTGATGGTGCTAAGCACCACGGTGATGGCGCAAAATCAGAAAATTGGATTTTTCGAATCTGATTTTATCCTTTCGAATATCCCGGAGTACTCAGGTATTGAGCAACGATTACAGTTGTTGAGCGATACTTGGCAACAAGAGATCGAAGAAATGGAAGCTGAGATTACAGCATTAGAAGAAGATTACGCAGCTAAAGAGATTTTGTATACCGAGGACATCCGAACAGAAAAAAAACGAGAAATCGAACAAAAGAAATCGGCTAGGGATGCGTTCTTAAACGAGAAGTTTGGACCAGATGGAGAGTATTTTCGCAGTCAAGATGAGCTTCTCGAACCTATAATGAGACAGATTTTTACCGCGGTTAGCGAAGTAGCAAGAAAACAGGGATTTGATTTCGTATTCGACCGATCAGGTGATATTTATTTGGTTTACGCCCGAAACGAATGGAATTTAAATGAGTCGATTTTGATCGAACTCGGAATTGATATTGAGTAAACACTTTACACGAACAAGCGGTATTTTATCGCGCAAAAAAAGGCAAATGAAAAAACGGATACTATTACTAATCGCAGTTGTAGCAACTTTCGGAGCGGTTCAAGCTCAAGTGAAAATTGCATACATGAACCCGAACGAGGTTCTGGTACAATTGGAAGAAGTAGCTGCTATCGATCAGCAGATACAAGCTCTGATTGCACAACGTGATGAGGAAATCATCGCAAAAGCAACACAACTGCAACAAGCATTTACTGATTATGAGTCGGAAAGATTGGCTCTTACTCAGCAACAGCAACAAGCAAAAGAACAAGAATTATTGCAACAAAATCAGGATTTGGAGTCTGAGCGTGATAGTTACCTGAATGAAATCAGACAGCGTAGAGCGCAATTAATGCAACCAATCATCGAGCGAATGGACGCAGCAATTCAAAAAATTGCAACCAGCATGAGTATTGATTTGATTTTAAATGAAGGGACTTCTTACGGAGATGCCATCGTATTTTACGCCAACGCCGAACGTTTAAATATCACCAATCAGGTGTTAGAAGAGCTTAAATCAGAATAAAAGAAACTACTTACCTTTGAAGAACACAATGAAAAATACAATCACATTATCGCTCGCTGCTATCGTAATGGTACTCGGGTTTGGAGTAACTAACACCGCACTTGCACAAGGTGGCGAAGACGTTAAAATCGGATATGTAAATCCGCAAGCTATTTTGGCTAATATGCCGGAAATGAAAGCTGTTCAACAACGAATTCAGAATTTTGCGCTGCGTAAGCAACAAGAACTAGTGCAGAAAGAGCAAGCTTTTCAGGCTGAAGTAACTACTTACCAACAAAAGATTGGGGTGATTTCTGCTGAAGCGCAAGCACAGGAAGAAGAGCGTTTAGGTCAGCTGCAAGCCGAGTTAGTTCAAGCTCAGCAAACAGCGGAAACCGAATTAGAGCAAAAGCGACAAGAATTGGTAGGACCGCTTCTTGAGCAGATCGGAAATGCGATCAATGTTGTAGCAGAGCGCATGGCATTAACGTATGTGTTAAATACAACAACTTCTACCGGCGACTTGGTAATCCTTTATGCTTCTGAAGAATACAGCGCCAAGTATAACATCACTGAAGCTGTGATGGAAGAACTCGGAATGTTCTAAAAAGCTTTTCAAGCTTGAATATTTTTTATAGCCCTGCTCGTTGAGTCAGGGCTTTTTTATTTCACGTTTTTCCGACGATTGCGGATGTAATCTTCAAAAATATAACCGCCTAAATTGTCCAGCGAAGCAAAGTAGGCCTTTCCTTTGTTAGCTTCGGTCATTTCTCGAACAAAGCTTTGCAAATAGGGGTCACTGGCTATCATAAAAGTGGTGATATTTATCTTATCCCGCCGGCATTTTACCGCTTCATCCAGCACTTTGTTTACAATCTTGCGATCTAAGCCAAAGCTGTTTTTGTATAATTTTCCATTCTCGAACATACAGGATGGCTTTCCATCGGTAATCATGAAAATCTGTTTGTTGGCATACTTACGCCGTTGCAGAATATGTCGCGCTACTTCAAGCCCTTGCTTAGTATTGGTGTGATATGGACCAACTTTTAAATAAGGCAGATCTTCTACCGATATTTGCCAGGCTTCATTTCCAAAAGCTACAATATCGAGGGAGTCTTTCGCATAGTTATTCATGATCAGCTCTGAGAGCGCCATAGCCACTTTCTTAGCGGGTGTGATGCGGTCTTCACCATAAAGTATCATTGAGTGGCTTAGGTCGATAAGAAGCACGGTTGCCACCGATGTATAGTGATCGGATTCGTACACTTCTAAATCATCCTCTTCGAGATTGAAATTATCGATGCTAGAGTGTCTCAGCATATTCAACATGGTTTGCGACGAATCTATTTGCCCGATATCATCGTTCTTACTCCATCGCCGGGTTTCGGGTTGGCGCTCAAGTCCGCGACCGCTGTACGAGGTTTTATGCCCTCCAAAACCACCTTTGTTTAAATTCTTGAAGACTTCTTCCAGCGATTTTTTTCGTAAGCTGCGTTCAGTCTTTCTGGTGATGATAACTTCGGTGGCATCCTCATTATTCTCAATGTACCCGCGCTCCATCAATTCTTCGATAAAATCACCCATACCATAGCCATCTTCGAATTGCTCGGTAATATTGTACTGCTTGTCAAGTTCATTAAGCCAAGACAATGCCTGGCTCACATCACCACTGGCAATGGTAAGCAATTGTTGAAATAAGTCCCAAAGTGTATCAAATGGGGATTTACCATGGTGTTGGCTAAACCTCTCGTCCCACTCGAAATATCTAAAATCCATACTATAGCTTTTGTTTTAACAATGGAAAGATTACATCAACAGTTCCTGAAAAGTAGAATAGTATCTATCTTTGGGCATGATTAAAAATGCTATTCAGGATCGGTTAAGCTACGAGAAAAAACTCTGGGCAGAAGGTTTTCAACGAGTGATGGGATTGGACGAAGTTGGTAGAGGTTGCCTCGCCGGACCGGTAGTAGCTGCCGGTGTTATTTTTTATTCCGATACTAATATTCCCGAAATACGAGACAGCAAAAAAATTGCAGAAAATGAGCGAGTTGATTTGGTGAAGCTCATCAAAGAAAAAGCCGCATTCTGGACCATTCAGGAGCGACCGCCATCAAGAATTGATGAAATAAATATCTTGTGGGCTTCCATCGAAGCTATGCGTTTTTGTGCCGAAACTGCCGAAGCGAATCCCGATTATCTTCTGGTGGATGGAAACCGATATACTTCGTCTCTTATTCCGCACACCTGTGTGGTTAAAGGGGATGACAAGAGTATGAGTATCGGTGCTGCTTCAATTTTAGCTAAAGTCCATCGTGATCAAATCATGAACAATTTACATACAAAGTACCCCGAGTTCGGTTGGGATACAAACGTTGGCTATCCAACTCCCATCCACAAAAAGGGATTAAGAGAATTTGGGTTTACTCCACATCACCGGCAAAGCTTTAAGCTTGGGACACAAAAAATATATAAAACTCAGCGATAAATACTGAATTCACGTTTATGGAAATCCATATTCAGGATGATGGCCAGCATCAGGGTGTTGGTTAGAAATGCAGAGCCTCCATAACTAATAAACGGGAGCGGGATTCCAATCACGGGTAAAAGCGCAGTAGCACTTCCCACATTGATGAAAAAGTGAATGAAGTAAACGGCGGTTACACTTACCGTTACAAGCTGAGCAAATGGATGTTTGTGAGTTCCGGCTATACGAAGTAATCGCAGGAAGAGGATCATGAAAAGGATCACCACTAACCCTGCGCCGATGAAACCAAACTCTTCTCCTATCACACAAAAAACGAAGTCGGTCCATTGTTCTGGCAAGAATCGAAGTTGGGTTTGGGTTCCTTCAAGAAAACCTTTGCCACTCAAGCCACCCGAGCCAATCGCCGTTTTAGCCTGAATAACGTTCCATCCGGCACCGGTTGGATCGAATGATGGATTGGTGAAGGCAGTTATTCGTGCAATTTGATGCGGCTGTAAAACCTCTGTAAGTGCTAAGCGAACTCCTACAACAGTTGAAATACCGGTAATAAAAGAGGTGATGGTTAACCATTTTCGGCGTTGAATAAAGAAGATTATCCCGGTTAAAAGTACTGCAGAAAGCAAGCCAAGTTGCCAATTAATAACAGTAAGATAGAGAATAAGAGCCGGTGATACGATAAAAAGAGATACCCCATATGGTAAGCCCGACCAAAACAGCATTACCGGAATCAAAGCGATGAAAATGATTGCAGTACCGAAATCATTTTGTGCAATAACTAATCCGGTTGGAATAACAATAATTAATACAGAAACTAAAGCATAGCGAATATTCTCAACGGAAATATTACGCCTACTTGTTACGTAATTTGCTACCGCAAGAATGGTAGCAATTTTCATGAACTCACTACTTTGAAACCCAAAAGGTCCAATCCGGAACCAACTTTTTGCTCCGTTTATTTCGTTTCCGAAAAACAAGGTCAAAATCATTAGTACAATTCCAACAAAATAAGCGAGGTACGATAATTGTATAAACGTTCTGGGAGAAACGAATTGAACTCCGGCCATTAACAGTACCGACACTACCACAAAGGCCAGTTGTTTTATAAAATTGTTTTGAATGAAAGCCGGTAGAAATTCAGAAACAGGTCCTTGAGTTGCACTATATATAGCAATTAACCCTATAACGGTAAGTAGTATCCAGGTGATTAGAATGATCCAGTTGAATTCGCGAGGGTTACTCATTATTCCGACCTCTGCGAATTATCTTCTTTTGGCACCCAATTCATCACATAATTGTAGACGTATTTTCTTGTCACTTCACCGGTTAGGTATTTTTCATGTAATAGTGCTGCAATAGGTGCCGCAGATGTTGAGGCGAAGCCGGCATTTTCTAAAAACACCGTAATTACAATTTGGGGATCATCGAAGGGTGCGAACGAAGTGAACCAACCGTGGCTGAATCCATGTGGGTTTTGAGCAGTTCCGGTTTTACCCGCTATCGCAACTTTATCTGTTTTAGCATAAAAGCGTCCGCTTCCTTCTTCAACCACTCGGCGCATTCCATTTTTTACGATTTCCAGATATTCATCTTTAACCCAATCAATAGGTTCGTACTGAATTGGTGTGTACTCGAAAACACCATTGCTGCGTTGGATGGAATGCACTATATGAGGCTGAATTTTGTATCCACCGTTGGCTATAGAGCTGGTCATTTGCGAAATTTGTAGTGGCGAAACCGACAGAATTCCTTGTCCAATCCCAAGATTTATAAGATCACCGAGTCCCCATTGCCGTTTCCCAAACCATCGATCCATAAAGGCACTGTCTGGTACAATTCCCTGATTGGCACTGGGGAGATCGATGGCATTAGGAACACCGAGTCCAAATTCCTGCACTAGAGCATGCCACTGGTTAAGTTGACCGTTACTCGCAATTTTATCCATCAGCGAGTAAAAATAAGTATTGCTAGAATAGGCAATGGCTCTTTCGAGATTATAGTCACCTAGTGGTGCAATATCTCTGTATAATCTTCCACGCTGATAACCCCCTCTGTTTGCAATAATTGTCTCTTCAGTAACATGCCCAAGATGCAATCCAATCATTCCCATTAATGGCTTAAAAGTTGATCCGGGAGGTTGCCGACTGGAGATTGCTCGATTATACAAAGGTCGCGTAGAGTCGGTATTTATTTCTACCCAATAATCTCTATCAAGGCGGCCGGCAAGGCGATTTACGTCGTAATTTGGGCTGCTTACTAAGGCTAGAATTTCACCATTATTTGGGTTCATGGCTATTACAGCGCCGCTTTTTCCTTGCATTAATTCCTCGGCATAGGCTTGTAATTCGGCATCAATGGTGGTGATAATATTATCGCCTTGCTGTGGATTCTGCCCGGCACGTTCTCCTTCATATTCGCCAATAGTTTGGCCATAGGCATTAACTCTCTGGAACTCTACACCAAGATCGCCACGTAGATTCTTTTCATACACAAGCTCAAGTCCACTCTTACCGATTTTATCGCCTAACCTTAAATCTTCGGTGGCTTCATATTCTTGTCGATCAGCTTCGCGGAGGTAGCCAAACATATGAGAAGCTTTCAGATTTGTTGGATAATGCCGTTTACTTCCAATTTCATGCCCGATGCCGGAAAGCTGCCATAGATTTTCTTGAACCCGCGAAAACGTTTCAAAATCTACATCGGTGAGAAGAGGAGAGTTTCTATACCAACTGTAGCGTTGCGCTTCATCAACTCGCTCGGTGATAACAGAATCAGACACATTCATCAAGCCGGCAAGTAATGGGATGTTATCCCGATCGAATTTTGATGGAGTTACTGTAATGGTAAAAATGGGTTCGTTATCTACAAGCAGCACTCCATTTCTATCGAATATTAAGCCACGGGATGGGCTCACATATTCTTGCCGGATAGAATTTTCTTCACCTAGCACCGAATACGTATCGTATTGAATAATCTGTAAATAAAACACTCTACCTAGCACTACCATACACAAACCAAGTATGATAATTTGTAAGGAACGTATAGAGGTTCGAGTTCTATTTGAGCTTCGAGAAACCACGTTATCGTTTTCTGAATATGTAGATTAATATTCCAATCAATGCTGTGTAAAACGTATTACCGATGATGTTAGTAAAAGGTGAATACGAGGTAGCAAATGCAATAAAGAAACTACTTAACGCAAATAAAATGATGTTATGTATGAGAGCTCCCATAAAAATGATGAGAAATATCTGCCATAACAAAAGCTGTGCTTCTGATTTACGTTTAATAAAATTATAAACAAGAAAAATGGTAAGTGTTTTTGAGAACATCATAATGCCCCAAAAATCGAATAAAGCATCTTGTAGCAACGCCAAACTTGCAGCCATTATCAGTAAAGGCACTCGATCGTATTTTTGGATAATCCACAATAAATAGCATAACAACGGATCAGCAGTGGCATTAAATACAGACAAATGCTGAAAGAACAGAACGTCTAACAGAACAAAGAAAATACCTAGCAGGATATGTCGAATTAACTGATTATTCATCTAAATAAACTCTGGGTTTGGATAGATAATGAATCGAGTGTAGAATCCGGCTGGAATTTAATTACAAATCCTTCTGCAACTTCGGATAATGATGTGAAAGGAGTGAGGTATATTTTTTGAGTGTCTTTACCTTCTTCTTCTTCGGTATAAAGTACGGTTCCGATAGGGATACCACCTGGAAACTCATTCCCAAATCCACTGGTCTCGATCACATAACCTGAATCTACCGGAATAGTTTTTGGAACAAAATCCATTACCAATTCCGACATGTTATCTCCCGGCCAACTCACAATACCCATCGACTGTGTTTGTTGAATACGAGCACTAACTCGGAATAAATTATTGAAGTAAGGCATTACCTGAGCATAGTTAGGCGCTGTTATGATCACTTTTCCAACCAAACCATCGGATGTTATAATTGGCATCCCAACCTCTACCCCTTGTTTTGAACCCGCATTTACGGTAAACGTGTTATTGATACCATTTAGCGTTTTAGTAACAAAACGTACGGGTTGCAGATCAAACTCGCTGTTATTTTGATAGTTTAAAAGCTTGCGAAGTTCAATGTTCTCTTGTTCTATGGCTCGTAGTCTACTAAGCTCATCCTGCAACAGAATATTCTGTTCCTGTAGATAGGTGTTGGTTTGCAAAGCCTGCCGGTAAACCCTCACATTCGATAAGGGTTCTTCAAGCACACTTACTACAGTAATAGAAATTTGACGTAAGCTATTTAATCCATCTTGATGACGATTAATAGCAATTGCCAGTGCAAAGACTAGAATTAACGCAGTAATTATATAATCGGAAGCGTTTTCAACTTTAAATACTCTAAACTGCATTCAGCATGGTTATGAGTCGATTACTGGTCGGTAATATTCGAGGTTTTCTAAAATGGCACCGGTACCACGAACAACTGCGGTAAGCGGATCTTCAGCAATATGAACCGGAAGATCGGTGGTTTCCATGATCAATTTATCAAGATTTTTCAACAAGGCGCCACCACCGGTTAACATAATGCCTCGATCTAAGATGTCAGCAGAAAGTTCGGGTGGTGTTTGCTCCAGCGATTTGGTGATTGATTCTACAATGGTATTCACAGATTCTGCCATTGCTTCGCGAGCATCTTTCGAGGTGATATGTCGCGTACGCGGTACACCATTTACAAGGTCACGACCTTTAGTAATCATCTCAAGTTCTTCATCAAGCGGAGCAGCGGAACCTATTTCACATTTAATTTTTTCAGCGGTTCGCTCACCAATCAATAAGTTGTGATTTCTTCTGAAATAGTTAATAATATCATCATTGAGTTCGTCACCACCAAGGCGAACCGACTGTGCGTAAACGATACCGGAAAGTGCGATAACTGCAATCTCAGTTGTTCCACCTCCAATGTCTACAATCATATTACCAACTGGTTCATGAACATCCAATCCGATACCAATTGCAGCAGCCATTGGTTCATCAACCAGAAAAACCTCTTTGGCACCGGCATGCTCAGCGCTATCGCGAACGGCGCGGCGTTCAACCTCTGTAATACCACTTGGCACACAAATCACCATTTGACGTGTACTCGAATACCACTTCACCTTCACTTTTTTAATCATGCCGCGAATCATCTGCTCAGCAACTTCAAAATCCGCAATTACGCCATCACGTAGGGGGCGAATTGTTCTAATTTTGCGGTGTGTTTTCTCGTGCATTAATCGTGCTTCGTGTCCGGTAGCAACAGGAATGTTTTGCTGATTTAATGCTACGATCGAAGGTTCGTTCAAGACGATTCCTTCACCACGAGAGTAAATAAGCGTGTTTGCTGTACCTAAATCGATTGCGATGTCGGTATATAGAAAATCGAATAAGCCTTTTTTAGGCTGTTTTTTAATTGAGAATGGGGAAGGGATGCCTTGCCGATTGGACATTTGAGGTGCTTAACTATAGGTTTTTGTGACGATATTAATTCGGTTGAAAATACAATTTTGATACTCTATTTGCGAATGCCAGTATGTACTTTGTTTTTAAATGATTTTAGTGCTTAAAATGGCGCTTGCCTGTGAAAATCATACACAGTCTAAGTTCGTTGGCTTTAGCAATTACTTCTTCATCGCGAATGCTGCCGCCAGGCTGAATTACAGCAGTGACTCCTGCCTCAGCAGCAGCTTCAATACCGTCAGAAAACGGAAAGAATGCATCGCTTGCAATTGCGGCTCCATCAAGCGATAAGCCTTCTTTTTGAGCTTTAGCAACAGCAATTTCGGAAGAATCAACGCGAGAAGTTTGTCCTGATCCAATACCCAGAGTTCGACCATCTTTAGCGTACACAATAGCATTCGATTTTACATGACGAACCACTTTCCAAGCAAAAAGTAAATCTTGAAGCTCTTCAGTAGATGGCTCCCGATCGGTAACTACTTTAAAAGTAGCGTGATCAAATGGTTCGAGATCGGAATCTTGTTTGAGAGCGCCTCCAAAAATTGAACGGTAACTAAACGATTCGTTTTTCGACGCATTTTTTTTGATTCGAATTAACCGTCGGTTCTTTTTGGCAGTAAGCAATTCAAGTGCATCTTCATTAAATGAAGGTGCAATAATGATCTCGGTGAAGATTTTGTTGATGGCTTCTGCTGTTGATACATCCAATGCATTATTTAACACAACAATGCCGCCAAAAGGTGAAACGGTATCGGTACTAAATGCTTTTTCGTAAGCCTCTTTTAATGTTGAAGCTGTACCAACCCCGCACGGGATGGTATGCTTGATAATTGCACAACTTGGTACAACTGGATCAAAATCAGAAATAATATTTAAGGCTGCGTCAACATCCAGATAATTGTTGTAGCTAAGTTGTTTGCCATGAAAACAATCGATGATTTCATCCTGAGTGCCATAAACTGCTGCATTTTGATGTGGGTTTTCACCATATCGCAGCGCATGCGCTAATGGTTCTGACACACTAAATTGTGTTGCAGGAGATTCCTTAACGAGTTCCGTAAAGTAATTCGAAATGGCTACGTCGTAGTCAGCAGTATGGGTAAATGCTGCTTTTGCCAATTTGAGCCGCAAGTTGTAACTGATTCCTTCGTCATTGTTTAGCTCTTCAATAAAAGCAGAATATTGTTCCGGTGAACTTAAAATACACACATGAGCAAAGTTTTTAGCCGCCGCTCTAATCATAGTTGGGCCCCCAATGTCGATAAATTCGGTAGCTATTGCCGGAGTGATATCTGGTTTGTTAACGGTTTCTTTAAAGGGATATAAATTTACCACAACTAACTCTATGGGCTCAATTCCTAGCTCTGCTAATTCAGCATTATCCGGTTCGTAACTGGTTCTTGCCAGCAATCCTCCATGAATATGTGGGTGCAATGTTTTTACACGGCCATCTAAACACTCAGGGAAACCGGTTACCTCAGAGGCATCTGTTACCGGGATTCCTTCACCTTTAATTACTTGCGCGGTACCTCCTGTAGAAATTAATTGCACACCTTGATTATGCAAAGCTTTTGCAAGCGGAATGATGTCTGTTTTGTCGGAAACGGAAAGCAAGGCACGTTTGATGGTTAGAGGTGCTTCAGGTAACTGAGCGAGTGGTTTCAAAGCCATTGTTATTTGATGGTTTTTATAAAATCGGAAATTACTTTTGGATACAATTCATGCTCAAGAGCAAGTACTTTTCGGGCAAGACTTCCCGCAGTGTCATTTTTGTTAACCTTCACTTTAGATTGGCCTAAAATAGGACCGTCGTCGTAAATATCAGTAACTAAATGCACGGTGCATCCACTTTCTTCTTCATGCTGATCAACAACCGCTTGATGAACTTTTAACCCATAAAATCCTTTACCACCAAATTTGGGTAACAGTGATGGATGAATGTTCAGAATTCGTCCTTCGTATTCACTAATAACTTCAGTGGGAATTTTTTTTAGATAACCGGCCAATGCAATTACATCGGCTCCAAAATTAGCTAAAACGTCTAGTAGGGAAGTAGCAAATTCACTTTCATTTTCAAATTGTGATAGTGCTATTACTTCGAATGGGATCTGATGATTTTTTGCACGTTCAATAGCTTTAATGTTATCCCGGTCGGTAATTAAACCTGTAATAATGCCTGGAATTTGCCCTGAAATAGACGCATCAATAATTGATTGAAAGTTTGAACCCGAACCTGAGGCAAAAACGACGATTTTCTTCAAAATAAGTTAGCAATGAGCGTTGTGGATGTGCGGGTGCAAAGATAGGAAGAAAAAAGGGGATGTTACACTCTTAAATGATACTAACTACTATTAATAGCAGGCGGTGTATTCTGTATTCTAAATACCTGATAATTATTGAAACTCCACGAAATTTGATTTACCGTAATTTTTACAACTGTGGCAAGTGGAATAGCAATTAACATCCCTAAAATACCGGCTGTTTCAGCTCCAATTAATATGATAAATAAGATAGCTACAGGGTGCATATCTGCGGAACGAGAAAAAAGAAAAGGCTGAAGTACCAAGTTATCAGTAAGCTGTACAATGAAAATTGCAATGACGCACAACAGTACCAGCGAAAAGTCTCCGGTTTCAATTATAGAAACGATTATAGATAACACGTAGCCGATTATTGGGCCAAAATATGGGATGGTATTTGCGATCCCAACCGAAATCCCAACTGAAAGTGAGTTTTCTAAACCGGCAACACTTAACGTAGTCCAAGATAGAAAAGCAACTATAAAACTCTGTGCTAAAACACTTCTGAAATACAAGCCAAGTCTCTTTTCAATTTTATCGATAAGAGTTAATGACGTTTCAAAATACTTGTTAGGTACAAGTTGAAGTAAATCGCGACGAATTTTACTACCATCTTTTAGGAAGAAAAATGCCGCAAAAGGGACCACAAGTACTGCTGAGAATATGTTGGTGAATAAGCCAACGGCATCCCCTAACACCGTTGAAAGTTTGCCTAAATCGAATAATTCAGCGGCAATTTGAGTTACGTTTTCTTCAAGAAAACCGGCAGGAATGAAACTAAAATCTTCGGTTAATTTTGCTTCAACATCAGAGGCAATTTGTTCAATTCGATCGATGGTTAAATTTTCGGTTAATTCAATCATTTCGCCAACAAACAATGGAAACACGTTTGTTGAAATAAAAACCAACAGAAGGATTACAGCAGACAAAGTTAACGTAATTCCAAACGTACGGTTCATGCCCATGCGCTGCAATCGATTCACAAATGGATCGAGGATATAACTTAAAATCATTGCAAGAACTACGTACGCAACTAAGGTACTGTAGTTGTATAATATCAAACCCAAAACACCAATGGCGGTTACGCCAATGCCGAAACGGACTATTTTTTCGAGTGTGATATTTCTCATGATTCCAGTTTATTTAACAGTGACGGAAGCTCTTTCATCACTAGGGCTGAATCGTAGCCTTTTCTAATCAAAAAATCGAATATTTTCTTTCTTCTTTTTGTCTTTTCTGCGCGTAAAAATCTAGGCTTAGATTTTTGGACGAGATATTCCATTTTTTCTGAAATTTCGTCTTCAGATAAAGCTTCTAAGGCTTGTTCAATATCAGAAGCTTTTATGCCTTTGCGATGTAGATCCATTTTAATTTTTTGCTTACCCCAATGATTGAAATGAAATTTATCATGGGCAAATTTTTGCGCAAAAACATCATTACGGATATATTTTTTTTCTTCCAACTCATCGAGAACTCTATCAAAATCGGTAGGTGAATAACCTTTTTTTACAGCTTTCTGAACCAGTTCTTGTCGTGAGTGATCTCGACGGGCTAATAATCGAATAAAGTAGTCTTTAATTTTCCACTGATCTTCGAAAGATTCAATAGCGTGTAATAAAGTTATTGTTATTTCTTTTCCAACACTAAGATTAAAATGGGTAAGTGCTTGATCAGAAACTCCGAATAGAAAAATATTCTCAACAAATACTGAAAATCTGGATGAATTCTTCTTTTGCACCTCAATTTTGCTAATTAACGCACATTCCTTACCCAATGATTCAAATATTTTAATGGTATCCCGTTCAGTATTTGGTTTCATTTATGTAAATATTAAAATAATGGATAAGACATGGAAATTACTCAGCAAATTTACAAAGATGATTCGGGATGGACATCAACAAAATCAACAAAAAACTTCGAGCCAGAATTGTGCAATCTAGTTCTTGCTTTCGGGTCAAAATCTAAACTAGGGGCTGATATTGCGCTCAAAGAGTTAAAAGCACAATTTCCAAATGCTCAAGTGATAAGTTGTAGTACAGCTGGCGAAATTTCTGGAGTAACGGTGAATGATGAGACCATTGTTGCAACGGCTATATCATTTCAAAAAACTATTATTCGCACAGAATTAGTTAATTTTGAGGACTACGGTAACAGCGAAACAGTTGGGAAAGAAATTGCTCAAAAACTATTTACCGATAATTTAAAACATGTGCTGATTATATCGGATGGTCAACTTGTGAATGGATCTGAACTCGTAAAAGGAACGAATTCTGTATTACCTATCGAAATTCCGGTAACAGGTGGATTAGCAGGAGACGGTACCGAATTTGAAGGCACCTTGGTTGGACTAAACGATAATATAAAACACGGGAATATCGTCGGGATCGGCTTTTACGGCGACGAATTAAAAGTAGGATTTGGTTCACATGGTGGTTGGGATGAGTTTGGTCCACATCGTAGAGTTACAAAGTCTAAAGGAAATGTCCTTTTTGAGGTTGATGATCAAAATGCACTCGAATTATATAAAAAATATCTCGGGCCCAAAGCCGAAGAGCTTCCAGGTTCTGCTTTGCTTTTCCCATTAAGCATGCGTGTTACAGATGATTCGCCGTCACTAGTTCGTACGATCTTGTCGGTAGATGAAGTTGATCAGACTATGACTTTTGCGGGTGATATCCCTGAAGGTGCTACCGTACGATTTATGAAATCGAATTTTGATCGGTTGATAGATGGAGCGTCGAAAGCAGCCACCGACGGTTTTTATTTTAAAGATCAGCCAATTAATCCGGAATTAGTCTTGTTAATCAGTTGTGTTGGCCGAAAAATTGTACTTGATCAACGTATTGAAGAAGAAATTGAAGCCGTGGAAGAAATTTTTGGCGATCAGGCATTTTATTGTGGATTTTACTCCTATGGTGAATTGGCACCAAGTTCGACCGGAGCAACCTGTGATCTGCACAATCAAACGATGACGCTGACTACATATTCAGAAAACTAATTCGATTGAAGTACACTGATTCTATTAATAATAAACTGCTAAAGAGGCAGATTCGGAAATATCTGGGTTCCGTCAATGACATCCATGAAGGGATATGGCCACTGCTTAAGGCGATTGATCAATCCTACGGCCATTACGATAGCGATCGTGAATTGCTGGAAAGAGCTATGGATTTAAGCTCCGAAGAGCTGTCGTTAACAAATAATAGGTTAAGAGAGGAACTTCAACTTCAAACCCAAGTGGTTGAAAAGCTTAAAAATAATTTAAGCAAAATTCAGATTCATGATGCTGATTGGGACTCGAACGATCTTTTCAAAGTAGCTGAGTTCATCTCACTTGAAATTGAAAAGAGAAAAGAAGCAGAGAAAGCCCTCAGATATAGTAGGCAGGCTTATAAAACGTTAGTCGAAACAGCTCCAGATATTATATATCGTGTGAACGCAGAAGGATTCTTCACCTATGTAAACCCAATTGG
The DNA here is from genome assembly GCA_034669965.1 of Balneolaceae bacterium. Taxonomy (GTDB): domain Bacteria; phylum Bacteroidota; class Rhodothermia; order Balneolales; family Balneolaceae; genus HXMU1420-13. The sequence goes on along the minus strand of JAXMOK010000001.1, from coordinate 106,368 downwards.
TTTTGAGCTCTCAGGGTTTTCTGAAGATGAAATTTATAATATGAGATATATAGATGTCGTTCGAGATGACTATAAAAAACGCGTGAGTGCTTACTATATTAAGCAGGTTAGAGATCTAAACGATTCTACTTATCTCGAATTCCCATTGCATAATGTTGAAGACCAAGAACTATGGGTTGGGCAGAAAGTTCAACTTATTTATAAGGATGGTGAGTACGATGGCATTTTAGCTATAGCTCGAGATATCACAGAAGTAAGACGAATTCGAGAAGATTTAAAGAAAGCGAAAGTTGAGGCGGAAGCTTCTTCTAAGGCAAAAGAAGCCTTTTTGGCAAATATGAGTCACGAAATTCGAACTCCAATGAATGCAATAATTGGGATGTCGCGACTTCTAAAGCAAACTAAGATTAATAGCGAGCAGGCAAAATACCTGAATGCAATTTCCACCTCGTCATCGAATCTTATAGTGTTAATTAATGATATCCTAGATTTATCAAAAATTGAATCCGGGAAGTTAGATTTAGAGCAGCTCGGGTTTAGCCTTAGTGACATGTTAGATAGTTTATTCTATGCTCAAAAATTGCTTGCCGATCAAAAGGGTGTTGAGTTTCATTACACTGTAGATTCAAATATTCCTAATGCTTTATATGGCGACCCATACCGACTTAATCAGGTTTTAACCAATTTAATCAATAATGCAATAAAGTTTACGCCGGAGGGCAGGGTAGAACTTAGTGTGAAACTTACAAAGGCACTAAATAACAAATTTGTAATCGAATTTAGTGTAAGAGATACTGGAATTGGAATTTCCCGTGAAAATCTAAAGTCAATTTTTGATGCATTCTCACAAGCAGATACCAGTATCACCAGAAAATTTGGAGGAACAGGATTAGGTCTTGCTATTACTCGCCATCTTGTATCAATGATGAAAGGAGAAATAGACGTTCAAAGCACAGCAGGTGTTGGTACCGAGTTTAAAGTTCGAGTACCTCTGCAAAAAGCTGATAAAATTGAAGTTAAGGTTGAGGAAAGAATAGAAACCGATTTGCTAGATCTTCAAGGGTTACAACTCTTGCTTGTTGAAGATAATCGCATCAATCGACTTCTTGCTTTTACTCTATTAGATAAATGGGGCGTAAGTTACGATTGGTCGGAGAATGGCAAAGATGCTATTGAGAAACTATCTAAAGAGAATTATGATATCATTTTGATGGATATGCAAATGCCGGTGATGGATGGGTTAGAAGCGACAATGTATATTCGGAACAAACTTCATTTGGATATACCGATCATCGCATTAACAGCCAATGCATTTAAAGATGATGCTAAAAAGTGTATTGAAAGCGGCATGAATGATGTTATAACTAAGCCGTTTGAGCCATCAATTTTATACAATAAAATTCTCAAGCAAATATATCAAAAAATATAAAAAAGGCGTTTAACAGTAGTCGAACGCCTTTGAATAAAGATATATGTAAACTGTACTTACTCTTCTACAGTTGCTGCCGATTCAGAAACTAGTTCTTCATCTTCAATGCCATTCAATTTCTTGCGAACGGCTTTCTCAATATTATCACATAATTCAGGATCTTCTTCCAGGAATTGCATCGCTGCATCAGCTCCTTGGCCAATTGGTTCGCCATTGTAGCGGAACCAGCTTCCTCTTTTTTGGATAATGTCAAATTCTACAGATAAATCCAGAATTTCAGAGATTTTCGAAATACCCTTTCCATACATGATGTTGAATTCTACTACTTTAAATGGAGGTGCTACTTTATTTTTAGCCACTTTAACTTTGGTACGGTTACCAATTACTTCGTCAGCTTTTTTGATGGCACCAATTCTGCGGATATCTAACCGAACCGAAGAATAGAATTTTAGTGCACGTCCACCGGTAGTTGTTTCAGGATTACCAAACATAACCCCAATTTTCTCACGTACCTGATTTATAAAAATACACGAGGTAGCCGTTTTGTTCACAATCCCCGTAATCTTTCTAAGTGCCTGCGACATCAATCGAGCCTGTAAACCCATGTGTGAATCGCCCATTTCACCTTCAAGCTCAGCGCGCGGAACCAAAGCAGCAACCGAATCCACTACAATTACATCTAATGCTCCTGATCGGATTAATGTCTCTGTAATTTCAAGGGCTTGTTCACCACTATCGGGTTGCGAAACCAGCAATTCTTCGGTATTAATACCAAGCGCCCGAGCGTATCTTGGGTCAAAGGCATGCTCCGCATCTATGAAAGCCGCATAGCCTCCATTTTTCTGTGCTTGAGCAATTACTTGTAGCGCTAAGGTTGTTTTACCGGATGCTTCAGGGCCGTAAATTTCTGTGATTCTACCCCGAGGTACGCCTTGCACACCAAGTGCGTAATCAACCATTATAGATCCGGTCGAGATTACATCAACATCTTGCGAGGCACTATCCCCCAATTTCATAATGGTGCCTTTGCCATGTTGTTTTTCAATTTGCCCTACAGCAATGTCGAGTGCTTTAAGTTTGTTTTCGTTAGCCATATTTTTGTGCTTTGTTTATTTTTCTCAAATATAGTGGGGGAGGGTGTCAGTTCCTGTCACATCAAGACACATATAAATATATGTGCAAATTATGTGAGGTGCAAAGTAAATTTCAAATTACAGTTATCAAAATTCAAACAATATTAAATCAATAATTAATCGTGCGATGCACTTTTAACTAAAATGGAGCTGAATATTTTAAGTAATTGAGTCGCCTCATCAATTAATGCGAGTCTTTCATTTTCAAGATCTAAATTAGAATAAGCTTCAATTAGGTTTAACCAATAACGACTTTCTTTAGCTTCCTTCCGAGCAATTTTGATTCTAAACTTGAAGTCTTTTTTGCTTAAAGCTTCATTCGCTTCAATATAGTTTGCGCCAACAGACCCGGATGACCGGATTAATTGTTTGGTGTCTTCAATTGTGATAAGATTTTTTGGGATTTGCTTTACAAAATTTCTTACACGCTTTGCAAAATCAAGTGTTCTATCTTCAAGATTATAGATTGCCATTTGTTTGAGATTTGTCGAATTGATCTTTGTTATTTAATAACGTTAGATCACTCCCAAACCCATTCCTTACAAAATTTTCTCTACCGAAGCCTTTAGCTCACCAATCATTTCTTCGATTTGCGAAGTAGTTGTGTACGGTGCGGGGCCTAAACGAAGGATTTCATTTCGAGCGTCTGTATAGATATTCCGTTGCATCAAATCCGCTTTTATTTCTCTTGCTTTTGGTGATGTGAGTGACAAAAATCCACCGTTTCTTGAAAGAGCCTCATTATGAGTTAATTTGATCTTATTTGGATCAAAATCTTGCTGTAAAAATAAACTTCTAAGCCTTCCAACTTGTGCTTCATATTGTGAACGAAGTATATCTGGAGTGAGTCCTTGATCCTTAAAAAAATCAACTACTTTAGCTGCTCTAAATTGTGATGAAGGATCGTAGGTGGCGCTTGCAAATCGTTGATCGGAATGATCATAGTTTACTGGTGCATCAGTGCGTGGATGTTCCAACGTGCTGAAAGAGGCAAACCAGCCTGTAATTGCTGGGCGATACTCACAATTTTTAGGGAAACGCAAGAAACAGTTAGCTTCACCCCATTGTAGATATTTATAGCCGCCGATTAATATAAAGCAATCTTCCAAATCTGCTTCGCGTAGCGAGAGTGGAACTACATTTGTACCATGGTAATCATCAATGATTACAGGTATACCTTGAACACGTGCAGCAGCTGCAATTTCTGATAAGTGACTATTAATTAAACTAGTTTCGAAGTAAACTCGAGAAAGCATTATTGCCGACGTTTTTACATCAATCTCTTTGATGATGCGTGTTGCAAAGCTTTCATCTGGATCGACTGGAACGCTTGTTACTTCTAATCCATCTTCTTCTAGGCGTTTCAGTTGGCGATGCATTGAGTGAAATTCGCCATCGGTCGTAATGATTTTCGGTTTATTCTTCAAGTCAAAGCTACTCATCAGGCTAACCATCAGAAAATGAGTGCTTTCTTCACGGCAGTAAAACCCATCAGGGTCGTCGTAATACTCTCTTAGGTAATTTCGAAGAACTTCAGTTTTTTCCATCGCAATGTCCCACTTTTTATCTACTTCGCGGGCACAGATATCGAAATATTCAACCTGACCTTCTCGTGCAACATCCGGCCAGGCTTGATGCGAATGCCCGGTAAATAAGAGTCGGTTAGCTACATCAAAATGAGCATAGTGAGGTTGGAGACGTTTCGCAAGCTGGTCGATTTCAGACATAAAATAAGGTAGATTAAAAACTAGTTTCTAGGCTAATACTTTTAATTGAGTGAAAGTTCAAATGATAGGAAATCTAGGCTAGAATTCTGTCCGAATTGCCCAAAGATCCGGAAAAATTGCATGATTGGTTGTTTTCTTAAGATAATCGACCCCAGCAGAACCACCTGTTCCCTTTTTTCTGCCGATGGTTCGTTCAACCATTTTTACATGTCGGTAGCGCCATTCTTGTAATCCTTCATCAAAATCTACTAATAACTCGCAAACTATCGCTAGCTCAGGAGCTGTTTTCATAACCTGAACAAGTTGTTTTTGAATCTCTTCGGAAGTATTGAACATTAAACCAACTTCATTTTCACGAACCGGGGAAACCGGAAATCCTTTCTGAGTTAAGTACTCGCAAAAGCTCTCCCAGATAGTTGATTCTTTCATTCGGGCAGTTAACAAATCTATTGTTTTATCATCGCCTTCGTGAGCTTTTAACATCATAGGTAATCGTAAACCACAAAGTATTTCTATCTCCCTAAACTGAACCGATTGAAAACCTGTAGACTGTCCTAAAAATGATCTAAAACTATTAAACTCAAGTGGGGTCATAGTTTCCAGAATATCAACCTGAGAAACTAATGTTTTCATTATGGTTAGAATGCGTCTTAAAGTCTTAATCGCATGCCAGCTTTCTCCTTTCTTCAGGTCATCTCTTAATTTGCTGAATTCGTGCAGAATCTGTTTAAACCAAAGCTCATATGTTTGATGAATTATGATGAAAAGCATCTCATCATGTTCTTCCGGTTTCGACTTTAATTTTTGAATGGAGGTGAGTGTATCAACCTCGAGGTATTTTGAATAGGTTAAATTCATTTCTCGCACAGTTTTGAAAAAAAATGATGATAAAAAGAAAAATTAGAAGAGCACAATGAGAGTAGTAATATTTATAGGGATGCCCTAAAGTGCTGTATGATAAGTTATTAGCAAGTTAGCCAATCAGCTAAATTAGTGTAATAAATTTAATAAATGAATTTTTTCTCAGAAGTTTTGCAAATTTAAAATCATTGGCATGGATATACATTTTTTTAAATGAAAATTAGTGTAACGCTTTCCTTTGTGGTCGATATTTTGATACAATTCGTACATCAAAAATTTATCAAATCTGGGGTCTCGGATAGGTACATATCAACAGGCTCAATTGTAAACTCACTATGGTAAAAAACAGGCTATTAACACTTCTCATTTTCGTCTTGTGTTCGGGCTCGGTAGTTGCTCAAACCGGTAAAATTACCGGATTTGTTACCGACAGCGAAGGTGAGCCACTACCCGGAGTAAGTATCCTTATTGAAGGCACGGTTCAAGGTGCTGCTTCTTCAGCGGATGGGTATTATCAAATTTTAAATGTGGATCCGGGAGTATATACATTACGGGCCTCTTTTATTGGCTTCGCAACTTCCATCATCGAAAATGTTGAAGTAAATACCGGGTTAACAACTCAGCAAAATTTTGAAATGTCGGAACAGACTATCGAAGGAGAAGAAATAGTTGTTACCGCAGAACAACCTGTTGTTCGAAAAGATGTTTCTTCGAGCCAAGCAAACATCAGTACAGATGATATCAAGGCTCTTCCTGTAACAAGTGTTGCCAGTGTAATTGGCTTGCAGGCAGGGGTAGAAGGATTAAGTATACGTGGTAGCGGTTCCGACGAAGTAGCGTTTAATCTTAATGGTTTTAACTTGAGATCGGGTAGAGATAACAGCCCATTTACCGGTATCAGTGTTACTTCAATTCAATCAGTGCAAGTTCAAACCGGTGGGTTTAATGCAGAATATGGCGACTTAAGATCCGGTTTGATTAACGTAACCAGCAAAGAAGGTAGTTCGGATCGCTACACGGTTGAAGGATTATTTAGAATTACCCCGCCTCAAGCAAAAAATGTGGGGCAAAAAATTAACGACCCTAATTCCTATTGGTTGCGCCCTTATTTAGATGACGATGTAGCGTGGACCGGTACTCAAAATGGTGCTTGGGATCAATACACACAAGATAGCCACCCCGAATTCCAGGGATGGAATGAGTTTTCGAAATCGCTATTAGCCGATGACGACCCAACTAACGATTTAACCCCGGAAGCTGCGCAACAAGCATTTTTATGGCAGCATCGCAAAGATTTTGCTATCACCAATCCCGATTATGAAATTGATTTGACCATTGGCGGTCCGGTTCCGGGAATTAGCGAAAAACTTGGAAATCTTCGATTCAGCTCTTCACTTCGCCAAACCCAGAATATGTATATCGTGCCTCTTTCCAGAGATCGGTACAAGCAAACAACCTTTCAAACAAGGCTTACCAGTAATGTTGGTGATGGAATGAAGCTATCTATTGATGGTTTATACAGCCTTGAAACCGGTACCGGTGCCAGCCAGTCAGGGAATCCCGGCTTTTTTGTATCGCCATCGGGAATTTCAAGTAGCATGGATCAAGTAAGCTTTATTGATACTCGTTTATATGCCAGCGATTATTGGGCACCGTCAGAACGTGTTAATGCAAATATTGGCGCTGAGTTTACGCATTCGCTAAATGAGAACACCTTCTATGAAATCAGCATAAATAATTACTTTTCAAGAAATTCTACTAATCCGGGCGACTATCGCGATTCAACTACTGCAGTAACCATTGGTGGTGTAGATTTTGATGAAGCTCCTTTTGGTTTCTTCGAAGCAACGTCATTCGGTATTGCATCGGGAATGCGAATGGGTATAGGGATGAGTACATCACGCGATAGCAGTCAGGTATCTGATCTTACGATTAAGGCCAGCATTACAAGTCAAATGAACAGATTTAACTTGGTAAAGGCCGGTATCGATATTGTTCGAACGCACAGCGAGGTTAACTATGGTCGTTTCGATAAAAACCTGAAATCCAGTAATGTAAATAACACTTGGAATAATAAGCCATATCGCATTGCAGGTTATGTTCAGGATAAGATCGAATTTGATGGCATGATTGCAAATTTGGGGCTTCGGTTAGATTATGTGAACCCAAATGTAGATTGGTATGATTATGAGCCTTATTCAACTATTTTTGCTCCCGGTTTTGCCCCCGCACTTGATACGGTTTCAACTTCCAGAGTAAAGCCACAATTATTTTTACAGCCTAGGGTAGGAGTTTCATTTCCAATAACTGATAACAGCAAGCTTTTCTTTAACTATGGGCATGCGTTACAATTGCCTGAGCCATCTACGTTATATTTGGTAAGAATCGAACCTAACACGAATACGGTTACTCGATTAGCTTCGCCGGATAGCCCACTAGCTAAAACGGTAGCTTATGAAGTTGGTTTTGAGCAAAATATTTTAGACACCTATTTGATTAGAATAAGTGGGTACTACAAAGATATTACGAACGATCCGGCATCTCAATCTTACGTAGCACGAGGTGGTTTTTCATATAGTACCATTCAACCATTTTTCTATCGAGATATTCGAGGCGTCGAGTTTACCTTTAGAAAACAAAGAGGTAAATATTTCTGGGGCGAGATCAATTATACCTACGATGTTCAGAAGCGAGGATTCTTCGGCACTCTAGTAAATTATGAGAACCCTTTCCAACAACGTGAATATGATCGCGAAACTAACTCAAATGCAATAACACGCCCAATCCCACGTCCTTTTGCACGATTGCAGCTTTATTTTAGAACTCCTGAAGATTTAGGACCTGAAATATTGGGAGGTCATCCACTTGGCGGTTGGCAATTAGTGCCTTTGGTTAGTTGGAAAGCCGGTTATTACTTTACCTACACAGGCGGCGGAAATATTCCGGGATTATCAAATAACTTAAAATATAGAGACACCTGGGGCACCAGTCTACGTTTAAACAAGAATTTCTATTTGAAAGATGGTTCCAATATCAGCTTCTTTGCAGATATTTCGAACGTAATCAATCGTCGTAATTTCAACATCTTCAACTCCGGTTTAGTTAACGGTAACGATTACCTAGATTATATGCGATCCTTGCATTTACCTGAAGACAAACTAGATGAAATCGGTGTGCTAAATCAAAGTGTACCAGGATCTGATAAACCGGGTGATTATCGTCCTTCTGATGTTGAGTACGTACCTATAGAGGCAACCTCAGACTTGTCTACTATTACAAACCCAAATGGCCGAGCACTTTACTTCGATACCAGCGAAAGAGAGTACTACCAATTTGTAAACGGGCAGTATGTAAAAGCCGATGGCGGTTTTGTGAGCCAGGTACTCGACGACAAAGCATACATCAATATGCCAGATCAACAATTTTTTAATTTCCTTGATCCGCGGACCATTCGTTTCGGCATCAAGTTTTCATTTTAATTAGGTAAGATTTTAAAACGTCATTTTAACATGAGAAATAAGAATTTATATATCCATATTTGTGTTTTCTTTGTGGCTGTTTTTCTTTCAGCTGATGCGTTTGCACAAATTGAAAATAGATGGCTTTCCGCGGGTTCGTTTCATAATTATTACGCAAGTATTGGCTCAGAAATCGAAAGTGGATTCATTAATGCCCAACAGGGTGGCTGGCAATGGCCGGCAATTTACAGCGGGCAAGATGCCATGGCCATGAAGGGCTTTTGGTTGGGCGTTGAAAATTTTAACGATGGTTTTACAACTTGGAACAAAAGAGTAGTACATGTTGGCCCACGAGTAACCGGAATTGGCGAATTCTATCCTGTGAGTATAGAAACGGTTAGTAAGTTTCCACCTCCTGAAGTGTATGTTGATGGTGTGCTTTCTATTTCGAAAGACGTTCAAAATGATCGTATTGATCCTGACATGGAAGCAGATAGAGAAATTCGAATCGTTGTTAATACTTTGATTGGAGTTACAGTAAAGAGGACTATTAAACAATTCAGCCAGCAGTATCACGATAATTATCATGTACTCGAGTATACCTTTATTAATACCGGCAATATTGATTCAGATCCCGAAATCGAACTTCCGGGCCAGGATTTAGAAGGATTTATTCCATTTTTCTTAAACCGAATGGCACCTGTTAAAGCTACCCGATATACCATTGGTAATGCTTCCGGTTGGGGAATTAACACAATGAACGATCAGCGTGGAGATGGGTGGAGACCAGAAGAGCCGGAACAATTCCGAGCTTCATTTGCTTGGCACGGATACTGGCCAAATTCAGATGTTAATTACGATAACATAGGCGCACCTATTTTTGTGCCCAATACTACGGGGGGATATTTAGCTCCTGATGACACTACAGGCCGTTTGGGTGCTTATCATTTTGTAGGCACAGTAACGTTACAAGCACCCGGCTCAGTTGATAATCCTGCCGATGATCCGAATCAGCCATTTACCATGTCGTACGAACATAACGACGATAAATTATATTTCAACAACGATCCGTTTGACGCTGGTAAAATGGAAGAAGAATATGCAATGATGAGTAAAGGACGGGTAACACCACGCCACGCATATGTGGTAGAACCGAGTGGGTATTCCGGATTTATTGATCCAAGTGGAAATCCATCACTAGGTGAAGATGGTGGACAAGCATATACATACGGCTATGGACCTTATGACCTCGCTTTTGGTGATAGTGTGACCATTGTAATTGCGGAAGCATCATCCGGAATATCACGTGAACTTGCCGGTACAACCGGTGCTGCATTTAAAAATGGAGAAATTACAGCCATTGAGAAAAATGAAGTAGTCTTTCAAGGCAGAGACTCTTTGTTCCAGACCTTTGAACGTGCGATTGAAAACTATAAATCAGGCTATGCTATACCTAAGTCACCAGAACCACCTAGTATTTTCCAAGTGTTTTCAGCGGGAGATGGAATAAGATTAGAATGGGAGTATGATGGAAATGAAGCTGACATTCAAGGATTCCAAATCTATAGAACTTCCGGTGCTGTAGATAATGAGTATGAATTACTTTACGAAACAGATGCAAGTGAACGTAGAGTTAGCGATGGAGAAGCAGATCGTGTCACAAATCCTGGAGCTTTTTTACTCGACGTTCCAATTCGTGGGCGAGATTACTATTACTACATTGTAAGTGTAGGTTCGGTTAATTCTGATAATACCGGTGCAACACCCACTGGTAATCGATTAATAAGTAACAGATACTATTCTCAAAGTTACGATCCAGCGAGACTACTCGGCCCTCCCGGTGAATTATTATCCGAAATTAGAGTGGTTCCAAATCCATACAGTCCAAGAGCAGGAGCAGCTTTAAGCTTGGATACAGATGCTGGTATAGAATTTGACCGTATCGGGTTTTATGGATTACCACGAAAATGTACAATAGAAATTTATACTGAGATTGGAGAAAAAATTAAAACCATAGAACATGATAATGGTTCAGGGTCTAATTTTTGGAATTTATTGACGGATTCAAGGCAGCGAATTACTAGTGGTGTTTACATTGCACGTTTTGTAAACCAAGACACACTTGACGATGAATTCGGACAAGAAACCATCCGTAAAATTGTAATTATTCTATAGGTAGGTATTAGCGTGAGAATCAAAAGTATCATATTAATTGCACTGGTTAGTTTAATATCTACCGGATTTGCACATGCTCAGAAGAAAAGAGCGCAAACTTCAATGAAGTTTCTAAGCGTTTCTCCGTCAGCGCGCGCTGCAGGTATGTCGGATGCCGTTACCTCGTTAGATATGGGGGCGTACGGTGCTCTGTATAATCCAGCAACTATGTCTCAATTTAATGGCAAGTACGCAGCAACAGTTGGTGCTGTTCAATGGATCGCTGGTATAAATCATAGTTCTGCATCATTTGTATATAAGCCGGGTTCAGGTAAAATTGGTGTATTTGGTTTCAACATCATTGCAGTTGATTATGGTGAGATTCAGGCAACTATTTTTTCTGAAACAGAAGATTATGTTGACCTTGGTACTTTTAGCCCTTCCGCTTTTGTAGCTGGCATTTCATACGCAAATGCCTTAACCGACAAATTTTCGGTGGGTGTAAATTTTAGATTTGGTAGACAAGATTTAGGTTCTGCTGTTATAGGTTTAGATGGATCTGGAGGTTATAACTATCAATCATTCTCTGCTACAACTCAGCTTATGGATTTTGGAATATTGTATAAAACCGGTTTTGAAAGCCTGAATTTAGCGATGGCAATTCGAAATTTCGGGCCGGAAACTCAGTTCGACGAAGAATCAGCGGAAGTGCCTCTTACCTTTAAAATGGGTGTTTCCATGGATATTCTGGACATCACTAATATTGATACTGACACTCATTCCTTGTTAATAAGTATCGATAATAACAATGCCCGAGATTACGAAGAACAACTGCTTTTTGGTTTTGAATACACCTTTGTAGATCGCTTCGTGATTAGAGGGGGGCATGGTTTTCCAAAAGACGAAGAAAGTTTCAGTTTAGGTATGGGGGTTAAACAACCTTTGGGCTCACTTACCTTAAGTGTCGATTACTCATACACTGCTTTCGGTGTATTTGGTGAAGTACAACGCTTTGGTGCACAAATAGGATTTTAATAGGTATTTGATAATGAAGTTTAAAAAATCAGTTTTTGCCATCCTCTTTCTTTCACTTATTGTGGGTGGGTATTCGTGTAACGATGGGTTTAGTGTGTACGATCCAGAATACGAGTCGAGCGCACCAAGCCCTCAAATTACAAACATCAGTCCGGCAGGTGGTTATCTGGCCGGTGTTGATTCTGTAATAGTAACCGGTACCAATTTTTCAGCCGACCCGGATTCATTGATTATCGATTTTGGCGGTTCTGCAGGCGTACTTAAGATGGTTTCCAAAACGGAGATGATTGTTCGTCCCGGTAAAAATTTTGGCGAAAACTTACCGGTTCGAGTAGCGTTACGTGGCCAAGAATTTTTCAGCGAACCGTATCCATATACTCTTTTTCAACCATTTGGAGTTTATCCCGGTCTAAATTCTGAGGATGAGCCAACTACCCCGGTTGCTGTTGATGCCGACAATAATATTTATGCGATTTTCACAAGAAATAAAGAAACCCGATATCGTAAGATATCGCCAGATGGTACCATTGAAACGGATGCTGTATTAGCACCGGAAGATAACGGTCCAACTAATAGTACCATGCGATTTAATGCTTATTCATCTTTACTAGTAGGTCCTGGTGGCGAGCTATTTATGGCTCAGCAAAGTATTCGAGCTATTTTCAGAAAAACTTTTGGAGATGGAGCAAGAGAAGGGGTTTGGGCTGCATCGTCTTCAGGTTCACTCAAAATACGCGACATGGTATTCGATAATAACGGGTATTTATGGGTTGTTGGTCGCGATAGCGATCAAATACATCGTTTTGATGTTACAACTCGCGCCGAATCAAAATTCCCATTTGAAGGAATCTTATCATCTGTAGCATTTTACAGTAACGAGAATGAATTGTATGTTGGAGGTTTAGTTGACAGCACTCAAAGCATTTGGAAATTCACAATCGACGGATCGGGTAACATAGGATCGGGCGAACTCTATTTCGATTTTGGCAATCATTACGATGGAATTGTTGCCTCAATGATTTTTGCGTCAAATGGAGAATTATTGATTGCTACCGGACCGAAAATTGACGGCATTGATAAACCGGGGATCATTAAACTCTACCCGGATGGAAGACATGAGCAACTCCATAACGATATGATAAAAGACGGAGCGTACAGTATAACCTGGCGTGACGATAAATTCGCCGTTGTTGCAATTCAAGGCGAAGAAACGAGCATTAACTTTCTGGATATGTATGATCGTAATCGATCAGGTATATTCGGATTTTAATTACAATCAAACCGATAACTAATCTAAATACTATCGATACACTGATACTAGGAGATATATTATGAAAATAAACAAACTAATAGCTTTATTGGGCTTTTTGCTAATACCAGCTATGGCAAGTGCACAATGGGAGCATGACACTACTTTTGTACCGGTTGAGGGAGATCTCTTCCTTGAGGTTCACGGTATAGCTGTAGATGGTGAAGGAAAAATTTGGGTTCAACCATTTTCTGCCACAGAAACAATCGTAACAAATCGTGACTTAGGTGATGATGGCGTTCCAGATACATTAAGTACAAGAGCAATCTATGTATATAATGATGATGGTACTCCAGCGAGCTTTTCGCCTCTAAAAGTAATTACATATGCAGACGATACCCCTGCTGATACGCTCGGTAGAGTTTGGACAGGCGATTCTTATGAAGGCTATTCTGGTCGTGGAATTGAAACAGATGCAAGTGGTAATATTATCATCTCTCAATTCAATAGATTATACAAAGTAAACCATGTTACAGGCCAAGGCATTGCGAAAGCTGATGTTCCTGATGTTTGTGCACTTACTGAAGCTAGTACTGATGCTGCCAACAATATCTATGTTGGTGCTGTTTGTGCTGCAGATACTCCAATTTGGAAGTACGATTCAAATCTTGAAAACCCAGAGCAGGTTATTACTCTAGCAAGTAGTTTCTCTCGTGATCTTCAAGTTTCAGCAGATGGAAACACCATTTGGTGGGCTGGATATACTTTAGGCTATGTACTAAAGTACACTCGTCCGGATGAATTCAGTGGTTTTGATGCTACTCCTGATACTGTACTTCGCGGTATGAAATCAGAAAGCTTTGATATCCATCCTGTAACAGGGTACTTATGGGCAGGTTCCGGTTCGTTAAATGATGTGCCAAGCGCTCCTTACCAACCACAAACCTGGTACGCGTTTGATCCTAGAGATATCGGTACTGATAACGAAGCTCCGTTAGATAGTATTCGCTGGGTTGCCGGTGCTGATGTTGCTGCAGGTTTCGATAATGCTCGTCCTCGTGGTTTAGATTTCTCTCTTGATGGTAAAACGGCTTATGTTGGTGCTTTCAGTGCCGGCCAAACGTCTGTTGATGCTCAGAAATTCACAACCGATCAGGTTTTCTCATCTAACGAAGAAGAAAATATCAGTGGTATTCCTGCAGGTTACAACCTTGAGCAAAACTACCCGAATCCATTCAACCCTTCTACTAACATTCAGTTCACTATAAACGAACCGGGTGCTGTTACTTTGAAGGTGTATGATATGACCGGGCGTGAAGTGGCTTCTATTCTTGATGGCCGCATGAACGCTGGTGAGCATACTGTTAGATTCGATGCTTCAGCTCTTTCTTCAGGTGTATACATATATGTAATGCAATCAAACGGCGTACGTTTGACCAACAAAATGACTTTAATTAAATAATTTTAGTTATAGGTTACCAAAAAGGCAGCACGTAATGTGCTGCCTTTTTTATTCCAATCTGTTATACAAAATAAATGCACTTCAGATTTTTACTCACTTTACTCCTTACTCTATGCTTTTCTGCATCCGTTTTTTCGCAGAATAGTGAACCACCTAAATACGAGTTTCGTGCCACATGGATGGCAACAGTGATCAATCTCGATTGGCCGGCTTCAGGATCCTTACCTGTTCGATTTCAAAAACAAAGTTTAAAAGACCGCTTAGACGATATGAAAGAAGTGGGCATCAATGCCTTGTTCTTTCAGATCAGAACCGAAGGCGATGCACTGTACGCATCCGATTTAGAGCCTTGGTCGAAATACCTTACCGGACAAGAAGGAAGGGCACCGGATCCATATTGGGATCCACTTGAGTTTGTGATTGAAGAAGCTCACAAGCGTGGAATGGAATTACATGCGTGGCTAAATCCATACCGTGCAATGAGAACAATACCAGATGATTTTACTCAAAAAGCGATGGTTCAAAACATCGAAGAAGAGCATGAAGGATTAACGCCATTCCTGAAAAAATACGAAGCTGAAACTGAGTATTTCAAAGCAAAAGGCACAACTGCCAGAGACTCGCTACATGTAGCAAACAAACATCCTGAATGGTTGATGGTAATGAACGATGCCATCGCCATTATGAATCCGGGTTTACCCGAGGTTATCGATTATAACGTACAGGTGGTGATGGATGTAGTTAATCGATACGATATCGATGGAATACATTTCGATGATTATTTTTACCCATACCCACCCAATAATATGGGTAGTAACGATAACGAATCGATGGATGATTCTACCTTTGCTCAATATCCACGTGGGTTCGATAATAAAAGCGATTGGCGCAGAAATAACATTGATATCTTTGTAGAAGCACTACACGATTCTATCCAACAAGTGAAACCTTGGGTTAAATTTGGTATTTCACCTTTTGGCATCTGGAAAAACGGTGTACCGTCGGGCATCAGCGGGATGGATGCATACAGTGTTATTTATGGGGATGCCTTAGCTTGGATTCATGCACAAACCATCGATTATATTACACCTCAGTTATATTGGGCAATTAGTAGGTTTGGAACCGGTCAGGATTATAAGAAACTAGCTGATTGGTGGGCCGATGAGGCATTTGCGAACGAACGACATACCTATCCGGGGCATGGATTATATCGATCTAGTAGTAGCACCTTTTCGGGTTCGTTGTTTGCAGCAAATGAAATACCCAGACAGGTACAACATAATCGAGGAAACGACAAGATTACAGGTAGTGTATTTTTCCGTTCTAGTAACATAACTACTCACAGTTCAAAAGGCTTTGCGGATACACTTAAAACAAATTACTACCGATATCCGGCTCTACAACCTGTTATGGATTGGAAAGACACCACAGCACCGGCAACTCCGGATCTTTTAATTTTAAGCCGAGATGCCGAAGCCCAAAATACATTTCATTTAGAATGGGATCGTCCATCATTAGATATGAGCACTAAAAATACGAGTGTATATCAAGATACTTTGCTCAAGTATGCAATCTATCGGGTGGATGCTGAAGAACAACCGGATGCAATTAGCGCAATGGCATCTCCTAAAAATATGGTTGCTGTTACTGGGCAAACTTCTTACACCGATATTGCCCCACCATCGGAGCATAGCTATTGGTATTTTGTTACGTCGGCCAGTAGAAATAATATTGAAAGCGAACCTACAGAAGTTGAAGAGGCTGGCGTGGTTGTGAGTAATGAAGTACCAAGGGAGGTGCCATCAACCATTTCACTTCAACAGAATTACCCAAATCCATTTAACCCCGAAACTTCAATAAGTTTTAGTTTGCCTGAAAGTGGAAACGCTGCATTGGTTGTTTACAATTTGCTAGGGCAAGAAGTAGCTAAAGTCCATGAAGGTAGATTAAATGCCGGATCGTATACTTTTAGATTTGATGCATCAGGACTCTCAACCGGTGTGTATGTGTATCAGTTGCGCTACAATGGCACTGCACTAACACGCAAAATGATGCTCATCAAATAAAGAATGTCGAATCGTAGAAATTTCATTAAAAAAATTGGACTGGGCACTCTAGGAATAGGCGGAGCAATTTCCGCCGGGTGCTCTACCAATGATGAGGTTTTTAACTTCGTTCATCTAACCGATACACATGTAACGTCCCGCCGGCAAGGACATTTAGGCTATCAAGCATCTGTTGATTCGATTAATTCTTTACCAACATCACCGGATTTTGTACTTATGGGTGGCGATATGGTGTTTGATGGATTGTACAACGAAATGGATGAATACGACGAGCAAATTCGACTTTTCAAAGAAATTAGTGCAGGGTTAAATATGCCGTATTACCCTTGTCTTGGAAATCATGATGTGCTCGGACTCTCATCGAGAAGAAAAGTTCCTGTTGATCATCCCGGCATGGGTAGAAAGTATATTATGGATGCTCTTGGCATGGATGAAGCGTATTACTCGTTCAATCATAAGGGATGGCATTTTGTGGTACTTAACTCCATTCATGAGATTGAATTAAGTCACGGCCCGGCCTATGAACATAAAATTGGGGATGAGCAATTAGACTGGCTACGCTACGATTTAGGAGCTCATAAAGACATGCCAACGATTGCTACTTCACATTATGCTGTGTTTAATCACCTTGGTCAAATCAATTCCGATCCAGAATTGAAGGCCATGAATCACCTGATTTTAAAAGACAACAAAAAGCTTCGTAATATTCTAGAACGGCATGGTGTAAAAGCGCTACTTCAAGGACATACACACATCAGTGAAGATTTTCGGTTTAACGATGTCTGGTACATTACCAGTCAGGCCGGCTCAGCAGCTTGGTGGGGCGGAAATTGGCTTGGCTTCGAACCTGGCTATACCGTTGTGACTTTAGGAAAAGATGAAATCCTGGATTGGAAAGCTCATTCCTTTGAATGGGAGCATCAATTAGAACCGAATGACACTATCGAACGTGATCGCATTCTGGAAAGAGAAGAATTCAATGCCCGTATGGATAGCCTTTATCAGGCTGAAATTTCAGGGTAATCTCTTCATTTTGTTAACCCTTCTTGGGTTTGGATGAATTTCGAATTTCCTTCTCCTTCTTTTAACCCTTCTAGGGTTCCAAACCCTAGAAGGGTTAACAAAACGATGGAATTTAAACCCTAGAAGGGTTGCTATCGGGCAACAGATGCGTTCCAAACCCTAGAAGGGTTGTAAAGACAGACGGTTAGCAAAACCGGGTTAGAAAAGAGCCTTTATCAAGTGAAGGACTTTAGTCCTTCACACTTTTTGGCCATCCCCTCTCCTAAACCTTGATAATTATATTCTTTTGTTTCATCCAACGTGCTAGTAGGTAAAATAGAATTATCCAAGTGATGGCATACAGTAACGACGCATTTATTGGCGAAGCCACCGAGCGGTAAACAACTTCATACAAGAATGTTTTTAACGCAAACTCTTGTCCGTTATAAGTGAATTTGATGAGAAACATCAACCGGCCAATGATGCCACTTAAAAAGAATACGGTGATGGCGTTCAGCCCAAAAGCAACGCCCCAATCAGTAAATCGTTGCTTCTCTTTCACATCGATAAACCAATAAGCCAATCCAAAAAAGCACATCGCCTGACCGCCGGTAAATAAAGTATACGAGCTGGTCCAGATGTTTTTGTTGATAGGAAAAATCCAGCTCCAAGCATATCCGAGAATGATCAGAATGAATCCCCATACAAAAAATTGAAGAGTACGAGACGATTCCGATTCGTGATCTTTCATCAACATTCTGCCGGTCCATATTCCGATTAACGTGCTCCCAATAGCCGGAAAAGTGCTAAGGAATCCTTCCGGGTCCCAGTTTTCTTTCCAGGTATGTCCTTCAAGCAATAATTGATCGATGTAAGCAGCAAGGTTTCCATCGGCAAGGTGAATGGCTCCTGCTCCATGTCCTGGAACGGGGATCAAGGTCATTGCAAGCCAATAGCCTATCAACAAAGCTCCAAGTGTAATCATTTGGGTTTTCGGTTTGGTGTATAAAAAAAGAAAAGCCCCAACTGCGTAGCAAATAGCAATGCGCTGTAATACCCCCGGAATGCGAATGTCAATCAGGTTTGGGTGAAGTGAAAATCCCGATGTGAAGGTGAAATAAGGGAATGCAGAAAGAGCCAATCCTAATCCGAAAATCTTGGCAGCTCTGATCAATGTCTTGCGAGCCAATTCGGAGTCTTGTGCTCCTTTGGCCTTAGCTTTTGTAAATGCCAGGACAATAGAAACACCCACGATAAATAGAAAGAATGGGAAAATTAGGTCGGTGGGGGTCCAACCATGCCATGGTGCGTGTTTCAAAGGGCCGTACATGTGTGACCAAGAGCCGGGATTATTAACCAAAATCATTGCTGCAACGGTAGCGCCCCGAAAGAAATCTAAAGAGACCAAACGCTTGCCCGACGAAATTCCGCTTAGTGTTGTCATCAGAAAGTAAATTGTTTAAAAGATGGTATAAATAACGGCTTCTGATTGGGAATGGAAACAAGGGTTAACTATTTTTGCAACAATTAATTAAACGCATTGATGAACATACTTGTAGCCGACAGCGGATCAACTAAAACGGAATGGATTTTCAGTAAAAAATCAGGTGAACAACTCACTTTGTTTTCTGAGGGGTTAAATCCCTATTTCAAAGATGAACATCTTTTTGCCGATGTTATACAAGAACAAGTAGCTTCCAAGATTGATGCCCCGGCAGATAAAGTATATTTCTATGGTGCAGGTTGTAATTCACCATTAAAAAAACTGGTTGTTAATAAAGCAATTGCAGATCAGTTCAATTCTGCAACTGTTACCGTTGAGAGTGACCTACTCGGAGCTGCAATTGCATGTTTTGGTGATGAGCCCGGGGTAGCTTGTATTTTAGGTACCGGATCGAATGCATGTATTTTCGATGGAGAGAAAATCACCTCAAAAATTCCTTCTCTCGGTTTTACGTTAGGTGATGAAGGCTCCGGAGGGCATTTTGGCAAACAACTTTTACGAGCATATTTTTATGAAACCATGCCAGAAGATTTAAGATCGGCATTAGAAAATCAACACTCTATGAATCTTGTTTCCATTTTGGAACATGTGTATCAAAAGCCGGCCCCAAATAGGTTCGTAGCTTCTTTTGCTCGGATGCTTGCCGATTATCCCGATCATCCTTTTATCAAAAAAACAGTGAAAGAAGGATTCAGCGAATTCATTGATCAGCAATTAGGGTATTTCGGCGATCGAATCATGAAAATGGATATTGGTTTTGTGGGATCAATCGCTAAAATCCATGAACAAACACTTGCAGCAGCACTTTCTGAAAAAGGATTTAATCCACCAGCAGTTATTGTTCAAAAACCAATCGAAGGAATATTAGCCTACCACCTTAAAAAGAACGGAATCTAAAGATTACCTTTTAATTCCAGAATACGAGCAACCGATTCGTCGAGGCGAGAAAGGGGAATTTCACCATCGGAAATGAGTTCTTCAACGGCATTGATGGCATCCGAAAGTAGAACAGGTTCGGGAAGTAAATTGTTGCCAAAGCAGAACATATCAAGGCCGGCATTCAATCCTAGTTTCAATGAATCTTTTAAACTGTAATGATCAGAAATGGCGCGCATTTGCATGTCGTCAGAAATCACCACTCCGGTAAAGCCTAAATCATCACGCAGCATATTAGTTAAAACGTGTTCCGAAAGCGTTGAAGGATTGTCCGCATCCCATTTAGCATTGAATATATGTGCCGTCATTATCATTGGGCATAACTCTTTGTTAATTAACGTACGATAGGGCTCTAGTTCTTCTTCCAACCAAGTATCAGAAACATCGGTAAAACCTGCGTGTGTATCGCCTAATGCACTTCCATGGCCGGGAAAATGTTTACAACAGGTCAGAATTCTATGTGTATGATGACCATTAATAAACGCTTCGGCGTGTTGAGTTACTTTTAATGCTTCCAGACCAAAAGATCGTTCTCGCCCGGCAATAATCGGACTTTTAGGTTGAATGGCTAAATCTACTACAGGGGCAAAGTTCAGGTTGATTCCCGCATCCGACAAAACACTAGCAATTAACGCTGATTGCTCTTTTGTGTAATCTAAATCATCGCGTTCGCCCAAATGTTGGTGCGACTTAGTTTCAGGAAATCCATACTCCGGTTTCAGTCGTTCAATGATGCCACCTTCTTGATCGATACCAATCAATAAAGGCAAATCGGCAACTTCCTGAAGTTTCTTTGTGAGTGTTTGAAGTTGCTCGGGCGATTGGATGTTATGCACCGGTTTTTTGTGCACCATGTCGCGATCGAATAGAATAACACCGCCGGGATTTTCCTTTTTAATATCGTGTAAAATCTGAGAGTTTTCAGTTACATCAGATCCCCGAAAACCCATCATAAATAATTGCGCAATTTTTCGGCGTGTACTTTGTGACCGTAAGATTTGTAAATATTTGTCATTCATGGCTTTAAGTTACAGGAAAAATGCCAAAAATTGAACGCTTCTGAGAACTTTTAACATAGATTGTATACCTTAAAAATCAGCTTAAATTTAACTCACTTATTCTATGATTCGAATAGCTTTTCTATGCGTCATATTTGCTTTTTCTATTGGGTGCAACCAATCAAAAGCACAGCAAGACCAACGGGTAAAAACGGGGATTGAAGTCCTTGCCGAAAATAATTTTGAACTCCTAAAAGGCAAGCGTGTTGGATTGATCACAAACGCAACGGGAGTAAACTCAGCATTAGTTTCAACCATCGACTTAATCGATCAAGCCGAAGGAGTGGAACTTGCTGCTTTGTACGGACCAGAGCATGGGGTTCGTGGCGAGTATGCTGCAGGTGATAAGGTGAAAACGTACTTGGATGAGCGTACCGGAGTTACTGTTTTTTCTTTATATGGAGCAACCCGTAAACCAACCGACGAAATGCTGGAAGGCATCGATGTTTTGGTGTACGACATTCAAGATATCGGATCACGATCGTACACTTACATTAGTACAATGGGCTTAGCGATGGATGCTGCAGCAGAAAAAGGCATCGAATTTGTGGTACTCGATCGACCCAATCCTTTAGGAGGAAATAAGATCGAAGGAAATATTGTGGAAGAGGGCTATGTGAGTTTTGTGAGCCAGTTTCCGGTGCCATATATCTATGGGCTAACGCCGGGTGAGGTTGCTAAAATGATCAACGAAGAAGGCTGGCTAGATAGCGGCAAAAAAGTTGATCTCAAGGTGGTGCCACTCGAAGGCTGGAACCGCTCAATGACTTTCGATCAAACCGGATTACCATGGGTGCCAACTTCGCCACATATTCCGCATGAATATTCAGCCTATTTTTATGTAGCAACAGGTGTGATGGGAGAACTCGGGGTGTTCTCGGAAGGGGTTGGTTACACCTTGCCATTTCAGGTGTATGCGGCTGATTGGATTGATGAAGCCAAACTTGCAACCGAAATGAACAAATTGAATTTACCGGGTGTAATTTTCCGACCAACAGTTTTTAAGCCATTTTACGCCAAACATCAGGGCAAAGAATTACATGGTGTTCAAATTCATTTTTCTGATTTTGACCAAGCTGAATTGTTGAAGCTTCAATTCTATTTTATGCAAGTTCACCATCAGCTTTATCCGGAGGTTGATGTATTTGAACAAGCCAAAAATCGTTGGTCGATGTTCGATAAAGTGAATGGTACCGATCAGATTCGACTTAAATTCAGTGAAAATTATTTGGTTTCTGATATCGAAGAGTATCTGGATAAGGACGTTCAGTCATTCCGTGAAAAATCTAAAGCTTATTATCTCTACAATTAATTTCATGCAATTAAATAAACTATTACTTCTCGCCGGTATTTTGGTACTGGCTAGTTCTTCAATGTTATCCGCTCAATCAAATATGGTAAGAGTTGGAGTTTCTCAGTCAGATTCTCTCTACCTGAACATCGTGATTCCTGAAACAGATACGGTTCGATACACTTATTCGCGCTATAGAATTGGAGCAAATACGCATACGAATGCAAAAGCTTATGTAAACGGGAAGGAAGTGAAAGTGTACGAAACCGGGGCTTTTATCGACATGATTGAGCACAATGATGATTCCACTGATATTCACATCCGGGTTACCATGAATGGGGAGGAGCTGAATTATCATGCTATGTTGGTTCGGCCAACCATCGAAATGCCAGAATTTGATGGAAAGGTGATTTCGAACCTAAATATGAAACCCGATAGCGATTTATGGCTTACTGCCGGTGAACTTCTTGAAGTACAATTTATGGGTACTCCCGGCGAGTCGGTAGTGTTTAATATCGATGGGTTTAAGCGAAATATTCCGATGCAGGAAGTTCCCGAAGAAGAAGCAGGATACGCAGGTTTGTATCGTGGTTTTTATAAAGTGCTGGATAGTGATTTGGTGTACAATCAGTTCATCACTTATAAGATGAAGAAAGGATTGTTTGGCTACGAAAAAGTTAAAAGCGAACACACCGTTACTTTTAATGGTACTCCACG
This sequence comes from Balneolaceae bacterium, assembly GCA_034669965.1. Lineage (GTDB taxonomy): Bacteria > Bacteroidota > Rhodothermia > Balneolales > Balneolaceae > HXMU1420-13. The sequence goes on along the minus strand of JAXMOK010000001.1, from coordinate 83,286 downwards.
TGTTGCTGAAGTTGTTGTTGATGATGCATACCTGAATATCGGGATGGGAAGCGACCGATTAGGTGGCGCTCGCTATGGTTATCTGGAAAAAGGGGTTTTGCTCAATATTGACGGACAGAAAAAGGGAAATTATCGTGTTCGGCTATCGGAAAAATTAAGTGCGTGGATTCCAATGCGTTTTGTGGAATTAAAGCAGGATCGTCGCCAACCGGTGAGCTCATTAACGGGCAACATCCGTGTTTCGGGAAGATCTGAATCTGATTTAATTCGTGTATCACTTTCCGAAAAACTGCCTTACATCACCTGGCAGGATATCAACCCGAATATGATTTATGTGGATATTTTTGGTGCAACTTCGAACACGAATTGGAAAATTAAGCACAAAAGTAGCGAAGGTATCAAGAAGGTAAATTGGGTTCAGGTAGAGGATGACCGTTTCCGACTGGAGATTGAACTTAATCACAGCCAAAATTGGGGATATTCGGTGGGATATGGTTGGGGATCTCAAATGCACATTGAAATTAATCGGCCTCCGGTTATTACTGACCCGCTGAATCCGTTAGCAGGACGTGTTATTTCTGTAGATGCAGGTCATGGCGGCGATAATCGAGGTTCATTGGGAGCCGGTGGCTTTGTTGAGAAAGATGTAACGCTTCAAATTTCGATGATTCTAAAAGACATGCTGGAAGCAGAGGGAGCCGAAGTTGTTCTTCCTCGAACCGATGATAGCTATGTGTATATGAGCGAACGTCGAGAAATGACGTTGGATGCCGGCGCCGATTTACTGGTTAGCATCCACACCAATTCGATCGGTTACGGAAGTAATCCGTTGGATATTCGAGGAACGGGATCGTTTTACAAGCACATGGCTTTCAAGCCATTAGCTGAGATTATGTACGATAAGATGCTTGAGCTTGGCCTGGCCGACTACGGCCTGACCGGAAGCTTTAACTTCACCTTAAATGCCCCGATTGAGTTCCCGAATGTATTGGTTGAAACGGCGTTTATTTCAAATCCCGAAGAAGAAATTCTTCTCATCGATCCTGAGTTTCAGCACCGAATGGCTATGCAAATTGTAGAAGGCCTTAAAGAGTTCTATCTAAAACACGGTACAATAGAATCGCTATCAGAAATGCCGGATAAGTAGTTGTTGCTGCTTCCAACCTTTCCAAGGTTTTAAACCCTGGAAAGGTTTATGAGAAAGATGGTTTAGAACCCTAGAAAGGTTGGTGGAGAAAAAGGTTTAAATCCCTACAAAGGTTAGTTGCGTTCGTTGTAAAAAAATATTGGTAAGAAGGCATGTTAAAAGTTTGCACATCGAATAACCAAAAAAATGGTCCCAACGCAGAGCATTGGAACCAGAAGAAGCTATCCGAATTAGAACGTTTCCAGGGTTTAAAACCCTGGAAAGGTTTGTAAGGAAGTAGGTGAGATGGAATATTACAGCTGGAATACCCTATTTAATCAACGTCATCTTTTTTACAACTGCGCTGGTTGGTGTGGTTAATCGATAAAGATAAACTCCACTTGAAAGTGAAGATGCATCAAAACTGATGGAGTGGAATCCTTCTGATTGATGACCGTCGACTAAGGTGGCAACTTCTCTGCCCAGCATATCATATACTTTAAGACTTACGATGCCTGCTTCAGGTAACCCATAGTTAATATTTGTACTTGGGTTAAAAGGATTCGGATAATTCTGATCCAATGATAATTTAGTAGGTATATCAGATCGTTCTTGCACATTCGAAGTTGCTTGGCCTTTATTAACTGCTCGTAAATCATCAAAAATAAGCGATCCAAATTCAGGGCTTCCTGGAGAGTATGTTACTTGGTAACTATCAACATATACATTTCCGTTGATCACTCCGTTACCATTTGCCCATCCAAATACGCTGTCTTGCGCCATGTCCCAGCTTACCAGTTTCCAACCGAGCCAGTCTACCGTATACCAATCGCTACCTTCTAATTGGCTGTTTGAGTCACGTACCATAAATCTGATTTTATTGCCGCTTCCATCACCAAATACGTAGGATTGTAGGATTTTGGTGTTGGAGAATCTGGGAAGGCCAACATGTCGGTATTCGCGGATTAAATGATCTGTTACATCGGTGTCGAAACCGTAATTCAATTTTAAAGCACCGGTACTTTCGGTTATTACATTTACTATTTCAGTGGATGCTTCCATTGAAGTTTCGTTTGGAGTATACCCGGTTGTGCTCCCACTTTGTGAAGGTTGCCACCACGAGCCAACGCCCGAATCGAAATGATCAATACTCGTGATATTATTGAATTCTTGATCGCCGGTTGGGAATGTGCGAATTACCTTAGATCCTAATGCATTTCCTACAGTATCGCTGATGGCTCCGGATAGCTCAATTTTATAATTCGAATTTTTATCCAATCGCTCTGAAGGGAAGAAATTGAGTACACTTTTGTCACCAATCACATAATACTTAACGGTGCCCGGAACAACATATGTTCCTTTCCTCAACTCAATCATGCTTTCGATGGATGTGGTATCAAGTTGTTCGCTAAAAGTAGCACTAACGATAGGATTCAACTCACTGAACCTTGTATTGGTTGGGTAAATATCTGAAACCGTAGGGGCAATGATGTCTTCCTGGCCGGTATCAAAATTAAGTACAAAGGTACCGCCTTGTTCACCATCGATATCTCCATCAAGTTTGTGAGCATATGGCGAGCTATCTATAGCCAACGAATCGATAGTTAAGATGTAGCTACTTTCGAAAGCTAAATCTCCGGTGGTTATGGTTAGTTCATCACCCGCACTATTCCAGCTTTGAAACCAATCGGCAGTTGGCACTAAATTAAGGGCAGAATCGACCGATGCTGTATTCATGGCTCGGCTAAATGTGATCACCAAATCTTCGCCTGGGTTAATGGATCCATCATCACCAATGGTAGTTTCAACTATGATGGGAGCAACACTAGATATCAGGGCAACATCTGTAAATGTAAACTCGGTAGAGTCGATTTGTATGCCAACGGTATCGCTGTAAAATCCATCAGCCTTTACAATTAAGTCTGTAGAATCGATGGGCTGATTTTCGAGGTAGTAAAACCCATTTTTAAGATCCTCAGGATCAGAAGTGTACTGGTTGAATAATGATTCAAAAGTATCGGTAGTATAACTAGAATCGCCAATACTAACGGTTGCTCCATTTAGGGGTTCATCGTTATCAAAATTTGTGATTACACCCGCGGCTATCCCTTGCTGTGGGCGCTCAACACCCAAATATTCAAGAGTTACCCAGAAAAAAGATTGAGCTTCCAATCGTTTATACTCAGCATTTAGATTACGCATTTGTTGTTTAGGATTGGTATGAAAACCCGACTCACTCAACACGGAGGCCATATCGGTTGTGCGGTTTACAAATAAATAAGGCCATTGGTTTGTGTGGTGATTTACACTCGCTCCTTGATAGAAATTTCGATCGGCCCAGTTACCAATGGTTGGAATACGCATCGAATTTGTATGAATGTCTTCCATGATGTCGCCCATTGCCTTACCACCATTTGGTGTTTTCTCAACCGTTTGCCCGTTAGAGCGCCATCCGCCGTGTAAAAACAAGGTGTTATTAGTTGTGCTTGATCCCGCATTACTATGAATGGAATGGAAAAAGTCGGGAGCTAGAGAATTGGCTAAATCTGTTCGTTGCGACAACGAAACCAATTGGCTGTCGTTGGTTCGGCTTATATAAACGGTATCAATATCTGTTTGAGTTAAAAGCATTTCGCGGAGTGCTAAACCAACCCGAAGTACTTTTTGAGCTTCCGAATAATTGTATAAACCTTGATTCTCTGTACGACTGTGGCCGGGATCTAAAAACAAGCTAAAGCCTTCCAAACCGGTTACGTCTTGAGCCTGCAAAGGGCTCACTGCGTAAATAAATGCGAATAGTATTGCGATGAATTTTTTCATAAAAACTTAAGATGATGAAATTGCAAGTGTGCTTACTGCTTGTTGATGTTTATTAGATAAATATTGCCCGTTTCAGGACTGTCGAAAACAATACGATTCCCATCCGGTGACCAATCAGGATTGGTGGCAACCAGGTTGGTATTTTCGGTTAGATTGATTCGAGCATCATTATTTACTCCAAAAGCGTAAACATCTGATTCTGAATATGAATAACCATCATCTTTAGCGATCATTGCAACCACATACTCATTATCGGGAGACCATCTTGGGCGATTCGCTCTACCAAGATCTTTTAAACCGGATCCATCAATATTCATCACATAAAGATTTCCGCCATACACTTCGAAAGCGAGCTTGGAGCCATCGGGAGATAACTCAAGGTTGATGTATTGAGCATCTTCGAAAGGGGAGATATCAGACGTTGAGTTTTCAGGAATCCGACCGGTAGCAATGCTTCCTGATTTTAATACATAGAAACGCTGATTCACCGCTTTTTGTGCACCGGGAGTTATTTCCTTGCCCGACTTAAACGACTCGATATTATCATCTGTAATTAAAACGATATGTTGATCAGAATTGGTCCATTTTGGCACTGCCGTCATACTATTTCTAAATTCAGTTACACGCTCGGGAGTACCAGTATCAACATCAAACACGGTAACTGCGTGCTTTCGTCTTCGATTTTCATATTCCGAAACTCTTGATAGAATTGATTTCGAATCACTTGACCAAGAATACCCAAAACCGGCAGTTTCGTCGGTTATTTGTTTGGATTGATTGGTTGATAAATCGAGCACCCAAAGGCCACTATTACGGGCTGATGTATAAGCGATTAATTGACCATTTGGAGCCCATTTGGGATTCATGAATTCAGAATCGGTACTGTTTACCAGTACTTCAGGATCACCAACAACCGAAATTTGTGCGTTCGCTTGTAGCGCTAAGAATGCAAAAACGGTGAGGGTAAAGGTTAGTTTTGTGATGTATTTCATGTAGTTACTTCATTGAATTAATAGTCGTTATTTGGATGCATTTCGCACGATTACAAGGTATAAAACGAGCTACTTAGCAATTATCAAAATTGGTAATTATGGATGTACCAAAGTGTATGTCGATTATTCCTCTTTCTTCTTTTTTCCGAAATCCGGATCAATTTTAACAAAAGGAGTGAGCACAAATATTGGGATCGATGAAATCAACACCCAAATGAAAAACTGTTCGTAGCCTACCATTTCTTGGATAAAGCCACTAACCGCACCTGATAACGACATACCCAGTGCCATTAGTGCGGTTCCAAAGGCGTAATGAGCCGTTTTGTAATTTCCTCGAGCGATGTAAATCAAATACATCAAAAAGGCTGCAAAACCGAATCCATAGCCAAATTTTTCGATACTCACCAAGGAGCTGATTAACCAGTATGATTCCGGTTGAGTGCTAGCCATATACCAGTATGCAGCGTTTGGCAAGTTCATGATTATAATCATAGGCCAGAGCCATGCTTTTAAACCATGGCGAGATATTACCACCCCACCTAAAATTCCACCGATTGTAAGGGCGATTAAGCCAAAGGTTCCATTGATAATCCCAACGTCGGTAACGGTAAGTCCGAGTCCACCTGCATCACGGGCATCTAGCAAAAATGGGGCTGCAAGCTTAACAAGCTGCCCTTCGCCCAAACGGTATAACAGCACAAATAAAATGGCGAGTATAATCTGATCCTTTTTAAAGAAATCGACAAAAGTCTTTGCAATAGCTTGAAAAGGTGATTCACCTTCAGTTTTAACCGCATAATCAGAATCGGGAGCAGGAAGCATGAATCGATGATAAAACGACATCAAAAACATAAGAACCGCAACAATGCCCAAGATCGAAATCCACGAGAAGGTTGAACTTCCACTTTTAGTTGCGATCACACCTGCAAGAACCACAAATAAGCCCTCGCCGCTTATCATCGCTAATCGGAAGAAGGTTGATCTAATCCCAACGAAAAACGATTGTTTGTCGTCGCTCAATGCAAGCATATAAAAGCCGTCAGCGGCAATGTCGTGAGTAGAAGAACTGAATGCAGCAATAAATAAGAAGAAGAGTGAGGCCTCGAAAAAGTACGGTGTACCCAGAGTAAGCGCTGCACCTGCAAAAGAAACCGAAATTACAGCCTGCATGGTGTAGGTCCACCAGCGCTTGGTTTTATAAATGTCGATAAACGGGCTCCAGGCTGGTTTAAACGCCCATGGCAACGACAATAAACTGGTATAGAACGCGATTTCGGAATTTGAAATACCCAAATCTTTGTACATAATTACCGAAACGGTAACAATAATCACATACGGGATTCCCTGTGTGTAGTAGAGTGATGGAATCCAAGACCACACATTTTTTTTGAACTCAGATATAGAAAATGTACTCAAGAAAAAACCTTATTTAATTAATGTAAGCTTTTGGGTTTGATGCTGTGCAATACCATTGGCTTTATATTCGATCGAAAGAAGATAAACGCCACTGGCTCTATTGGATGCATCCGAAGGAAGTTGATGTGTGCCTTCGCTTTGGTACCCTTGCTGTAAGGTAGAAATTAACCGACCATTAATGGTGTAAATATTTATTATTACGTCACCATCAATTGGCAAAGTATTATGAATGTTTGTAGATAGATTAAACGGATTCGGATAGGCAGAGTTGAGTTCAAAGTTAGCAATTACCGGTTCGTTTTCACCAGAAAAAGAATATTCTTCAGTCCCAGCAAAACGAATAGCATCTGGGTCTAAGTAATTATTATTTTATGTTTTTTCCTCAAATGCATTAGTGTTGATTGCCTGATTCCGCTACCAAAATAACCCTCTATTATAGCTACGTAGGCATTTTTAAGTAGAACGGTATTGTAAAATTTTAAATCAAGAAGCATAAAGTTCATAATTGGACATAATTTGTAAAAAGCGCGATGTTCTCTACCGTTTATAAAATCAATTTCACTCTACAACAAGATATTTGTCATAACATCGAGTAATAATTCATGGATCAATTAAAAATATCGGGCTACTTAAATAAATTCGAACATGAGCTGTTCGAATCGGTGCTGCCATTTTGGGAAGCACATTCTCCGGATTACGAAAATGGCGGATTTTACAATTGTTTGGATCGACAGGGAAAGGTGTACGATACTCGCAAACATGTATGGTTGCAAGGCAGGCAAACCTGGATGTTTAGCAAACTCTACCGTACCGTTGAGAGAAACCCTAAGTGGCTGAAGCTGGCAAAAAATGGTGCGGACTTTTTACTGAATAAAACGATCACCAAAAATGATCGTGTTTTTTTTACTGTAAATGAGCAAGGTAAAGGGCTGTGGATGCAACGAAAGATATTTTCTGAATGTTTATGGATTATGGCTCTGGCCGAATACAGCAGAGCTACTGGTGATAAATCGTATATGCAACATGCCGAACGCTTGTTTTCAAAAGTTTGGAAATGGTCGAATGATCTTTCAAAAATTGGGCAGCCCGTGTTTGAAGATGCCGAGCCTTTAGTTCAACTTGCTATCCCAATGTTACTTTTAAACCTGATTGAAGAAATTGCCGGAGCTAATTTTACCGAATTCGAAACTCAAATTAATGAATGCATCGAACGAGTAATGCTTCATGTTCACCCATCTCGTCAGATGGTTTTTGAGCAAGTGGCTCCAAACGGGGAATTTGTGAACAATATAGATGGCCGATTACTTAATCCAGGTCATGCCATTGAAGCGGGTTGGTTATTACAACACTGGGCAGGGCATACAAACAATGCAGAGCTATCGAAAACAGCGATAAATATGGTTCGATGGTCGCATGAAAAGGGTTGGGACGATGAATACGGCGGGTTGTATTATATCCTCGATTCTGAAGGATATTCTCCAACTCAACTTGAATGGAATATGAAACTTTGGTGGCCACACACCGAGGCCATGTACGCCCATTTACTTAATTATTCGATCACTAAAGAGGAATCAGATTTTAAGAAATTCGAGCAAGTAGTTGATTATAGCTTCACCCATTTTTCCGATGCAGAATATGGAGAATGGTTTGGCTATTTGAGCCGAGAAGGTAAACGCACCCATCATTTTAAGGGAGGACCTTACAAAGGCTGCTTCCACGTGCCGCGGGCGCTGTATTTGTGTTGGCAGCTACTTTCTAAATTGGAGTCTGATCCGCAGATATAAATTACTGCACAAAATGGAAGGGCAGAACGTTGCTTATTTCGATTGAATCGTATTTGATTTCAGTTGGCTCGAACCCGAGTTCATCTAACAAATAATGATGCGTTATTAATACTCGATTCGCTTGCATGTCGGATTTGATTGTTTGAAATAAAAAGGCGAAAGTGTAACCTTTCGCCTCAAAAGTGTTGTAGCTGGCCTAAATCAGTCCAGTTCTTTCCAACGCACAAAGGCTTCCATTGCCTCATACTCTGCTAAGCCAAGTTGGTCATATGTATGCGCCGTGTGTCTTGTACGGTCGTCGGCACGTTGCCAGAATTCACGTTTATCGGTTCCCGGAAATAACGGGCGATCTTTCTGCGATTGATGCTTGAAGATGGCTCTTCGCTTACGATCGGTTTCTTCAGGGCTAAGCGGTACGGCCATTTCGATGTCTTCAATATCCCATTCTTGCCAAGCGCCACGGTACAACCACGTCCAGCAATTTTTCATCCACTTTTCGTCTTTGAGTTCACGAAGTGCGGCGAATATGGCATCTAAACACACACGGTGAGTACCATGTGGATCGGATAAATCACCGGCAGCATAAATTTGATGAGGTTTGATTTCCTTAATCAGCTTCTTTGTAATAGCAATGTCTTCCGGGCCGATTGGATTCTTACGAACTTTTCCGGTTTCATAAAACGGTAAGTCCTGGAAGTGCATGTTTTCATCAGGAATGCCTACGTAGCGACAAGCAGCTTTCGCCTCGCCACGTCGAATCAACCCTTTAATGGTTTTAACAGCATCCGAATCAACTTCGCCCGGTTTTTTGTCTTTGATGGAAGCCCGAACGTCTTCAAATAGCTTACTTGTATCTTCATTTTCGAAACCAAATTGCTCGTGATAGTCGGTAACAAAATCAGCAAAGCGGATCGCTTCATCATCAAAAACCGCTATGTTTCCTGAGGTTTGATAAGCCACATGAACTTCATGGCCTTGATCAACCAAACGAATAAATGTACCGCCCATTGATATTACATCGTCATCGGGGTGCGGACTGAAAATGAGCACACGTTTTTTCGCCGGTTCTCTTCGTTCGGGGCGATAGGTGTCATCAGAATTTGGTTTGCCACCAGGCCAACCGGTAATGGTGTGCTGAATTTCGTTAAAAATGCGAATGTTCACATTGTAGGCTCGTCCGATGTCGGTGAGGACGTCATTCATGCCATGCTCGCTATAATCTTCGTCGGTGAGTTTGAGAATTGGTTTATTTAAGTGCTTACTTAACCAAACAACGGCTTTTTTCAGCATTTGGTCAGTCCATTCGATGGGGCCAACTAACCAAGGCGTTTTCGAGCGAGTTAATTCAGCTGAAGAAGCATCATCAAGTAAAAACTCAACATTTTCGTGATCTTGAAGGAAAGTAGCCGGAATCTGAGAGGTGATATCACCCTCAATAGTTTGCTGAACAATACCGGATTTACCTTCGCCCCAAGCCATAATGAAAATACGATCGGCCTTCATTATTGTGCCAACACCCATCGTAATTGCCCGTCGCGGTACATTCTCAACACCAAAGAAACCACTTGCAGCATCTAAAATAGTTAGGCTATCTAGAGCGATTAGTCTGGTTTTTGAACTTTCTGATGAACCCGGCTCATTAAAACCAACGTGCCCTGTTCTACCAATTCCTAAAATTTGAATATCAAGGCCACCAAAGGAATCAATTTTCTCCTCATATTTAGAACAAAACTCAAAAACATTTTTTCTATCAAGTGTGCCATCCGGAATATGGATATTCTCTTTTTTGATGTCGATGTGATCAAACAAGTATTCGTTCATAAAATGAACGTAACTATGAATTGAATTCGGCTCCATAGGGTAATACTCATCTAAATTAAAAGTAACCACATTCTGGAAACTCAAGCCATCTTCTTTGTGCATACGAACGAGCTCATCATAAATTTGAGTAGGAGTGGAACCGGTAGCCAATCCTAAAACAGCATATTCACCGTCTTTCTCTTTTTGCTTGATAAGATTTGCAATTTCCTGGGCTGCATAAATCGAAGCTACTTTTGCAGAATCAAAAACTTTAGTTGGAATTTTTTCGAATTTCTCAAAATCCGGACGAATCAAATGCGATGAGTTCATGGTTAGTTTGGAAGATTGATTTTATTAAAAATTGACTTGGCTTGGTACGCCTATCACGAGCACCAAAAATAGCTTTAAGATTACAGAAATACACATTATGATGGTCATAATACTATGTAAAATAATTTGTTAACATCCTGACTTGGATCAGGATAGCTGATTGCTAATAAATTCGGGTTATATAAATTAATCAAGATTTACTTAGGCTAATTGATTGACGAAATAATGATTATCTTTCAAAGAAAAACGGATGAGTATACTTATCGCCGACGGTGGAGCTACCTCAACAACCTGGGCACTTATTAAAGAGAATGATCACCAAATTGTTCGTACTTCTGGGCTTGACCCATCGTTAAAAGTGGATGCTGAAATTGAATCTGTAATTTTTGATGAACTCTCGCTTTTGTTAAACACTTCGCAAATTACACAGGTTTTTTATTACGGGGCGGGTTGTGGCGATTTTAAGCATGCAAATAGGATAAAAAAGATACTAACTGAAGCATTTAGAAAAGCAAAAGTACTGGTTAAAACTGATATCGAAGGATCAGGATTAGCTTTATTTGCCAAACAAACCGGCATCGTAGTTATTTCAGGTTCAGGTTCAAGCGCGGGTTTTATGGATAGCGGTAAACTCGTTGATGTGATGCCTTCTAAAGCTTACCCTGAAGGAGATTTTGGTTCAGGTGCTCATATAGGAGCACTAATCTTAGCCGATTTTTTTGCGGGTGATGTACCTACCGAAATTAAAAATGTAATTCAAGCTCGAAGAAGATTAAGTATCGATGATTTGTTTGTTCAATTTCAGGATCCTATCAAATCTAAACTTATTGCTTCAAAAGCATTAGGGGATGTAATTTCATCCTCCGAGTTTGATCAACCTCTGCATCAGGATTATCTCAAAAGACTAGTTTTCGAAGCAATTGGGCCACTTTATGATCAGCTTAAACATCACTTCAAACATGCACTTGCCCAGCAATCGATAAGATTTACTGGTGGTACTGTTGGCGTTTTTGAAGAATATTTTCGCGAATACTTTAGAAAGAAAGGCTTGATCATTGATAAAGTAGAAAAAACACCTATCACTGGGTTAATCGAATATCATTCCACAATTAATGATTGATACACATTCGCACCTTTATCTACCTCAATTTGAAGAAGACCTGGATGTTGTTTTAGAACGTGCTGCAGAAGCCGGAATCAAGGATATATTTATGCCGGCAATAGATTTTGCATCGAATAAACAAATGAAAAAGTTATCTCATCAATCCATTCGGTTTTATGAGATGTCTGGTTTACATCCGGCAGATGTTAAAGAACTTGAGGATGGTTTCGAACAAAAACTGTACGAAAAATGCAATGATGAGCACATTTTCGGAGTTGGTGAAACAGGATTAGATTATTACTGGAGCACTGATTTTGTGACTGAACAAAAAGTAAGTTTACGTGCGCATTGCAGAGTGGCAAGGGCTACTGATAAGCCCATAATTTTACATAATCGGGAAAGCACGAATGATTTATTGGATATCATAGAAGCGGAACAGGATGGTAATTTAACAGGAATCTGGCATTGTTTTAATGGTACTGTTAAGGAAGGGAGGAGAGCCATAGATTTGGGATTTCATCTAGGAATTGGTGGTGTGGTTACGTTTAAAAATGGCGGAGTTGATAAAACAGTGAAGGAGTTACCATTAGAAAAGATGGTACTTGAAACCGATGCTCCATATTTGTCGCCCACTCCAAAACGAGGAAAGCGAAATGAACCTGCTTTCATGCAATATACCGCTCAAAAACTGGCGGATATTTTTGATATCAGTTTAGCTGAAATAATTGAACAGACTAATACTACTGCTAGAAAACTGTTTAATATTTAGAACTGTAATTTAGCAAAGCAGCCGGTAGATACCCTTCAACTGGCAGACTTTTATTTCTATTTAGCAGCTTAGTTTGAACAGAGCATTCATTCATCTCACCCGTTTCGATATATTGAAGAGTTGCGGATAACATTAATTCGGAAGTATCGCCCCAATTTGATTTTAACTCATCACACGTGCTAAAATCAGGTTCAATCCCATCGAAAAAATCTCCTGCTCCGTTACTATTTAAAAACTTAAAACTGATGATGGAATAAACTTGTGTCTCGTCGAGGCTGAACCAGCTGTAAGTTCCAACAGGTTTGCCATAGGTGTTGGCAGTACCAATGTGAGTAACATTCATTATTGGTTTTAAACCATTTAACACCAACTCACTGGCTGAAGCCGTTTGTTCGGTAGTTAAAACGATCAATTCATCAATATTGAGGACTCCTCGGCTAGTTAAAATTTGACCATTGTTGTTATCCGTTTTATCGGTGTTATGTTCAAATCGATATAAATCTTTACCACTATCCGTTTCATCGATGATATAATTTGATAGATAGGTTGCAACCGAAATCCTACCACCGCCATTGTAACGTAAATCTAGGATTAACTTGTTGATAGTATGCGCGCCAAACCAGCTAAACGCATCATCTAATTCTGACCGTGAAGGTTCAATAAAATTATTAAAAACTAAATAGCCTACCGTTTCGGTACCCACTGAAAGTGTGTCGGAGAACAACACTGCATTTATGGTGACTACATCTTTAGTGATTGAAAGCTCCTCGGTTTCATTTAATGCATTTTTAAAGGTAAATGATTGAGTAAAACCAGGGGTGTCGTCGCCAAAAATTCCATTCCAATCAGTGATGGTTTGAACATCAGTTCCATCAATATGAGTTAACATCCAACCTCTCTGTACACCCGCTCTGGCAAACGGACTATCATCGTATACATATTTGATTCTCAATTCATTATCACTATTAAAGCCATAGGAGAAACCATAGCCGAAATATGTTCCTTCGTCGTAATAACTGGTAAACGAAGATGCATTCCCTACAGAACTCCAGCGATCATATGTTTTAAAACGAACTTGGCTTAATAAGTCAGTCGGGTTTTCGTAGGAATCTAAATCAGGATTTTCAGGAAGAGTATGGTTCCATAAGTACCAATTATCCATTAATTTGAATAAGTGTTCCTTATCTAAGTCGTTAACTGATGGCTCTTCTAATGTGTTTGGTTTACAAGCACCGAACACAAGAAATAAGATCATTATTAAGAAGGTAAGATTTTCTTTCATATTCATATTGGTTCAACTATGAAACTAGAATGACTGATTTTTAGTATTCTGAATAATTAATTGCCAATATCCGACATTTCGCCATTCTCCGAATTTAAAACCCACTTCTTTGAATTCGGCTATTTTATTGAATCCAAGTTTTTCATGCAATCGAATACTGGCATCATTTGGTAGTGTTATTCCGCCAATTATAGCATGAAAGTTTTGCGATCGAAGCTGTTCAATTAAACTTGAATAAAGAGCGGTACCTATCCCTTTTTTGTGAGCACTTTGGTCGACATATATACTGGTTTCCACTGAAAATCTGTACGCACTTCTACCTTTCCAAGGTATTGCATAGGCATAAGCTATTATCTTTTTATTCTCTTCGAATACCAGCCAAGGTAGCGACTCAGAGTATTTTATTACTCTCTGATTCATTTCATGTTCATCGATTTTAACTTCCTCGAAAGTAACTGCCGTATGCTCGATGTAGTGATTATAAATCGATGTTATTGTGGCGATATCTTGAGGTTGAACAGATCGTATCATTTAGCTGAATAATAAGCGAGTAGTATCAATTTGTAACATTTTAAACTTATGATAGTACAGAATTCGGCATTACCGATTTTAATGAATTCCTAAAATAATCGAGAATACTATGAAGCAAATTTACTGGGTATTTCTATCAATTCTGATTTTAAGCACAGCCTGTGCACAAGCCGTAGATGTTCAATCTTTTGTTACCGGAGAGCCCTATGGGTTTTGGAGTGGACTTTGGCATGGTTGTATTGCTCCAATTACATTTTTTGTAAGTCTTTTCGATGATGAAGTCGCGATTTATGCAATAAACAATGTAGGTGGTTGGTACGATTTCGGATTTGTTCTGGGTGCAGGAATCTTATTCGGGGGAGGAAGCAAAGGTAGCAGTCGAAGAAAGGATTAATCCTTAATCCCTAGCATCTTAAGCACAGGAAATGCAGTGAGGTCAACTCCTTTTAAACGGATATTCTGATATTCGTATCGATAAGGTCGATCTGTGCGCAGTTTAGCAAATAATTTTGAGTAATCACTTCGCCCAATTAAATCTCGAAGTGCAGCATCATATTCTAAAATAGGATGACAACGGGTGATTAAATCTAGTAACGAATAGTTGAGATCTACCAATTGAATTTCTTTGACCTCATGCTTCAATTTTGGGGCGAAATCCAGATCAAAAAACGAGCAAAATTTTGATGCAATCATCGAGCTGGCTTTAAGTTTAGACTGCTCAGAATAGCCGGCAATATGCGGAGTAGCAATGAAGCTGCTAGTTGCTAAATCAACATTGAATTTTGGCTCTTCTTCCCAAACATCAGTAATTAAATAAGAAATTTTTCTTTGTTTGTATGCATTGAGTATAGCCTTTTCATCAGTAATTCCACCACGAGCGGCGTTTACTAGAACATCAAAATGCAATCCTTTTAGGAAATATTCATTAATTAAATGGTTAGTTTTCCATTTCCCTTGGGATATAAATGGGACATGAAGGGTGAGTATATCACAAGCCTTAATCTCTGAAAGATTTGCGGATTTGAAGTGTTCATCTCTTAATTCTCTTGGCGGATCGAATAAAACCAGATCACAGCCAAAATTTGAGCATAAATCAGCAACGGCCTTACCCACGGCTCCTACTCCAATTATCCCAATTTTCTTTGATCGGAAATCAAAATCATGTTTTTCCTGAAGTAATAATAACGAAGTAAACACATATTCGGCAACTGCTTGAGAGTTACAGCCTTTAGCATCAACAACTGTAATATGGTGATTTTCAAGATACTCGATATCAAGATGATCACTTCCTGCCGAACCCGTTCCTACGAATCGCAAAGTAGAAGGTAGGTCCGGTAAAGATTGAGCATTAACTTTTGTTACTGTACGCAACAACCATGCATCAAATCCTTTAGGTGTGGGAGTATGATTATTGGGATTGTAATAAGTAACATCAACCTCATCGGGTAAAAATTGGTCGAGTTTATAAAGATTTTGATCGGCCAGTATTTTGATCAAAGAAATTTCCTGTTTTGGTGAGAAAATAAGTGTGTTTTAGGCTATACTTAGTCCATGAGCACCAATTATAATATTGTTTCACTTATTCGCAAAAAAAGGGATGGAAATCATCTCAATTCTGATGAAATTTCTTTCATCATATCGGCCTATTTAGCCGGCGAAATTGAAGATTACCAAGTAAGCGCCTTTCTGATGGCGTCTTTTTTAAATGGGTTAAATACAGAAGAATCATCTGCTTTAACCAACTCGATGCTCCATTCGGGGCAAATTGTAGACCTGAGCCATATTCCGGGGAAAAAAGTTGATAAACATTCCACCGGTGGCGTTGGTGATAAGCTGTCGTTGGTTTTGGCACCAATCGTTGCTAGTGCCGGCGTTCCCGTTCCTATGATTTCCGGCCGTGGATTAGGTCATACGGGTGGTACCTTAGATAAATTGGGTTCTATACCCGGTTTTTCTACCGATATGGATCTTCCGCGATACAAAGAAATTATCGAAAAACACTTGTTGGTTCTTGCTGGACAAACGGCAGAAATCGCTCCGGCTGATAAGAAATTATATGCACTTAGAGATGTGACGGCTACCGTAGAGTACATACCGTTTATTGCCAGTAGCATAATGTCGAAAAAATTGGCAGAAGGAATTGATGCGCTGGTATTGGATGTGAAATATGGCAGCGGTGCATTTATGAAGACCTCGGAACAAGCTATAGAACTTGCTGAGACGCTCGTAGGAATTGGCGAACAATTTGATAAAAAGACAATCGCTTTTATCACCAATATGAATCAGCCTACCGGTTATAAAATCGGAAATTGGTTGGAAGTTGAAGAGTCGATCGATTGTTTGAAAGGCGAAGGGCCGGTGGATACAGCGTACTTATCTCACCTACTTGCCGGAGCCATGATCTATTTAGGAGGTAAAGCAACCTCTCTCGAAGACGGAATCGCATTGAGTAAAAATCAAACGCAGAATGGCGAAGCGTTCTCTAAATGGTTGGATATTGTAGCCGAGCAAGGCGGCGATGTGTCGTTTATTGAAGATCCTAACAAATATATATTGCCATCTTTTGTTTTTGAATTGAAATCAAAAAAATCCGGGTTTGTTCAAGAAATAGATACCTATAGTGTTGGTATGGCCGCTGTAGAGCTTGGTGCCGGTCGAAAAATCATTACTGATACCATTGATCCTGGAGCCGGAATAGTGCTTGAAAAGAAAATTGGCGACAAAATTGAAGAAGGTGAAACAATTTTGAAAGCCTACACGAACAAGCCCACTGTAATTGACAAAGTTACTGAACAATTATTTAGTGCTTTTTCGATTGGAGATGAGAAGCCGGAGGTTCAACCTTTGGTAACTCATATATGCGACAGCAACGGCACTCGGGTATTTGAGCTTTAGCATATTGAATTACAATAATAATCAATTAACTTAGATCCTACACACTTAAAGGGCATAAAACAAAGGATAGAACAATGTTTCAACGATTAATTCGCGCAATCAAATCAATGTTCGGTGGTTTGGTAAGTTCCATGGAGAATCCAAAACTGATCCTTGAACAGAATATCAGAGATTTAAACGATCAGATTCCACAAATGAACGAGAATATCGCCACCGTTAAGGCGAATCTGATTATGCTTCAAAAAGAAGCCAAAAGAAATGAAAAACAAATTCAAGAGTTAACTTCTAAAATTAAGTCAGCGATTCAAGCCAATCGCGATGACATTGCCGAAGGCTATGCTTTGCAGCTTGAAAAGGCAAAAGAGACTATCGAGCACACCAAAGATCAGCTAGCATTTGCTGAAAAAGCGTATGAAAAAGCGATTAAGGTGAAAAAAGTATTTATGCGAGAAAAAGACCGCAAAATACAAGAAGCTAAAGAAGCTTTACGTGCCAGTGAGCGCGCAGAATGGCAAGCTAAAATTGCGGATACACTAGAACAATTTGAAGTTGGTGGTATCGATCAAACTCACGACGAAATGATATCTCGTATCAACGAAGAGGCAGCAAAGAACGAAGCTCGCATGGAAATTGCTTTAGATAGTATTGATACTAAGACGATGGAAATTGAAGCCAATGCTGAAAAAATTCGTGCGCATGAACTTGTTGAGCAGTTCAAAATGGAAATGGGGACTTCTTCAGGATCAATTTCTGTGGATGATGAACCGGCAGAAGAAGAAAAGGCACCAAAAAAATCCGTGGGTGCAAAAACTAAAAACTAATCACTATGACTAGCCACGGAGAAGAAGAACGAGAACGCCTTAAACAGGAGTACAAAGAGCATTATCGAAAGATAAAAGAAGCTAAAGAGCGACTTCGCCAAACCGAGAAAAAAGGCAAAATCGCTCAGGCTTTAAATAACATGAATGCAGATGAACTCTTTGGTACGGTTGATGAGTTTTTGGGTAAAGTGAAGGAAAAGGTGAATCTTACCGAAGCAAAACTCGATGTGGCTATGGATAGCTTGGATGATGAGGATTTCTCGTCGACCGCTCAAAAAATAAAAGATAAAGAGCGTGCCGAAGAATTAAAAAAACAACGAGCTAAAGACACACTTAAGCAGGTAAAAGCCGAAATGGGAATGCTGTACTCTGAAATCGAAAAGACAGCAGACGAGATTAAGGCAACGAAAACGATCGGACATAAAATCGAAGAAACTCCAAAATCATCGGCTTCTAAAACGATTGGCACACCAAAACAAACCGACTCTAACGTGGAAGATTCCGCAAGCGAAAATTAATGTCGACTGAAGATCTGAATATAAATTACACCCGAGAAGCGTTTCTAAATCCCATCAATTTGGGGGCATTACTGGTTTCTACCATTGGTGCGCTTTTTGTGAGTAACCTTAGCATGGACGTATCAAACTTGCTGCTTACCACTGTGTTCGGTATCGAGTTGATGTATTTAGGGGTTATTCCTCGCCTTCCAAGATTTAGGAAGAACTTGGAGCTGAAAAAAATTAAAGAACGTCATGCCACTTCCAGCGAAAAAGACATGTTTCAAGCGCTGGACCCGGCAAGCAAGAAACGGTTCTTAGTGCTTAAACATCTTGCAAATTTAGTGCAGGAAAATTTCGAGAAACTACCATACAGCAGCCAAGGGCTACTAAACAATATCAAAAAGAAAATTGATGAATTATTGGTTAATTATATCACTCTGCTGGATTTAATTAAACGTTACGAAGTGTATTTGAATACTGCGCTCGAAAGTAGTCTGAAAGAAGAAGTAATTCGCCAAATTGAAGAAATTAAGTCGATCGAATCCGAAAAGTTAAAGCGTACAAAGGCACGTCGGGTTGCGATCATGAAAAAGCGTTTGAACAAATTTAAAATCGCCAAAGAAAAATATTTGGTGTGCGAAACTCACCTCGAAACCATCGAAGACGCTGTTCGATATATCTACGAACAATCAATGACGATGAGTAACCCGGAAGAAATTGGATTTCAGCTAGATAATTTACTTACCGAAGTGGATGAAACTTCACAACTTATCGAAGACTTAGATCAGGATATTACCCCTGAATATACCACCGAATGGGAAACAGAATTAGACTTCGATTCTATTTTGGATGAATTATCGGATGACGTAAATTCGGTAACAAATCAAAAGAAAAGAGTTCAAGAATAATCGGAATGAGCACCACCTTTGAATCGCTTCTTTACGAAGTGGACGAACAGGGCATCTGTACCATATCAATTAACCGCCCCGACAAATTAAATGCGTTAAACAATCAAGTTTTTCTTGATCTAGATGAAGCGCTATCTACTGCTGCTAACGATGCAGCGACAAAAGTTTTAATTATAACCGGTGTAGGGGATAAAGCATTTGCTGCCGGCGCTGATATTAAAGAATTCGCTGATTTCACATCGCAGCAGGCAAGCGATTTATCAACCCGTGGACATCGAGTATTTCAAAAAATTGAGGCATTCTCGAAACCGGTAATTGCTGCAGTAAACGGTTTTGCGTTAGGTGGAGGATGTGAACTTGCCATGGCTTGTCATATTCGAGTAGCATCAACTACTGCCAAACTTGGACTCCCAGAAGTTACACTTGGCTTGATTCCCGGTTATGGTGGAACACAACGATTAGTGGCCTTATGTGGCCGTGCAAAAGCACTGGAATTAATGATGACCGGTTCATTTGTTGGTGCAGAAGAAGCCCAATCTATTGGTTTGGTTAACTCAGTTGCTGATTCAGCTCTCGATGCATCAACCAAACTTGCATCTAAAATTGCAAAGCAAGCACCTCTTGCATTAGAGAGTGCCATTAAAGCGGTAGCAAAAGCCGGACAAAATGATGGTTATCAAACCGAAGCGTCATTGTTTGGCGAGCTTTTTGCTACAGAAGACTTCAAGGAAGGCACCAAAGCTTTCTTAGAGAAACGAAAACCAAGTTTCTCAGGTAAATAGGAACCAATTATTAGTTCATGAGCGACGAGCCTCCATCGGGTAGCAAATCAACAAATAATAAGTACAGGAGCCACTAATTATGGAATGGCTTCTGATTGTACTCACCATCATTTTAAGTGGATTCTTCTCGGGGTCTGAGATTGCTTTTGTTTCGGCGAATAAGCTGAAGCTCGAAGTAGCCTCACGTAAGCAGAATTTGTTGGCAAGCTCCATCAACTTTTTTAAGAATAACCCGGATACTTTTCTTACCACAACTTTGGTAGGTAATAATATCATTAATGTGCTTTATGCTACATTAATGGCCATTTTTTTGGTTTCACCAATTACAAATTATTCGAAAGAGTGGTTTAATCATGCACCTTCTGAAGTGGAGATTTTGTTGGTGCAAACGCTAATCGCTTCGGTGTTGATTATGATTTTTGGTGAGATCATTCCTAAAGCAATTTTCCGTGCTCAGGCCGATTTTATGATGAACGTAATTGCTGTGCCACTTCGAGTGTTTTATTGGGTACTACGCCCATTAATTGGGTTAGCAAATAGTTCATCAAACGTGTTAATTAAGTGGTTTGTGCCGGATGCTGAAAAGACAGAATCTTTTTACCGGCGCCAAGATGTTGAACTTATATTCAAAGAGTTAAAAGAAAGTGGCGGTGGCAGCGATTTGGATGAAGATGATTCAGAAATTCTGCAAAATGTTCTCGAGCTCTCGAACATGCGGGTGAAAGATTCGATGATACCACGGATAGAAATTTTGGCCGTTGAACGAAATACCCCGGTTGATGAAGCTCTTGAGTTACTTATTAACTCAGGCCATTCTAAGTTGCCGGTTTTCCGTGAGTCGATTGATGACGTTATTGGAGTGGTTTTTGCCTCCGATTTCTTCGATAAACCAACATCTTTAAACGAAATAATTCGCCCGGTAAAATTAATTCCGTCATCCAAAAAATCGAAAGATTTGCTAACCGAATTCAGGCAATCTGATCTATCAGTAGCTATCGTTTTGGATGAATATGGTGGAACATCCGGTATGGTAACAATAGAGGATTTGCTTGAAGAAGTTGTTGGGGATATTCAGGATGAGCATGATAAAGACGATGATATCATGAAGCGCCTATCGCCAAATACCTATGTAATTAGCGGCAGTGTTGAGATTGAAGTGTTGATGGAAAGATTTGAGGAAATTGAACTTCCAATGGAACCTTCGGAATATGATACCGTAGCGGGTTACCTAATAAATCATTTAGGGCGAATCCCAAAAGTGAACGAAGAGTTGCTTGTCGAGGGCAAAAAGTTCATCATAAGCAAAGCAACTCAAAGTCGAATTGAAACGGTGAAACTCATTCTAATTGAATGAGAAAACCCGAATTCCAATAAGTGAATACAAAGCAATCATTAATCAAAATATTTGATAATTTAGAATTTGAGTGCTGGAAATTGTTTGTTCTTTGGAATATAAAAATTGAAATTTTACGAAGTAACTATGTTTGATAATTATCCGGAATGGTCGCAGGAATTTGCGCGAAAGTACCTAAGCCGAACCATTAACACCTTTTTATTACATGGAAACGTGCACGATCTTGTGCCTTTGAAAGAGGAAGGAAACACCGAGTTTCATCGCTTAAAGTCGTTTTTGTCGGATGAGTTTTTCGGAGCTCGCGATTTCGTGATATTTTACGATCGTTCTTCGGGTATCTATTTCCGCGATAAAGAATCGCAGACAGATTTTAATCAAGCCATTGCCGGTCGTGATAGCTTGGTTGGTACTGACTACGCCAAAAAAATGCCAAAAGATCCGGTACGAGTGTTCTCGCTGTTAGAGCAATATTTTCGTCTTCGTTTAGATCAAAACAAGAGTGTGGCGCTAATTATCGATTATGCGGAAACCATTATTCCAATGAGTGATGCCGGATCAACCGGAAATGAAGACCGTACTTCGCTTGTATATTTAAGTCGATGGGCTCATGATCCCATGTTTTTGGCTTCCGATTTCACCAATGTGTTGATTACTGAAAATCTTGCTGATCTAAACAAAACGTTGATACAGAATCCTTATACCACCGAAATCAAAATTACGATTCCCGGTGAGAAAAACAGACTGGATTTCATCAACTTTGAGACTGAAAATGATGATTTTGATAAGCTTTCATCCGTAAAGCCGGAGATCATTGCGCAACAAACGGCCGGTTTGAATTATGTGAATATCCGTTCTGTACTTTCTAATGCCCGAGAGAACGAAGAAACCATCACCTTCGAGAGTTTATCAACCAACAAGAAAGAGTTAATTGAAGCAGAAGCTTATGGCTTGCTCGAGTTTGTAGAAACGCAGTATTCGTTGGATAATGTTGCCGGGCATGCAAATGTGAAATCGCACCTTCGTCAGGCGGTACAAGCGTTAAAAGACGGCCGACAAGATGTTATGCCGATGGGTTACTTGGTATGTGGTCCGGTTGGGACAGGGAAAACGTTTTTAGTGACCTGTTTTGCCAGCGAGGTAGGAATTCCGATGGTGAAACTGAAGAATTTCCGTAGCCAGTGGCAAGGTGTAACCGAAGGGAATCTTCAAAAAATATTATCCATTCTTAAAGCAATGGCACCGGTTGCGGTGATGATTGATGAAGCCGATGCGTATTTGGGCGATCGTTCATCGGGTGGCGATAGCGGTGTTTCTTCACGTGTATTTTCACAGATTGCAACGTTCATGAGTGATACCACCAATCGTGGACGAATTATCTGGTTTTTGATGACGGCACGTCCTGATTTGATGCCCATTGATTTAAAGAGACAGGGTAGAGCCGAAGAACATTTGGCGTTATTCCCGCCTCATACCAACGAAGAGCGGGTAGAGTTGTTCGATGCCATGAAGAAGAAAACGGGACTTAAAATGTCGGAAGAGTACATTCCGGCCATCATCGAAGAGGGATTTAAGACATTCTCGGGCGCTGATATGGAAGCTGCATTAACACGTGCAAAATTCCGAGCCGCAGCAGAAAAGTTGGATGTAGTGACTCCGGCTGTGTTAGATATGGCATTAGCTGATTTCATACCGCCAACTTATCCCGAAGAAGTTGAGCTACAGACGTTGAACGCTGTTATCGAGTGTACGTCGAAAGAACTACTCCCGGAACGCTATCGTGAGATGGATCGAAACGAAATTCTATCCAAAATTGAAGAACTGAAGTTTAAAGTTGGCTAGTACTAAAAGCCGACTATTTCTCAAGTGCATCAATTTGTTTGAGGACTTCATTGGCTTCATGCGCTTTTTGATCGCTGAGCGTTCTATTGATGGATGACAAATTGAAGGATTGTTCCATCAATTTTTGGTACTTATCGTTGAGTTTGTCTGCTTCTGATTTCTTTTTGAATAGTCCGAACATGTTTAGAGATATATGTGATAGTTATGACATTTAAAACAATGCCAATCACTCAATTCGTTCGGTAAAGAGAAATGAAAAATCAGGTTTTTGATTTATTACTCATCATCCTTTGGAGAACGATGGTAAGGCCACCGGTAATAGCGATGCTTGTTGATACCAAGAATCGATTGATCATATCGCTGATTGGCATAGCAGTAGAGAAATAAGCCACAGTATCCATCAAAATTAACGAACCAACTACAAAGACCAGAGCTCTCAATCGGCTACTTTTTAGAGGGATTAAAACCGTAGCCACACCGGTAATGATTCCAGCTAAAATGTTCATCAAATAACGAGCATTTGTTGCTGAGGTTATTTCATCTAAGCCAAAATAGTAGCCCATGTTCGTAAGGCTGTCGGATAAAAAATAGGCTCCTGCCAATCCGGTTAAAAAGCTTAATCCAATGCGCGAGCGTTCTCGTTTTTCCATCTAATTATCTATGTCCTTGAAGATCTTCGTATATACCCGAAGCAATCAATTTGAGTCCGTTTAAGTTCCGGTTGTAAAGGTAGGCAGAAGCTTGATAAATAGTGCCATCAACGCTAACAGGGATAATCTCTCGGCGATATTCATTGGGTTGATCAAACTCAGGTCCGTATTCTTCAAAGTGATCCAGATATAGAACTAATTCTTCTTCATCGGATACGATTTTATAAACCTCGCCAAATACATTGGTCTGTGATTCAGGTTCATACACGATGCCGGGGTAGGATCCCAGATCGAAAAGTCGGCCGGGAGTAAAGCCAACGCCAATCAAACTGCATTTCTCGCGTATAAAGCGTGCGGCATCATTATCGTACATCGATTTTAAAAGACCGTAAACAAAAATATAGGACATCTTTTTTCAGTAAAAATAAAAAAGCCGACGATGAATACCGCCGGCTTTTGAGTCAGGAGATTGAATAATTACAAAGAATTACTCAACAATAAATGTTCCGTTCATTAGCGCATAATGTCCCGGGAAACTACAAATGAAGGTATATTCACCTTTAGCTGGTGCAACAAATTCGATCGTAGTTTCTTCGCCACCGCCAATTAATGTGGTGTAAGCGATCGTTCCTTCGCCATCAGCCGGAATGTAATCGTTATCGCGGGCTTGTACGGCTTTTTGTGCAAATGGTCCCATTTCGGTTCCTTGTGCAAGTAACACCCAGTTGTGGCCCATTGCAGCTTTTGGAAGTTTACCAACATGCTTTAAAGTAAGCACAACGGTATCGCCTTCTTTAACTTTAATTTCGTTCAAGTTGAATTTCATTTGATCGTTTGATTCGATCACGATTTCAACTTTGTCTCGGGATGATAGTTCATTGGATGCCGTTGCAAATGGGTTTACCATCACGAGGGCAAGTATTGTAATGATGAGATTCATAATCCTCTAATATTTAATTTCAAATTCTATTAAAAATACCAACTGAATATGAAGATTCTGTGAAGTTGAAGGGTCTAATTTATAAGCTCACTTCAATAATCATTAAATAAAAAATGAACCTTTTCTTTTTTTCAACGACTATGTAGAAAATGGCGAAAACTATCATATATAACTCAATCGAAGCGCTTGTTTCAAGCTATCAAGCTGGTAATAAAACTGCTCTGAAAGAGCTTATCAAAACATTTAATCCTAAAATAAGATCATTGATTCGATTTCAAGCTGGGATTAATGCTCCGGTTGATGATATCAGCCAAGAAAGTTGGTATGCCATTATTGATAAGATTGCCGAAACTAAATTTACAATTGGTTTTGAGGCATGGGCATTAAGTATTGCTCGACGAAAAGCTATTGATTGGATTCGAACTAAACGTTCTAATCGCGAGCTATTTACCACATCAGAAATTGTAGATACCGTTAATCATTTAGAAGAAGAAACTGAATCACACGAGCAATTATTAATAAAACTCAGGTTTGAAATTCACCGATTACCGGAAACACATCAACTAATGATTTCGATGTTTTATCTGCAGAGCTATTCGATCGATGAGATTAGCCAGATTTTGCAAATACCGGAAGGAACGGTGAAATCAAGATTATATAAAGCCAGAGAATTTTTGAAGCAAACATTAAATCAAACAAACAAAAAGGTGGAATCATGAAAAAAGAAGACATTGATGTATTAATCGAAGAATCGTTGAGCCAGGATGAAGCAAAGTATTATCACGAACTTGAAGAGCCGGGACTTTTTACCCAGTGGATGAACTTGTATCGAACAAAATTTGCCGGCTGGATGATTATGGCAACGGTAATGCAACTGATATTCACAGGCTTAGCAGTTTGGACAGGCTATCGGTTTTTTACAGCTATAGAAGCAACCGATACTTCTTTCTGGGGGATGTGTTTTATTTTGAGTGTTCTGGGCAATGCAATGCTAAAACTTTGGCACTGGATGCAAATGGATAAATACGCGGTTATGCAAGAGATGAAACGCATCGAATTTCAAATCGCGGTGTTGTCTGACAAGCTTACATCACTGAAATAAGATCAAAGTTTTTACCAAGAATTATACCTCAACTTTGCTACCTTCTGCATCACACACACTCATTGAAGCAGAAAAGGTTATGAAAAAGGAATTAGAGTCGATTCGTAAACGGCTTGACGAAATCGATCGAAGTATTTTGATGGCACTGTCCGAACGCCAAGGATTGGTTAAGGAAGTTTCGAATTACAAACTTACCACCAATACCGGCATTCGCGATATGGAACGTGAAGAGCGGTTGTTAAATAAAATCAGAGATGTTGCCGCAGAAATTGGCCTGGATAGATATTATGCCGAGCATCTTTTTCGTGAGATAATCACCAATTCGGTACGCTATCAAACGCATTCGCTGGTGGATCATCAAAACGATAATGATGCAAGCCATGTAAGCGTGAGTTATCAAGGAACGGATGGCGCATACAGCCATTTAGCAGCGCAACGACACTTTGATGAACGTTTTGAACATGTGGATTGCTACGGCTACGATACCTTTAAAGATGCCGCAAAAGCCCTAATCGACGGACACGTTGACTATGCTCTGCTTCCAATCGAAAATACAACAGCCGGTTCTATTAACGATACCTACGATATTCTGGGAGAGTCGAATCTTCATATTGTTGGCGAAGAAATTATAAAGGTAGTGCATTGTCTGTTGGCTGTAGAGCAGGTTGAAGTGAGTCAAATTCGACGGATTTTATCGCACCCAAAAGCAATTGAACAATGCACTGATTTTCTTGCAAAACTTCCACGTTGCAAAGTTGAGTCGTACCTTGATACCGCAATTTCAGCCAAAAAAGTAATGGACGACGGCGATTTATCACAAGCTGCCATTGCTGGTGCTCACGCTGCCGATCATTATGGCTTACAAGTGATTGCGCACGATATCGCAAATCAGAGAGAAAACTTTACGCGATTCGTAGTAGTATCGAAAGAGGATGTTAGAGTGGATGTTCAAATCCCGACCAAAACGTCGTTGATGATGGTAACCTCACACAAAGAAGGTGCGTTGGTAGAGTGTTTGAACGCATTACATCGGCATGGCATTAACATTTGCAAGTTGGAATCTCGCCCAAAAATAAATGAGCCTTTCCGGTATTCGTTTTATGTAGATATTGAGGCCAATACCTCAGATCCGAATACAGAAAAAGCTCTGGAAGCTCTAGCCAATGAGGCCGTAGAGTTGAAAGTTTTTGGGAGTTACGCCAAACAAATCAGTAGCTAACTAAATAGTATAATTTAATCGTAAAAAGGTACTATAACGATAAGGAATGGCAGGATTGTCTTTCACACGAACTCTATACCTGGCATCAAGCCATATTTTGTTACTTGCATAAAATCGGTAACGAAGTTCCATTTCATCGTTTGATGGAGCATAGGTAGTAGCAATTAACCATTCAGGATCTGTACGAGAGAATTCAATCATTAAATCATGTTTGCTAGCAAAGCGATTTATACCAGCTGTTAGAATGGCGTTAGTCCCATCAGAGAATTCGCTAATTAAGTTTTGGCTGAATTCACCGGAAATTCGAATAGAGCCACCATCCAGTGCTTCTTTTTGCGGAAAATCGAACGCAATGCGGCTTATGAAAGCAATGTACGACTTGTATTCACCATCGTAGAAGTACGTATTTGGTGCTACAAATAAGCCAATTCCTTTTTGAATGATGTTGAACTTATCTCTCGTTGTATTTTCAACTCCTGCAAATGCAGTAAAATTATGTTCATTGTTACCAAAATCTAAACCACCTTTATAAGGAAATGTAGTAGCATTTCTAGGTTGATATTCAGCAATTACCTGTCCATACCACTCATCATTGAGTTGCTGTTTCAGATACAAGCCATCTGTCCAATGAATAAAAATTACGTTGCTTTGAAACCGAATACTATTTCGACCAGAATTGCTGAGAACGTTTAAATTTTGCTGAAATCGTCCCAGACGTAGTGTGGTTGTTTCATTTTTAAACTGATAATACAATTCATCAAATGAAATTGTACCTGGATTTATTCCATCTCCTTCAGCTTTAATAGTAAAAGAAAGGTCGTCGGTATCATCTCTAAATTGTCCAGCAAGTCGCGCAGCAAATAAAGAGTTTTGATTGAGCGAGTATTTTACACCGTAACGAAGCCTAATACCGAAAAAATCACCGGCTTCATCGCCATCATTACCTAAACCAGTGGCTGAATTTGTATTGCCCAAGTAAGCTAAACGAACTTCGCCATATGGCTTAATCTCTTTTTCTTGAGCTTGAACCATTGTGGTTAGAAATAACGTGATTAAAAAAACTGAAATTCCATACCGAATCATCAATAATCTCCTTAATTATTTAATTGAAAAAGGGTGCTGCGGAACCACCACAACACCCCTTGATTCTTAGGTACTAAATTAATCAATGAAGGTCACTTTTCCAGTATCTAAATCGTAGAAAGCTCCGGCAATTAGTATGTCGCCATTTCTTTCTAGTTCTGCGATTATTGAACTATTTTTTCTCATTTCTTCGATTGTATGGCGCACGTTGTTATTCACTACTTCGGTTACGTATTCACCATTAGCTACCGTCTGCTCACCGTTGTAAGTGTCAGTCATTGCGATAGCAGGCTTAATGTTTGATAAGAGCGCAGTAATGTTACCAACTTGAACATCATCGATAGCAGACTTAACAGCACCACAGGACTCATGTCCCATAATAATAACTACTTTAGAACCTGCAACAGCTGTGCCGAATTCAATACTTCCTAACATATCGATATTAACATTGTTGCCTGCAATTCTGCCTACAAAAACATCGCCCACGCCTTTGTCAAATACCTGCTCAACAGGAACACGGCTGTCGAGGCAAGAGATAATTACGGCTTCCGGAAACTGCCCGGCAGCTGTTGCGGCAACCTGAGCTTGCCAGTCGCGAGGAGTTAGATCATTGTTAACGTAGCGTTCATTTCCTGCTTTTAAACCTTCAAGCACTTCCTGAGGAGTTAGTGCATCTTGCTTTTCTTTGGTCAATACTTCCTTTACCGGATCGTTTGCATAGCTGCCATTTTGGGCATTGGTGCATGCAAAAGTAAATAACGAAATTGCTATTACAGACAGTAAATTGATTGTTTTTTTAGTAAACATGACAGATTAATTATGTTGTTGATGAATATAAAAATTGGGTTGCAATGGACATCCACTGGTAAGAATCATTCAGCCTATTTTTAGCTGCTATTTTCCCTAAGAAAGGTTCGAACTACCTTAAATTTTAAACCTAAGTAAGTTTGGTAGGGAAGAAGGTTTTAGCTCCGTTCAAATAAGCTTTTGAAGAAATAGCTTAAATCTTCACCCTTATAGAAGGAAAGCGTTGAACATAAAAAGTTGTAGCAACTCGAACGTAAGCCAAGTAGGTAACTTTTAGTACAAAATTGGGTGACGATTGTTAACGGTAACATAGCCAGAGGCTGTTAATTGAACATTGCAGTTTTGCTAAATCCAAGTGAGACAAGGTTTTTTGCCTAACACATATTTAAAATAATTCTAAAATTGTACAGATTTCATCTTTAGCCAAGGATTGCTTAGCCGGTTTTTAAAATCAATTACAATTTTACGTAACTTGCAGTTATTATATAAGCGCAAGCTAACACGCTATTTAAATTGGATTTTCCCATCTAACCACTCGGCTTCAACCTCCGTTCCCTGGATGTAACCTTTTTTTGAACGAATCCAATTTTCACCTTGCCAAATGCGAACAAACCCTTTTTCAAGTGGGATGTTAGGGTTCTGATTTTCAATCGCTTGAGTAAAGGTTGAAAGCGTGTGTTTACGGGTGGTAATAAGTCGATCTAGCGTTTGCCGTAGTTGGGTTGTGAGCCGTGCAACATCGTTCGAAGCCAGTTTCATTTTCTGTTGAACAGCGAGCAGGGCATAACTTTTTGATAAGCTACCAACCCGATCTTTATAATATTGTATGGCACCGGTTGTATTCAATTCTACCTTTCGATGAAGATCCTCAACCAGCATTCGCACTTCGTTTATATCGGGTGTGGCATAAACTGCTGCTTGGGTTGGGGTTGCGGCGCGTAAATCGGCAACAAAATCAGAAATTGAGAAATCCACCTCGTGCCCAACTGCACTAATGATAGGCACAGAGCAATCAAAAACAGCTCGGGCTACTGCTTCTTCGTTAAATGCCCAAAGATCTTCCAGAGAACCACCCCCACGGCTAATAATGACAACATCTACATTTTGATGGGCAGAGAAATAGTTTATTCCTTGCACAATTTCCGGTGCAGCATTAACTCCCTGAACACTGGCGTGATAAAGCTGAACTTCAGCAACCGGCCATCGTTTTTCGAGTGTGGATCGGATATCCTGAAAAGCAGCGGTAGTTTTGGAAGTTACTACGCCAATTCGTTTTGGATATTTGGGGATGGTTTTTTTGTGGATGTCGTCGAAAAGGCCTTCGGCTTTAAGTTTAGCTTTTAGAGCTTCAAAGGCCTGCTGAAGTTTTCCAATCCCGGCTTGTTGTACCAACCCCACAATCATTTGATAACGTCCGTGTGGAGCGTACACTTGAATATCGCCACCCACAACAATTTGCTGGCCATCCATCAGATTTAGCCCCAATCGTTGCGCGGTAGTTCGCCATATAACGCAAGGAAGTTGAGCCCCTGAATCTTTCAGGGTGAAGTAAATATGGCCGTTAGCACTTTGTTTTACGTTACTGGCTTCACCTTCAACCAAAATATCCACAAAGTTTTGCTCAAGCAGATTTTTAATTTTCCCGGTGAGTTCGGTTACGGTGGGAATATCAAATAAAAAGGGTATTTGTTTCGACATATCATGATTGGATTTCCGCCAATGATAAGGATATTTTGATGCCCGAATAATCAAAGTTTATGAATAAAGCAGAAGCTCAACACTATATCGAAACCAATATCCCGATTACCAAAATTATGGGGATGAAAATCACTGAATTAAACAGAGAATCAGTGTGCATTGCAATGCAGCATTCCCCTAATGTAAATCATCAGGGATCGGCGTTTGGCGGAAGCATCGACAGTCTGTTTTATGTGACTTGCTGGGCCTATGTTCAACTATTGATTGAAGACTTTGATCCACATCCGCGAATTGTTGGCCGAAGAGGGAAATCCACCTTTTCGAAACCGATTAAAAGTGATTTTGAGGCTAAGGTGCTTATCCCGGAAGTTGAGATTGTGAATCAATTTCTGGCAGATTTATCCGACAAAGGAAAAGGTAGATTGACTGCAAAGGCGGTAGTTGAATATAAAGGGGAAATCGCCGCTGAGTTTGAAGGAGAATTTGTTGTTTTGAAGGGGTGACTAGCTAATAATGATATCTTAATTGAATGATATAAAGGTTTTTATCATCCACTTTATAGACCAAACGATGTTCATCATTTATTCTCCGACTCCAATATCCTGATAGACTATGTTTTAAGGGTTCCGGTTTTCCAATACCATCAAAAGGATCTCGAATAGTGTCTTTAATTAAGAGGTTAATTCGTTTATGAATTTTTTTATCGGTTTTAATCCAAAACTGATAATCTTCCCAGGCATGTGAGGTAAACACTAAATTCATTTTAGTCAACTAAGTCTTGTTGTGCACCACCATTCTCAGTTAATTCTTGAATAGATTCAAACAACCTGATAGCATTTTTTGGGGATCGAAGTAAATATGCAGTTTCATTTAACGCTTCGTATTCATCCAGCGAGATCATTACCACCGATTGGTCTCTGTTTCTAGTAATGATCACCGGTTCGGCATCATTAACAACATTGTCCATTGTTTTCGCTAATTCCTGCCGTGCAGCTGTATATGTAATAGCCTTCATGAGATTGTTATTTAATATGTACAGTATCATGTACAATATAGTGTAATATTTTGGTTTAGGGAAGAAGTGAAATATTTAGATTGAAGATTACATTAAAGCAGGGTTAAAACCCTTCATTTGGTAAATGGTCCGATTCAGAAAACACAGATTTCCCAAGAGAAGGACTTTAGTCCTTCGAATGAATCGATTAATAATCTGTTCATCCCCTCATTAACTCAGATTCTAAGTGATATTTCCAATATATTTGAGTTGAATTTTTAACGACGCTAACAGCCAACTATGCTCTTAAAAAATGTCCGCCCAATAAGTAAAAATCACAGCGGTGATGAAACGATAGACCTTAGAATCGAAGATGGTAAAATCACAAAAATTGGAAGTGGATTAGACACTCAAAATAGGGAAGAAGTCCACGATTTTGGTGGAGCGTATGTAAGTCCGGGTTGGATGGATATGCATATTCATCTTCGTGAGCCGGGTTATGAACACAAAGAAACAATAAAAACCGGATGTGCTGCAGCTGCTTTCGGAGGATTTACAGCTGTGGCTTGCATGCCAAATACAAGTCCGGCCACCCATACGCGAGATGTTGTAGAATTTATTATATCGAAAGGAAAAGAAACGCCGGTAGATGTGCATCCAATTGGCTGTGTGACCAAAGATCGAGCAGGGAAATCCATCGCCGAAATGGGCGACATGAAAAAAGGTGGCGCTGTTGCTTTTAGCGATGATGGTGATCCGGTATACGATGCACAAGTGATGCGAATAGCCTTGGAATATGCTTCGATGCTGGGTGCGCCAATTATCAACCATGAAGAAGATTTAGAGCTTTCTCGTCCCGGTCACATGAACGAAGGCGCCGTTTCAACGAGGTTGGGATTGGAAGGAACGCCGGGAATCGCCGAAGAAGTGATGATTGCGCGCGATATTTTGCTTGCTGAATACACCGGTGGACACGTGCATGTAGCACACATCAGTACAAAAGAAGGAGTGGAATTAGTACGCCAAGGAAAAGCAAAAGGTATTAAGGTAACTACCGAAGTTTGTCCGCACCATTTCGATTTAACGGACGAAGAAATCGAACGACAGAAATTCAGCACTAATTTTAAGATGCATCCACCATTAAGAACTCAGGAAGATGTGGAGGCTATGATCGATGGCTTAGTGGATGGAACTATTGACGTCATTTGCACAGATCATGCTCCGCACGCCATCGAAGAAAAAGAAGTAGAATTCATGTATGCACCTAACGGAATCATTGGCTTAGAAACGGCCTGGTCGATTTCGAATATGCGTTTGAACAAAACCGGAAAACTGGATTTGCAACAACTAGTTGATAAGATGTGCTACAATCCACGAGCGATCTTAAATCTGCCTGAGCTTGCCATAGAGGAAGGAGCGGAAGCAAACCTCACCTTTTTTAATACCGATGAAAAGTGGGTGTTTGATGCTAAAAACGTACGATCGAAATCTCGAAATTCACCATATCTCGATAACGAGTTAACCGGCCGAGCTGTTGGGATTTATAATCGTGGGCAGTTAGTATTAAACGAGTTGAGATGATTCTCGCTTATGAAACTTCCACCGATGTATGTTCGGTAGCTTATCAAAACGTTGAAGGAGAAATCCACGAGAAGAGAATTCAAGGACGGAGCGTACATTCTGATCATCTCTTTTTGTTTACTCAGGCTTTGATGGAAGAGCATGGATTCGACGTCGACCAAATTGATGATGTGTTGGTGAGTAACGGGCCGGGTTCGTACACTGGATTACGAATTGGAGCAAGCGCCATTAAAGGAATTTTCTTTGATTCGGAAGCCAATATTTTTGCTACTAATACTCTGGCAGGGTTTGCTGCCTCACAACTTGAGAAGCCTGGCAAAATGGTACATGCCATCATCGACGCTCGACGAACTCATGTGTATCATCAGCAATTTGTTATCAACAAAACGATGGAAGCACAAAGCGAAATGAATGTGCTGGAAATTGAAGCTTTCGAAGCTAGATTAGCTGAAGGTGATATTATAATCGGAACTGGGTTGAATCGATTGAATCCGACGAATTTGGATGGCATCGAAACCTATAGCACCGATGTAATCAGTGCTCAAAATTTAATTCAGCTATTCAATCACCAACCGGGAAGCGAATTTTTCGAAAAAACAGACTTGGAGTCGCTAAGTCCGAATTACATAACCTCTAGCCAGGTTAATAATTCGAATATTTAATTAAGTGTATAAATCCCTATTTTGGGCAAAATTTTAGAAGGATTTTATGAGCTGGTTTAAACGAAAAGACGAAAACATACAAACTTCAACCAAAAAGGAAATGCCGGAAGGCGTTTGGGTTAAAGTTCCAACTACGGGAGAAACCATCCACCGTAGAGAGCTTGAAGACAATTTATTCGTAGATCCGTTAAGCGGTTACCATTTCCGTATTGGAAGTAGGCAATATTTCGACATTATTTTTGATGATGGTAAGTACAAAGAAATTGCCAGTGATATCGTTTCAGATGATCCACTTGAGTTTACCGATCGTAAAAAGTACACCGACCGTTTGGCCGATGCCCAGAAGAAAACGGGATTATCGGATGCAGCGCTTATCGGTGTAGGTAAAATGAATGGCCTCGATTTCGTTGTGGGCTGTATGGACTTCAGTTTTATCGGTGGATCAATGGGCTCGGTAGTTGGCGAGCGCTTGGCTCAAGGTGCAGATTATGCGCTAAAGCATGGCGTTCCGTATATGATTATTTCTCAATCCGGAGGAGCTCGCATGATGGAAAGCGTGTTAAGTTTGATGCAGCTTGCCAAAGTATCATCAAAATTGGCGCTACTTGATGAGGCCGGAATTCCATATATCTCGTACCTCACCAACCCAACTACCGGTGGTGTAACCGCTAGTTTTGCGATGTTGGGTGATTTCAACGTAGCTGAACCCGGTGCGTTGATTGGATTTGCCGGGCCTCGTGTGATTCGTCAAACCATTGGTAGAGATTTGCCGGAAGGATTTCAAACTTCTGAATACTTGCTTGAGCACGGGTTTTTGGATTTCATCATTGAAAGAACCGAAATGAAAGAAAAACTCACTCAATTGCTCAAGTTAGTATCCCACAAAAAATAGCCTGTCTGCATTGTAACGAAGGCGGATTAGGGGAGTCGTTACAAAGAACTAAAAAGTAGAATTTATGCGATTAACGTTGCACTTATGTATTGCGCTGGTTTTTTGTGCCAGCATTTCTGTATCAGCACAAGATAAAAAGCCCATCGAATTTGACCATATATTTGATGGTACATTCTCGCCTACTTCCATCAATAATGTGCGTTGGATGAATGATGGACGATTTTATTCGGCATTGGATGGGCAAACCATTACTCGATTCAATATCACCAATGGCGAGTCGGAAATTATTTTTAACGGTTCAAATTTTGACGACCTCCAAGTTCAAGGCTATGAATTTTCGGCCGATGAAAACCTAATCCTCATCGAAACCGAGGTAGAACAACTTTGGCGTAGATCAACCAAAGCAAATTACTTTATCTACAATCGCTCAGAAAATACGGTGCAAAAACTAACCGAGAGCAACGAAAAGCAACAATATGCAGCACTAAATCCAAAAGGTGATCGCGCTGCATATGTTCAAGATAACAACCTCTTTTGGGTGGATTTAACTACCGGCGATGAATTTCAGATTACCGATGATGGGGAGTTCAACTCCATCATAAATGGTGCAGCAGATTGGGTGTATGAAGAAGAATTTGGCTTTGCGAAAGCTTGGTTTTGGTCACCGCGTGGCGATAGAATTGCCTTCTATCGATTCGATGAAAGCAACGTGAAACAGTTTACGATGGAAACATGGGGAGAACTTTATCCTGAAGAAGTTCGATTTAAGTATCCTAAAACAGGTGAAGAAAACGCAATCGTAAGTATCCATGTGTTTGATATTGCTACGGGCGAAACTACCACAGTGGATATCGGCGATGAAACCGATCAGTATATCCCAAGAATTAACTGGACGAAGAACAACAACTTGTTGGCTATCCGGCGCATGAACCGGCTTCAAAATAAAGAAGAATTATTGTTCGCGGATGTATCTACCGGCGAGACTGAAGTCATGCTGACTGAAGAAAGTGAAACATGGTTGGATGTACACGATGATTTGATGTTCTTAGATAACGGAAAGCAATTTCTCACCACATCTTCTCGTACAGGCTTCAATCATGTATATCTGTATAAAATGGATGGAGAAGAAATCCGGCAAATCACAAAAGGCGAATACGATGTAACCGAAATTATCGGTTTTGATGAACGTCGACATAACTTGTATTACATGAGTACGGAAATGTCGCCATTGGAGCGCCATTTTTATCGGATACGAGTAGATGGACGACGTAAGCGAGCCATGACTGAAGAAAACGGTTGGCATTCCATCAACATGAGTCGTGATTTTAAATATTTCATTCAATCTTATTCTGATTACAATAAACCGCCAGTTACCACCTTACACGAAGGTGGAGGTAAGCAAGTTCGTGTGCTGGAAGACAATGACGAAGTGGTTGAAAACATGAGTGAGTTTGCGTTACAAACCAAAGAGTTTTTGGTGATGGATGTAAATGGCGAACCACTCAATGCCTACATGATTACTCCGCCCAATTTTGACGAAAATGAAGAATATCCGGTGTTAATGTATGTGTATGGCGGTCCGGGAAGCCAAACGGTAACTCGAGCTTTCGAATTTGGGCAACGCCCGATGTGGCATCAATACCTGGTAAATCAGGGTTATATTATTGTTTCTGTTGATAATCGGGGAACAGGTGCTCGCGGTACAGCATTCAAAAACCAAACTTATTTGCAGTTGGGTGTTCTTGAGACCGAAGATCAGGTTGAAGCAGCCCGACAAATTGCAGATCTCGCTTATGTAGATGCAGATCGAATTGGAATTTGGGGATGGAGTTACGGTGGGTTCATGAGCACGAATGCGCTGTCTCAGGGGAACGATGTGTTCAGCACAGCTATAGCTGTAGCACCGGTAACACATTGGAAATATTACGATACCATTTACACCGAGCGATTTATGCGTACTCCGCAAACTAATCCTGAAGGCTATGAAGCCGGATCGCCCATCAACTATGTGGATCAGATAACAGGTGAGTACTTACTCATTCATGGTACCGGCGATGATAACGTGCATTATCAAAATGCGGTAATCTTAGTTGAGGAATTGATAAAGCATAATATTCAGTTCGAGACGATGTATTATCCGAACCGAAATCATGGTATTTATGGTGGTAATACTCGTCGCCACTTATGGAAATTGATGAGCGACTTCATTTTAGAAAAACTTTAATATTCACAGTTATCCCAGACTTAATCCGGGATTTAGATTCCTGCCTTCGAGGAATCACCAAATAACGAAAATATGCGCTTCGCAGATTACGCTAAAATTTATGTAACCGCAGGAAAGGGTGGAGATGGCTCCGCTCATTTCCGAAGAGAAAAATACATCCCACGTGGAGGTCCTGACGGCGGAGATGGCGGAAAAGGTGGAAGCATCATATTAAAAGGAAATCCACAATTAAACACCATTCTGGATTTACGGTACAAAAAATTCATAAAAGCAAAACCGGGTGAACACGGGGCTAGCAACAAGAAAACCGGTGCTGGTGGCGATGATATCATACTAGCTGTTCCACTTGGAACCGTAGCCTACGATGCAGAAACACGCGAGCGATTGGGAGAAATCACCGAGCAAGATCAGGAGTTAGTGATTGCCGAAGGTGGTAGAGGTGGATTAGGGAACTGGCATTTCAGAAGTTCTACCAATCAAACTCCTCAGTTTGCCCAAGAAGGAAAGCCGGGTGAAGAACGAGTGGTAGAACTCGAGCTTAAATTGATCGCTGATGTTGGCCTAGTTGGATTCCCTAATGCCGGAAAAAGCACTTTATTATCTGCTTTATCAGAGGCTAAGCCAAAGATTGGCGATTATCCTTTTACTACCTTAGAACCAAATCTTGGAGTAGTAAAATTCAGTGATTACCGCAGTTTTGTGATGGCTGATATCCCCGGAATTATAGAAGAAGCCCATCAAGGTAAAGGACTGGGAATTCAGTTTTTAAGGCACATCGAACGCAATAACGTGTTACTGTTTATGGTTGCTGCAGACACCGATATCGAATACGAATATCATGCGTTGGTAAATGAGCTTAAAGCCTATAGATCTGATCTCTTAGAAAAGCCTAGAATCCTTGCTATCACTAAGATGGATTTAAAACAAGGCTTTAAGTTAGAAGAAGAGTTGCATTTTGAGGACGAAATTCCCGTTATTCCTATTTCATCAGCCACGGGGCATGGGGTGGATGAATTAAGGGAAACACTTTGGGCGGCCATACAAGATGCAAAACAAACCGAAGACAACCAGGACGCTTCTGGCGCTTAGCTTAGTTCCGGGCTTTGGACCGAAACGGGTAAAACAACTTCATCAACATTTTAAAGGTGATTTAGAAGGACTTTTTGAGCGTTCTAAACGCGAGTTACGTGCGGTTGATGGAATAGGAGAAGCTTCAGCTCTTACCTTGCTATCATTTGATGATTGGGAAACCGTAGACGAAATCATCCGAAAAACGGAAACGCTTAAAGCGGAAATCTTAACGATCGCCGATCCGCAGTATCCTGCGTTGTTAAGGCAAATTTATGATCCACCATCGGTATTGTGGTATAAAGGTGATCCGGACGTATTGAGTGAGCCGGGTATCGCGGTTGTTGGAACAAGAAATACCAGCACTTATGGGCGTAAAACCACAAAGAAGTTAGTTCAAAGTCTAGTGGAAGCCGGGCTTTGCATAAACAGTGGGTTGGCATTAGGAATTGATGCAGCAGCGCATTCTGCTGCACTAGAAGCTGAAGGGAAAACCGTAGCAGTATTGGGCTCAGGAATTGATTGGGTGTATCCATCAGAAAACCGAAATCTGGCGAATGCCATTGTAAAATCAGGTGGAATCGTGCTAACCGAATATCCACCGGGAAGTAAACCTGATGCCGGTAATTTCCCAGTACGAAATCGAATTGTAAGTGGTTTGAGTTATGGCACTTTGGTTATAGAATCCGGAATTCAAGGTGGAAGCATTATTACTGCTGAGTTGGCACTAGATCAAAACAGAGAGGTGTTTGCTATCCCACATACCATCGAAAACCCAAGTGGAACCGGGTGTAATTATCTCATTAAAAACGGATCTGCAAAGCTCGTTCAAACCGTAGATGATATTCTGGAAGAACTTCCGGTTGGTGATCATTCAGATCAAAGTTCGGTTAGTATTAAGGAGCCCAAAATTAGTAGTTGGAAAGAGCAGGAATTAGATGAACTGAGTGTAGCCATTTGTACTAAACTCGAAGAAAAAGAGTACCAGATTGATGCCTTAGCCGATGAGCTGGAAGTTCCAACAAGTCAGCTTTTAGTGGCGATGCTCACCTTAGAGATGAAGCAAATCATTGTTCAAAGAGCAGGAAAGATATTTGGATTGAGGTGAGTTATTCAGCTGTTTTTTCTTCTAGTTTGTCAGCTAGCCATAACTTAATAAGAGATTGTCTTGTAACTCCTAATCTTTTGGCTTCTTTATCTAAAGATTGAACCATCCAACTTGGGAAATCTACATTCACACGTTTATTTTTCAGATTAGGACGTTTGGATTGATCTATATCAAAATGATCAAATACATCTTCTCCATTATCAAATTTTCGATCTATTTCAGAGGTTTTCATGAGTTATTCAGCCATTTTAGATTCAATATAACTATCCACAATCTCTTCTAAAATCTGCATCGTAACCGTGCCCTTGCTCAATATTACATCATGAAATTCTTTGATGTCGAATTCTTCTCCCAATTCAGTTTCGGCTTTCTCACGGAGATTTTTAATCGTGATTTCTCCCATTTTGTAAGCCAGAGCTTGTCCCGGCCAGGTGATGTATCGATTGATTTCGGTGTTTACTTCGTGTATGGAAAGTGCCGAGTTATCAGCCAAAAAAGCGACCGCTTCGTCGCGCGACCAACCCATGTAATGCACTCCGGTATCAATTACTAAGCGACAAGCACGCCACATTTCGTAAGTGAGGCGCCCGAATTCTGAATATGGATCTTGATATAAATCGAGTTCATATCCGAGATATTCGGCATACAATCCCCAGCCTTCGCCGAAAGCATTGATGTACATTTTTCGACGAAACGAGGGTAAATCTTCCAATTCGGCGGTGAGGGCAATTTGCAGGTGATGCCCGGGCATGGCTTCGTGAAGTGTCAAAGCTTCGAGCGTGTATAAGGTTCGGCTTTCTAATTTGGTGGTATTCACCCAATATTGTCCACCACGATCGGAATCAAGTGCTGCTCCCGAATATCGACCGGCTGTGTAATTCTCAGCGAGATAATCCGGCACAGGAACCACGCCGTATGGCTGTCGTGGTAATTTGCCAAACAACGAAGGGAGTCGTCCATCCACCGTCTTAGCAATCCAGGCTGCTTCTTTTAATAGATCCTCTCCGGATGCAGGATAAAACTGGGCATCGGTTCTCAAAAACTGAATGAAATCAGCGAAACTGTCATCAAAATTAAGATCTGCAATAATACTTTTCATTTCGGATCGAATTCTCTGCACTTCCTCTAATCCGATTTCGTGTACAGCCTCAGGAGTTAAATCCTGCGTGGTGTAGTATCGGGTTTTGTGCTCGTAGTAAGCCTTGCCATTCGGCATAGTCGCTGCGCCCAGACCATCGCGAGTATTTGGAAAATACTCCTCTTCGAAAAATTGCTTTAGGTTTCGATAGGCGGGAGTTACAGATAGGTTGATGGCGTCAGAAACCGATTGAAGAGCAATTTCCCAATCTGCCTGACTAAATGATTCCGGCTTGTTGTTCATCGGCCTGAAAAAGATAGATTCTATCGGATCATCCACGATATATGGATCGTAGGTGGCTCCGTAGTTTTGAAGTCCTTCCAACGGTTGAGTGATTCCTAGTTCAATTCCGGTTCGCATAAGCTCGATATTCTCCTCAAAATATCGGGGAATATCGTTGAGGTATGCGATATAACGCTCTAGACTTTCTTGGCTGTTGATGGAGCGATTGGTACGCCATAAAACACGGGTATGGAAACCACTTTCCGACAATATCGGGATCAAATATTCCTTGAACTCAAAAAGCTGAACTTGATTGTGAATATCAAAACGCAGAAGTGAATGAGAAATGTAATCATCGAAACTGAGTGTCTCGATATCCATTCCATCCAACCGTTCAAGCAACCCTTTGTTGAAATCGTACTCTTCTCGGAAATGAGCTTCGTTTGCAAAACCCAAAGGAAACCGCTCGCGCTCTTCTTCGGTAGTTCGTTGATCATAAAAGGTATCGATTTCTCGTAAGACCGAATTCAGCGTTGAATCAGAAGTTAGAACTTGAGCTTGCGATTGGATCCACAACAAAGAGAAAAGCAGTAAAAATATTGATTTCATAATCAGTAATTAGTTGGGCTAAATAAAAAAAGGTTTCCCGACAAATGCCGAAAAACCTTTAGCAAATAATGAATTGATAAAGAGTGATCTTATCGCTAGAAATGTTCGGCAAGAATTTGGGAATTAAATCGGGAATTACCGGAAACAGGTATAGGTAAGTAGCAGATATCAAGGGTTGTAGCTCAAGAGGTATAGTTTTAAAAGAGTACTGCTAGATGAATTTGTTACAAATAAGATAATAAATGCGTAAATATGCGTATATGTAACTGTAAAGCAGAGTGTTAAGAATAAAATATTTGCAAAAAAAAAATGTGGTTCCGTACAATGACGAAACCACATTAGGAATGTGGTCTTATTAGATCTTTTCTTGTGGTTTAATTTTTTTAGGGGAAAAATTGAAAGCAATTTACTATTTGATAATACTTATCTATTTCAATTTAGGTTGTAACCTATCAAATCATGAATTGAGTGAAACTCATAAAATCATCCCTGATAAAACACCATTTATATCAGGTTTTCTTGATGTTTCAAATGATACTACTCATTACCACCCGCAAGTTGTAGTAGGTTACGTTTCTGATGCTAGATTTGTTGAAAACTATAAAGAACTGAAAAACTTAACTAGTTTATACAGCCCAACACATTTGGCTCAAGTTGTATTTACTTCAAGGCTTTTTCAGCTTCAATTTTATACTGATTCGACTGCTTTGGTTGAAGTTTCAGGTCCATTAGATTTTCAATTTTCTAAAACAATTCAATATCAAAGCGAAAGTAATAGTGTTTATGGCGATGTTAATAGTCAATTGAAGATTTTGCCAGGGCATCGATATAAGCTCAACGTAACATTAGTTGACGGTAGAAAATTTGAATCTATTACATATATACCTGAAGAGGTAGACATTTTCATACCAGATAGTATTGGTCTAAAAGTACAATTGAAACACTATGAAGATGGAACACCAAGAGAGGAAAGTGAATCTCACTTTTGGACAAAGTTTGAGTTTCCAGAGAATACATTTATCTCAGAAACACAAAAAAATTCTAGTATTGATAGGGAATTACTCTTTATGGAACCATGGGAATCATTTAGGTTTTCAGACCGAAGCTCATTTTTAAGAACAGGTCTTTCCTATGGCGCATGGCTATCAGAGAGTGATATAGATTCAGTTCAAACTGGTTGGTGGATTAATATAACAGAACCTTGGTTTCGAAAAGATCTTATAGTTAATCAATGGAGAAGATTTTCGTTTTACAGTAATGGATTATGGAGAAATCACCAAGCACTTAATAATCGTATTGCACCCTTTGGAAATTGGGAAGATATTTATTTGGAATATGGTGAAGCAGCTAATCAAAAGGATTCCACCTATCTAAAAAGAGTGTCCACAATCGATGAGGTAAGTCCCGATGGTGAAATCTTACCGAAGGACGAGGCGAATGTAATAGGGTTTTTTGCAGGCAGTTTTTCTGTATACAAAAAAACGGTTGTCTACCCTATACGTAATTTTGATTTAGATTC
Organism: Balneolaceae bacterium; assembly: GCA_034669965.1. Classification (GTDB taxonomy): domain Bacteria; phylum Bacteroidota; class Rhodothermia; order Balneolales; family Balneolaceae; genus HXMU1420-13. The sequence goes on along the minus strand of JAXMOK010000001.1, from coordinate 40,719 downwards.
AGTATTAACAGCACATGGTTTAAATGATGATTAAGAAAACCACACTATATTTAATAGTAACTGTATTAATTGCAGTGCCGGGTATCGCTCAGGATACCGATTACTCTTTCAAGAAAGGGGATATAATTTGGGTTGGAAACTCAAATATAAACAGTGTAAAACAATACTTTTATAACTCCACGAATGATGAATATCACTCAGTTCGTAGTACCCAATTTTCTCTCAACTTCAAACGAATAAGTTTATTATCGGAAAGTTCTGGGATTGGTTTACTTGGGCAAACACAGGTATTAGTATCAGATCGATATAATTTCTCACTTTCATATTTGGGAGCAGGAGCTCTTTACCGACATTATGTTCTCAGTCGGTCTAAGATTAATATGTATGTGGAAGGAAATTCTATGTTAGGCTATAATATAGCACTAGCAGACGCAACTGGTTCTACAGAATCTGATGGTTTTAGAATACGACCTGCTTTGAAGTACGGAATTAATTTTAATTTGAACAAGACTGCCGGTCTATTCTTCGAAATAGGTCCGGAATGGGAATCAAGTATGAAAGATTTAGTCTTTGATTCCAAAGCTCTAAGAGCAACCATTGGTATTCAATTTTTAAAGAACAAGTGAGAGAAAGCCATGAAGAAATATATTTACACCACACTGGTCTTGATATGCTGTTCACTGATTGTAGATCCGGTTCATGCACAAGACGATAGTAAATCCGCCGAGTTTATCAGTTCAGGCTCAATAATAACATCGATTAATTTTGGATATCTTGGCGCAGAACGTGACAGAAACTTCAACCACGAATTCGAAAAATCATTCAAGAATCTAAGTTACGATCTTCGCTTTTCATATTTTTTGACCAACACTATTGCTTTAAGTAGCAGTATCAGTAACATCATAACCAGTCGAAATCTATTTGATTACTATAATGATATTGGTGCTTTTAAAATCGACGATAGAAGTATAAAATTGGGACTTGGTGCTGGGTATTATCATCCAATCACGTTAAATGATAAATCTACTCGCCTGTTTATTGAAGGAGGATTATTTAGGTATTCGAGCACGTATAAAGTAAGTAATTATCAAAGTTCGTTTGACAAATCCTACACCGGTTATTCAATGGCAACAGGATTTATTATCCCTTTAAGTACACGATTATTATTGAATCTGAGTTTAAAAAGAGACGCATTTCCTGAAGAATATATTTTGGGAACTTCTCAAAATGGTATTTATACTGAAATCAGTCGAGACACCAAGTGGAACTCAGAGATAAATCTAAATATTGGGTTTTCCATCAAATTTTAAATGTTAATACCCCGCGACTCCTCCATCCGGGCTGGAGGAATCTGCAGCGCCGATGAATATGCCTTGCTCTTGATCCCAAAGAATGCCCATCATGCGTCCAAGTCGGTAGCGAGGCTCTAGAGTGTGTCCCATTTCTTCGAGTGCTTTACGAGTATCAGGAGAAAGTAAATCGCCTTCATACAATATGCGATCGGGTAGCCATTGGTGATGAATTTTCATCGCTTCGATGGCTTTGTTAATCGGCATATCAAATTCCAGCACATTCAACACCGTTTGGAAGGTCGTATTGATGATTGTTCGTCCGCCCGGCGTTCCGATGATCAAGTATGGTTTACCATCTTTGGCAACTATAGTGGGCGTCATACTGGAAAGCATTCTTTTTTCGGGAGCGATGAGATTAGGATCGGATCCGATTCGGCCTCGTGAATTCGTTTCGCCGGGAACGGGATTGAAATCCCCCATTTCGTTATTTAGGATAAATCCCAATTCAGGGGATCCCGTTCGGGCACCATAACTCCATTCCAGCGTATAAGTTAACGAAACGGCGTTTCCATCTTTATCCATTACCGAAAAGTGTGTAGTACTTTTGCCGTCGTACAATTGGCCAAATTTGCTGGAATCGCTCACTGATGCCTGATCCCAATCGATGTTAGCAAAGCGATTTTGGGCATGTTCTTTAGAGATTAACCGATCAATTGGCATTTCAGGATTGAAATCCGGATCGCCCATATGTTCAGCTCGATCGGCGTAAGCGCGACGCATACTTTCAGCCACAATGTGTACGTACTCGGTAGAGTTGAACTCAATTTCATCCCAGTTCACTTGCTCCATCATATTCATCATTTGGATAAGACTTGCACCACCGGAAGAGGGTGGAGGCATCGAAATGATGTCGTAATCTTTATAAGTTCCGGTTACCGGTTCGCGTTCGATGGATTCATATTTCGCCAAATCTTCTTCTGTGATAATCCCGCCATTTTCGGACATGTGTTTGGCTAGAAGTCGGGCTGTTTCGCCTTTATAAAATCCATCATGACCGTTATCTCTAATGCGTTTCAACGTTTCAGCAAGAGCAGGTTGCTTCCATATTTCGCCCATGTTAAGCGGTCGATCTTCACCGTTTGTGAAGAAGTTCTGCATGAAATCATCTTCATCAGAATTGAAAAATCGTTCGGCATGTTGGGCAAGTGCAAAACTCAGTGGAAATCCATTTTCTGCGAGTTCAACGGCGGGCTGAATCAAATCTGCCCAGGGCATGCTTCCTTGTTGTTGATGGGCTTTCCATAATCCTGCAACCGTTCCCGGTACGCCTACTGCCAACAACCCATTGTGATTGATCATCGGGATGTACTCGCCGTTTTCATCCATAAACATATTTACCGTAGCGGCTAACGGCGCTTTTTCCCGAAAATCGAAGGTCGTAGAAGAACCATCGCCATCCATATAAACCAAAAATCCGCCACCACCGATATTGCCGGCCTGTGGATGAACTACCGCTAAAGCAAACGCCGTTGCGATGCTTGCATCCACTGCATTACCGCCTTGTTTTAAGATTTCTGCCCCCACATCGGAAGCGATTTGGTTATCGGAAACCACCATTCCATGTTGATGATAGACCTGAGCCGAAACCGAAAAAGTAAATACAAAAACGATTAAGAGCGGGAGTAACTTTCTGATGTGCATAGATTTGGATTTTGTTGCTGGTGATGATACTAAATCCAAAATTAGAAAAGAAAAAGCGGGTAGGTACCGAACTTGCATACTTTTACAGAGAGAGTATTAGATTAACCATCAGATTTTAACTTGATAGGCTAAAAATAAACAACTAAAAATGATTGCAATGTTGATAGTGGCTCGAATTATCCACGCATATTTTGAGTAGTCGATATTGGCATTATCACCTATGATCACACAAAGTCCCATAAATAAAAACCATGGTGTGAACAATAAGGTGAATTGGCCATTTAACACGATGATTACCAGATCGTGGATAAAGCCGGAGACAACAAAAGTGATTATCAGTGATACGGCCGTGGGAAAGATGGATTTAAGAGGCTTGAAAATTAATTTCCCGAGATAAAATCCCCAAATGGGATTCCAGTATTGCCAAAAGATTGAAAATTTTCCGGCACCCAGTGAACGGTGTAGCATATTTCGAAGGGAGCCACTTTGACCTAAAGGCACACCGGTTCTTCTTTTTACGTATTCGGATAATTTCAAATTTGTGGGTGGTTTGGCCTAACTAAATTTATGATTCTTCGCAAAGTTATGGGAATGGAAGATAGACTTACGTTACAAACTATACTTTTATAGGTCACTAGATTATTTAAAATCTTGCCGGCCAATTATGGTCATTATTTCCACAATGTCATCCTCATCATTTATTTTGTAATAAATACTTTCTAGCACACAAACACATCGTCTATATCCAGGTTTTATGAAGTCTACTGATGCATTTGAAAGAGGCTGACTTGCAATCATTTCAAAGTATTCGAAGAAAGTATTGAAATATTTATCTGCTTGTTTTACTCCGAACCTCTGTACGCCATATTGATGTATTCGAATGAGATCCACTTTAGCGGCGTTGCTAAGTCGGTAATTAGCCATCAAGCAATCTCTTAGATTCAGCTAAGATTTCTTTTTGAGATTGAGAGGTAAACCCACTTTGCTCAGCTTTTTCAAGTTTCAGTTTGATCAGGTCAATCTCTCTTTGTTGCATTCTAGCTTGCCTAACCAAATCGTTCACTAATTCACTCTTGCTTGAATACTCCTTACTCTGAACTTGAGCCTTAAGCCACTCGTCGTTTGGCTCAGTAAATGAAATACTTTGTCGTGCCATTACTATGATAAATTGGTGTAATTATGCACCAGATTATTTAAATATTATTGAATATGCAAATTATGGATTTGTGAATGCAGAGTTGAAAGAATGAATGTAGAATACAAATTATCATCCCTGAGATTTGGCAAAGCAATCCATCTCTTAGGCGCATTCCCGGCTGATGGAGCTCACTAATAAAGAAAAAACTCGCAAGTTTTAAGGCCGTTTTCACTCATTCTTTAAACTTCTTTAGTGTACATTGAATCTGAAGAAGCATCCAACCATTTAATACAAAAATATTCAAGACGATGAGTAACGATGTAGACAAGCCAATTCCTGTTAGCCCTCAAAAAAACTCACTGCAGTTTCGTAAATCTGCAGACGTAGATCTCACGATTGAGGCATTAATAGAGGGTAATCATGTTATCATCGCTGATTATTATAGCAGTGGATTGTTATTACTAAAGGAGTTGAAGAAGCATCTCAACGAGAACTTGCCCAATAAGAGCTTTCTTGAGCAAAGGGAATATCGAGCTGAATTTCAAAAGCTATCGAACCGCATTTTGATGGAGGTTAACAATCATTCGGTAGCTGTAAAAAAAGCTCCGGCAATCGGTTGGTTGAAAAAATTGTATCCTGAATCCAACCAGTTCTATTTAACACTCCCACAAATTCAAGGCCTAAACAGCGCCTGGCAATGGTACATTAAGGGAGTTTCAATTCCTGTGCTTCGGAATAAGATTCACCCGTATTACGGAGTGTATTTCCCCACTCGTTTTGATCATCTGATTGTTTTTGATAACTGGTTGAAACGGTATACAGGACCTAAAAAGTCAGCAATGGATATTGGGATCGGAAGTGGCATACTTTCATTACAGATGATGAAATATGGTTTTCAAAAGGTGTATGGTACCGATGTTAACACAAATGCGATAGTTGGTCTCAAAGAGTTTATGGGGGATACAAAGCTCTCCAGAAAGATTGAATTAGATCATGGAAATCTTTTTGGGAAATGGGATAAACAAACCGAATTGATTGTTTTTAATCCACCTTGGTTGCCAAAATCACACGACTTAAACAGGATGGATGAAGCCATGTACTACCACGAAACCCTATTCGAGGAGTTCTTTTCCGGTGCTAAACAGCGACTGTTACCCGACGGAAAAATTGTGCTGCTTTTTTCAAATTTAGCGCAAATAACCGGAGCGGCAGAAGGGCATCCCATAGAAAAAGAATTAGCAGAAGGGGGGCGGTTCAAGTTGGAAAACTGCTATAAAAAAAGAGTGAAATCGGCTTCAAAAAAAACGAAACGAAACCAGGAATGGCGTGATTCTGAAGAGGTGGAGCTTTGGGAGTTAACGAGGCTAGAGTAACTAGTTGTTGAAAAACAATATGAATACTATGTATTCAATACTTCTTTATGCACTGCATGTGTTTACTTAGTGCAATAATCGGTGAAGAACTCCGGTACAAGGGAAAAGCTGAACGTTTAGTATATGAAAAGTAGGCGATTTCGAAGCACTAAACTTTCGGTTAAGTACAAACTTTGATACGAGCCAAAACCCTTGAGTTTACTACTGTTTCGCCTATTTTTTATATACATTGTTAGCGGTCCGGCTTTGTATTTCTCAGTTCGTTATTGCATAAATTATCATGGTCGTTAAGGTTATTCCCAAAGCTTGGGCTGTCCCTGTTATTGCTCCGAATGCCAATGGTTTTTTCATTATAGGAATTACGGAAGCCGTAAAAACCACTGCTATTGCAATCCCGAATCCAATTAAAAGTCCAAGTTTTAATGCGTCATTGTATGAACTTGTGTTTGTCAAATTCAGTAAAATGGCAATCACCACTGTTGTAATTAAGCAAGCTATTAAAGGCACTACGTAATAAATATTGGTTTCTTTCCAATCTTTAGGTCTTTCAAAGCCCATAGCTTCTTCCCACTTTTTACCAAAAGCAAATTGTCTGTGCCAAATACCACAAAATGCACAATAAAAAATTGTTCCAACTACAATAGCCAACCAATTAAGTTCTGTTAAGATTTCCATTTTTATTATCTGCTTGATTTCATTGCTTTCACTTTTTTGATTTTTGTGTCCGTCAAGAACTTTTGGTATTCTTCCGTTTCCATACCGAAAAGTGCAATTTTTCCATTATTGTCGCTATGGACTCCAAAGCCATAAGTTTTTGTCAATGGCGAGGCTCGAAAACAAGGTTGCCCTTTTGAAAAGAATTGTTCTCGTGCCTGTTTGTATTCCGATTTTGTTAAGTCCTTTCGGTCGGCAAACACTTGAAAGAGAACATCATCTGAAGTAAATTTATAGGGATTTTTTGCAATCATTTCGTATTGCATTTCCGCTACGGTCTTTTTGTCTTTAGTTGGTGGTTTCGTTGCAATGTCGGCTTTTGTGTCTTCTGCAACTTCGATAAAAGTGTCAAAATAGTTTGTCGAATGTATTTTCATTTCTCTATCGTTTAATTTTTACGATTCGTTTTTTAGCTGACCGCTAACATAGGAATATGCTGAACTCTATTCATTATATCCCAGCTTAATCTTTAAGTGTTATTCATCCTATTCTTAAGAATCAATATAAAAAGGTGAATAAACACAATGGATTCTCAAAGTACAAACATCCACATATTCTTAAAAATGCAAACAATTTGAATTATCCGATTAAAAATAGAACTGGCAATCCGTCTGTTGGGCGAATACCCGGCTGATGGAATTATCTTGTAGCTAAGAATCGGTGGTTTGTCTCAATCTCCATCACCCCGCTTTCAGCGAAATGATGGGTGGAAATCACTGATGAGGCGAGCTAGACTTACTTATCGTTCATTGTATCCCTTTCCATCAAATATTTTAGGCATTAACTTGATAATTCTGTCTTCCCTTGTTTTTGATTGTTTTGCCGATGAGAAATAGAGTAAATATCCTCGTTGCCTTCCGGGAGTTAAATTGAAAAATGCTGTCTCTAATTCAGGGTAGTTTTTAAATGCTGTTTTTAATTCATCGGGCATATCATATTCGGAAGTCTTCTTCATTTTTACTTCCAAACCGGCTTTTTCTACTTCAATTGCTTCGAAAATGTATTGCTTGATTGTTTTATCTAGTTCATTGATATCATCGATCCCGGTAAACCGTATTTGTCGGGCAGATTGAACATTTTCTGTCTGTTGAATTAAAATCTTATTTGAATCATTGAGCAATGCACCTTTATGAAATAGCAGGGCACAGTAATCCTTAAAACCGTGGATTAATACAATATTGTTCGTTTGATATGTGTAACAAGGACAACCCCATTTCAATTCTTCTATAAGTCCACAGTCCAAAATTATGGAGCGTAATTTCTGATATTCTTTCTGCCATTTAGTGTCTTTGTCAAAGAACCAATCTACTTTTGGATTCATGCTTTGTATTATTGATTGTTGTTAAGCCCGAAAAATGTTGAACTCAATTTAGTATATCCTAATTGAATTCTTAAAAGTAAGCTATACAAAATTTGTGATGCTAAGAATTGGTGGCTTAACTCAATTTCCATCACCCCGCTTTCAGCGAAATGATGGATTGTGCTTTAAACTTATCCCCACAAAAAAAGCCCGCGGCTAACGGGCTTTTGAAATTGTTTATAAATAGAGCGTTCTCTTATTTCCCACCATCAGGATCGAGGTTGGAAATGTCGTCCAACGATGCTTGTCCTTTTGCCAACGCTTCTAATCTTCCGTATGCATCCCACAAAGTCATCGATTCTTTAAGCGTGGTATCGAAATAGTCGTTTACAACGGGGTAGAAATACTGCATGCCCCAAATTTGGCGAGCAATTTCGGCTTTCATTCTGCCTTCAGCCATCCATTGTACTTCCTCGAAATAGCCTTGAGGAACAAAGAGCGAATCGTTTTCGAATTTTGGTGAGTTCAAGTCTTCTGTAATAATAAATCCTTCTTCAACCATACGTGTTTTGAAGTCACTGATCTCCTCAGCCGACCATTCGAAATTTTTGCGAAAGCTTTCAAAATTGTTTTCCCACTTTGCACGAAATTCATCACCGTTTTTATCGAGATAATCACGTACAAAATCGAATGAAACTCTCTTACGAATCGCGAAATTAATCATATATCCTGATCGTGAAGTATCCTGTTGGATAATATAATCAGGAACGATTCCACCACCGCCATACACGGTGCGACCGGCATCGGTTTTGTATTGTAAGGAATCCGGAATCTGATCCACAAATTCCACAGCGTCGTTCATTGCGTTATCGTTACGTTGATAAATCTCGTAGGCATATTCTTCGCCACCGCCTTCGGTAAACTGCTTTTGAATCACTCGTCCGGATGGCGTCATGTATCGAGAAATAGTGACACGAACCATGCTCTTGTCGATCAATTCGTACTGCTGCTGTACTAATCCTTTGCCAAAAGTACGGCGACCAACAATCAACGCACGGTCATGATCTTGAAGGGCACCCGATACAATCTCACTAGCTGAAGCAGCGCCTTCATCCACCAGCACAATTACCGGCTTGTCTTTGAATATTCCGTCTTTGCGTGAATAATATTCTTGAGTAAATCTATTGTGACGGCTTTCGGTAGCTACCAACTCGGTTCCTCTTGGGAAAAACTCTTCGGCAATGGCTACCGCTTGACCTAAATAGCCACCCGGATTACCGCGTAAATCGAGCACCAAACGCTCCATGCCTTTAGGTTTCAAATCAGCCATCGCTTGCATAAACTCATCGTGCGTGGTGGCAGCAAAGCGATTTATTTTTATGTATCCGGTTTCATCATCCAACATGTACGATGCATCCACGGTGTAAAGCGGGATATCGTCTCGAGTAATAGTGAATTTAAGGGTATTTTTAACACCCGGACGTTTAATGGTTACCCGAACTTTAGAACCTTTTTCGCCACGAAGACGACTTACCACTTGTTCGTTGTCGAAACCAACAGCGGATGAATCTTCAATTTCAATAATTCGATCGCCGGACTGAATACCAAGCTGATCGCTGGGTCCACCAGCAATAGCAGTAACTACTGTAATAGTGTCTTGAATGACATTAAACTGAACACCGATTCCCTGAAATTTTCCGGCAAAATTCTCTTGATCTACTTCGCTGTCTTTGGCTTCGATGAATACGGAATGAGGATCGAGGGTAGAAAACAAACCACGAATCGCAATTTCCGTTAGGCGTTTCATATCCTCTTCAGGACTGTTATTAGCCACGTATAAATAAGCCGATTCGAAATTTTCGTAGGCATCCCGAATGGAGGAAACATCCAAGCCGGGAAAAGTAGTATCTATTGGAGTACCATTAATTTCCAGCGTAGAGTCTTTAATTGCGGTTACCATATACCGAATACTGGCTCGGTACATCATGTCTACGTCGGGATAACCAAAGTAGTTTTGCACGATGCTACGTTGTGCTTGCACGTATTTGGTGAGGTTGGTGGTGTCGTCATTTTCGGATTTAACTACTTGATCTACACCGGTAAAACTCAGAAAAAATAAAACAATGGAAATGATTGCGCTCGGAATCAGGAATCTCTTAATAGTCATTTGAAATCGTGTTATTGCTGTCATAAATAATACCTAAATACGCGAAGTTTAGTTCATCGGTTTCCATTGTAATAAAACTACATCATCAAATCCACGTTAAAGGATGTAATGACTCAAGTCTTTGTCTTTTACTAAGCCATCCAATTGTTTTTCGACGTAAGCCTTATCAATATTAATCTCTCCACTATTTATATCGTCCGGAACGGCAAAGAGAAGCTCATCGAACAACGACGACATTATGGTGTGTAGTCTGCGAGCTCCGATATTTTCTACTTGTGAGTTAACCAATGCTGCGATTCTGGCGAGTTCATCAACGGCGTCATCCGTAAAATTGATGGTAACTCCTTCAGCAGCCAGCATTGCAATGTATTGCTTAGTTAACGCATTCTTGGGTTTCGATAAAATCTCTACAAAGTCGCTCTCGGTAAGCGAATTCAGTTCAACTCTAATCGGGAAACGTCCTTGAAGTTCCGGAATCAAATCTGATGGTTTCGATACATGAAAAGCTCCCGATCCAATAAACAAAATGTGATCGGTTTTTACGATGCCGTGCTTGGTATTCACAGTGCTTCCTTCCACGATTGGGAGTAAATCACGCTGTACACCTTGTCGGCTCACATCAGGACCGCTTTTTCCTGCACCTGTCGATGGCTCCGCTATTTTATCGATCTCATCTATAAAGACGATGCCTTGCTTTTGCACACGCTCTAGCGCTTCTTGCACAGCCGATTCATGGTCGATCAGTTTTTCGGATTCTTCATCCAATAAAATCTCTCGAGCTTCTGAAATAGGTACTTTTCGTTTCGATTTCTTGTTCTTACCCATTCCGCCGAGCATATCTTGCAGATTAACGCCCATTTCTTCCATGCCACCCGGGCCAAATACTTGCATCATAGGTGCTTTCGAGCTTTTTACTTCTATCTCAATTTTTCGATCGTCAAGCTCACCGTTTTTTAATTTCTCGCGGAAACGTTCACGGGTACGTTCGTTCAGTTCGTCGTCGGATGCATTGTTTACGTTAAAGCCAACAGCATCTTTTTGGGGATTGGTAGCTGATTTACGAACGGGAGGGATAAGGATATCCAAGATGCGTTCTTCCACCATTTCGGCGGCTTTTTCCTGCACGCGTTCCTGCATTTCGTCTTTTACCATGTTCACAGCATAATCCGAAAGGTCACGAATCATTGATTCCACATCTCGACCCACATACCCAACCTCGGTAAATTTCGAGGCCTCTACTTTTACAAAAGGAGCACCGGCTAATTTCGATAATCTACGAGCGATTTCGGTTTTACCTACACCGGTTGGGCCAATCAACAGGATGTTATTGGGTACAATTTCTTCTCTGATTTCTTCATCGGCATTCATTCGGCGCCAGCGGTTTCTCAATGCTATGGCTACCGATCTCTTAGCTCCTTTTTGTCCGATGATGTACTTGTCAAGCTCTCTTACAACTTGTTGTGGAGTTAAATTCTTTGCTTCAATCATGTTATTTAATCTCTAGTAACGTTCGGTTATGATTGGAATAAATGTCGATGTCGGCGGCAATGCGTAATGCTTCAGAAACGATATCAACCACTTTCATTTCAGGAGCGTGTTTTACCATTGCTCGGGCAGCTGCTAAGGCATAACTGCCACCACTACCGATGGTAACAATATTGTCGTCGGGCTCAATTACATCGCCCTGGCCCGAAATGACTAGGGCATAATCGTTATCCATCACAACCAGAAGAGCTTCCAGTTTCTGCAGATATTTGTCTTTGCGCCAGTCTTTGGCCAGTTCAACAGCTGCACGCTGCATATTGCCGTTATATTCGTTCAGTTTCTCTTCGTAGCGCTCAAAAAGGGTAAAAGCATCGGCGGTGGAGCCGGCAAAGCCTGCCAACACTTTTCCTCCGTGTAATTTTCGAACTTTTTTAACGGTGCTCTTCATCACCGTTTTGTCTAGCGTAGCCTGACCGTCGCTACCAATTGCTGCTTCGCCGTTGTGAATAATGCCAACAACGGTAGTGGCATGTAAATTAAATACACTCATAATCTTGTTTGGTTTCACCTAAATGGGCAAATACCACGCCAACCTGTCTAGATGGCGTTTCTCTAGGTATTTCTATTTCCACGTCCGCCATTATTCGACGCGCGCCCACCACTATTATTTCTGGAACTGCCAGAATTTCTTGAGTTCGCGCTATTACGTCGCTGTGGTTTTTTGGTGATATCAAGATCGCTACGATCGTGTTGCCCACTACTTATTTCCTGGAGTTCCTGTCTATTTAGCAGATCATCGATGGAAGCACCACTAATAACGGCATCCGTAATATTTATATCAGATCCGGCAAGAGTTGCATGGAACTCATTAAGGGATGTCTTTTCATCTGCGATAATGGCAATTTTCATTCCATATTTTGTCATCCATTTCCAGCGGCGGCTAAACAGGCCTTTGGTTAGATAAGACTTCAGATAAGGATTTACATACATATCCAAAGCACGGTACTTGGTGCTGTGCTTAAATTTACTAATCCAGCTTTCGATGTCGGTAATAATGGTATTTTGGCTAACCACGCTGCCCGAGCCACCACACATTGGGCACACTTTTGATACCGAATTCACCACACTTGGTCGAATTCTTTGTCGGGTTATTTGAACCAAACCGAAATCACTCATGCCAATGAGATTCGTTTTAGCAGGATCCTTTCGGAACTCCTTCTTCATCTCGTCGTAAATCTTTTTTCGGTTTTTATCATCCTTCAGGTCAATAAAATCAACCACAATGATTCCGCCGATATCGCGCAAGCGCAGTTGCTTTGCGATTTCGCGAGCTGCTTCTAAATTTGTTTTAAGCGAATTGTCTTCCTGACGCTCTTTGGCTGCGTACGGACCCGAGTTCACATCCACTACATACATAGCTTCGGTTTGCTCAAAAATCAAATAGCCACCCATTTTCAAGCGTACGCGAGGGGAGAAGATGGAGTTAACATCTTCCGAAATCTTCATGAAATCGAAGATATGCTGCTTGCGATTATACAGCTCCACATTGGGCACCATATGCGGGGCAATCTGGCTCACATAGCCTTTAATCTGCCGATACATTTTCGGATCGTCGATGAGCACTCGATCGTAATTTTTAGCAAACAAATCACGAATCAAGCTTTCCGTCATATCCAGATCTTTGTACAACAGCGATGGTGGTTTTGCAGCATCCACGCGATCAACAATCGTTTCCCACTTTTTCAAAACAGTGCGTAAATCGTCTTCAATCGCTTGTGCATCTTGATTTTGTGCCACAGTTCGAACGATCACTCCGAAACCATCCGGAAGCATTTTATTTAGGATACTTTTTAAACGTCGACGCTCTTTGTAATTACTGATGCGTTTCGAAACAGCGATATAATCACCCATCGGGATCAACACCAAAAAGCGGCCTGCAATGGTGATATCGGTAGAAACACGAGGACCTTTCGAGCCAATCGGTTCTTTAACGATTTGAACCAACAACTTTTGACCATTCTTAAGCACTTTGCCGGCAAGCAACTGCTTCTGTACATTGGTCATGTTTTCTTTGTTGTTGATTTCCTTATCCAATGAAGAAGGAATAGCATTTTTGCCATTCAACATTCGGATATAATTATCCAAGTGGTCACCGGCGTCGGAAAAGTGGAGAAACGCATCTTTTGGCGTCCCCATGTCGATAAAAGCGGCGCGGATGCCGCTCATCACTTTATGAACTCGAGCTACATAAATGTTGCCTACGGTTCTCTGATTTTCTTCTGATTCTATGAAGAGTTGCGCTAATTCTCCTTGTTCGATCAGCGCAATTCGGGTCTGATTTCCCGAAGAGTGTATGATAATTTGATTTTTCATCTGGATAAACTTTTTGTCGGCACGTTTTCCCGGTCACAACCAGCCATCGTCTAATTTTTTTAATGGTACTTGATACTTTCCACACATCATTAGTTAGGAATTGTGGAAGTTGTTGTGCGTCTCCGGCTTCTTTTTTGCCAGTTAATTCTTTAAAAATAGGTGAGGATTCCTGAGTGGAATCAGTAGTTAGCGATTGCTTAAAAACGATAATTAGTAATGAGCAAAAGCCAATAAATTCGGTACAGTGATCGCTTATTTCATCTGCAAACAGCGAAACTGAGAATTTTCTTTGATATGTATTTTGTGCGTAAAGCAATACTTATAATGCGATATAAAAAACTCTTGTCTGTGATTTTTATCACTTATTAATATAGGGGGAGAATAGCTCGAATGAAATACGAATTACGAATTAAGAAATACGAATCACGTTAGAAACTCTGAAACCAGAAACCGGAACTTATCAATTATCCTCTATGCGGATGATTTTAGCTTAAGTTAGTTGTGAGAATCGAAGATTAGAATTAAGCCCTGTATTTAAATTCTAATTGTAACAATGTTTTATGTTATTTATCCTATAAGCACATAAAAAAAAACAGTTAAGGGGTATATGAGGTTTTATTTTTTTGTAAGTGTCATTTTGGTAGTAATGGGGTTGAGTTGTGATTTGTTTAACAATGAACAAGGAGATAAAATTGATGAATTAATTCCCTTAATCGTGGGCAATTACTGGGTATATGAAACTACTTATTTGGATGTACAAAAAGACACTATTCGCTATGAAGTTTCCCACAAAATAGATGTGCCTATAGGGGATACTAGTTACACTGCATATGCCGCTAATTTTGTGCCGTTCCAAGAAGGCTTAGAACCTCACTACTGGTTGAGAAGGAATGGAGAACTCGGAATTTACAACATGGGAGGTATTTCTGATACAGATACTTTGTTTACAAATGAAGTGGAATATAAACTACCCAGTGAAGTAGGAGAAACCATTCAAACTCCTCAAATTTCATTCTCCTATGACCGATTTGAGTTTTATGTATCTGATACCTTAAGTATTACCCTAATTGATGACGACCGTAAAATAATTACTCCCGCCGGAACCTTTGAATGTTATGTGTACAATTTTCAATTAGATGCCGGAGATGATGTTCTGTCAGATTTCGATTACTATTTGTTTTATAGTCCCGGTATAGGTCTTGTAAAGCAAGAAGAGAGGGGAGAACGTAGACAAAATATTATAACGGAAATGATACTTATGGAATACCGAATTTTTTGAACCAATAAGCCCTGCCGGGCTACCTCTGAGTTTGATCCACCACGATCAAAACAAATAGGAAATATCGCAAAGTGAAATATGATACTATTTCATGTCATCTAAAACTATGTATGTGCAATGAATCAGGGATTAACTATTTGCTATCGGACTACACCTTATACTTCACTTCATGATCAAAGCCATCAAAAGGCTAAGGTCTTTGCCCTTAATTATCCTCAGCTCTGGTGATTTTGGCACCTACCGGATTTAGTTTGTTCTCCAGCGATTCGTAACCACGATCCAAATGGTAAACACGTAGAACTTCGGTGGTATTTTTGGCAATCATGGCTGCCAACACTAAGCTCACGCTCGCACGTAGATCGGTGCTCATTACCGAAGCACCGGTTAGTGGCGTTTTACCTTTGATGTGAACCGTATTCTGATCCACATGCATATCGGCGCCTAAACGGGTTAGTTCAGGAACGTAGCTGAATCGATCAAAATAAACGCTGTCGGTTACCGACGATTCGCCCTCAGCTTGAGTAAGCATGGTTGCCCATTGAGCCTGAAGATCTGTCGGGAAACCCGGATAGATGTCAGTTTTTACCGAAACCGGTTTTAGTTTCTCAGGCGCTTTAATGTGGATGGTGCTTCCATCAATAGTGACTTCAGTTCCTGTTTGTCGTAGTAATTCAGGGAAATTTCCCAAATGATCCGCATTACAACCGGTAAGAGTAAGTTCAGAATCAGGATGCATGGCTCCGGCAATCATATAGGTTCCCAACTCAATACGATCGGGATCGTTGCTGATTTCAACGCCGTTTAATTGCTCTACTTTTCGAATGGTGAGGGTAGAGGTGCCTATTCCTTCTATGTTGGCGCCCATTTTTACCAAGAAGTTGCAAAGCTGAACCACATCGGGTTCTTTAGCAGCATTGTTGATGGTAAATTTTTTGGCTCGAAGTACAGCTGCCAGCAATAGGTTCACGGTAGCGCCAACGCTGCTTGGTTCCAAAGTGAAGCTCTCGCCGAGTAACTCTTGATCGGCTTTGGCAATCACGTAACCTTTGTCTAACGTGATTTTTATGCCCATGGCTTCCATGCCTTTCAGGTGCAAGTCCACGGGACGAGGTCCCCAGGCGCATCCACCCGGAAGCGATACTTTCGCGTAGCCATGCTTACCAACTAAAGCGCCCAGCATATAAAAGGAGGCACGCATTTTACGAACCAAATCGTAGGGTGCTTCCAAATACGAAACTAATGTCGGATCGATTTCAACGGTGTTTTCCTTTTCTTTGAAATCAACTTTGGCGCCAACCACCCTCAACACATTATTGAAGGTGTAAATATCCTGCAAGCGCGGAATGTTATGAATGGTTACAGGTGAATCGGCCAGAAGCGCTCCGGCGATAACGGGAAGTGCGGCATTTTTCGAGCCACTAATTGCGATGGTTCCTTTAAGTGGAGTTCCACCTTTAATAATAAATTTATCCAACAGCTTCTATTTCTAAAATTGGTGTTTTCTTCTCCACCGATTGCCCAACTTCGGCAACTATTTTCACAACGGTTCCATCAACAGGTGATTTTAACTCGTTTTCCATTTTCATGGCTTCGAGAATGGCTACCGGCTGACCTTTGGCAACTTCATCGCCTTCGGCAACCATTATGTCGAGGATTTTGCCCGGCATTGGAGAATCCAGTTTACCTTCGGATGCCGCAGCCGCCGATTTAAATCCGAGCTTATCTAACAGCAGTTGTTGCTCGTCTTTAACATCTGCTTTATACCAAGAGCCATCGATCGAAAATTCTACGGAGGAGTTTTCTACCTTTACATTATCTAAGGTGTACAGTTTTGTTCCCTTCCGTAGATAATAACGTCCGTTTTGTTTTTCAAACTGGAACGAATTTTTATCGCCACCCACGGAATATTGTCCGTTTTCTCTGTCGATGTCGATTTCCAGCGATTTTTCGCCAAATTCTACTTTAAAATTCATACTGATTCTCGTATTTGTTTCAGCCCCGTTTTAGTTGCGCGAAAAGTGAAATCCTGTAAGTTATCAGAATCGTAAAAAGCGGAAGTGTCGCGCTGCACGATTTCGGTGTTTACCACTTCAATCAATCGGTAGTTGATCAAGTTGATTAAATCGTCGCGCAATGCACCTGTTGGTAGACCGGTTTCTTCCAAAATCACTTCGTAAGGCTCTGGAAAAATTAACCTTGCTAACACTAGCTTTTCTGACGGGTATAGTTTTCGCATGGCTTGAAGATAGAGCCTCGGTTAGCCTAAAACAACCTTATTGAATCAGAATGTCGCCGTAAGAAATCAAGCGTTGGTTGCCGTCAAAAACCAGCATTCGTTTTAAGCCCTGAGCCTGAGAAAGTGAGCTTCCAAATTGACGGGTATTGATTAAAAAAGTGATGAGTTCGAAATCATTTTGCAGATCCTGTTGCTGCAGAAATATCCACTGATTGGATTGGTTCAAATAACCAACTTCGATGCTAGAGCTAGCCGGTGCACCTTTAATGTCGATTTCGAGCGTTACGTTGGTGCCAAACTGAACGGGATTTGGGAATATTGGCTGAACGCTCGCCAGCCCTAGATATAATGGTGAAATTCTCCAATCGTCGGTGTCGTTTCTAACAATATCCCCTTGAAAGCTGGTCTCGGTATAATTAGCCGGTTCGCCATAAGCCTGAGCTTCAAATTTTGATTGAGCATCATCATTAGTGCAAGAAAATCCCGTGCCAAAAAGGGTTACGAGAATTAACAATTTAACAAAAGGTTTGTGCATTTGAATGCTCTCTCCGGTCTAACTTTTACGTCGGCTTGTTGTATCTTTGAGAAAATACAAAACTATTCATTTATATATCGCATGTTACACGTTATCGGCATACCGAATTGCAATAAAATAAGAGATACCAAAAATTGGTTAGAAGAAAGAGACATTGCTTACGAATTCATCAATGTGAAAAAAGAGCCTTTAACTATGGAAGAACTCAAAGATTTGGAGTTCAAAGTTGGGTTGGATGTGTTGGTTAACAGCCGTGGAATGACTTATCGAAATTTGAAAGTTAAAGCGATGAATCCCTCGGATGAAGAAATGCTTCAGTTACTTTTCGAGAATCAAAGTATGATTAAACGACCTGTTTTGGTGTTAGAAGATTCTGTGTTGGTTGGTTTTGATGAAGAAGCATTTGAAACGTTCATGAAAGAACATGAGCTGATGGAAGACGAAGAGTGAGATATTTTAGTCCACATTTTTTGATGTTGATTTTGTTGATGTTAACGCTGTCATCGAATCAGGGTGTTGCTCAAACCAATGGTAGTGTTGCTCCACCATCCATCAACGACCTTTTTGAATATAAAGAGGTTTTGACCTACGAAGTGAAGTACGGATTTCTACGATTGGGCGAGGTGGAAGTAAGCATGATGCCAGATTCGATGTTTCGAGGGCAAATGCATAAACACTTGGTTACAAAGATTGTATCGAATCCAAAAATCCCGTTTATCGGCACCGAAATTGATCACTTTCACAGTTTGTTTTTAGTGAATGATGATGGGCTGCCGATTACCTCGTATTACTGGAAGGATAATATCGATGAAGAGATTTACAAAGATATTGAGTACGATTTTGATCGCGAAAAAAACTGGGTAACCTACAAAGAAGAAGATCTAACTCGTGATACTCTCGAACTTGAGGAGCCTGCTACTGCCGGACATGTAATATTTCTGTTTTCGCGCATGTTTGCAGGAACCGATATCGAAAACAAAATGATTGTTTATGTAACCAAGCGAAAGGGATTCATTCACTTTGATAACAAGACAGAATTGGAAAAACGAAATTACCAACCCTGGGAAGAACCGGTGCAATCCTATCTGACAACAGGATACACCGAAAATATCGACGGACCGTTCGGGTTTTCGGGCAAATTTAGAGCTTGGTTTTTAAATGATGAACTTCGGATACCACTCGAGGCCAGAGTTAAAGTTCTGTTTGGTAATGCTCTGGTTCGCTTGATCGACTATAAAAAAGAACGATTATGACATCCGTACGATTTAAAAAATTACCACATGCTGAAGATCTTGAACTGCCATCTTACGAATCTGCTTCGGCAGCGGGGATGGATATTCGGGCAGCATTGGAATCGCCTATCACCTTAAAGCCGGGAGAGAGAACGCTCATCCCAACCGGATTGCAGATGGCGTTACCTCATGGTTACGAAGCTCAAATCCGCCCAAGAAGTGGTTTGGCGATCCGAAATGGAATCACCATGCTAAACAGTCCCGGTACGATTGATGCTGACTACCGCGGTGAGGTGAAAGTGATTGCGATCAATCATGGGCAAGAGGATTTCATCGTAAATCATGGCGATCGTATTGCCCAAATGGTGATTGCACCCGTTGTTCAGTTGTCGATCAAAGAGGTTGAAAATCTCGATGAAACTGATCGGGGAGAAGGTGGGTTTGGAAGTACAGGAATCAATTAAGAATAATTCAATTAAGAATTAATAATACTTGATTTGCGTCAAGCATCATCCTTCGTTTAGGATCATAATAATTCAACAATATTGCCGAATTCAATTACGCCATACATCGATCTTTTAAGGAATAATCAGAATTACAGACGATTGTGGGCGGCTCAGGCTATATCAAATTTTGGGGATTGGTTTGGATTGCTGGCCTTGTATGCGCTGATTGCCAAATATTCGGATTCTGAGTTTCTACTCGGACTAATTATCGTGGTAAAAATGCTGAGTTTGGCTGTGTTTTCTCCACTTGCAGGCTTTATTACCGATCGATTCAACCGCCGCCATTTGATGTTGCTTTGCGATGGATTACGAGCCTTGGCAGTGCTGGGAATTCTGTTGGTTCAGTCGGAGTCGATGCTTTGGCTAGCGTACGTTCTCACTTCTTTACAAATGATGGTTTCTGCGGTTTTTGAACCGGCTAAGACATCTTCCATTCCTAATGTTACCACCAGTGAGGAATTGGTGAATGCAAACATCATCTCAACGGCAACATGGAGCATCATTTTTACAACAGGGATGGCTTTCGGAGGATTTGCAACCGAATGGCTTGGCATCGAAATGGTGTTGATTTTAGATGCACTTACTTATCTGCTTTCGGGATATTTTATCTATCGAGCGGTGATTCCACAACAAGAGATGTCGGCCGAGGATAAACGCAAAAATAGAAACCCATGGCATGGTATTGTTGATGGAGCAAAATATCTGGTTGGGAATCCCCACATTCTACGACCGAGTATTGCCAAAGGGACTTCCAGCGCTTTTTTAGGCGGATTGGTGTATATGTTGATTATTGTGAGCGAAGAAATATTAATGATGGGAAGCATCGGTCTAGGTTTGCTCTATGCCGCTCGCGGAATGGGAACGGGTATTGGCCCGATTATCGGCCGTCGGTTGGTTACCGAAGAAAAAGACTGGGTGATGTTAATGGGCACCGCTATCGGTTTAGCCGGATTAATGTACATGATAGTTGGACTAACCAATGTGATTTGGGTGATGATATTGTTCGTTCTGCTTGCTCACGCGGCTTCCGGGGCGAACTGGGTTACAAGCACCGTTTTGCTACAAAAAAGAACAATCGACACGTTTCGTGGGCGAGTTTTCTCAACCGAATGGCTGTTGTTTACCATCATGAATTCCATTTCGGTAACGATTGCTTCGCTGGTACTCGAATTTGAACTCGTGAATGTGAAAACCCTGATGCTGATTTATGGAGCTGTAATGGCCGGAGCAGGAATTTTATGGAGCTTCACCATCACCCGAAAAGAAAAAGTGTATCAAGAGGAAGTCGGGTTGGTGATCGATTAATTCAATCACGGCGAGACTAAAGTCCATGCCTTCCTACCCAAGTTTAACACGGTGGGGTTCGACAAGCTCACCCACCTATTTCAATTTTAGTGATTTAGTGTTTTGTGTTAAAACTTTGATTTGCTCAATAGTATGCTCAGAATTGGAATGAAATTGGTTAATAAAGAAAGCTCTTTTACCAAGAGAAGGACTTTAGTCCTTCGATAAACAGATTAGTATGAGGCCCCAAAGGGATTCCTTCGGAAGATGCCTTTGGCGAGTCCTTCGAAAAACATATAGAATGAAAGTAGAGAACCAAAAAAACTCCGACACAAAGCATCGGAGCTAGTTTTAAACGGTAGGGTTCGACAAGCTCCCCCACCTTCTTATATTTTTGTGATTTTGTGCTTCAGTGGCAAATCCAAACAAGATGATTCCATTTTGCAAATCTAATCCGTACTTTTTGTACTTCTTGTAATACAAATAATACAGCTATGCCTATTACAGTTCGTTTGGGTGAATCCACAGAAAAGCGACTAGAGAATCTAGCCAAAGTTACCGGTCGCACTAAGACCTATTACATCAAGCAGGCATTGGAAGAAAAGCTGGATGAGCTAGAGGATTTGTATATCGCGGAGCAACGAATCGAACAACCTTCTGAGAAATATTGGACCTTAGAAGAGTTGGAGAATGGTGATGACTTGGGAAGTTAAGTTTGATAATAGAGCTCGAAAAGAGCTTCGAAAGTTAGACCAGCAAAGTCAGAAACGAATTCTTACCTGGATTAGAGAAAATTTGGCAACCTCTGAAAGTCCTAGAAGATTTGGTAAATCTTTAAAAGGTACAATGAAAGGGCTTTGGCGATACAGGATTGGCGACTATCGAATAATCAGCCAAATCAAAGATGATGAAGTGCTTATCCTCGTCGTTCGGATAGGCCATCAAAAAGATATCTATGATGATAATTGAAGAATATTTTTTACCAAGAGAAGGACTTTAGTCCTTCGATAAACAGATTAGTATGAGGCCCCTAAGGGATTCCTTCGGAAGATGCCTATGGCGAGTCCTTCGAAAAACATATAGAAAGAAAGTAAAGAACCAAAAAAAACTCCAACGCTAAGCATCGGAGCTAGTTTTAAACGGTAGGGTTCGACAAGCTCCCCCACCTTCTTATATTTTTGTGATTTTGTGCTTCAGTGGCTAATATTTAATCTAAATCTTCCGGGATATTGAAATCTACATTCGTTCTGCGATCACCAAGTAAATGCTCGGCAAAGTAGTACCACATCATCCGCTCGAAATAAGCTCGTGATGCACCTCGGAAACCATGTCGCTGGCTAGGTAGCATCATCAGATCGAAGCGCTTTCCTTCTTTGATCAGCTCTTCTGCTAAGCGGAGTGTATTGGCAGGATGCACATTGTTATCAATGCTACCGTGTACTAGCAACAATTTTCCTTGAAGGTTGGCTGCTAGCGATGTATTCGTTTCGATAGGTCCATCAAAAGTGATTTCCTCGCGTTCAACTTCCACGCTGTCTTCGCCCATTTCTTTTACTTTTTTAACGGTTTCTTTCACCCCGTTATGAGTTTCGCTCCACCAACGGTTGTACACATTATTATCGTGGTTACCGGCTGATGAAACAGCTACATCGTAAAAATCGGGATGCGTGAGGAGTGCAGCAGTACTCATAAATCCACCACCGGAATGACCATAAATACCAACGTTATCGCCATCAATAAAGTCGTGGCGGCCTACTAATTGCTCGATTCCATATCGGTTATCAGCGAGCGGATAATCCCGTAAATCGCCGTAACCGTAAGTGTGATAGTAGCGGTTTCGAAGTGGGGTTCCACCTCGATTTCCGAATGCAACCACCACAAAGCCAACTTGGGCTAATGTTTGATGTCGGGACGGACCAAAACGAATAGGATAGGGCTCCACCTGTGGACCCGGATACACATAAGAAATAACCGGATAGTTTTTGGTAGAGTCGAAATCGAATGGCTTCCACATCACTCCATAAATATCGGTTACACCGTCAGCGGCTTTCACTTTAAATTTCTCAGGATATTTCCACCCCAATTCGGTTGCTCGGTCGATGTTCACTTCTTGTAAATCGATGATTACTTTGCCCGATCCATCACGCACGACCGCTTTGGTAGGCATATCAACGCGCGACATATTATCCACAAAATAATTGCCTTCCGACGAAGCAAAAATACGGTGATTCGCATATTCACGGGTCAGATGCGTCATTCTGCTTCCATCAAACTTAACCGAATATAAATGCTGATAATAAGGCTCGTTACCAGGTTCACGACCATAAGCTTCAAAAAAAATGGTTTGAGCAGCGGTATCAATTTTCATGATGTTGCCGGCTACGAAATTTCCTGAAGTAATCTGGTTTTTGAGATTGCCTTCTGCATCGTATCGGTAAAGATGTCCCCAGCCCGAGCGCTCACTCCACCACAAGTATTCTTCGCCGTTGTTTATTACATCGGCATCCTGAAAACGCCAGTTCCAGTAGGGTTCAGATTTTTCAGAAATAATTACTTCAACTTCTCCGGTTTCAGTATTCCCTTTTAGTAATTCGAACTCACTTGCAGCACGGTTTAGTCGCTCGATATAAATAACATTCGAAGATCGACCGTTTAAGTCACCCGTTGCCACATCTGAAAAATCCACCGAAAGATTCTGATCTTCCCACTTATCCGTTTCCATAATTACACGCGATTTCGTTTCCACATCAAACACTTCCACATAATCGATGCCCACTTCTTCATCGCCGGGCATGGCATATTTATAGGTTTCCAAGCTTGGGCGTTTTCCTAAGTTGTTAATCACCCACAACTCTTCCACTTTACGATTATCCGTACGCTGAACGTAAAATTTCTTCTCATCGTCGAACCAACGTACTCTAGCTCTCATGTTTTCATCTGAAGTGGTATCGCCTTGACTCCATTGGTAGCTGAACCAACGTTCGCCATCGGTAGTTAATTGATGCTCGGTAGTATCGGTGGTATCGCCACTCATTAAGTAAAGATTATGCTCTTTGGCGAATACAACCCAAGTGCTGTCAGGCGACCAATTTTGCCATGGCTCTCGTTTATCCGGTTCTAAGCTGTCGCCTTTTACCAAATTGTTCGTTCTGATCGACCATTCGAACTCGATGCTATCCACGTGAAAGGTGAACAGATTCTTGTCTTCATCGAAATCGAAGCCCTTCAAATCCAGATCGGTTGCATTAAACGGACGTTTAAATTCTTCGCTCAACAAACCGGCTAATTCTTCCCGATCAAACAATTCGCGTTGATTTCTTGCTTCGATATCAACGTAAAACCAATTTTTACCACTCACATCTTCCCATTGATACCAAAAGTCGTCGGAGTCTTCGATCCAGTTCGGGAATACATCGGTTGAACCGATAAGTTTGTCCATTTTCTGAGTGGTGAAGCGTTCGGCTAGTTCGAAGTTTGCTTGCTGAGCCAACAGTTCAGAGGGGGCTAAGAATAAGATGCCCAAACACATAGTTAAAAGTGAAAATCGTGAAGAAAAGCGCATAGTATTATGGTAAGTTTTAAAAGCTTGGAGAGGTTACAAAAATCAAATGTAAGGAATTGCAATTTTTGAAAAGGAATGTTCGATTTTTCAAAGGAAATCAGCGGTTTTTTGTATATTTGAGGCTGTGATTAATTCAACCATTTTTTGATTTGAAAATCTGGAAATACATAGTGGCCGCATGGCTCACATTGGTTATAGGTGGCGGATTCCTAATCTACATACCGGAAATCCCTATTCTCGAACAAACCGCACGTAATATTTTCTTTCATGTGCCCATGTGGATGGCCATGTTTGCGATGTTTGCAACCAGCTGTATGTACAGTATTCGATACCTCATTTCTCCGAATCCACAATTTGATATAAAAGCGGAATCTGCCGCACGTGTGGGCATGATTTTCGGACTTTGCGGACTGCTGACCGGATCACTTTGGGCTCGATTTACATGGGGAACCTGGTGGACATTTGCCGAGCCTAAAATGAATTTAGCAGCCTTAGCAATGATGATTTACGTTGCGTATTTCGTGCTGAGATCTGCTTTCGACGATGAAGAAAAACGCGCTAAAATTGCAGCGGTGTACAATATCTTTGCAGTCACAACCATCCCGTTTTTACTGTATGTGGTTCCACGTCAGCTTACAAGCTTACACCCCGGCGCAGATGGTAATCCCGCTTTTTCTGAAATTACAGCCGCTGAATTACGGTTTATCTTATACCCAGCAATGCTTGGTTTTATCGCAATGGCGTTTTGGGTGTACGACATCATGCACCGTTACCAAACCGTGCGTTATCACATTAATCCCGAACAAGATTCTTAATATTCATGCAAATCGATTCTACCACCGTTGATACCTTAACCAAAGCCTACTCAGAAGTGTGGGCGGGGCAGGAGTCGGTCGAAGAAATGAACGCAATTGTAGCTTTTATGTATTCAAACGATCTTATTTATGTGGTGCTGGGCGTAACGCTCATCATCTGGTCAGTACTTTTATTTTTTATGATTCGAGTAGACAAAAAAGTCACAACTCTCGAAGAAAAACTTAATTCCAAAGAACAATGAAACCGAAGTTAATTTTAGGCATCATCGCCATCATCGCGTTTACCTCAATGTTGATGATCAATTTTGGAAATAGCATCAGCACGTATACCGATTTCGAAAAGGCATCCGAAATGAAAGGAGCGCATGTACCGGGCGTTTGGGATAACACACAGGAATATGGATTTTCGCGCGAAACCATGCAGTTTACGTTTTATATGACGGATGAATCCGGCGAAACGAAAAAAGTGATTTATCCTCGACCGAAGCCCAATAACTTCGAAGAAGCGGATCGTTTGGTAGTAATTGGAGAGATGCGAAACGACGTTTTTTACGCCAGCGAAATGTTGATGAAATGCCCATCAAAATACAATGATGCAGATCCATCAGAATATGTAAAAGCTTCAGAGAGCTAACTTTATGCTAGAATTTGCTCCTGTAATTGGGATTTTAGGAAAGCTAACCATTACTCTTTCCTTTTTGTTTTGTTTGATTTCGATGGTGTTCTATTTCCGAGCTGCACAAGGTGATAATGAACGCCAGCTGAGGATCGGAAACTGGATGTTCGGACTTAAAGGTCTGTTCATGATTTTTGCCTCAGGACTCTTAGTATTTTTGACTTTTAAACACCAGTTTCAATTCTACTACGTGTTTAATTACACTAGTCTCGACCTCGCACCAAAGTATTTATGGTCGGCCTTTTATGGTGGGCAGGAAGGTAGTTTCATGCTGTGGATTCTCTTTTCGTGGATTGCCGGCATTGGCTTAATGAAATGGACTCGTGCGCCGTACAGAGCCCCGGTAATGTTCTTTCTGGCGCTAACCCAACTGTTTTTAATTTCGATGATTGTAGGCTGGCGATTTGGCGACTTCACTTTTGGGGCTTCACCTTTCAGAACCTTAGCCGAGGAAATGCCAAACGCACCATTCATTCAGGCTAATCCCGATTTTATGCCTTCGGATGGAACCGGGCTGAATGATTTACTGAAGAGTCCGTGGATGATGATTCATCCGCCGATTCTTTTTGTAGGATTTGCGATGATGACTATCCCGTATTGCTTTGCGATGGCAGCACTTTGGAAACGTAAATACAACGAATGGGTTGGTCCCGCTTTACCGTGGACTTTAGGAGCGAACCTCTCATTACTAACTGCAATTTTCCTTGGCGGATATTGGGCGTACGTAACGCTTTCCTTTGGTGGATTTTGGGCATGGGATCCGGTAGAAAATGCATCTCTTGTTCCGTGGTTGATTGGAACTGCCGGCATCCATACCATGATCATTCAACGCAAAAGCTCGGTTGCTCAAAAGTCATCGTTATTGTTCGCAATCTTAGCGTATGTACTCATCGTTTACGAAACCTTTTTAACCCGTTCCGGCATCCTTGCTGATTCATCGGTACACAGTTTTGTGGATCTTGGATTGTACAATCAATTACTGCTTTTCATGTTGGTGGTAACCGGAGTTGGGCTAGGCATGTTTTTCTGGCGATATAAAGAACTACCATCTCCCGAAAAAGAATCTAAGATTCTAAGCCGTGAGTTCATGACGTTTACCGGCGCTGTTCTTTTATTGATTCTGGGAATCGTGATTATTTTAGGAACCAGTTCGCCGATTCTGGGGCTGTTGTTCAATGAAAATCCAACTCCGCCTGAAATCAGTTTTTATAATGATTGGAGTATGCCGATCGCGATCATCATGGCAATTTTTACAGTGTTTGGGCAATACTTGTTTTGGAAAAAATATGATGCAGAGACTTTAGCATCAGCATTGATTTATCCAACGTTGCTTACCTCACTGCTGACCCTTGCTACTGTAATTTTTGGTGGAGTACGAAATCCGTATTACATGTTGTTTATTTTCGCAGGATTTTTTGCCATTGTAGGAAATACATGGGTGATGGCTCGACTTTCTGTAAAGCAACCTAAACTCATTGGCGGATCGCTTACTCATGTGGGCTTTGGCGTGTTATTGGTTGGGATTTTAGCATCCAGCGCCTACAATCGTGCGCTGTTAGATGCGAACACACAAAACTACAACGCGGCCGTTTTAGCTGGCGAAGTAGTGGACGAACGTGGTTTCCCGATTTCCCAAACCGTAGAAATGCTGGAATTGAAATTGAACGAGCCAAAAGTAATCAACAACCAGTATTTGGTTACTTACGAGGGTTACGATCTTTCTCAACAAAACCGACCCGGTCAGCAGACTTATCAAATTAAATTCGAAAGCATCGACGGCAGTGGTCGTCCATTTTATCTATATCCAGAAGTCTATCCGATGCTCGCTACTTCGAATGCCCAGAACGTTAATTGGTCGGTTGATCCTGATGTGAGAACCGGCTTGATGAGCGATATCTATTTGTATGTTGCAGGGAGTTCGTACATCGAGCGACGAAATAATCAGATTGCAAAGCAGGGCGAGATTCAGAACGTTTCGGATGTAGACATTCCTGCCGCTTCGGTTGATAGCTCTCAAAGTATCGAATTTAAACGAGGTCAATCTATCGAAGTAGGTGGATTTTCGTTCAACTTTGTGAATTACATTCAGGCCGATACAACCAATCTGCCACCAAACACATCGCTCGGTATTCGAGCTCAGATCGAAATCAATCACTCTGCAAGTGGCCAGCAATATTTGATTGAGCCATTGTTTGCGATTTTTACTGAAAACGGACAAAGTTATGTGATGTCGCCGCCGGTGAACTTGCCCACTCATGATTTGAGTTTCCAATTTTCTAAAGTGAACCCTCAAACCGATTCTATCGAGCTTACAATAACCGGCTTGGACGAGACATATGATGACGAGTGGATTCTGATTGTAGCTGAGAAAAAACCATTTATCTCGGTAGTGTGGGCGGGCACCTTTTTGCTGATGGGTGGATTTACCGTTTCCATCTTGCGACATTGGATACGTGAGAAAGAAAAGAACTCTGAACATTGAACATCGAAATTTGAAGGTTGAACAAATTTTAAATTGGGAAATTAGAAAGTCCCCTCTTGAGAGGGGATTCAGGGGTGTGTTCATTTTGATGATTCTTTTCTCGATTTCGATTACAGCTACTGCCCAAGAGATTGATATCAACAAAGAAGTAACTCCACGAGGAGCTTTTCTACGTTCGTTGGTAATGCCGGGCTGGGGACATCAATACATCGACAAAACCGATTGGAAACGAGGTCAATATCATATGGCTGCAGAAGCGATTATGATTTTGAGCTATGCAGGTATCAGTGTTCGCTCTAACACCTTAGAATCAGATTTAGAGACGTATGCACGTGCGAATGCAGGGATTGATCTAAGCAATAAAAACCGTGATTTCTTTCTGGCTATAGCTAATTACGACAATCTTGAAGAATACAACGATTATCAGCTACGTAGCCGAAACTGGGATAATTTGATAACTGATGATCCGGCAAACCGATGGAATTGGACAGAAGATGACAACCGTTTTCGATATCAGGATATGCGAGAGCGAATTGATCGAAATAACAATCAATTACCGGCGCTGTTAACGCTGATGGTTGCCAATCGTGTAGTTTCCGGCATTAGTGCTTTTGTAAAAGCCAGAAACTTAGTAGCGAATATGCCGGAAGCTCGATTCTCATATCTCAACGAATTTGGCGAGCCGGGAATGACGGCAACAGTATTGTTTCGGCTAAAATAAAAACAGTCGCTTCGGTCAAAAAGCGACTGCTTAGTAGTTAGAAAAATGATTTTTATTTCAATAAAATCATCCTTTTTGTACTTGTGAACCTTCCAGCTTGAATACGATAGATATAAATACCTGAGGATAACTCACTCGCATTAAAGGTAACTGTATGTGATCCTTTTGATTGATATTGATCTACCAATGTTGTCACTTTTTGCCCCATCGTATTATAAATCTCAAGAATTACTTCAGAATCCTGAGCTAATGTATAAGCAATATTTGTACTTGGATTGAATGGATTCGGGTAATTATTTAGTAATGAAAACTCAGTTACTTCTGAAAGACTGTTCCAAGTCTCAGGAACTTTTTTTGCATTTTCTGTACTACAAGTAACTATGTTTTGATTTGAATCGTAGGTCAAAGTTGGGTGTGAAACATTGTCTACACAGAAATTTACAACTACACCACCCTTTGCCGTTGATGATGTTATGAAGTTGACACTACCATCAGTTATTGTTGTCCCACTAACATTTTCGGTAAAACTTCCACTAAATGTACCGTCAACACCGGCGCCATTTACTGGGTTTCCAAGATTGTCGGTGATAACTACTATAGCGGTACCATATTTTGCCCCTTTACTAGCACTAGCAGTTCCTGTTGTATTGGATTGTATGAACATCGTAGTTGCTTCTCCTCCGGTTCCATCTGTTACAGATACGGTTTGTGTAGAAGTATCTGTAAGGCCGCCGTCATCAGTAACTGTTAGGCTAACGGAGTAATCACCGGCTGCTGCAAAGGTATGCGAAGCAACTTGACCGCTAGCTGTGTTACCATCACCAAAATCCCAGCTGTAATTCGTAATAGTTCCGTCTGAGTCACTACTTCCTGAACCGTCAAAGTCTACAGCAAGGTTAGTTGCAATGTAGCTATAAGAGGCTGTAGGGGCGGTATTAGAACCCGAACCAGTATCAGTGGTATAACTGTCAAAATTATCCCAGTAATAAGTATCACCGGTAAATGAGTTTGATGCAAAAAGCAGTATGATGGTATCTACAGAGTTGTCCGCTGTGCTTCCATCCGGAGCGTCTAAATAATCAAATATAATTCGTTCCCATGCACCATTTTTGGTAATGGTACCCACATAACGACTATGTCTACCGGAGGGATAATTAGTTGGTGTTGCAACTGCACTGTTTTCAAGTTGTAGAATAATTTCGGTACCGATTGGCGCATTTGTTTGTACATCCATATAAAACTTTTTTGTTCTGTCTTTATAAAAGGATGCATCCGAAATCGATGAAGTAGAGTATGCAATTACATCGTATTGTTCCTGACTATTACGAATGTATTCAGCGCTCGTAGCCGAGGTGTTAATTCCTGAGGGGTTTGGATTCGCAATTTCGGTTAAGGTTCCGGTAACTGAACTTAAGGTCACATTTGCAGCTTGATCGAAGTTCTCAAAAGAGAATTCATAAACTTTATTAGGTTCTACAACTACATCAATGTTGTACTGTTTTGAAATACAGCTGGTAGTAACATTGCTGGTAATGGTTCCACTGGTTCCACCCCAGTCAACAGTAATTGAATTGGTTCCTTGACCACTTGATATAGTTGCACCGGTAGGCACATTCCATGAAAAAGTAGCACCACCGGGAGCATTGTTAATGGTATATACTTCACCAGTTGATTGATAAGGTACCAGTCGATCTCCTGAAATTGAGGGGTTAAAGTTAGAATCATAAACTCTAACATAATCAACTTCCATTTGGCTTGGAAAAGGGGTTGTATTATCAGCATTTCCGGGCCAGTTTCCTCCAACTGCGAGGTTTAGCAAAAAGTGCATTTGGTTGCTTGAGTCGAATGGCCAATTAAATGGTGCCACATCCTGATCAGTTTTAACTGAATATAAAATATCATCGATATACCAACGAATTTCACCCGGTTCCCATTCGATTGCAAAAACATGAAATCCATCTGCAAAGCTGGTTGAAAATAATTCAAACCCATTTCCCTGTGATTGGTTGTTTGGATAAGGATCACCATAATGAATAGTACCATGAGCTATTTCAGGGTTACTTCCAATTAGTTCCATAATGTCAATTTCACCACTTTGAGGCCATCCGCCATAGGGTTCGTTGGTAGATAGCATCCAGAATGCCGGCCAGAATCCTTGTCCTTCTAGAAGTTTGATTCTGGCTTCAAATCTACCGAAAGTGAAATCAGCCAAGCCTTTAGTTCTTAGTCGGGCAGAGGTGTATTTTTTCCCTCTTACCCGTTCTTTTTTAGCAATAATTTTTAATGTCCCATTGCTTACAACAGCGTTTTCTGCTTTATAATATTGTTCCTCGTTATTTCCCCAACCACAGATTCCATAACTGCAACCGTCACCAATCATAGGTTCCCATTTATTTAGGTCAAGAGCGCTACCACTAAATTCATCGCTCCAAACTAGTTCAGAGCATTGCTGGGCATAAAGAGAAGCAGAAGAGAAGCAGAAAAAAAGAATTATTAATACAACCGAAAAATATTTCATATCAGTAGAGTTAGATTAATTTTTAACAAGCTATTTGGTTTATAATCCCATCTTGAACTATTGTATCCAAGAGTCATCCATTTGTTAGATTGTAAAAAAGCGCTTTCAGTAATGCAAAATATCCACCTAAATTCTAATATTGTGAGAATTATTTTCATAAAAATGATGTAAAATTCCCGAATTAGCGAATTATAGCCATTGAGATGATGAGATCTATTGTTGAGATAAATTATATAGGTTAGTGTGTAATTATAGGTGAGAAAATTTCTCAGGATTTGAAGAAAAATTATTGTGGTTCAGATTTTCCAGAACTGACCTTTAAAAAAAAATTCTAAAGGCAATGGCTTTGTGAACTAATGCTAAGCACTAGTATATTCGGCGATCATTTTAGTAGACACTATGACGCGATATAAACTCATCATTGAATACAACGGAAAAGTGTATTCCGGTTGGCAGATTCAACCGGATGCTGTTACAGTTGAAGGTGAGCTTGAAAAAGCATTCTCTAAGATTTTACAACAGCCTATCGATTTATTAGGGCAGGGCAGGACCGATGCCGGCGTGCATGCCAATGGACAAGTAGCACATGTAGATCTTCCGGATGATGTGGATATGTACAAACTCCTTCATGGTGTGAACTCTATTGTAGGAAAAGACGCGTATATCAAAACCTATGAAAAGGTGGATGATGAGTTTCATGCCCGGTTCGATGCACTAACCCGATCTTATTCGTATCGAGTGGCGAAGTTCCCAAGACCTCTGTTCAATCATATTTCGTGGTATCCAGGCGTACTTAAAGATCCAACTTTATGTAATGAATGTGCAAGAATGTTGTTAGGGGAACACGATTTCAGTGGCTTTAGTAAATATAATGAAGAAAACTTCACCACACTTTGTACCATCGAAACTGCGATGTGGTCGGAGACCAATGAAGCCTTTGTGTTTGAGATCACAGCCAATCGCTTTTTAAGGAACATGGTACGCCGATTAGTGGGCACTTCAGTAGCCGTTGCACAAGGAAATTATACAGTTAAAGACTTTAAAGAGATGCTAAATTTAGAGCAAGGGGCGAAAGCCAGCAAAACAGCCCCTGCAAAAGGATTGATCCTTGAAAAAGTTTCTTACAAAAAAACATAAATAATGTTGACTACGGGCCGATAATGTGTTTATATTTGTCGCCCTTCAACGAAGGAAATGCACACTCCTCGGTAGCTCAGTGGTTGGGCAAATGAGGCAGTTATCCGCCGGCTGGCGGACGTTGTTTCACCAACGACTTTTATTGATTAAACCACATTATCTTCCTCGGTAGCTCAGTGGCAGAGCAATCGGCTGTTAACCGATCGGTCGTTGGTTCGAATCCAACCCGGGGAGCTTTGAAGCCTCAAGTCGTAATTGATTTGAGGCTTTTTTTATATATCCCATCAACGACCGATCGGATCGGTCAGCGGTTCTGCCGAAGGCATCCCCTTGGGAGAATCCAACCCGGGGAGCTTTATAAAAACCCTAAGTTATATGAATACTGTAGCTTAGGGTTTTTTAGTTTTAGATGGGTAAAACAATAGTGAAACAAAAGCTCATTTTACTTCTGTTTTTCACCTTCTTTGAGCTCTCTTTAGTAAGCTCTTGACATGCCTTTTTAGAGCATTTACAAACCAGCCATTACTTTCTTCCCGTGCTTTTCGTCTCTGTTCCAATTCATCGGCGTATAACACCTTAAAGTTGGAACTTTTATTGAAGTAATATTTTCGTAGCTCACCGTTGTTGAGTTGGATAGTTACCAGGCTTACAAAGAAGTGACGAATACCTGTAGCTACGACTTCTTCATCTACAACCGTCCAGTCTAAACCTCTTTCACCATGAATAGGGGATAAGTAGCGTTTATAATCATCGAATACATCGAGAGGAAGAATCGTTTCTTTGAAAGCAGTTTCTACAGATAACCCGTCTCCACGAAGAACCGGTTCATAGGGTTCATCGGAGCTTTCGAATACACGATGGTAGCTACGTTGTTTGGGGTTACTACTCCAGAGCATAATGGCAATGAGTTTAAATCTTAAAAGATTGAAATTAAGTTAGAACTCTCCCAAACCAACTCCTTACAGAATGTCACAAATTTTAACATTTGTTATTTAGTAGTCCTTTGTAGAAGTTAATACTCAGGTTAGATGACCACAAGTTAGTACATAGTTTTTTGGGATGGAATCAAAAAAAGACCTCACAGAACAGGATATACGATCGCGGTACATAACAACAGTGAATTCGGTGACTTGACATGCTATGGAAACGAAATATATAAAATTGTCAGCCCTTTCAGTTTGAGAATGCTTTGAAAATATTTGTAATGAAAGTGATTGATTTTATTGAGACATTTGATTCAAATTATTCGGGATGATAGTTCACGAACAAGCTCGCTACATTGCTTATCAACTTACTAAACGGTCGACTTCCGAAAGCCCGGAGAAGTTCAGTGCCACTCTTTATGATGCACAGGTAGATCTCAACCCACACCAGGTGGAGGCTGCTCTCTTTGCATTCCGGAACCCGTTATCTAAAGGAGCTATTCTTGCGGATGAGGTTGGGTTAGGTAAGACAATTGAAGCAGGTATTCTTCTTTCTCAGTTCTGGGCACAGCAAAAGAAGAATTTATTGATTATTTGTCCTTCCTCTCTTAGAAAGCAATGGCAGCAGGAACTGGCTGATAAGTTCTTTCTGGACTCTGTGATACTCGAAACTAAAGAGTTTAATAAGCGAATTAATGCCGGAAAGAGAAACCCATTTGAAGATAAACGGATCGTAATCTGTTCCTATCACTTTGCTAAGAATAAAGAAGATTATCTCCGGCTCCGAAGCTGGGACCTTGTTGTAATTGATGAGGCACACCGGTTACGCAATGTGTATAAACCTTCCAATAAAATTGGAACCTCGATTAAAGAATCTCTGGAGGAAATTCCTAAAGTCCTGCTGACGGCTACACCTTTACAAAATAGCTTAATGGAACTTTTTGGGTTAGTAAGCCTGATCGATGAACAGGTATTTGGGGACAAAAAGAGTTTCAGAAAACAGTTTGCACGATTGAGTGAGGATAGTGATGACTTCGATGATCTTAAGAACAGGCTTAAACCAATTTGTAAGAGGAATCTCAGACGACAGGTACAAGAGTATATAAGCTACACCAAGCGGATACCTATCACTGTAAAATTTGAGCCAACGGGTGAAGAACAGGCATTGTACGATATGGTTACGGAATACCTTCAAAGAGTACTCCTGTTTGCCTTGCCTTCGAGTCAGCGACATCTGATGACCTTGATCATGCGTAAGCTTCTTGCCTCTTCAACCTACGCCATCTCTGGTACACTCCGGGGTCTTGTTCGAAAGCTGGAGAAAGCTGTTGAAGAAAAGAAGATTATGAATCTGGAAGAGCACGATGTAGACGGCTTCGAGACACTGGAAGAATATGAAGATGAATGGCCTGAAGAACTTGAGATCGAGCAGGAATTTGTACTTTCGGAGGAAGAGCGGGAAGAAATCCGTGATGAGATTCGTGAGCTTCAAAGCTTTTACGAGTTGGCAGAAAGCATCGAGAATAATGCCAAAGGTGAAAAACTAATTCAGGCATTAGATGAAGCTTTCTCTAAAATGAGAGCACTAAATGCACCAGAAAAAGCCATCATTTTTACTGAATCTACACGAACGCAGGATTACCTGTTTCGCATGCTGGAGAAAAGTGATTACACAGGGAAAGTAGTACTCTTTAATGGCTCGAATAATGGGGAGAAAGCCAAAGAGATCTATAATCACTGGAAGATTAAAAATGAAGGTACTTCTAAAGTAACTGGTAATAAAACAGTAGATATTCGTGGTGCTTTGACCGATTATTTCAAGGAAGAAGCAACTATTATGATCGCTACTGAGGCAGCAGCGGAGGGGATCAACCTTCAATTTTGTTCAACCGTTGTTAATTATGATCTCCCCTGGAATCCTCAGCGGATTGAACAAAGGATTGGTCGCTGCCACCGGTATGGACAGAAATATGATGTGGTAGTGGTAAACTTTGTGAATGTGAATAATGCCGCAGACCGTAGAGTGTTTGATTTACTTGATCAAAAATTCCAGCTTTTTGATGGCGTGTTTGGTGCCAGTGATGAAGTATTAGGGGCTATTGAAAGTGGCGTAGATTTTGAACGTCGTATCGGAGAAATCTATCAGGCTTGTCGGACAGAGGAGGAAATTCAGAACTCTTTTGATGAGTTACAGACCGAGCTTGACCATCAGATACAGTCAAAGCTTCAGACCACCCGGCAAAAGCTGTTGGAGAACTTTGATATTGAAGTGATTGAAAAGCTCAAAGTCACCCAGGAGCAAAGTAAGATCTACCTGAACCGATACCAGAAATGGCTCTGGAACCTTATACGTTATGCCCTCAAAGACATAGCCTCATTCAATGATCAGGAAGCTTCATTTCACCTGCCTAAGTCAGACTATACCGGCAGAGATGTTCCTGTGGGACGGTATAGAATCGCAAATAAAGTTGAAGATGCTTATAAACTACGAATTGGTCATCCTCTTACTGTAAAGATTATTTCTGACTTAAAACAGGCAGAACAAACCACAAGGCACCTGCTTTTCAATCTTTCTGCTTATGAGGCGAAGGTTGCGGCGCTTGACCCATTTATAGGTAAATCCGGATGGCTTCATATTGATCAGCTTACCGTTAGTTCACTAGATACCGTAGACCAGTTGGTGTATGCCGGGTTTACAGATGACGGAGAAACCTTATCATTCGAAATTGCTCACCGAATCATCGACCTTCCGGTTACTTCAGCGAAAGAGATTGAAGTAACCGATGCTACCCGTAAACAGATTAATATGCTATCTGAAACTAAACTGGATGAAGCTCTTGACGAAATTAAGCAGTACAACCACGCCTACTTCTTGCAGGAAGTGGATAAGCTAAATAAATGGGCAGATGATAAGATTTTTGCAGCGGAGCAGTCGATTCGTGATACTAAAAAGCAGATCAAGCAATTGAATAGGGACGCTCGCCAATTAACGAGCCCAGAAGAGATGCTGAACAACCAAAAGAAACTGCGCACCTTAAATAAAAAACTTCGCCGCTTGCGACAGGAGATTTTTGATGTTGAAGACTCCATTGAAGAACAGCGTGATGCCATGATCGATGAAATTGAACAGCGGCTAAAACAAGAAACCACACAAACTAACATACTAGTTATACGATGGACATTAGTATGAACGATAAAATAAACCTACAGGTTAATTTTTAGTGAAAATTGTCGATATTATACCTATAATTGATGGCTATCTGTACTCAGTGATGTATGACGATGAATATGAATCGGAATTTGATCGATTATTTGAATTATGGAACGACCCTGAATATGTAGACGAATACTTTGAAAGAAATCGTAAATATCTGTATACAGAGTATTGGATGAGAAATGATGGTCTTAACCTTAAATACAAGATTCCAGAACAAGCTGATCATTTTGAACATAAGATCCTTGAAGTTGATGAAATTCTGAACAATGATGAAACCGAAGAAGAACGAAGCCTCGACGAACTATTTCAACCTTTAGGAACATTGGAATATGAAAGAACAACTTATCAACCATCAAAAGGGAAAAACGATGACAACCCTTTTTGCCTGAGATTGTATGCTGTGAGATTACATGCGCAGCAGTATGTGATAACTGGTGGAGCGATAAAGCTAACCCATGAAATGAACAACCACCCAGATACAAAACTGGAACTTCAGAAACTAAATATGGTGAAAGAATACCTGTTAGATCAATTCGATTATGATTTCACCCCAGACCTTAGAGAATTATGAGTACACACAAAGAAACCCGATTGGATATAGGAAAATTGTCGAAAGGTGGCAGTTCAAATTGGAAAGAACGCGCAAAACAGCGAAGAGCCGATAAACCTTGGATATCAAAATCACGTGCTATCGCTTTTCGAATACTTGATGAATTAAAAGCATCAGGAAAATCACAAGTTTGGCTTGCTGACCAACTTGATGTGAAGCCCCCACAAGTGAATAAATGGGTGAAAGGAAAAGAAAATTTCACCATCGAAACCATTTCTAAGCTTGAAATTGCATTGGGTGTGGATTTAATGCGCATACCAAAACAATCCGGTGAGATTGTTACTAAGCAATCAAAGCCTGAAGGTCTAAACTATTTTAGTACTGGGATGAGTGTTCAGAAAAAAGAAGAATATTCAAGCTTGAAATTGGTTAAATCATACAAGAAATCGGCATGAGTAAAAAGCAACAAAAAGGAGTGGGTTTTGCATTTCGAGCAATCCAAACGGTACAATTCGCAACCTTTCCCGACATATATGATGAAGATAAAGATGTTGGTTTTTGGCAAAGCTATGAATATGGGGCGGATCCAAATACACATTTTATAGGAGTATTAACAGAGTTTCGCTTTACACACGGTGATACTCCCTTTCTTACACTTAAAGTGTCGTGTCATTTTGAGATTAAAGAAGAAGCTTGGCAAACCATGCAAAGTGAAGACGGCCAAAGTATTACTATTGAACCAGGGTTTTTAGGTCATCTACAAATGCTAACTATTGGTACTTGCCGTGGTGTATTGCACGCCAAAACAGAGAACACAGAGTTCAACCAATACCTGTTGCCTACCATTAATGTAGCGGAATTAATTAAAGAGCCTGTCACTATTGAATTTAAAGGGGAACGTTCGGAATGAGTGAACATAACCAAGCCTATGATCGTCTGAAAAACATATTAAAAGAATTATTCCAACTGGATCAGGCCGATCTGGACTTTGGTATTTACCGGATTATGAACCAGAAACGGGATGAGATCACCGACTTTCTGGATAACCGGCTAATTACTCAAGTGGAGAGTACTTTAAATGCACATGCAGGGCAGAATAAGGAGCAGCTCGAGAAGGAAGTCAAAACCCTGGAAGAAACTTTACGAAGTGCAGGAGTAGATCCTGATAAAAATGAAAAGGTATTAGCCCTTAGGCAACAACTTTACAAAGCAGATACCACCGATCTACAGAATACAACCTTCTCTCACCTGACCAATTTTTTTAAGCGCTACTACGATGAAGGAGATTTCATTTCTCAGCGCAGATATAAAGACGATGTATATGCCATCCCTTACCAGGGCGAGGAAGTAAAGCTCCACTGGGCGAATCATGATCAGTATTATATAAAGACCAGCGAATATTTTAAGAATTACCGCTTCTATCTCCGGAACGGGAAGACGGTAAACTTTGAGTTGGTGGAGGCCTCTACCGAGCAGAATAATAACAAATCACAAAATGGAGAACGGCGCTTTAAGCTCTATGCAGAAGAACCTTTTAAAGAGACTGATCAGGAACTGATCATTCATTTTACCTATGAGCCCCTGAATAAGAAGACCAAACAGGACAAGCTCATGAAGGAGACTTTTGATACGCTGAAAGACGCTTTACCCAATGCATGGCTTACTGAGTTATTGCAACCCAAACCTACAGAGAAAGATAAGAAGCGTACCCTGCTGGAAAAGCACCTGAAAGAGTATACAGCTCGAAACACCTTCGACTATTTTATACATAAAGACCTTGGTGGATTCCTGAAGCGGGAACTGGATTTCTATATTAAGAATGAGGTTCTACACATTGATGATATTGA
This sequence comes from Balneolaceae bacterium, assembly GCA_034669965.1. Lineage (GTDB taxonomy): Bacteria > Bacteroidota > Rhodothermia > Balneolales > Balneolaceae > HXMU1420-13. Next base: position 1,656 of record JAXMOK010000001.1, on the reverse strand, counting down.
CCTTGATAAGGAAGAATCCTACCGGCAGTCCCTACAGGTGATTAAAGCCTTTAAGAAAGTAGCCCTTAAGATCATTGAATTTCTGGCCCAGCTGGAGGAGTTCCAGAAAAAGCTATGGCTGAAGAAGAAGTTTGTTCTCCAAAGCGATTACTGCATAACCCTTGATCGGGTAGATGAAGAATTCTATGCAGACATTGCCGCCAATGAGGAACAACGAAAGGAATGGATTACGCTCTACGCTATTGATGAACTGGACGATTATTCCGAACCACTTACTTCAGGCTTTCTGAAAGCTCATCCTTTTCTGATGATAGATACGCAGTTCTACTCCCGGGAATGGAAGTATAAGTTGCTGGCAACCATTGATCATTTAGATGATCAGACCAATGGATTGATGATCAATTCAGAAAATTTTCAGGCTTTAAGATTTTTTGGGAATAGATATGAATCTACTCTGGACGCTATATATATAGATCCACCTTATAACACAAGCTCATCGGAGATCCTTTATAAAAACTCATTTCGACATTCATCTTGGTTATCGTTAATTGAAAATCGATTAAGTGTCGCTAAGGAACTAATCAAGAATAGCGGTCTTCATTTCTTTACAATTGATGATTATGAATTTAGCCGAGCTTCGAACTTATTGGATTCTGTATTTGGGCCTGATAATGAACTCGGAGTAATAAGTATTCGCAACAACCCATCAGGTAGATCTACTGCGCGCGGTGTATCAATAGCTCATGAATATGGTATTGTTCATGGAAGCCATATTAATAGTGAAGTGGGAAGGTTACCAAGAACCGACAAGCAAATTAATAGATATGATGAGCAAGATGATAAAGGCAGGTTTGAGTGGGTAAATTTTAGAAAACACGGTGGTACTAAAGATGAATCGCCAACTATGTATTATCCTTTTTTTATTTCAAAAAATGGGTTTCGTATTCCAAAAATGTATTGGAATGATCAGACTAATGAATGGATCTTAGAAGAACAACCTAATTTTGGTGAAACAATTTTATACCCAATTGACGATAAGGGAAGGGATAGGAGATGGAAATGGGGTTTAGATAGAACTCTTGAAAATCCTTCCGAGTTTAAGGTCGATAATGACCGAACAGGAGAATTAGCAATATATGTAAAGGCACGTCTTAATAGCGAAGGAGTTTTACCAAATACTTGGTGGGGTGACAAGAAATATTCTGCGACTTCTTATGGAACCAATTTGATTAAAGATATTTTCAAAGATTTGAATTCCTTTTCATATCCTAAGTCTCTATATGCTGTTATGGACTCTTTAAGAGTATGTAATTTAGATGTTAACGATTGTGTTTTGGACTATTATTCTGGTTCTGGAACAACCGGACATGCCATTATTGAACTAAATAGGGAAGAGGGAGGAAATAGGAAGTATTTAATGGTTGAAATGGGAGGGTACTTTCAAGCAGTTACAAAGCCCCGAATTCAAAAAGTCGTTTATAGTAGAAATTGGAAGGACGGTAAACCTGTTGATAAACAAGGAATCAGTCTGGGCTTACTACATTTTAGTAGACAGTGAGTTAAGGTATATTAGCTGCTGTAATTCAAAAGAACTATGAATCAACGTCGCGTATTTACTAAAGAATTTAAATTGGATGTGGTTACCCGCAGCTATCA